>NZ_CP130613.1:651556-1303112 GCF_030623445.1 Pseudogemmatithrix spongiicola
AACGGAATGCCGAGCACGTCGGCGTACTCGACGTCGAAGAGCCCTTCCTCGTTCAGTTCATACGACTGGCGCCGCAGTGCGCGGCCGATGACCTGCTCGCAGAGCAGTTGCGTGCCGAAGGCGCGCACGCCGAGCACGTGGGTGACGGTGCTGGCATCCCAGCCCTCGGTGAGCATCGAGACGGAGACGACGCAGCGGATGCCCTCGCCGAGCCGGCCCTTCTTGCCCACGGTGTTCATCACCTCGCGCAGCAGTTCCGCGTCGGAGATGTCGTCGGCCTTGATCTGCTGGCCCGAGCGCTGCGTCTGCTCGCGCCGGAAGTACTCGATCTCCGCCGCCGCGACCTTGCGGAAGTTGTCGTCGAGGCCCTCGCCGGATTCCAGCTGCGCGCTGTCGATGAGCAGCGTGCGGGGGCGCGCCAGGGCGCGGCCGTCGGCGTCGTGGTTCTGGAAGAGCTTGAACTTGCCCGGGACCTGCTGCGTCGAGCCATCCTCGAGCGTGCGCTCAAAACCGCTGATGTAGTCGAAGACCAGCTTGGACGCCGTCGTGTTGTTGCAGACCACGATGAAGCACGGCGGCACCTCCACGCCCGGCGTCGCCTGCCAGCGCTCGAAGGTCTTCTCGTAATGTCCGTACAGCGCTTCGAGCGCGGTCTGCAACGGCGTCGGCAGCAACTGCGGGTCGGCGTCGCCCCCGCTGCGGCGGCCCGCCTTGGGCATCTTGGTGCGGATGTGCTCCCAGAGGTTGCGGTACACCGGCACTTCCGCGCCCGGGATGTTGTCGGCCACGGGCACGCGCGGCAGCTTCACGATGCCGCACTCGATGGCGTCCATCAGCGAGAAGTCGCTGAGCGTCCAGGGGAAGAGCGTCCCCTCGGCGTAGCCCGAGCCGCGCAGGAAGAACGGCGTGGCCGAGAGGTCGATCACGCGCTGGAGGCCGAGCTTGCGCTGCACGGCCTCGAGGCCGGAGATCCAGAGCCGTGCCGCCTCGGCGTTCTCTTCCGCTTCCTTGCGGTCGTCACCCTTCAGCTCCACGTCCTCGTCGGCGACGGCCTTCTCGCGATAGCAGTGATGCGCCTCGTCGTTGATTGCGATGATGTGCTTGAAGCCCATCAGCTCCGGCATCACGCGCTGCAGCATCTGGCCTTCGGATTCCGTGGTGCTCAGCGCCGGTCCGTGGCCCTGCAGCAGGGCGCGGCCACCCTTCGAAATCTCCCAGCGCTCGCGCAGCTTGAACGCGTGATAGTTGGTGATGACGATCTTCGCGTGCTGCACTTCGCGCAGCAGGTCCGTCGGCACCAGCTCGCGCTGCTGGTAGTACGCGTCGGGATCGTTGGGCTGCAGGACGCGCAGGCGGTCCTTGATGGTGATGCCCGGCGTCACCACGAGGAAACCGCGCGTGAAGCGCTTGGATCCGGGGTGACGCACCGCGTTGATCGTCTGCCAGGCGATGAGCATCGCCATCACGGTCGTCTTGCCGGCGCCCGTCGCGAGCTTGAGCGCGAGGCGGAAGAGTCCCGGGTTCGCCTCGGCGTTCACCGCATCCAGGTGCGCGAGGAATCGCTGGCCGTCCTTGCCGAGCTGCGGCGCGACCTCGGTAAGCCAGATGGCCGTCTCGACGGCTTCGACCTGGCAGAAGAACGGCCGCACGCCGTTGAACTTGAAGTGCCGCCAGTGGTGCAGCAGGCGCGCGGTCTCGGGCGTGACCATCCACGTGGACGGGTCGGGCAGCGCCCGCCAGCGATCCACCTGCGTGCGCAGGTCGTTGATCAGACTGCGGTGGTAGCCCTGCTGCTCGGTGGAGAGCCCAGCGCCTTCATCCAGCACGAGCGCCGTCTGCGCCTTCGAATGCTTCTTGGGCTTCGGAATCGGCGTGATGAACGAGACGGAGCGCCTCGATTCAAGGATTGCGCCTGTGGGCTGGCCACTCGCGTCGAGCTCCCAATGCCGCGCGGGATACTCGTATGGCGAGTTGAGGATGGGCTTGGTGAAGAAGGCGGTCCGCACACTGCACAAGCTACGGCGCGGTCACCACCTGCGCACTGGGGCGCGGGCCGTTCGAAATCCTAGGCCAACTCCGCCAAAGCGTCCGTGTACCCCACGCCTTCCGTCAGCCGCTGGTACACGTGCGCGACGACCGCGGGGCTCGCCAGCAAGAAGCGACAGCGCGCCGCGCCGTTCGAGCGGCACTCGACTTCAAGGCATCCCAGCGCCTCACCCGCCACGCGCCCGAACACATCGGCGAGCATGCCCGCCGAGAAGTAGCAGCTGGGGTAGGGCATCGCCGCCGCCGGATCGGACTCGGCCCAATCGGCGGAATCAAAAGCCACCGCCGTGTCGCCGAGCGGCTCGAGCGTGACCGTGCCCCAGCCCGTTTCGGTGAAGAACCGCGCCGCGGCCTGCTGGAACTGCGCGTAGGGCAGGGACTCCGGCGCCGCGAGGCCGTTGGCCGCGCACCACTGCTGCATCGCGGCGAGCACGCTCTCGCCGCCCGCGTAGCCTGCTTCCTGCAGCACCGCCGCGAAGCCGTCGCCGAGATCGCGCACCAGCGAGGCGCGCAGCGTGGTCAGCGAGCTGCGGGGAATGGCGGAGAGCGCCGAGGCGCCGAGCGTGAAGGGAGTCATCGTCAGCCCTAAGAAAGGGTCACCGGCCCAGCCGGCGCAAGAGTTCGGCCTCGTCGATGACCTCGACGCCGAGCTCCTTCGCCTTGTCGAGCTTGCTGCCCGCTTCGTCGCCAGCCACCACGAGGTCCGTAGCCTTGGAGACCGAACTCGTCACCTTGCCGCCGGCGTTCTCGATCAGCTCGGTAGCCTGCGGTCGCGAGAGCGTGGGCAGCGTCCCGGTAAGGACGATCTTCTTGCCCGCAAAGACACCCCCGGCGACGGCCGCCTGCGGCTCGTCCATGCGCAGCCCGGCGGCCTCGAGCCGCGTGACGAGGTCCTGCATGGCCGGCGCGTCGAACCACTCGCGCACGGAGGCGGCCATCGTCGCACCGACGCCGTGCAGCGCTTCGATCTGCTCGGCGCTCGCGCCCTGCAGCGCGTCCATGGTCCCGAACGCCCGCGCCAGCAGCTTGGCGCTCTCGGCGCCGACGTGACGGATGCCGAGGGCGTTGAGCAAGCGCGAGAGCGGCTGCTGCTTGGAGGCGTCGATGGCCTCGACAAGTGCCGATGCGCTCTTCGCCTGGAAGCCGGGCACGCCGCCACCGGCCTTCGTCGGCACGAGCTGCTCCACGGTGATCCCGTAGATGTCCGCCGCGTCGTTCACGAGTCCGGCGGCGATCAACTGCTCGAGCCGCTGGTAGCTCAGGCCGCGGATGTCCATGCCCGCGCGCGACGTGAAATGCGCCAGCGCCTCCAGCCGCCGCCCGCTGCAGGCGAGGTTGGGACAGTAGCTCGCGACCTCTTCCTCGTCGCGCACGGCGGCGCTGCCGCACACGGGGCAGTGCGTCGGCACCTGCACGCTGCGCTCGCTGCCGTCGCGGCGCTCGGGCACGGGCCCGAGGATCTGCGGAATCACCTCACCGGCGCGCTTCACCTGCACCACGTCGCCGATGCGCAGGTCCTTCTCGGCGACGAGGTCGAAGTTGTGCAGCGTCGCGTAGGTGATCGTCGCGCCGCCGACTTCGACGGGCGCGAGCACGGCGCGCGGCGTGAGCGCGCCCGTGCGCCCGACCTGCACCTCGATGTCGAGCAGCTTCGTCTCGGCGATGTCCGGCGCGAACTTGCGCGCCACCGCCCAGCGCGGGATGCGCCCGCCCACCACGCCGAGCTCCGTCTGCAGCGTGAGGCGGTTCACCTTCACCACGCCGCCATCGATGGCGAACGGCAGCTCGGGGCGAATCGTGTTTTCGATCTCGCGCGCCCAGGCGTGCACGGCATCGAGCGTCGGGCAGTGCCGGCGGTGCGGCGGTGTGGGGATGCCCCAGCTCGCCAACGACTCGAGCAACTCCCACTGCGTCGTGAACGGCAGTGAGGGATTCCCCGGCACGGCGAAGGCATAGCCGAGGAAGCGCAGCGGCTTCTTGGCGGTCTCGCGCGGGTCCTTCTGCCGCAGCGCGCCCGCGGCGGAGTTGCGCGGGTTCGCGAAAACGGGTGCACCGGCCGCCGCGCGCTCGCGATTCATGCGCTCGAAGCCGTCGAACTCCATGTAGACCTCGCCGCGGATCTCGATGGTCTCGGGCCAGTCCTTGCCCTCGAGCCGTCGCGGGACATCGGCGATGGTGCGCAGGTTTGCCGTCACGTCCTCGCCGACGCGGCCGTTGCCACGCGTCGCGCCGATCTTGAGTTCGCCGTTCACGTAGGTGAGCGAGACCGCCGCGCCGTCGATCTTCAGCTCGCAGCAATAGCCGTCTTTGTCCACGGCGTCGCCGACGAGTCTGCGCAGGCGCTGGTCCCACTCCTGCAGCTCCGCCTCGTCGAAGGCGTTGTCGAGCGAGGCCATCGGCACGAGGTGCGTGTGCTTGGCGAGGTGGCTGTCGCCCACGTCGGCGCCGACGCGCGCGGTCGGCGAATCGGCGTCGCGCAGCTCGGGATGGTCGCGTTCGATGGCCTGCAGTTCGCGGAACAGCTTGTCGTACTCGGCGTCACTGAGCGACGGCCGGTCGAGCACGTAGTACTCGTGCTGGGCACGTGCGAGCAGGGCGCGCAGCTCGGCTGCGCGCCCTGCCGCGGCGGACGAGTCGTGCGCGGGCGTCAGCCGGCCGCGCCCTCGGCGCCGCCCTCGGCCTCCGAGAGCCCGCCATCGCGCAGGAAGGCCTCGACGTGGAAGAGCCCCGCCTCGCCCGCGCGCTTCACCATGCGGACGAGCGTGTCGGCCGAGGTGACTTCTTCGCGCTGCTCGTTCACGAACCAATCGAGGCCGTTCTTCATGATGTGGTTCTTCTCCTTGATCGCCAGGTCCACGATGTCGTTGATCTGGTTCGTGACCGTGATCTCGGACTCGAGCGCGAGCTGCACCGCGGCGAGCGACGACTTGAAGCCCGTCTTGGGCGCCGGCACGGCGGGAATCTTGAGGTCGCCGCCGCCATCGAGGATGAGGCGCACGAAGCGCATCGCGTGGTCGCGCTCCTCGGTGGCCTGGTTGAAGTAGTGCTTGGCCAGCATCGGCAGGCCCTCGGCGTCGAAGTACGACGCGATCACCACGTATTGATTGCTCGCGAGGAGCTCGTTGCCGACCTGCGCGTTGAGCGCGGCGTTGAGTTGCTTGGAAATCAGCATGTGGATGGACTCCCGACCGCTCACACGGTTCATTTAGAGGACACACTCAATCTAACGTCCGCCCCGGCGGACGAGGGACCGGATGTCTGTCGTCGACCTGATCGAACGCAAGCGCAACGGGGGACGTCTCGAGGCCGGCGAGCTCGCGGCCATGATGCGCGACTACGCGGCGGGCGCGATTCCCGACTACCAGATGTCGGCGTTCGCCATGGCCGTGTACTTCCGCGGCATGGATGACGTCGAGATCGAGGCGCTCACGACGGCGATGCTCGAGAGCGGCCGCATGCTCGAGCTCGGGCATCTCGGGCTGCCGCGCGTCGACAAGCACTCGACCGGCGGCGTCGGCGACAAAGTCTCGCTGATCCTCGCCCCGCTCGTCGCCTGTTGCGGGATTGCCGTGCCGATGATGTCGGGCCGGGGACTGGGGCACACGGGCGGGACGCTCGACAAGCTCGAGAGCATCCCCGGCTTCCGCACCCGCCTCACGCTCGAGGAGACGGCGGCGCAGCTGCAGCGGCTTGGCGTCGCGATGATTGGCCAGACGGCGGAGATCGCGCCGGCCGACCGCAAGTTCTACGCCCTGCGTGACGCCACCGCGACAGTGGAGGCCATCCCCCTCATCTCGGCGAGCATCATGAGCAAGAAGCTCGCCGAGGGCCTCACCGGGCTGGTGCTCGACGTGAAGACCGGCGCCGGTGCGTTCATGACGAGGCTCGAGGATTCGCTGACGCTCGCGAAGACGATGATCGCGCTCGGCGAACGGCGCGGCTGCCCGACCGTCGCGCTGCTCACGGACATGGACACGCCGCTCGGCGATGCCTGCGGCAACGCGCTCGAAGTCGAGGAGTCGGTGGCCTGCCTGCGCGGCAAGGGGCCGGCCGACCTTCGAGAGGTGACGCTGGCGCTGGCCACCGAGATGCTGCTGGTCGGCGGGGTGAGTGAGGACGTCGCCGATGCGCGGGCGCGCGCGACGCGTGCGCTCGACTCGGGTGCCGCGCTGGAGAAGTTCCGCGCGCTGGTCGCCGCGCAGGGCGGTGACGCGCGCGTGGTCGATGATCCCCACGCCGTGCTCCCGCAGGCGCCGGTCGTCAAACCGGTGCTGGCGACGAAGGCCGGGGTCGTGCAGCGCGTCGAGCCGCGCGTAATCGGCCGCGCGATCATCGGACTCGGCGGTGGCCGCACGAAGGTGGACGATGTCGTGGATCCCGCCGTCGGGGTCGTGCTGCACGTGAAGCCCGGCGCACGCGTGGAAGCCGGCCAGCCGCTGGCGACCATCCACGCGGCGAGCGAGTCGGCGCGGCAGGAGGCGGAGTACGCGCTGCGGCAGGCCATCCCGCTCGGCACTGGGACTCCGTCCAGACGTCCGCTGATTTCGCATCGGATCACGGCCCGGGGGGTGGAGGAACTCCCCGGCGTGGGTGCACATTAAGGCACCATGGAAAACTTCGAGAAGCTGGGCGCCCTCGGGGCGAAGGGAGTCGCCGGCGGCGCCGTGGCCGCTTGGCTCGGGTTTGCGTTCCTGACGCGTCCGATGTCGTCCGGCGGCGTGGACCCGGTGACGCACATGGCCATCATGGCCTCGACGTTCATGGTGTTCGGCATGTTGGCGCTCTCGCACTTCTGGTTCGGCCAGCAGCTCACGAAGGGCAAGGACTCGATCCTCGGCTGACACCAACGTGGGCGGACGCGCGTATTGGACGCGAACCCCTCCGCCCATCGTGTTTCGCCAGTGCTCCCTGCGTCGCGCCTTCGCGCACGCGGCTGTCGTCGCTACAGCCCTACTCTTCGCTGCCTCGACGCCGCAAGCCCAACAGCTTGAGGTGAGCGGGACGCTGCACAGCGTCTGGCGCGATCCTGTGCGCCCGGGAGAGACCCCGACCCGGCTCTTCGGTGTCGTCGACGATTCCGGGCGCGTCGCGCCGGTTCAGCTGACCGCGGAGCAGGCCGAGCGCTACGGTGGCTTCGATGCCATCCGACTGCGGCGCGTGCGCCTGAGCGTGTCGGCTGGGCAGGCGGCCACGATCCAGGAAATCCAAGCGCAGACGCCGGCGAGCCTCGCGCTGATGGCTGCCGAGGGGCCGCGCGTGATGCGGTACGTCACGTTGCTGTGCCGCTTTCCGGATTTCGACTGGGTCAATCCGGGCACGTTGGCCGACGCGGAGGCGATGTTCGGTCAGGCGTTCCCCGGCGTCGGTCACTAGTGGGACGAAGTGTCGAACGGCCAGCTGTCCTTGGAAGGCAGCATCGTGCGCGGGTGGTACGTGATGCCACAGCCCCGCGACGTGTACGTCCCCGGGGACTTCGCCAACCTCAACGGTCTCGCGCGCGATTGTGCGGCCGCCGCCGATGCCGATGTGGACTTCTCACAGTTTCAGGGCGTCAACTTCGTCTTCAATACGAATCTCGACTGCTGCAGCTACGGTGGCACGGGTTCGCTGACGCTCGATGGCGGCACGCGTGGCTACGCGATGACGTGGCTGGCGAGTAACGTCTTCAACGCCCTTGGTACGATCGCGCATGAAGTCGGACACTCGTTGGGGCTCTCGCATTCGAGTGGCTCATACGGGCTGGTGTATGACTCGCGCTGGGACGTGATGAGCGCGAGTGCCTGGCATCCGGTGCCCGGTACCGTGCAGTCCGTCGGGTCGCACATCAACGCCTACGGCAAGCGGCAGTTGGGGTTCATCCCGGCGGCGCGCGACTTCCTGGCCTCCCCGGGCACGCACGAGATCATCCTCGAGAAGACGGCGCGTCCGGCGGCGAACGGCCACTATCTCATCGCGCGCATCCCCACGCCGCGGTTCGGGCCGAACCAGTACTACACGCTCGAGGTCCGGGGCATCGGCGGGTACCATGCGGGTCTCGTCGGCGCGGGCGTGGTGGTGCATCGCATCGGTGGCGGTGGCGTGACGCCGTCCAACGTCATCGACCCCAACGACGACGGTGCACTGCTCGTCCCCGGCGAGCAGTTCATCGACGGGGTGAACGGCATCACCATCCGCGTGCTCGAGCGCGTGGGCGATGCGTTTCGCCTGCGGCTGGACGTCGCCGCAACCCCACAGGTCGTCGTGGAGTCGCCACTGCGACTCTATGTCGTCACGGCGGGGGCCGACAGCGTGATCACGGACAGCGCGCGCGTGACCTTGGTGGGCATGCCGGAGGGGACGGCGTGGACGGCCGGCAAGCAGATGAGCGGGCCGCTCTCGGTGCTCACCGCCGGCGGCACCGGAACGGCGATGCTGCGGTGGTCGGTGCGGACGAGCGGGCTCGCGGCCGGGCAATACGACCAGAGCATCCGCGTGGACGCCGGCGCGTTCGGTTGGGTCTCCGTGCAGGTGCGCGTGCGGGTGCTGGCGCCGTCGTCGCTGACGCTCGGGGTCTCGGGACCGGTGCGTCGCGATTCCATCATCGCGGGCGGGCAGCGGAACACCTTCAACTCGGTCGTCATCGGCGGCCCGGGAGCGGACACGACGTCATGGACCCTGACGACGTCCGCGCCGTGGATCACGATGGTGCAAGGTGCCGGTGTCGGCGCGGCCTCGGTCCAGTATGTCCGCAATACCGCTGGGTTGAATCCGGGGATGTACGTGGCCGAGCTCACACTGCGCGCCCCGGGCACCACGCTGCCGCCGCTTTCGCTCCTCGACTCGCTCGAGGTCCTGGAGCCCGTCAGCTGGCAGGTGACGCATCGGGGCGCGACGCGCACGACGCTCGGCCAGGGCGCCTTGCCGGCGCTGGATTCGATCCGCGTCGAGCTCAGCGGGCGCTACGGGACATCAGCGCAGTGGTACGCGGTGCAGGGCATCGGCTCGTACTACGTTCGTCCGGAGTTTCCGGGGCCGGTCGGGAGCGGATGGGTGCGCTTCCGGCGCGCGCCGGCCGACCTTACCCCGGGTGCGCATCCCGCGACGATCCGCCTCTACCTCGCGGCGGACCCGACGCAGGAGTACGACCTCGCCGACACGCTGATCGTCACGGCTGCCCCGGTGGGCATCACGTTGTCGACGCGGGTCACGCGCGACACTGTCCGTGGCCTCTCCTCCCTCAGCGAGGACTCCGTATTCGTGCAGCCCACGGGCCCGGGCAGTTCGTCCCGCGCCTGGCGCGCCATGAATGCGCGTGCGCTGCTGGCGTTTCCGTTGAGCGGAAGCATGCTTCCCAGCCAGCGCACGGGGCCGAACTGGATTCGCTTCATCCGCAACATCGCGGACCGCGCGCCGGGCTGGCACGTCGACACGCTCGACTTCCTCGAGGCCAACGGCTCGGTCGTGTTGGCGAAGCTCATCGACAGCCTCTACGTCGCAGCCGGCCCTGTCCCCACGACGCTGGCGATGTCGGTGCCCTCACGGCGCGCGGAACTGCGGGCAGGCAGTGCGGTGACCCTCGACGACAGCGTGCGCGTCATCGCCACCGGCGACGAGGCCGCGGGCATCGCGTGGACGGCATCGGCGACGGCCGCGTGGATCACGCTGCGGGCCACCGCGGGCACGGGCACGTCGCCGCTGCGCTGGACGCGAAGCGCCGCTGCATTGGCACCGGGCTGGTACGTGGACACGATCCGCGTGAAGGCGCCGAGTTTCGGTGCGCGCGCCAGCGTCATCGACTCGCTGCGCGTGTATGCGGCGCCGGTCATTGCGGGCGACGCAGCGCGGCCACCGGCGACGATGGGCGCCGCATACTCCGACACCCTGCGCCTCGTCGGCGGTCCCACGGGGACGGCGCAGTGGTCGCTGGCGAGCGGCGCGCTGCCCGCCGGGCTCACGCTTGAAGCCGCATCGGGCCGTGTCCACGGCATCGCCGAATCGAGCGGTGCGTTCGTCGCGACGGCGCGCGCCGTCATTGGTGCAGATACGGCGCTGCGCGAGCTGCGGCTCAGCGTACAGGAGCCGGTGCTCGCCCCCACTGCGGTCATCGCGCAACTGCTCGGCGGCGCGTCGTTGAACGCCGACGCGCTCCGGTATCTCGATTTGCAGGGCAACCGGAACGGTCGCCTGGATGTCGGCGACGTGCGCGCGTGGCGCCGGCGGCAGGCGCCGGCGCTGACGGCGGCGCAGCGCGCGGCGCTCGACACCGTCCTCGGTGCCGGAGGGACACCATGATCGGCTCGCGATGGAGACGGGGGCTGGCCCTCGGCGCTGCGGTCGCGCTGATCGGCTCCTGCGCCGAGCCCACCGCGCCGCAACGGCCCGTGGCCGGCGCGCTGCAGGTCACCTGGACGACGCCGCACGTGGATGATCGTTCGGCGCTGTTGCGCGTCGTGCTGCCGTCCGGGCTCTCGGCCACCGGGCTCGACGGCGCCACGCCCGGCATCGAGGTGTTTCACCGCCAAAGCGGCGATACGCTGTTCATCGCGGCGTTCGGCGAACTCGCCAGCGGGGCGCTCCTGCGCTTCGAGGTGCCGGATGTGCGGCAGGCGTCGCGGATTGCGGCGACGATCGTCGAGGTCGGCGCCGCCGACGATGCGCTGCGGACGACGACGGATGGCTACGCCGTCCGGGTCCAGCAGCCGTAGATTCTCCCCAACTTCAGCAGGAGTGCAGCATCGTGTTCGAGACCGTGAAACGCTACCGCCGTGGGATTGCCGTGCTCGTCGCGACCGTGGTCTGGTCCGCTGCGGCCGGCGCACAGTCGACGCGGCCCGCGCCCGCCGGCCCCGATCTGCAGGGTCTTTGGGATTTCACGATGCGCGCGGGTGATCGCATGTCGCCCGGCTTCTTCGCGCTGGGTCCCGTCGGGCAGAACTGGGCCGGCTCGATCACGATGTACCTGACGAATACGCTCGCGATCCCCGTGCTCACCGTCAGCGGCGACTCCGTGCGCATGGTCGTGGCGTCGCGCGAGGGCGATGTCGTGTTCCGCGCCCGGTTGAGCCAGGACGGGCAGTCCATGGAAGGCATCGTCGACTACCACGGCGGCGCGCGCCTGCCGATGGTAGCGACACGTCGCGCCCAACCAGTCGTTCCGCGCTGAGTTCGCGCCGACTACGGACAGATCGTCTCGGAGACGCAGGCAATCACGCGGATCCGGTAACTGACGTCGCTGAGGGAGCTGGCCTCGACGACGTAGTCACCGGCGGCCCAGAAGGAGGGCAGCACGCCAAGGAACCCGCCGCGCCGGAACACCTGCAGCGACGGGTTGTTCGGCGTCGAGGTCGGTTCGATGGCGACGCGATACAAGCCGTCGCGTGGCAGCGTGATGCGCCACCACTCCTGGGCGAACCCGAATGCGGCGTGGCAGTCCGATGCATCGAGGCTGCCGTCCGCGGCGGAGCCCAACGTGAGCGGACGGATGGTGGCCGTCGAGTCCGAGCACAACGCCACCTCGCGAGTCTCCAGCCTGATGGACGCGTTGAGGTGGTCGGGCTCACCGGCGACCCAGAGCACGTAGCTCCCGGGCGCGAGCATCCGCGCCACGAATGCGCGCCCCCAGGGATTGCGTCGCATCGTGACGCTCCAATCGGTGGACTCCATGATGGCGAGCAGCGGCATCACCTCCGCGGAGGACGCATCGATGCGCACGAGGGTGCTGTCGGTGAGCACGAGCCGTCGCCCCTCGGCGCGCAGGGTCGGATACCGCGGGCCGAGGGAGTCCTGCGGCCATTCCCCGAAGCCCGGGTGATAGCCGAGCGCGCAATCGTCGGCGGTGAGGGTGACAAGGGAATCGCTGCCGACGACGAGTGGCGCGGAGACGGCGCCGCGCTGGCAGAGCGTTTGCACGACCTCGTAGTCGCGCCGGAGGGTCCGGCCATGCGCCTGCACCGCCAGGCGCACCAAGCCGACGCGTCGCGGACGCAGCACACCGCCGGAGGCGTCGCCGGTGACCGTCGCGATGCTGGTATCGCTCACCGCCCAAACGGCGCCGACGGCATCCATGACGGGAATCGCGAGCGTGTCCCCCACCTGCACCGCGCGTTCGCTCGACGAGAAGCTGAACAACGCGCCGGGCGCGATGGGCGGGGGACCTCCACCGGACCTCGGGTCGAAATCGAGACTGACCGGAATGCCGAACTCGCAGGCGCTGCCGAGCGTCAGCACGGCCGCCAGGGCAATCGCGTGCCGGCGATGCGCGCGGCGGAGGGTCGCGATGGACATCACGACTACGGCACCGCCGTCGTGCGCAGCACCACGCGCAGGCTGGCGGTGTCGAACATGCCGCGCGTCGCAATCCAGATGCGATACCGCCCGGCCCCGAGTGTGGTCGGCTGAAGGCGTGCGCTGCTATCGCTGCCGTGCACCCACTCGAGCGCACGGCCGCCCACATCGAGCAACGCGATCGTCGGGCGCGTGCCGCTCGCGTCGGCTTCGATCTCCACGATGCGTGGCCCGGCCAGATGGAGTCGCCAGCCGTCCGCGCGGTTCGCGACTGCCGGTTGCCCGCTGGCCGTTCGTGGCAGCCAGCTCCAGGCGGCGAACGACGGCATGCCGCAGGACGACGCATCGAAGCCAATGGTGAGCACCGTGTCTCCGACCAGCGTGTCCTGCGGCGGCGTGGCGAAGCAACTGCTCGCGTACACGCCCAGCTGCACGGAGTCGCGGAATCCCGGCTGTGCGTATTCGATGTACGCGCTGCCGATGCGCCTCCCATGCACGCGGCCGTCGGCGGCGACCGTGACGACCGCGCTGTCCGATGAGCGCCACGTGCCACCGGAGGCGTAGAGGAGGCCAACCGTCGCGGTGGCGCCCAGTATCACGATCTCGGGTGAGATCATTGACGGCGTCGAGCCGAACGGGTCGTCGATGTTCCCGCCGCAGGCGACCGTGCCCTGCGTGAATGCGACCAGTGCAACGAGTGCGAGCGCGCGCATGCCAGCCTCCGGTGCCCACAGCATGCGGGAAATCATTCGGCCCCACAACCCTCAGGACCGCGCGTGTCCTAGGCTTGTGGGGCCGAACGATGGCGCGATGCCCTAGGCATCCCGCGATCGGCGCAGCCTAGATATCGAGGTTCGACGCGAACTTGGCGTTGGTCTCGATGAACACGCGCCGCGGCTCGACTTCGTCACCCATGAGGGTCTGGAAGATCTCGTTCGCCTGGAACGCATCGTCCTGCGTGACCTTGAGGATCGTGCGCGTTTCCGGATCCATCGTGGTCTTCCAGAGCTGGTCGGGATTCATCTCGCCGAGACCCTTGTAGCGCTGGATGTTGAGACCCTTGCCGTCCTCGCCGCCCATGCGCTGGGCGATGGCATCGCGCTCCTGCGTGTCGTAGGCGTAGTAGATCTCCTTGCCCTTCGACACCGAGAACAGTGGCGGCTGCGCGATGTACACCATGCCGGCGTCGATGAGCTCTGGCATCTGGCGGAAGAAGAACGTCAGCAGCAGGGTGCGGATGTGCGCGCCGTCCACGTCGGCGTCGGTCATGATGATGACCTTGTGGTAGCGCACGTTCTCGAGCGAGAACTCTTCCTTGATGCCGGCGCCGATGGCCGTGACGATCGTGCGGATCTCCTCGTTGCCGAGGATCTTGTCGATACGCGCCTTCTCGACGTTGAGGATCTTGCCGCGCAGCGGCAGGATGGCCTGGAACATGCGGTCGCGGCCCTGCTTGGCCGAGCCACCGGCGGAGTCACCTTCCACCAGGTAGAGCTCGCACATCGCGGGGTCGGAGAGCGAGCAGTCGGCGAGCTTGCCCGGCAGGTTGCCGACGTCGAGCGCCGACTTCTTGCGGGTCAGGTCGCGGGCCTTGCGGGCGGCCTCGCGCGCGCGGGCGGCGCTCAGCGCCTTCTCCAGCACGGCATTGGCGACGCGCGGATGCTCCTCGAGGTAGGTCGAGAGCCACTCGTTCACCGTCGTCTTCACCGCCGACTCGGCTTCCGAGTTGCCCAGCTTGGTCTTGGTCTGGCCCTCGAACTGCGGCTCACGGACCTTCACCGAGAGCACGGCCGTGAGGCCTTCACGGACGTCGTCGCCGGAGAGCTTGAGGTCCTTGTCCTTCTTGGCGAACGACGACTTGTCGAGGTGCTTGTTGATCACGCTCGTGAGCGCCGACTTGAAGCCGGTGAGGTGCGTGCCGCCCTCGTGCGTGTTGATGTTGTTCACGAACGAGAACACGTTCTCGTTGTAGCCGTCGTTGTACTGCAGCGCGATCTCGATGCCGATGTCGTCCTTCTCGCCGTCGAAGTAGACGATCTCGGAGTGCAGCGCCTTCTGCTTGGCGTTGAGGAAGCCGACGAATTCCCGGAGGCCGCCCTTCGCATGGAAGGTCTCCTCGCGCTGCTTGCCCTCGCGCTCGTCCTTGAGCGTGATGGTCACGCCCTTGTTGAGGAAGGACAGCTCACGCAGGCGCGACGCCAGCGTCGCGTAGTCGTACTCGAGTTCCGTGAAGATCTGCGCGTCGGGCTTGAACCAGACCTTGGTACCCGTATCCTTGGGCTTCACCTGGCCGAGCACCTTGAGCTTCGTCGTCGTGCCGCCGCGCGCGAAGTCCATGTAGTGCTCCTTGCCGTCGCGCTTCACCCAGACCTTCAGCACTTCGGAGAGCGCGTTCACGACGGACACGCCGACGCCGTGCAGGCCGCCCGAGACCTTGTAGGTGTTCTTGTCGAACTTGCCGCCCGCGTGCAGCACGGTGAGCGCGAGTTCGACGCCCGGCAGCTTCTCCACCGGGTGGATGTCCACCGGGATGCCACGGCCGTTGTCCTCGACGGAAATCGAATCATCCGGGTGGATGATGACGTTCACCGTGTCGCAGTAGCCGGCGAGCGCCTCGTCGATCGAGTTGTCGACCACCTCGTAGACGAGATGGTGCAGCCCGCGATGCGACGTCGAGCCGATGTACATGCCGGGGCGCTTGCGGACGGCTTCGAGCCCCTTGAGGACCTGGATGCCAGAGGAGTCGTACTGCGAATCGGCGACGTCGTTCGTCTTGGCCATTGGGGGACGAAAAAGGGGCGTGGAAACCGCGCGAAGATAAGCCGAATGTCCGCTCGTGGGAGCGACCCACAAAGCTAACGGTTTTTCAGGGCGAACGCAACGGATTTCGCGCGCGGCAAATGCCTGTGCGGCAATGGGTTAGGGAGCGCGTCCCGGACCCGGCTCCTGCAGCAGTTCCCAGCGGATCTTCTTCACGCCAGTGTCGCCCGTCGCGGCGTTCAGTTTCGCCACCAACGACCGCTCCATCATCGCCAGTTCCTGCATCCAAGCATGCGTCTTCACGCCCACGACCATCGTGCCGTCCTCGGCGATCAACCGCGCCTGCGTGACCTTCGCGATCTGCGTACCGACGAGGCGCGGCCAGAGCTCGAGGACCTGGGCACGATGCACGTCGTCGTCGAGTCCGCTCTCGCGCAGCGCCTCGGCCAACATCTCGGCGATCGGGCGCGGCGCGTTGCGTCCGCTGCGGCCGCCCGCGCGGGAGTCGTCGTAGTACGTCACGCCGCGCTCACCGCGTGAACGTCCCCGCGCGCACGCTCCAGCGCTGCAGCCGCGTGAACTGCGACGGGATCTCGTCCTCGCGCGGCACGCAGAGCACGCACTGCCCCACGCCCTCTTCCTCGAGCAGCGCGAGGATGCGTGCCGTGCGCCGGCGATCCAGCTCGGCGAAGGGATCGTCGAGCAGCAGCGCGGGAATCACGCCTGTCGCCTCCCGATGCGTGGCACTCTCGAGCATGCGCAGCACGATGGCCGCCGTGCGCTGCTGGCCGGCGCTGCCGACCTGCCGCAGGTCGTGCGCGTCGAGCCGCAGCACGAGATCGTCGCGATGCGGGCCGGCATGCGTGAGACAGCGGCGCAGATCCTGCTCGCGCTGCCGCTCGAGCTGCGCCAGCAACTCCGCCTGTGGATCGTCCGCGTCGGCGGCGCTGCCGGCGTACTCGAGGGCGGCGGGCTGCGTCTCGCCGATGGCCGCCGAGAGTGCGGTGAAGCGCGCGGCATGCGCGGCCGCCCACGCACGGCGCGCGCGCACGAGGATCGCCCCCTGCTCGGCGAGCGCCGGTTCCCACGCCGCGACGGCGGCGACGAGCGTGCGCGCGGCGCCCTTGCGCGTGGCATCGCGCAGCGCGGCGTTGCGCCGCAGCAGCGCGCCGCGGTAGCGCCGCAGCGCGTGGAGATACGCCGGCGACGTGAGTGCGAGTGTGATGTCGAGGTAGCGCCGCCGCTCGGCGGGCGCGCCCGCGATGAGGTCGACGTCGCGCGGCGAGAATGACACGCTGGGCAGCGCGTCGAGCGCGTCCGTGAGCTTCTCGGGCTCCGCACCGTCGAGCGTCACCTTCTTGCGGCCCGCGCGGTCAGCGCCGATGGTGGCGCGCATCGCCGGAAGGTTGCCGAGCTCCGCCGCGATGTGGAACGCCGGGGCGCCGTGCCGGATCAGGTCGCGGTCGCGCGCGCCACGCATCGAGCGCAGCATGCGGAGGTACGCGATGGCCTCGATCGCATTCGTCTTGCCCTGGCCGTTCTCGCCGACCAGGGCGATGCCCTCGGGCGGCAACTCGAGCCGCGCGGCCGCGATGTTGCGAAAGTCATGCAGCGCGAGCGCACGGAGCTGCGCGGACCGAGGCGACGACATGGCGCGCGCCGCCTGCGCCTACGCGCCCTTGAACGCCGCGGGTCGCTTCTCGAGGAACGCCGTCGTGCCCTCGCGCATGTCCGCCGTCCGCCCCAGCACGCCGAAGTGCCGGCTTTCCAGCGCCAAGGCATCATCCATCGACATCCCGGCGCCCTTCGCGACCACCTCGATCGCATGCGCGAGTGCCAACGGCCCGTTGGCGATCATCTCCTTGGCCATCGAGCGCGTCACGTCCAACAGCACCTCGGCGGGATACACCGCGTTCACAAGGCCGTAGCTCGCCGCCGTGTTCGCGTCGATCATGCCGCCCGTGAGGATCATCTGCATCGCGCGACCCGTGCCGATGAGGCGCGGGAGCCGCTGCGTGCCGCCGTAGCCGGGAATCAGCCCGAGCTTGGCTTCGGGCAGGCCGAACTTGGCGCCCTCGCTGGCGACGCGCACATGGCAGGCGAGCGCCAACTCCAGGCCCCCACCAAGCGCGAAACCGTTGATCGCGGCGACGACCGGCTTGTTGAGCCGCTCGATCTTCGTGAACACGCGCGAGCCCACCTGCGACAGCGATTCCAGCCCGGCCGGGCTGTCGGCGCCCTCGGCAATCTCGGCGATGTCGGCCCCCGCGACGAACGCGCGGCCGGCGCCCGTGAGGATGATCGCGCGGACCTGTTCGCGCTGCGACAGCTCGGTGAACGCCTTGTCGAGCTCGGCGATCACCGTCGCGTTGAGCGCGTTGAGCTTGTCGGGGCGGTTGACCGTGACGATCGCCAACGCATCGGCGATCTCGAGCGTGAGGAAGGTGAATGGCGTCGTCATGCCTACAATCTATATCTTGCAGCGTGCCCACACCTCCCGTGCAGACCGTCGCGTGGGCCCCGAGCGGGGCGCTGCGCATCGTGGACCAGCGGCGACTGCCCGCCGAGCTGGTGATGCGGGACCTCGCGAGCCTCGAGGACGTGGCCGAGGCGATCCGCACGCTGGCCGTCCGCGGCGCACCGGCGATCGGCGTCGCGGCGGCGATGGGGCTCGCGGCCGCTGCCGCGGCTGAACTCGAGCGCGGCGCACTCGCGGACGCCGCGCGCGCGCGGCTCTTCATTGAAGCGGGCGCGGCGACGCTGCGCGGCACGCGTCCCACGGCGGTGAACCTGATGTGGTCCTTGGACCGCATGCTCGCGGCCTTGCAGCAGGCCTCGGGCGCACCCGCGGCGCTGGTCGCCGCGATGCGCGAAGAGGCCGAACGCATTCGCGCCGATGACGTGGCGATGTGCGAGGCGCTGGGGCGTCATGGTCGCACGCTGCTCAAGGACGGCATGCGCGTGCTCACGCACTGCAACGCGGGGGCGCTGGCGACAGCGGGCATGGGCACCGCGTTGGCGCCACTGTATGTGGCGAAGGCCGAAGGCCTCGACATCGAGGTGTTCGCCGACGAAACGCGGCCGTTGCTGCAGGGCGCGCGGCTGACGGCCTGGGAGCTTTCGCAGGCCGGCATCCCCGTGACGCTGGTGACGGATGGCATGGCGGGGTCGCTGATGGCCGCGGGAAAGGTGGACATGGTCATCGTGGGTGCCGATCGCATTGCCGCCAACGGCGACGCGGCGAACAAGATCGGGACGTACTCGCTGGCTGTGCTGGCCAAGCATCACAAGATCCCGTTCATCGTCATCGCGCCGTCGAGCACCGTGGACCGCGCCATCCCGACGGGCGAGATGATTCCCATCGAGGAGCGTGCGGCGGAGGAGATCACGCAGGTCGCCGGCACGCGCGTGGCCGCCGAGGGCGCGCGCGTGTTCAACCCGGCCTTCGACGTGACACCCGCGGCGCTGATCTCCCACATCGTCACCGAAGACGGTGTGCTCTGCGCGCCCTATCACTTCGACCGCGCCACGCTACCGCTGCCGCCGGCGTAAGGAGACATCGTGCGTCACGTCCTCGCACTCGATGAAGGCACGACCGGCACGACGGCGCTCGTGATCGCCGAGGATGGGCGCGTGGTGGGGCGCGGGTACCGCGAGATCACGCAGCACTTTCCGCAGCCGGGCTGGGTGGAGCATGATGCCGAGGAGATTTTCGCGCGCACGGTCGACGCGGCGCGCGAGGCGCTGGCGCAGGCCAAGGTCACGCCCGATGCCCTGGGCATCACGAACCAGCGCGAGACGATCGTGCTGTGGGACCGGAGGACCGGGAAGCCCGTCGACAAGGCGATCGTCTGGCAGGATCGCCGCACGACGCGGCGCTGTGCGGCGCTGCGCGAGGCCGGGCAGGCCCCGGCGATCTACGCCGCGACGGGACTGGTCACGGATCCGTACTTCTCGGCGACCAAGCTCGAGTGGCTGCTCAAGGAGCGGACGCGCGGCATGGCGCCCGACACCCTGGCCGCGGGGACGATCGACACCTGGCTCATCTGGAAGCTGACGAACGGTGCCGTGCATGCGACCGATCCGACGAACGCGTCGCGCACGATGCTCTACGACATCAACACGATGGAGTGGAGCGATCAGCTCTGCGCGCTGTTCGGCGTGCCGCGGGAGATCCTGCCCGAGGTCCGGCCGTCGTCGGGGTCGTTCGGGGAGAGCGCCCGGGAGCATCTCGGCGTGGCGCTGCCGATCCTCGGCGTGGCGGGCGATCAGCAGAGCGCGATGTTCGGTCAGGGCTGCTGGAATCCGGGACAGAGCAAGAACACGTACGGCACCGGCGCCTTCCTGCTGTTCAACACCGGCGCGACGCGGCCACCGGGCGGACAGGGGATGCTGACGACACTCACCTGCGACGCGGCGGGAAGGCCCGTGTATGCACTCGAGGCCAGCATCTTCGTCGCCGGGGCGGCCGTGCAATGGCTGCGCGATGGCTTGGGGATCGTCGAGAAGGCCCATGAGACCGAGGCGATGGCGCGGTCGCTCGAGCGGAACGATGGCGTGTACTTCGTGCCGGCGCTCACCGGACTCGGCGCGCCGCATTGGGAGCCCGAAGCCCGCGGGACGATCGTCGGCCTCACGCGCGGCACCTCGCGCGAGCACCTCGTCCGCGCGGCGCTCGAGGCGATGGCCTACGGAACGACGGACGTGCTCGAGGCGATGCGCGGCGCGAGCGGCGCACCGCTCGACGTGCTGCGCGTCGACGGCGGCGCCGCGCAGAATGACTGGCTGATGCAGTTCCAGGCCGACGTCCTCGGCGTGCCGGTCGAGCGTCCCGATCTCGTGGAGACGACCGCCCTGGGAGCGGCGGGCCTCGCGGGCATCGCCGGCGGCGTGTGGCCCGATGCCAAGGCGTTCCACGCCTCGCGGACGTTCACGCGTTTCGCGCCGACGGCTGGTGTGAACGTAGCACGGCAGGGATTGGGCGGCTGGCGGCGCGCGACGCGCGCCGCGGTGAGTTGGGCCCGCGACCGCGACGACGGATGAAGTTCGCGCTGGTGTTCGTCCTGTTCTCGGGGACGTTCGGCGCGCCGCCCGAGCGGCCGCCGGAGGATCCGTGGTTCGGGCGCGACAAGCTGTACCACTTCGTGGGCTCCGCCGTGCTGCAGGGTGCGGGGCACGCAATCGGGCGCAGTGCAGGACTCGATTATCGCGAGGCCGCGTGGACGGCGGCGGGGCTGACGCTCACGGCGGGAATCGCGAAGGAGCTGTATGACCGCGCCGATGGCCGGTTCTTCTCCTGGCGCGATCTGACGGCAGATGTCGCCGGCGGCGGGAGCGGCGCGATTCTCGTACGACAGCTGGACAGATAGCGAGAATCAGGTGCGATAAAGGCTGGCGGCCGAGGCGGATACTCGGTTTAGTGATGCTCGAATCTCGTACAGCAGATCGTTTGCCGGGAGGTCCGGGTCAGCCTTCACCGTCTCGTGCCCGAGCGCGATAGCGTACTCGGAGAAGGCCACCTCGTACGCGAGCCGCCGGAACAGAACGTTCTCCGTGTCTCCATCGCCGAGCGCGGCTTCCACGGCTGGATGCAAGAGATTGATGAAGATTGTCAGCGAGGAGGAATCGTAAACGGACCTCGGTTCCTCTTTTCCGAGTTCCTCGAACCTAACCTGAAAGCCGCCAGTTGCACGCTTACGGTTTCCGGTACCACCCGCAGGATCTACCGACCTTGATCCGGAATCGCTCAAGTCACCGAGCCTTGGCAGGTCGGGTGCCTTGCGCCCTCTTGGATTGTCCGTTCTCTGCGGCGGCTCAGAAGCGAGTTCCCCTGGTTCACTCGCCCCTTCGATCCACGAAGACTGATCATCGCCCCCAAGTTCGGATCGAGCAGAACGACCGTGTGCGGGGCCGCTGCCGGAGGCAGAACGGATGTGAAAGAGCCGTCCCTGAACCTGTGCAAAATCCTTGTTAAGCACCTCCGCGATCTTGTCAGCTGCCTCTGCTAGCTTGCGGGCCTGCTCGGTCTTTCGGTGTTCTCTTGCATCGGAGACGAGCTCAAGTCTCGCTTTCTCGAGGCTGGCGCCGATGAAAGCAATAAGCGCGGCAGAGACGGGATGGAGCGGGTTCAGCGAGAGTGATCGGCTCGCATCAAAAGGCTGAATCGGGGATTCGTGGCGCTCGAGCGCCGGGACGTCGACATTGCCGAATAGGAACGCCCCGTATTCCTTGCGGTCGACTCCTCCCTTCTCGATCGCGACAAGGTTACCCGGGCCACAGGTTACCTGCACCCCTTGATCGAGCTCGCCCAGTAACGATCGCGCCACACGGACCACTAGAACGACATCTCCGAGCAAGGTCCGCTGGGCAGGAGATGGTTCAAACTTGAGCTCTCGCGACACGACGGGCTCTCGGGCAGAGCAAACGTGGTCGTTGACCGCAACCTCGGGAGAGAGTCCTCTGAATGCGCTGAGATGGCGTTCGATGTACTCGATCACCCGCGACGCCTCGATCCGAGGGAGAACGATGTCGTCAATTGTGACCACGGTGCCGTTTGCACCGGTCGTCGACTCATTTCGGACACGCCATTCAATCGGAATATCGCTGCCATTGGACGCATCAATAGCCGCGCGCGACAGATGCACAACGTTGCGCAATCCATTCCGGCGCGTGTCGACAGTGAGACTTGTGCCAATTCCGAACGCCGCAGACTTCCCTGTGCCGAACTTCCCTCGCCCTGGTCGGCCCGCAGCGCGATCACGGTTCTCTCCGTGCATTTGGAAGTAATGCTGCAGGTCGGACGCAGTCATACCGCGACCATTGTCGCTAATGAGAATTCGCCGTGCGCGCGGAGCGATTTCCACCTGCACGCTCGGTGTTAGACCGCGCTCAACATACTGAAGGCTATTTACTACATACTCCCAAACAACAGCCGCTTCATGCTTAAATGATGCGGCTGCTGCCAGCAGGTCGCGGCCCACATGAGATGTGACCTTGATGTCAGAGGCCTTCATGGCGTTCTCCGGGCTGAATAGCGTCCGCGGCCGCTTGGACGAACTCCAAGAGATCCGGTTCTTGCGCGAATAGCTCCAAGAGGCGAGTGATCTTGAGGTCTCGCATCTGCGCGTTCACATATGAGTCGATGCGGAAGACCACCATTGCTTCCGCACTCGTGGGCGGCCTCCTGCTCTCGATCCAGGCGCGCGCGGCTGGAAGAGATCGCAGTCGAAGCTCTTCGCGCCTCCAGCGGCGCTCGTCCGGGGACGCGGACCTCCGATCACGCCGGGCACGACTAGAGAACTCGGTGCTGCGCATCCGATGCTCGTTTTCCTTCACCCACTTGAGTCCCTTGGGTGTCAGGCTCCATCCATCCTTGCCAGTGCCGGCGAGCCAGCCATGCGACTTCTTCTTCGCGTCGGAGAGAAAGACGCGCACCAGCTCCAGATTCACTTGGTCCGGATACTTGGTCCAAGCGAAGCGAGAAGGAGCAATCGCGTGAGACTCGATTGCGATGTCCTCAGTGTCAACCACTTTCGAGGCGCCCCCGAGGGCAAAAACCGCGAAGGTGACGATTTCAACGTTGGACACTGGCACTAATCAATACCGAAAATGTTAATTGTGGGATTGACAAAGTATATTGTGTGCGTCATCGTTCCGCAACTCACACATCGATAGCATCCCTCACCAGGTTCGAATGCTTCCTCGCTGGGGAATGGCCGGGGCTCCTTTGCTACCTCGAGCGCTCCGCGACGCGTGGGCTCACGAGGAGCTTCCTGCCTGGTTGCAGGCCGAGCTCTCCGAAACTGGTGCTCGCACCTACTCCGACCTCTCAGTGTCGGCGATTGCTCCTGGCAAGTCGTTTAGCGAGCGCGGAAAGGCGCTCTTGGTTTGGCTCGTTAAGAGCCGACTCGCCGAGATTCAGGACTTGCCGGCGGTATCTGACCTGAATCTTCAGGTGTCGGTCGACTTCATCCCTTGGACAACTCGGACCCGTAACGCGGTCAGAAGCGCGGTATGGCAGCGTCAGTTGCCAGCCTCGCCGTTCGACTGGAGTTTGCTGCGCATCCGGGACATCATGGCCATCCCGAACCTCGGTCCAGGTTCATATTTGGATTTCGCGTGTACTCTTGAGGCGGGTGCTGTGGCTGACCTCCACAGTCAGTCCGAGGCGGACGCTGAGACTCCTGATTCGACCGAAGGGGAAGGGATTGAGGTCGAGCCCTGGATGAGGTTCGTCAGCCACTCAGATCCCAGATTCCGCGAGCACCTACCGCTTGGAGGCGAGACGCTCGCGGAGTTGGTTGAGAGCTTTGTCTCGGAGGTTGGTGGGGACGCGCAAGAGAAGGGTGCTCAGCTGCGTGAAGCTGTCATTCGGTCTCGCTTCACCGCCGAGAAGGTGAGCGCGTTGTCTCTCGAGGGGGCTATCGAGGACTACGTTGGTCGACTCACCGGACTCAAGGGAGACCGGCTTGCGAGAATACTCGACCGACTTCAGATGTCCGGTCAGTCTCGAGCATATACGCTGGAAGAAGTCGCTAGCCGCCTTGGCATCACCCGAGAGCGAGCGAGACAGCTGCAACTCAAATTTGACTCACGAATTTCACGGCACCCGGTCTATCTCCCACAGCTCGATGCCGCGCTGGAAATCTTAGAGTCCGAGGCGCCAATTGATGCTGAGACAGCTAGTCGCGTACTGAGAGATCGAGGCATCTCGGACGGTCCGTTTCATCCTCAGAGCCTCTTGAGCACAGCCGCAAGGCTCGGTCGACGTGTGTCTCTGATTCTCCAGGAGATTGCTGGTCAGTTAATCGTTGTGATTGAGGCAAGGGCACGTCTGAACATCGAAGTCGAGCGTGAGTCATCGCGCCTTGCATTTCAGGGAGGGGTGTTCCGGCCCGATTCAGTTGTGAGCGCACTGAGGCTTCGAGGCACGACTGCCGGACCAGAGGAAGTGAAGGCAGTGCTCAACCAGCTTTCGGAGTACGAGGAGTTAGCAGGAGGGTGGTATTGGCACCGCGGCCAACTGGGCAGCTATGTGGAGGTCACCGCGGCAGGGATGCTTGGTTTTGTCTCGGAGATCGACGTCGGCAGCATCCGAGAGGGGCTCGGAAAGGGGCTTAGGTGGCGGACAACTTCAGGTCGGATGAGCGCGCCGTGGATTCCGGTACCCCCTCCCCGCGAGGCGCTCGCGTCCTTCTTCCAGGCTCACCCTAGTTTCGTTCAGGTAGGCTCATCAGTGCGGTTGGCACCAGGAGCGCGTGTGTCCACTCGCGTCACACCGACGGAGTCGAAACTCGCAGATCTATTCAGGGAGTCTCCCACTGGGATTCTTGACCGAGCGAGGGTCATCGACCTCGCTGCGCGGCAGGACGTCAGTCCTTCTTCCACGGCACTGGCAATGACCTACAGCCCCTACCTCGAGAATCTCGGTGGCGGTATCTGGACTCTCCGCGGCCTGAAGCCGGACCCGGTCGCGATCGCGGAGTTGCGACGACAACTCGCAACTCGTGCCCCCGTTAAGCGCATCACAGATTTCGGCTGGCGAGATGATGGTCGACTCCACTTCTCATGCGTGCTTCCAAAGTACACGGAGGGGTTGGTTCTCTCTGCCCCTGCGACGATTGTGCGATATATCGCGGCGCGTACTTTCGCTTTTCCTCAGGACGATACCGATTTGCGAGTAGACGACAGCGGTATCGTGGGCGGATACAAGAGATGGCTCCGTCAGGTAGGGGCGGACGAAGGCGATGTCGCAACCTTCGTGTTCGATCTGATTGGCGGCTCAGCCGTTGTGGAGCTTATTCCTCGAGGATACCAAGAAGAAGACTGAGGCACGGCGGGCGCGACGGTGTCTCTCCGATAGGACGGTCGTGCTGCATGCAGCCACAACCGCAGAGCTGCCAGCTGAGCCAGTGGGACCTAGATGTCGGTTCTAAAGAGGTTGTTCACTGAGGCATAACTGAGGAAGCTGGAGGTGCGAGCCACCCAACCTTCAGCCAGAGGCCTCAGTGAACATCCACAACAATGCGCGATTGACCGCCTGGGGGCGAGCCGAGCTCGTCCGCCGGGTGGTCCTCGACGGCGAGCCGGTGCGCGCCGTCGCCGCGGCCCTCCACATCAGCCCGAGCACGGCTTACAAGTGGCTGCGCCGCTTCGCGGCCGGGGGCTGGGCGGCGCTGGCCGACCGCTCCTCGCGCCCGCGTCAGCTTCCCCCTGAGGTAGACAGTCGGAGTTAGACTTGGGACGGTGCCTATGGAGGAGCCATGCGCCGTTCGAAGTTCACCGAGTCCCAGATCGTGGCCGCCCTGCAGGAAGTCGAAGGCGGGGTGCCCATCGCCGAGGTGATCCGGAAGCACGGGATCAGCCGGGCGACCTTCTTCACTTGGAAGTCGAAGTACGGCGGGGCGACCGTCGCCGAGCTCAAGCGGCTGCGGGAACTCGAGGCCGAGAACGTGAAGCTCAAGCGGATGTACGCGGAGCTCGCGCTCGAGAATGCGGCCATCAAGGACGTCCTCAGTCGCAAGCTGTAGCGCCGCCCGCGAAGCGGCAGGTGATCGCGATCTTGGTGGAGGAGCACGGGCTGTCCGTGCGGCATGCCTGCCAGGTCGTGTCCCTCTCGCGGGCGGCGTACTACCGACCGCCGCCGGACCGGCTGGACCGCGACGCCGACGTGATCGCGGCGCTCACCGCGCTCGTGACCGAGACGCCGCAGTGGGGCTTCTGGATGTGCTTCGATGCGCTGCGCCTCGCCGGGCATCGCTGGAACTGGAAGCGCGTGTATCGCGTGTACTGCGCGCTGAAGCTCAACCTCAAGCGACGGACGAAACGCCGGATCCCGCCGCGCGAGCGGCAGCCGCTCGACGCGCCCGCGGTCCTCAACGGGATGTGGGCCGTCGACTTCATGAGCGACATGCTCTACAGCGGGACGCGTTTCCGCACGCTGAACGTGCTCGACGAAGGCAATCGGGAGGCCCTCGCGGTCGAGGTGGCGCTGTCGCTGCCGGCCGCGCGGGTGACGCAGGTGCTCGACCAGCTCGTCGCGCTGCACGGGGCGCCGAGCGCGCTCCGCTGTGACAATGGGCCCGAGTTCGTCTCGGTCGAACTCACCACGTGGTGCCGGCGCCATGGCGTGCGGCTGCTGCACATCCAACCGGGCAAGCCCAACCAGAACGCCTACATCGAACGCTTCAACGGGAGCTACCGCAAGGAAGTCCTCGACGCGTACCTTTTCGGCTCCCTTGACGACGTCCGCGCCGAGACCGAACGCTGGCTCACGATCTACAACACGCGGCGGCCGCACGACAGCCTCGGCCGGGTCCCGCCGCTCACCTTCCTGCCGAGGTCACCCGCGCCGCTCCAGTCTAGTTACGAACGGTCTGCCTGACGGGGAAGCTGACGGAAGGGGCGGGAGGACGTGGAGTATGCGACGCTGGAATGGGTGGCCTGGTACAACAGCCAGCGCCTGATGCAGCCGCTCGGGGACATCCCCCCGGCGGAGTACGAAGCGCAGTATTATCACACCCAGGCCGCGTCCGCGGCCGTGGGACTCAACTAACCGAGTCTCCGGAAATCCCGGGCCGATTCAGCGGTGGAAGCGGCGCGATTCTCGTACGACAGCTGGACAGATAGCGGACCACGTGGACGGGACCCTTTGCCCACCGCCGCGACTATATTGAAGCGTACGCGAATCCTGGGAGCCCCCTGATGCACCCCCGCACCAAGTTCCTCCTCGGCGGAGCCGTCGTCCTCGGCGCCGCAGGCGTCCTGATGGCCGGCGCCATCAAGGACACCGGCATCTACTTCCTGATGCCCGCCGAGCTGGAAGCCAAAGTGGCCGAAGACCCGTCGATGGTCGGGACCGGCGTGAAGGTCGGCGCGAAGGTCGTGCCGGGGACGGTCGTACGCGACTCGTCCGGCCGCATGGTCACGTTCCAGATGACCGACGGCAAGGCGACGTATCCGGTCGTGTACCGCGGGATCATCCCCGACACCTTCTCCGATTCCGTGGAAGTGGTCGTCGAAGGCCGTCTCGATGCGACGGGCACCTTCCAGGCGACGACGCTGCTCGCCAAGTGCGCCTCGCGCTACGAAGCCACGCCGGAGAGCTACGAGGCGATGCGCAAGGCGATGGAGAGCGGCGCCCCGATGCCGGCGGGCCACGACAGCGCCGCGACGAAGTCGTACTGAGTCGTGGTTCTCGTCGGCGAGCTGTCCCTGTGGATCGCCCTCCTGATGGGCGTCTGGGCCGTCACGTTGAGTTTCGCGGGCGGCTACCTCAAGCGTGAAGACCTGATCGTCAGCGGCGAGCGCGGCCTCTATGCCACCACGGGCTTCGTGGTGCTGGCCTCGCTCGGACTCTGGACCGCGCTGCTGACCAGTGATTTTTCCGTGCGCTACGTGGCATCGTTCACGAGCGCCAACCTGCCGATCGTCTACAAGTTCTCGGCGTTCTGGGGCGGCCAGGCGGGCTCGATGCTCTTCTGGTGCCTTGTGCTTGCCGGCTATGCGGCCGCGGCGACGTTCACCAACCGAAGCAAGAACCGCGCGCTGATGCCGTGGGTGACGGGCACGAACGCCGCGGTGCTGCTCTTCTTCGTGATGGCGACGACGATTGCGTCGAACCCGTTCGAACGACTCGAGTGGATTCCGCCCGATGGCCGCGGCCTGAACCCGCAGCTGCAGAACCCGGCGATGGCCATCCATCCGCCGCTGCTCTACCTGGGCTACGTCGCGACGGCGATTCCCTTCGGCTTCGCGATCGCCGCGCTGGTCACGCGCCGCTTGGACGCCGAGTGGTTGGGCGCGGTGCGGAAGTGGAGCATCATCTCCTGGGTGTTCCTCACGCTGGGCATCCTGCTCGGGATGTGGTGGGCGTACGTGGAGCTGGGTTGGGGCGGCTACTGGATGTGGGACCCGGTGGAGAACGCCTCGCTGCTCCCCTGGCTGACGGGTACGGCGTTCCTGCACTCGATCATGATCCAGGAAAAGCGCGGCATGCTGCGCAAGTGGAACGTGATCCTGGTCGTCGGCACGTTCCTGCTCAGCATCCTCGGCACGTTCATCACGCGCTCGGGGATCATCCAGAGCGTGCACTCGTTCGCGCAGAGCAACATCGGCATGTGGTTCGCCGTGTTCATGGTGCTCATGCTCGTGGTGACCTCGTGGCTGGTCTCGGTCCGCCTCAAGGACCTGGAGGCAAAGGCCGAGTTGGAGGCGATGATCTCGCGCGAGGCGGCGTTCCTGTACAACAACCTCGTGCTGGTGGGCATCGCGTTCTCGGTGCTCTGGGGGACGCTGTTCCCGATTCTCTCCGAGGCGGTGCGCGGCTCGAAGATCACGGTGGGCGAGAGCTTCTTCAACACGGTGAACGTCCCGCTGGGCCTGCTGCTGCTGGCGTTGACCGGCATCGGCCCGCTGATCGCCTGGCGTCGCGCCTCGGTGCAGAACATCCAACGGCAGTTCGCGGGCCCGGCGTTCTTCGGCGTCGTGGCCGCTGCCGTGCTCTGGGTGCTCGGCGCGCGCGAACTCTACCCGCTGATGGCCTGGGGCCTCGGCGCCTTCGTGGCCGGCACGATCATCCAGGAGTTCTACAAGGGTGCGATGGCGCGCATGAAGATGCATGGCGAGAACATCTTCACCGCGCTCGTGAACCTCGTGACGCGCAATCGCCGCCGCTACGGCGGCTACATCGTGCACGCGGGCATCGTCATCCTGTTCTCGGCGTTCGCCGGCATGGCGTTCCGTCAGGAGTACGACGTGACGCTGCGCGAAGGCGAGAGCTTCACGACCAAGGATCCGTTCGGCAAGGAATGGACCTTCACCAGCGACGGCATCTCGCAGTTCAAGGCGCTGAACCGCGACGTCGTCACGGTCGCGCTGATGCCGGTCATGGAAGGCAAGGCCTTCCCGGTGCTCACCAGCGAGAAGCGGCAGCACTTCGATACGCGCGGCAACCCGACGTTCCAGCCGAGCACGGAAGTGGGCATCCTGCAGATGCAGCGGCAGGACGTGTACCTCGTGCTTGCCGGCACAATCGGCGACCGCGCGGAGATCCGCATCAACTTCAATCCGCTCGTCGTGTGGGTGTGGCACGGCGGCATCCTGATGGCACTGGGCGGCTTGATTGTGATGTGGCCGCAGAGCGAGCGGAAGCGGCAGGGCGGCTACGTGACGGAACTCGCGCCGCAGCACGCCGAGACGGCGGGCGTCTGATGCTGACGCGTCGGGAGTGGTTCGTCGCGGCGGCTGGCGCGGGCGCGGTACTGACGAGCCGCGTGCTGAGTGGCCAAGGCCAGCCGACGTTCACGCCGATGGACCAGGGCGCGTACCGGCCCGTGCTGCGGGAGCCCAAGCCGGGTGCGCAGCCGTCGATGACGCCGCTCGAGCGCGACCAACTCGAGCGTACGCTCAAGTGCCAGTGCACCTGCATCCTCGATGTCTACACCTGCCGCACGACGGACTTCACCTGTAGTGTGTCGCCGGCGATGCACCGCGACGTGATGCGGCTGGTGGAAGGCGGCTTCACCGCGCAGGAGATCAAGGATGCCTTCGTCGCGACGTACGGCGAGGTCGCGCTGACGGCGCCCGTGAAGCAGGGCTTCAATTGGGCGGGGTACTTCGCCCCCGCCGTGGTGATGACGACGGGCGGCATCATCCTCACGATGATGATCAAGCGCTGGACGGCGCGGGCCGCGGCCAACGCGCCGGTGGTGGCCGCCGGTTCGGCGAGCGCTGCGGTGGTCGCGCCGCGCATTGATGCCAGCGCCGACGAGATGGCGCGCCTCGAGAAGGCGCTGCGCGAGGAAGACTTCGAGTGATCGCCCTGCTGCTCGGCTCGGTGCTGGCCGTCGCTGCGCTTGCCTTCGTGATGTGGCCGCTGCTGAAGGGCGGCCTGCGGAACACGCCGATCGTCCTCGCGCCGGAGCAGGCGCCGGAAGCGAGCGCCCTCGAGGCACTTCGCGAAATCGAGTTCGACCAAGCCACCGGGAAGCTCTCGCCGGAGGACTACGCCACGCTCAAGGCGACGTACACGCCGCGCGCGTTGGCGGAGTTGCGGGCGCGCGAGGCGGGGGACGTCGCTGCGGCGACACCGGCCGCCGCAGCCGCACGCACGGCGGCCGATGACGCGGCCGAGGCGCTGATTGCCCGCGTGAAGCGGGGTGGACGCAGCTGCCCGAGTTGCGGTCCGCGGCCGGAGAGCGACGCGCTGTTCTGCTCCGATTGCGGGCGGATGCTGGGCGCCGGCTGCCCGTCGTGCGGTGCGGCGGTCGCAGCCGACGCGAAGTTCTGCGTGGAGTGCGGGGCGTCCGTCGCCGCGGTCAGCTAAGCGCGGCGGCTCGGCGTAGGATTTCCGGCTGCTCCTGCAGCACGTCCCGTACCGCCCGCTTCGCCGGTAGCATCCGCAGCACCGGCATCAGCACGCGATCGCGCAGCCACCGTGCGCGCGGTGCTGTCGCATCCGCCAGCGCACCGAGCCGCGACGATGTCGTCGCGACTCGGGTGACCGCCGGCCTCCGCCGCTTCTCATAGGCTACCAGCGCCGCAGGCACGTTCTGGAACGACCGCAACGCATCCACCAGGATGGCGGCGTCCACCATCGCGCTGTTCGCCCCTTGGCCGAGGTTCGGTGCCATCGCGTGTGCGGCATCGCCGAGCAGCGTCACGCGGCCGACAGACCAGCGCGCGCAGTGCACTTGCACCACGCGGTGCAGCAGGAGGTCGTCCCAGCGTGCGAGTGCGGCGAGCAACGGTTGTGCCGCGGGGTAGGCGCTGCTCCATGCTTGGCGGAAGGCGTCGAGATCTCGTGCCGCGACGGCTGCTTGCAGCGCCGGGGTGCCGGCCGAGGCGTAGAGATACGTGGCCGCATCGACCGCGAAGCTGCCGAAGATTCCGGCGGACGTCCACGCCTCCTCCTCTCGCGCCAGGCCAGCTGGCACAAGCGCCCGAACGTATGCGATGCCCTCCGACACGCGCGCGCCGAAATCGAGCGACTCGCGCACGACCGAGTGCGCACCGTCGGCCGCGATGATCAAGTCGGCCTGCAGCTCCGTCTCGCCCTGCGCGTGTCGGACGCGAACCCGGCCCTCGGGATGCACGGCGAGGACTTCCGACCCGAAGCGTGCCTCGATGCGCGGCTCGGCGGCGATCGCATCGAGCAGCACCGCGGCCAGCGTCGCGCGCCGCAGCATGCGCACCGGCGGCATCGCCGTCATCGGTTCGAGGAGGGCGCGGCCGTTGCCGTCCACGATGCGGCCGTTCCGCACCAAGGGGGCATCCGCCAACGCGGGTCCGAGTCCGAGGCCCTCAAGCACGGCCATGCCATTGGCCGCGATCGCAATCCCCGCACCGACGGCGCGCGGGTGGGCAATGCGCTCGAGCAGCGTGACGTGGGCGCCGGCCTTGGCCAGCAAGAGCGCCGTGGTGCTGCCGCCGATGGCGCCGCCGACGACGATGACACGAAGCGAATCCAGCTGCATCATTCCTCCAGTAGGGTGTGCGAACCGTACGGCAGCCCCATCCTCCGCTCGTTGACCGATTCCGCCAACGCATTGACCGTGCCCGCCACCCCACGCGCCGTCTCCGAGCATGACACCATCCTGGCCAGCGTTCCCGCCGGCGTGCTGGCGGTCGCGGTGTCGCTGGGCGCCGACCGCGATGCACTCCTGCACGCGGCCGGCCTTCGCGAGTCCGAGCTCGCGGATCCCGACGCCCGTGTGCCCGTGTCCTGCGACCTGCGGCTGTGGGAAGCATTGGCTTCGCAGCGCATGGGCCTCGAGATCGGCCAGCGCCTGGGACTGGGGGCCGCGGGCATCGTCGGCCACGTGATGCGTCACGGGAGCACCGTGGCCGAGGCGCTCGAGCTCATGCAGCGCTTCGCGGCCGTGGTGCATCCCGAGCTGATGCCGCGGACCGAACGTCGGATGACACCCGCGGGGGAGCGCATCGTCTTCGTGCGTCCACCGACGCCAGCTTTCGCCCGACTACGTGAGCCCGTGTACGCGCAGGCGGCGAGCACGGTGAGCGTGATGGAGGCGCTGCTCGGACGCCGCGTGCGGGCGGCGTGGGTGACCTACCCGCTGTCGCGTCCTGACGATGCGGCGCGGCACGAACAGTTCTTTGCCGCTCCGGTGGCATGGAACGGCCGCGTGTTCGAAGTCGCGTTCGATGCCGCGGTGCTTGCGCAGGTGCTGCCGCGCGCCGATGCGCTCGTCCTGCCGTACCTCACGCGGCACGCCGAGGCCATGCACGCCGCACTCGAGCGAGAGGGGGACATCGTGGCGAGCGTCCGGCGCGAGATCGGCATCGCGCTCGCCCACGGCGAGCCACGCAGCGGCGACATCGCCCGGCGACTCGCCATGTCGGCACGGACGCTGTCTCGCCGACTCGCGGATGCCGGCAGCTCGTTCACCGCGCTGGTCGAGGCCGAGCGTCGCGAGCGCGCGTTGCAGCTGCTGGCGGACCCCCGCCTCAGCTCAGCCCAGGTCGCCGTCCTGCTCGGCTACGCCGAGGCGGCGCCGTTCATCCGTGCGTTCAAGCGATGGATGGGGATGGTGCCGACGGAGTGGCGGCGTGGCCGGGGCTAGGGTGCATAGACAGCAAGTCGCCACGCGCTGAGGTGGGAGAAGGGGACACGGGCGGGGAGTGCGAGACGGAAATGCGGAAGACGGGGGGCAGACGTGACACGTCTACCCCCCGTCTCTCCCATTCCCCTCTCTCCATCTCCGCCCGTACCCTCGTCTCCCCTCTCCCAGGTAATGACGCGCTCGAACTAGCGAGACGATTGCGCCAGCCAGTCGAGCGCCAACGCACTCATCGCCTTCACCCCCACCGGCAACGCCCGCTCATCCGCGAAGAACAGCGGCGAGTGATTCCGCGGCACGGTGTTGAGGTCTGCGTCCGGCGCCGACACGCCGAGGAAGATGAACAGGCCGGGCACGCGCGCTTGGAAGTACGAGAAGTCCTCAGCGCCCGTCGCGAGCGGCGCGAGCTGCACCATGTCGCGGCCGGCGGCGCGCTGCAGCGTCGGCAACATGCGCGCGGTGAGCGCTTCATCGTTCCGAGTGACGATGTAGCCGGAGTCGATCTTCACGTCCACGCGCGCGCCCGAGGCCTCGGCGATGTTCTGCGCCGTGGTCTGCACGCGGCGGAAGATGTCGGCCTTCTGCTCGTTGCTGAACGTGCGGATCGTGCCGACGAGCACGGCCGAGTCGGGGATGATGTTGTTGCGCACGCCGGCATTGAACTGGCCCACGGTGACGATCGCCGGGTTGGCCGTGATGTCCGTCTGCCGCGAGATGATGGTCTGCAGGCCCATCACGATCTGCGAGCCGACGACGATGGGATCGATGCCGCCCCACGGGTTCGCGCCGTGCGTCTGCCGGCCGTGGACGGTGATGCGATACGAGTTCGACGCCGCCATCGTCGGGCCGGGGCGATACGTGATCTCGCCCAGCTTGCCGGACCAGACGTGCAGGCCGAAGATGGCGTCGATCTTCGGATTATCCATCACGCCGTTGGCGATCATGCGCTCGGCGCCGCCACCGCCATCCGGGTGGCCCTCTTCCGCGGGTTGGAAGATGAAGACCACCGTGCCCGGCAGCTGCGCCTTCATGCCGGCGAGCACTTCGGCCGTGCCCATGAGGATCGCGACGTGGTTGTCGTGCCCGCAGGCGTGCATCACGCCGACCTCCTGGCCGTTGTACGTCGCGCGCACGCGCGAGCGGAACGGGAGGTCCACCTGCTCGGTGACGGGCAGGCCATCCATGTCAGCACGCAGGGCAACCGTCCGGCCCGGGCGACCGCCGCGCAGCACGCCCACGACGCCGTGACCACCGACGCCGGTGCGGACCTCCATGCCGAGGGCGCGCAGGTGCTCGGCCACCAGGCGCGCCGTGCGGACCTCGAAGCCGCTGAGCTCCGGATGCTCATGGATGTCGCGGCGCCAAGCCACGACCTTCGGCATCACGCCGGCAAGGCGACGGTCCAGCTCGGCGGTGAGCGGGGAGGGGGCCTGTGCGCCGAGCGGTACGGCGAGCAGGAGCGCGGTGGCCAGCAAGGGGTATCGACGCATCCGGAGTTGCCTCTGAGAGGGATTCTGCCCGTAAAGATGCGGCACGGTCAGCGTCACAAGAAGTGGCGGGATTGCGTAGGTTTCCCCGACGGATCCCCGCACCCTTCGGCCCATGGCACACGCATCGTCTCACGCGCAGCTCGACGCACTTGCCGCCGCGTACGCGGAGGTGGGCCGTCGCTTCACGGCGCTCGATGCCCGCGTCCGCGACTCCCAGTGGACCACGCGTCCCGCGCCGAACGAATGGTCGGTGGCCGAATGCGTGGCCCACCTGAACCTCACGAGCGCGGCCATGCTGCCGCGGCTCAAGGCGGCCTATGACGACGCGCAACAGCTTCCGCCGATGGGAACCCGCGAGTTGACGGGCGCCGTCTTCGGACGCCTGCTCGCCCGCATGCTGGGTCCGGTGCCCATGGTGCTCGGCATCCGGCTCGGCCGCACGAGGACCGCGGCCGCGTTCGTGCCCGGCAGCGACCTGCCGCGCGCGCAGGTGGTCGCAGAGTTCCGGCGCTGGCAGTCCGAAGAGCTCGCGATGGTGTGGCGGGCCGAGGGCCTGCCGCTTGATCAGGTGATCGTCGAGTCGCCGTTCGTCGCCGGTGCACGCTACGACGCGTACTCGGCGCTCTGGATCCTGGTCCGGCATGCGCTGCGGCACGTGGTGCAGGCTGAGCGCGCGTTGGCGCGCGTGGAGGCCCGATGAGCGTCCCCGCGCGGCTCCAGGCGGCGCTGGGTGACTGGGAGGGTCGCAATCAGCTGTGGTTCGAGCCCGGCTCAGACGCGATCGAGTGTGCCACGACGGCCGAGGTGCGCGCGGAGGCGTCTGGCCGCATGCTCGCGGTGCGCTACCAGTGGTCGCACGACGGAAAGCCCTGCGAGGGTATCCTCCTCCTCGGGGATGACCTCAAGGCGGGACGGTGCGACGCCGCGTGGGCGGACTCCTTTCACAACGGACATCGCCTCATGCCGCTCACCGGTCCCGCCGCGGGGGAGGGCGTGCCGGACCTGCGAGGCAGCTATCCGGCGCCGCCGGGACCGGACTGGGGATGGCGCATCACGCTTGAGCAGCCGGGCGCTGACGCGCTGCTCCTGCGCATGTACAACATCACGCCGGACGGGACAGAGGCGTTGGCAGTCGAAGCGTCCTACTCTCGTCGTCGTTGATCGCGGCCGCCACATCCAGCGCCGTGCGCGAGGCGGCCTCGAGCAAGGGGATGCCGGGGCCGAGGTAGCTGCCGCAGAACCACAGGCGCCTTCCGTGCTGGGCCTGGAGCAGGCGCACGCTGCGTGCGCCCTCGAGCGAGGCGGCATTCACGAGCGGCCGCTCGAAGCGCGCGTGCGCGCGCACCGTCTCGGCCCGTGGCGCGACGATGGGATTCCAGGTCTGGAATACCGGTGCCGAGTCCGCGAGGCCCGGCTGCACGCGGTTCATCCAGATGGTGGCCATCGGCTTGTCGTGCGCATCGCTGGTGATGAGGTTCACCGGAGCCCAATGCGCGCGATCGCGCGGAGCGAGGCGCTCGTCCGTGTGGACCACCACTTCGCTGGACTCATACGCGAAGCGCTCGAGCGACTCCTTCTCGCGACGATAGGCACCGTCGAGCATCGCCGCGGCTTGATTGGCCTGCGTGGCGACGACCACGTGGTCGAAGACCTTTTCGCCGCCTTCCCACGTGACGCGCACGCCGTCGGGTGCCGGCGCGATGCGCTGCACCTTGATGCCGCACTCGACGGCGTGCACGGGCTCGGTGAGGCGTCTGACGACTTCGCGGGTTCCGAGGACCACGCGGCGGACGCCGCCGAAGGTCAGGCCGCGCGTGAGGTAGTCGAGAATCACCCGCGCGGGGTATGCGCGCACCGCGGCGTTCGAACAGGTGCAGACGGCGGCGAAGGTCGGGATCAGGAAGCCTTCGGCGAAATCGCGGTCGAAGCGATGCCGGTCGAGCCAGCTGCCGAGCGGCTCTTCGCTGTCCTGCAGGCCGGCGAGCGCCGGCCGCGCGACGCGATAGAAGCGCAGCAGTTCCCTGTTGATGCGTAGGGCCCGGCCGCCGAACGGCGAGGCCGGAAGGGGAATCGAACGGCCGGCGACCAGCCAGTTGGCGTATCGATAGTAGGCTGCGCCGCCCAGCGTGCTGAACGAGCCCGCGTAGTTCGTGCGCTCGAGCTGAACGCCGAGCTGGTGGTATTGGGCGATCAGCGTCGGATAGTAGCCCTCATAGAGCACGCGCAGCGGCACGTCCACGCGGTAGGTCCCGCCGCCGTGCTCGAGGTCGAGGGAATGGGCGTCCATGCCCGCCACCTCGTGCCGCTCCATGAGCGTGACGCGATGGTGGGTGCTCAGCCGCCAAGCGGCCGAGAGGCCGGCGATGCCGCCGCCGATGACTGCGATGTCGAGGCCCATCCGCACGCGTCGCTCCAATCCGGGACCCGGGAAAGATGTGTCGGCGTGACACCTCGCGGCCAGCGGCGCCGTACTGCAGGTTATGACCATGCAAGTCCAAGCCCCCACTCCCCCGACGCCGCCCGGCGAGGCCACGCAGCTCACGGTGTTGCCGCCACGGCCCGGCGTGCCGCAGACCGTCGTCGAGGTGCGGGCACTGCGTGCCCAGCGCACCGAGCTGTCGAATCAGCTGAACTCGGCCCTTGGGCGCCGCGACGACATCGTCGATCAGCTGCGCGAGGCCTCGGCGTCCGAGCGCCCGGGGCTGGAAGCGCGGCTCAAGGTGCTCGACGACCGCATCATCGAGCTGGAGCAGGAGATCGCCCGGACGGGCGAACTGATTGCCCAGACGCCCGGCAACCTGCTCTCGAACAGCACGAGCCAGCCGTCCGCGCCGAACATCCAGTGGCGGTCGGTCGACACGACGGCGATCGCCATGGTCTTCACGATGTTCGTGCTCGCGCCGATCGCGTTCACCGTCGCGCGCATGCTGTGGAAGCGCGCGAACAATCCGCCGGTGCCGCGCCTCGATGCCGAGACGCAGGAGCGCATGCGACGGCTGGAGTCGGCGGTGGATACCGTGGCGATCGAGGTCGAGCGGATTTCCGAGGGGCAGCGCTTCATGACGAAGCTGTTGGCGGATCGCGAGAAGGAGCGGCTGCCGCGCTGACGGCCGCTCAGCTCGAGTAGTACGCCGCGTTCTCCTCGATGTAGCCCTTGGTCAGGTCGCAGCCGTAGGCGACCGCGCGCGCGTCACCCACACCCAGCGCGATCTCGAGATCCACGACCTCGCGCTTGAGCGCCTGGCGCACGGTGTCGTCGTCGAAGCTGAGGCGCTCGCCGCCCTTCACGACCTGGAAGCCGTTGATCCAGGCATCCGTGCTCGCGGGCTTGATGGTGCACTCGAAGCACTTGCCCACGGCCATGAGGAGGCGGCCGACGTTCGGGTCGGCGCCGTGCACCATCGTCTTCACGAGCGGCGAATTGAGCACGCTCTTGGCCACGCGCCGCGCCTCGTGGTCGTTCAGCGCGCCACGCACCGTCACGCGCAGCAGGTGCTCGGCGCCTTCGCCGTCGCGTCCCAGCGTCTCGGTCATCTTGATGCAGCCGGCGACCAGCGCCTCGCGAAAGGTGGTCTCGTCCACCGGGCCGGCGAGGCCGTTCGCGAGGATCGCGCAGGTGTCGCTGGTGGACGTGTCCGTGTCCACGCTCAGCATGTTGAACGAACGCTGCACCGCGGACCGCAGCAGCCGGTCCAGCGTGGGGGCGTCGAGCGCGGCGTCGGTGAAGATGTAGGCGAGCATGGTCGCCATGTTGGGCTCGATCATCCCCGAGCCCTTCGCCACCCACGTGATGGTGGCGTCGCCGACACTGCACGAGAACGCCTTGGGGAAGCTGTCGGTCGTCATGATGCCTTCGGCGCCGACGAGCGGATCGTCTTGCAGCTCGCCCGCCATGCCCACCACGCCCCGTTCGATCTTCTCGATCGGCAAGGGGACGCCGATCACGCCCGTCGAGCTGACGAGCACGCGCCCGGCATCGGTGTCCAGCTCCTTCGCCGCCGCGGCGGCCATGCGCCGTGCATTCTCCACACCCGCCGCACCCGTGGCGACGTTGCTGACCTTGCTGTTGGCGACGATCGCGCGGAGGCGCCCGCCCTTGATCGTCTCGCGGCCGAGGATGATCGGCGCACCGGGGAAATGATTGCGCGTGAATACGGCGGCTGCGTTGGCCTCGACCTCGCTCACGAACAGCGTGAGGTCCTTGGCCTCGGGCTTGAGTCCGACGTTGCGGGAGGCGCAGCGGAAGCCGCGCGGAAAGCGGGGGCGGTCGTGGAACGCGGGCATAGGCGTGGAATCTTAACGTGTCCCGGGATGCGGCGTCTGACAGGGTGATCACACCGTCCCCACCGGTACCCGTTCACCAGGAGTCATCCGTATGCGTAGCACCCTGAAGGTCCTCACCCTCGCCGCGCTCGTCACCGGGTTCGGTGGAGTCGCCACCGCCCAGCAGGCACCAGCCGCGCCCCGCGCCCGCGGTGGTGTCACCGCCATCCTCAATGCCCGACGCGCGCTCGATCTCACGCCGCGGCAGGTGGCCCAGCTCGATTCGATCGAACGTGGGCTGCACGCCGAACGCCAGCGTGTGACCGCCGCGATGCGCCCGGCCATGGATTCGTTGCGGCAGCGCGTGCGCACGCAGGGCGTCCCGCGTGATCCCGCACAGCGGCAGCAGTGGCAGCAGCAGGCCGCGCAGCGTCGCGCCGCGATGCGCCCGCAGATGGAGCAGCTGCGCCAGCGCGATTCGGCCGCGACGGCCGCCGCCGAGCGGCTGCTGAACGACACACAGCGCGGCAAGTGGCGCGAGATGCAGGCCGAGCGTCGCGGGTTCGCGCGCGGCATGCGCGCCGGGCGTGGACCGGGTCGCGGCCCGGCGCTGCAGGGGCGGCCCGGGCAGGGGCGTCCCGGGATGCTGCGTGGCCCGCAGGGGCCGCGGGCGCCGATGAATCCGCCGATGAATCCACAGATGCGTCGGCCCGCGCCGGACGCCTGAGGCGTCGTCAAGCGCTCGGACCCTGTTCGTATTGCGCGAGGTGCCGGGGGGACGCACTTTAGCGGCGTCCCCCCGGACTTGTTCCGCACCCGCGCCAGGAGTGTCCTGATGTTCGCGTCCGCTGACTCGCCGTCGCCGCCGGCGTCGGCGTCCCTCGCCGAAGATTTCATCGACATCTGGTTCACGCCGTCCACGGTCTTTGCCCGGCGCGTGAACGGCGGCGCGTGGGGGCCGTTCCTCATCACCGCGATCCTGCTCTGCGTGCTGTTCTACGCGGCAATGGGATCGATGCAGGGCATCTTCGACGCCGAGCTCGCGAAGGCGTTGGCGGAGGCGCGGGCGACGACGCCAGAGATGACCGATGCACAGGCCGCGCAGATGCAGGGCATCATGGAAGGCAGCATCCGCTACGGCGGGTTGGTGGCGATGCCGATCGTGCTCGTCGGCCTTGGAGTCATCGTGTGGCTGGCGGCCAAGGTACTCGGCGGCACGCTCTCGTTCGGCGGCGGCATCATGATCGCGTCGTTCGCGTATCTGCCGAAGGCGCTAGACCTGCTGGTGTTCATCGGGCAGGGCTTCGTGCTCGATGGCGACGCGACGGCGCGGTTCCAGTACTCGGTCGGCGTCGGTCGTTTCCTCGACCCGACCATGAACCAAGGCGTCTACAACCTGCTTGGCCGCGTCGACCTCTTCACGATTTGGGTGACGGTACTCATAACCCTTGGCCTGATCCACACGGCGAAGGTCGAGCGGTCGAAGGCGATCGCCGGCGGCGTCGCCCTGTGGATCATCGGCGGCCTACCGGCCCTGCTCCAGGCGTTCGGCTGACCCAGCGGCGCTCCAGCTCGGCTCGAGCACGCCGGCGTCGATGAGCACGCCTTCGACGGCTTCCGGCACCATGGTCGGCCAGAGGAGGAAGCCCTGCAGGAGAACCAGCGGCCGCGGCTTGCGGCCGCTGCCGCGGTAGCGCCAGCGTGCCCACAGCTCGTACACGAGCGCGACGGCGCCGCCGAACGAGGCGAACATGCACCACGTGGCCAGCGCGACCTGCCACGGCAGCGTAATCGCCATCCACAGGGCGATCGCGTACGCGGTGGCGATGCCCATCACCCGTACGCTCTTGAGCACGGGGTTGAAGACGAGGCAGCAGCCCGTGAACAGCGCGACGCCGAGCAGCATGAGCGCCCACAGGATGTCGATGTACCAGAGGGTCATGCGGCCGGATGCTACCGTGCGAGGCGGATGGCGAAGCAGTGCTTCTCGCCGACTTCGATCTCCGTCTTGTCCTTCGCGTAGCGCGTGATCTTCTCGGGATAGGTGCCAAGCGGCACGCGGGAGAAGCCACAGCTCAGGAAGAGCTCGTCGGAGTAGGACACGGCGAAGAGATCGGTATAGCCACGCGTCCGCGCAAGGTCGATGGCCGCGGCGATGAGCTGACGCCCATAGCCGCTGCCGTGCAAGTCCTCATCGACGGCCAGCGAGATCAGCTCGGCGACGCTCGGCGAGTACTCGTCCAGCGCGACACAGCCGATGATGCCGCCCTGGCCGTCGCGCAGCACGCGGTAGTCCGCGAGGTGGTTGGCCGCGAAGTCCGGCGTGCGAACGAGCGTGAGGCCCGACGCGGAGTAGCGGTTGTTGAGCGAAAGGAGTTGCCCGATGTCGGTTTCGTGTGCCGGGCCGATGTGTGCGTTCATCGTTCGACCGCCTCGAGGCGCTTCAGCGCCACGCGGATGGGAATCAGGGTGGCCGCCACGCAGAGCGCGGCGGCAAGGCCGAAGCCGACGATCATCTCGGTCGGCTCGATGGGCTGTTGGAACGCCTGCGCGGCGAGGTAGCCGTACACGGGACGCGCCTCGAGCACGATGACGCCGCCGATCAGCGTCACGGAGGCCATCATGTACAGCAGGCCGCCGAAGCTCGTCGGGATCTGCGCGGCGTTCTCCGTCTCGAACTGCGGGAAGATGGTGCCGAAGCCGATGGCCATGCCGCTCAGCGCGAAGGTCATGAGCGCGATGGTGCCAACCGAGACGTAGAACATGAACTCGCTGACCTGCAGCAAGTAGTCGGTGACGCCGACGATGGCGATCGCCAGCGCGAGCAGCGGCAGCGTGCCGACCCAGAACTTGGCCCAGAGCAAGTCGCGCACGGCCATCGGGCTCGAGCGCAGCAGCCACAGCGTGCGGCCCTCGAGGGACACGCCGGGGAAGATGAAGCGTGCCGCGATGGAGGCGAGCACGAAGCCGGCGAGCACGAGGTTGAGGAACGGTACGACGTTCACGAGGAAGAACGTGATGCCTTCGCCGGAAAGCGGCAGGAACTTGATGTTGTAGACGTACACGACGACGAGCACGGCCAGCAGGATGAGCTGCGACCATTGCGTCGTGTCGCGGAAGAACAGGCGGATCTCCTTGAGCACCAGCTCGCGCCGCAGGATGCCGAAGGGCTTGAGCATCGTGTCGCCGAGCGTCGAGAGGAGGCCGCCCTTCTTCACCCAACGCTGCGCGCTCTCCTGCGCCTTGCTGAAGCCGGTGTGGTACAGCCAGCGGTGCAGCATCGCGCCGAGCACGAAGACGGCCAGCGCGGTGGTCCACAGCACGTACATCGAGAGCCAATCGGGCTCGCCCGTCAGGTAGCCCATCGTCGCCTTCTGCACCCACTCGCTGGGCAGCAGCGGCGACGTCGGCGTACGCAGCACCGCGATGAAGTCGAGCAGCGAGCGGAAGCCTTCGGGGCGGGCGAGGCGCTCGGGCCGGATCAGGCGGAACAGCAGGACGATGCCGCCCGCGGCGAGCACCGCGATGACGCTCAGGATGTCGCGGGTGCGACGGGCCGGGAACACGTTCACCAGCGTGAGCGTGACGGCCGAGCCGATGACGGCGGGAATCACGAACATCGGCAGCATGAGTGCCGTCGCGACCAGCGGAAACAGCCAGCCGCCGCGGTAGGCGATGCCGTAGGCCGTGAACATCGGGATGGCGACCAGCGCGACCATCCAGCTCGACGCGATGATCGTCTCCAGCAACTTGGCGCCGTAGAGCCGCAGCCAATCCACCGGCGCCGCGACGAGCATGTCGAGGTCCTTCGCGAGGAAGAAGCTCGACAGCGCCGTGATCACGTTCGAGAGCAGCAGGATGCTCGTGAAGCCGAGCAGCAGCAGGCCGAGCAGCTTGCCGGCCAGCAGGGCGCCGATCTCCTCGACGCCGCGGAAATACGTGAGCAGGCGGTAGAGCACGCCGAAGATGAAGGCCCAGAACATGAGGCCGACGAATCCGAGTACGGCGAACCGCGCGCCGCGGCCCTTCTCGCCGGCCACGGTACGGGCGCGGGCGGTGAGCCACTTCGGCAACAGCAGGTGCAGCAGCGGCGGATCGGGCAGCGGCGCCTCGGCGTCGTGCCGAGCCACCACTGGCGGCCGCATCACGTCGGGGGTCGCGCTCATCGCGGGGCTCCCTTACGCATCGAGGACGTCCATGAGGTCGCGCGCGGCGTTCTCGCCCGTGAGCCGCAGGAACAGCTCCTCGAGGCCCTTCTCGCCGCCTTCGAGCTGCTGCCGCAGGTCGCTCATCGTGCCGTAGGCCTTGATCTCGCCATGCACGATGATCGCCAGGCGGTCGCAGAGCGACTCGGCCACCTCGAGCGTGTGCGTCGAGAAGATGATGGTGTGGCCGCGGTGCGTGTACTCGCGGAAGAGGTCCTTGAGGATGCGCGCGGCCTTGGGGTCGAGGCCGACCATCGGCTCGTCGACGATGATCACCTCGGGCCGGTGCACGAAGGCGCTCGAGATGATGAGCTTCTGGCGCATGCCGTGCGAGTAGCTCTCGACGAGCTCGTCGCGCCACTCCTCGAGGTCGAAGAGGGCCAGCAGCTCGCGGGCGCGGTGTTCCACATCATCGCCCTTCTGGTCGTACAGGCCGGCGACGAAGCGCAGGAACTCGGCGCCCGTGAGCTTCTCGTAGATGAACGGGCGGTCGGGGATGAACCCCAACTTGCTCTTCGCACCCGCCGGATCGGCGATGAGATCCACGCCGGCGACGCGGATGCTGCCGCTGGTCGGCTTGAGGATGCCGGCCATCATGCGCAGGGTCGTCGTCTTGCCGGCGCCGTTGGGGCCCAGGAAGCCGAAGAGTTCGCCGCGCGGGACGACGAGGTCGATGCCCTTCACGGCGGTGAAGTCGCCGTAGCGCTTCACCAGCTTGCTGATCTCGATCATCGGGTGCCCAGGACCTCGAGCTGGAGAGTGCCGACGAGCCGCAGGAGCTCGCCTTGGCGCGTGAGTCCGCCGCTGACGAAGCGCAGGTGCGCCGCGTCGGCGGGGAACTGGCCGAACGTCGGGTCGACGGCGACCCAGTCGCGCAGCCACACCTCGGGCCACGCGTGGTAGTAGAACTTCCCGTTCACGTAGGCGAGGCCCGTGGCGATGCGCGCCGGGATGCCGGCCGCGCGGGCCAGCGCCACGTAGAGCTGCGTGTGTTCGTTGCAGTCGCCGCGGCGCTCGGTGAGCACCTGCAGCGCGTTGGGGATCGTGACCGTGATCTCCTTGGCGATCGAGTCGTGCACCCAGCGGTTGATCAGCTCGGCGACGACGCGCGGATCGCGCTGGGTGCCGGCGATGCGCACGGCCAGCGACGTGATCTGCCGGTTGTTGACCTGCAGCAGCGGTTCTTCGGCGAGTTCATTTCGGAAGCGCTCGCGGAAGTTGCGCGGACGCTCGTTGAGTCGATAGCTGGCGAGCAGCGTCGACGGTTCCTCGACGCGAATCGTGAGCGTGTCCCCGCGCAATGCCTGCCGGCCGCCGGCGAGGTCGAAGGTCTCCAGCGGCGTGCCGCGCAGGCGCACGCTCAGCGTGCGGAGGCTCGCCGCGTCCGGAACCACGCCAGCGGCGATCGCCGTGCTCTCGAGCAAGTCGCCGCGGCTGCCCGCCGCCGTGACGGCCGTGCCGTCGCGCACGCGGCGCCAGTTCTCGAAGGCAATCTCGTAGGCCATGCGCCGCAGCGTGATGCCGCCGGGCTGCGAGGTCTGGACCACGTTGCCCTGCGCGTCCACCCAACCGCTGAAGCCGGCGCCATCGGCGGGCTCGAGCTTCCACGCGCGCACCGTGTCCTCGCGCGCGCTCACGAACCGATCCTGCTCGGTGCTGTAGCGCGCGCTGTCCGTGACCACGAACAGCGACTCAGCCGCGAACCGAAACTGCACATCGGCGGCGGCCATGATGCGGGGGTCGAAGCTCGGCAGCGTCACGACCTTGCCGACCTCGGGGTCGCCGATGAGCATCGCGGCGGTCGGCAGCAGCGTCGGGACGAGGATCGGGCCGTCCACGGCGACGCGCTGCGTATCCGTCGGCTGGCCGGGCAGGCGAAGCACGAACTTCACGGCACTGTCGCCTTCGACCGTGCCCGCCGCGCTCATCGGCGTGCCCGGAACATCCATCTCGACGTCAAAGCGCCGCAGCGCCAGCGAGCGGGAGAGCGTGATGACACTGCGCGCGCTCGCGCGGATCTGCTGACCGGCCACGGGCAGGTCGGCAATGAAATAGTCCACCACCTGGAACGTGGTGCCCGTGGTGTCGATTGTCGTCGAGGCAAAGCCGATCTGGCGGCCGTCCTGCTCGACGGTGAAATACGTGGCGCTGGGGCCGAGGCGCATCGCGGCTTCGGCGATAATGGCCGAGCGCTCGCGGAAGAACTCGCGTGCGACAAGGGCGGCGAGGCCGCCGGCCCACGCGACGAGGATGAGGGCCGCGGCGATGCTCCGGCCGCGGCGCTTCCCGGCGGCGATGCTGCTGCGGGTCGTCACTGGCGCTGGGCCTCGCGGGCTCGGCGGTACCACTCGGCGGCTTCCGGCGACCGCCCCAGGCGGTCGAGCACGATGCCGATGCCCTTGAGCGCGCGCCAGTTCTCCGGATCGAGGGTCGCGGCGCGCTCGTAGGCGGCGCGCGCATCGTCGAGGCGATCCGCGTGGTTCAGCGCCTCGCCGATGTAGTAGTGCGCCTGCGCATGGTCGGGGGCGCCGGCGACGCCGCGCTGCAGCGGGTCGATGGCGTCTTTCCACCGGGCGCGGCGGCAGGCCAGGATGCCCGTCTGCACGAGGACCTCGGGGTGGTCGGGCTTCAGCTTGTGCGCCGCCTTGATGGCCTTGGCGGCGTCGTCGTATTTGAGCATGGCGCCCAGCGCCGAGGCGCGGGCGCAGGTCATGGCGAAAGCGTCGGCGCCGGCGGCCTCCGCCTTCTCGATGGTCTTGAGGGCGTTGGCGGCGTCGTTCGAGCGTTCCTGCGCGGCGATGTAGGCCAGCGCGCGGGCGGTATCCGACGGCGTCTGTTCGAAGGCGAGGCGCAGGGCCTCGATGGTCGGCCGCGCCGACCGGTTGGGTTCGGCGAGCGGGCGGACGGCGCTCGAGGCGGGCTGCTGCGCCGCGGCCCGAGCGGCCATCGCCTTCGGATCCACGACTACGCGGATCGGCTGGATGGGGGTCGCCTTGGACGTCGGGGCACTCACCCCGTCGATGCGGCGGGCGACGAAGCGGGTCTCCTCGAGCTCGCTGTCGTCGTAGGACCACTCCCCGCAGACCGGCGGCTCCCGGAGGGGGACGCTAACCAGCTCTTCCGTTGGCAGGTCGGGGTCGGCCGAGGGGGGCTCGGCGCCGAAGACGCCGAGCGGGAGCTGGTACGGGTCGGGGGCGGAGGAGGGTTCGCGGTCCACGGGCGGCGCTGGGGACAGGCTAAGACGGCAGTTGGGGTTGGTGAGTTGGGAGTGGGGAGACTCGGTTCCTCAGGCATTCTCCCAGGCTCACGAACCGAACAGGGAATCTACTGGTTGGTCACGGGTCAGCGCAGGAGGGAGGGACCCCGTTCCATAAATCGCGCTGATACGCGAACTTACCTGACTATGCCCGGCGATGCCCTGATCGTTCGCGGAGCCCGCGAACACAACCTCAAGAACGTCTCCGTCACGATTCCCCGTGACAAACTGACGGTCATCACCGGGCTGTCGGGGTCGGGCAAGTCGTCGCTGGCCTTCGACACGATCTTCGCCGAAGGCCAGCGCCGCTACGTCGAGTCGCTTTCGGCCTACGCACGGCAGTTCCTCGGGCTGATGGAGAAGCCCGACGTGGACGTCATCGAGGGGCTCTCCCCGGCCATCTCGATCGAACAGAAGACCGCCGGTGCGAATCCGCGGTCGACGGTCGGCACGGTCACGGAGATCTACGACTACCTGCGCCTGCTCTACGCGCGCGCCGGCACGCCGCATTGCCCGAACTGCGGACGCCCCGTGGCGCGGCAGTCGGCGGGACAGATCGCCGACATCGTGCTCGCTTGGCCGGCGGGCACCAAGCTCGAGGTGCTCGCGCCGCTGGTGCGCGGGCGCAAGGGAGAGTTCCGCGACCTCTTCGAGGACGCGCGCAAGCAGGGCTTCGTGCGCGCCATAGTGGACGGCGAGCTAATCGAGCTCGCCGAGCCGCCCAAGCTCAACCGCAAGGTGAATCACGACATTTCCGTCGTGGTGGATCGCCTCGCGGTGCGCGCCGAGGATCGCAATCGCCTCAGCGATTCGATCGAGACGGCGCTGCGCCTGGCCGAGGGCTTGGTCGAGGTCGTGAAGCACGACGGCGGCAAGCGGGCGCCGCAGCTGTTCTCGGAGAAGTACGGCTGCCCGGACTGCGGCATCTCGCTGCCGGAGCTCGAACCGCGGCACTTCTCGTTCAACTCGCCCTTCGGTGCCTGCCCCGAGTGCTCCGGTCTCGGCACCAAGCGCACGGCGAGCCCGGAGTTGGTGCTCGGCGATCCCAGCATCTCGATCCTCGAGGGCGTGATCCTGCCCTGGGGCGAGCCGGACGGCTACCTGCGGCGCGTGATCCTGCCCGGGCTGGCCAAGCAGCTCAAGTTCGAACTGAACACGCCGTGGGGGCAGCTGCCCGACCGCGTGAAGTTCGAGCTGCTGTTCGGCTCGGCGAAGAAGAAGGGCGACGACGCCGCGCGCTGGGAAGGCATCCTCTCCAACGTGCAGCGCCGCTACAACGAGACGACGTCGGACACGATCCGGCAGGAACTCGAGGCGTACATGGTCGTGGGCGTATGCCCGGCCTGCAGCGGGCGGCGCCTCAAGCCCGATTCGCTCTCGGTCACGATCAACGACAAGAACATCGGCGCGTTCACGGAGCTTTCGACGCGCGATGCGCTGGCGTTCGCCGAGTCGGTGCCGGTGCGCGGGAACGGGCGTCCGGGGCTCGACCCCGGCGTGGCGGGCCCGATCCTCAAGGAAGTGCGTGAGCGCCTACGCTTCCTGGTGGACGTGGGGCTCGACTACCTCACGTTGGATCGCTCGGCGGAGTCGCTATCGGGCGGCGAGGCGCAGCGGATCCGGCTCGCGACGCAGATCGGCTCACGGCTCGTCGGCGTGCTGTACATCCTCGACGAGCCTAGCATCGGCTTGCATCAGCGCGACAACGCGCGCCTGCTCGAGACGCTCAAGCGCCTGCGCGACCTCGGCAACACGGTGCTCGTCGTCGAACACGACGAAGAAACCATCCTCGAAGCCGATCACCTGATCGACCTCGGCCCCGGCGCCGGCAAGCACGGCGGCGAGGTCATCGCCGAGGGCACGGTCAGCGAGGTGAAGAAGGTCGCGTCGAGCATCACCGCGCAGTACCTCACCGGCAAGAAGAAGATCGAGCGCCGCGAGGGGCGCCGGCCGGTCGACAAAGCGCGCATGCTGCGCGTTGAGGGTGCGAAGGAACACAACCTCCGCAACGTGACGGCCGAGTTCCCGCTGGGCTGCTTCGTCGCGGTCACCGGCGTCTCGGGGTCGGGGAAGTCCACGTTGGTCGAGGACATCCTGCAGAAGACGCTGTCGCGGCACTTCTTCCGCGCGCGGGTGGTGCCGGGTGCGCACGAGCGCATCACGGGGCTCGAGCACCTGGACAAGGTGATCGACATCGACCAGACGCCGATCGGGCGCACGCCGCGCTCGAACCCCGCGACGTACACCGGGCTGTTTACGCCGATCCGCGAGTTGTTCGCCGAGATGCCGGAGGCGAAGCTGCGCGGCTATGGGCCGGGCCGCTTCAGCTTCAACGTGAAGGGCGGACGCTGCGAGGCCTGCCAGGGCGACGGGCTCGTGAAGATCGAGATGCACTTCCTGCCCGACGTCTATGTGACCTGCGAGCAATGCCGCGGGAAGCGCTACAACCGCGAGACGCTGGACGTGAAGTTCCGCGGGCTCTCGATCAGCGAGGTGCTGGAGCTCACGGTGGAAGACGCGCTGCAGCTCTTCGAGAACCAGCCGCGCATCCATCACAAGCTGCAGGTCCTCAACGACGTGGGCCTGGGCTACATCCACCTCGGCCAGAGCGCGACGACGCTCTCGGGCGGCGAGGCCCAGCGCGTGAAGCTGGCGACGGAGCTCGCGCGGCGCGATACGGGGCGCACCCTGTACATCCTCGACGAGCCGACGACGGGCCTGCACTTCGAGGACGTGCGCGTGCTACTCGACGTGCTGCACCAGCTGGTGGACCGCGGGAACACGGTGCTCGTCATCGAGCACAATCTGGATGTGATCAAGACGGCGGACTGGATCGTCGACCTTGGCCCTGAGGGTGGATCCGGCGGCGGGCAGATCGTGGCGGCGGGGACGCCGGAAGACGTGGCGAAAGTGAAGGCTTCGCACACGGGGCACTACCTCAAGAAGGTGTTGTAGCGCCCGCTCTACTTGCCGGTTGGTGACCGCTGCGCGAACCAGTTGGCGATCACTTCGATCTGCAGGCGGCCGTCCTCAGTCCACCGTCGCGCGGTGAGGAGTCGATCGCCTTGCGGGCTGACATCCCATGGTGTCGCATTGCCGCCCAGGAGAAACGTCTGATCCGCGAAGAGCTTGCGCGCGGGGCCGATCGTGGGCTCTTCGCCCGGGGTGAACGACACGGCAGTCATTGAGTCGCCACTGGCGAACACGATCTCGCGACCGCGTGCGCCCCACCTCGCAGTCGCTCCGCCGCGTCCCGTCGTCACGGGCCACCGTCCCGACACGGCGCTCGCGCGCCGCACGTAGACCTGAGACTGTCCCGACTCGTTGCTGGAGTACAGGAGCCACTGTCCATCGGGCGAGAGGTCAATGGCGCTCTCATTGAAGGTGGTGTTCAGCCACGGCTGGAGCGGGCTCCGACCATCCAGCGGGACAAGGCCGATGTCGCGGTCAAATCCGCTGCTCACCTTGTAGTAGCGCATCACGACGGCAGCCCCGTCGGGTGTGCTTTCGATCTCCGAGATACCACCCGCCGGAGACGTGAACAGGGAATCCGTCTTGCCGCTGCCATCCGTCGCGACACGGCGCAGCGTCGCGCCGGTGGAGTAGTAAGCGTATCGCCCATCCGGCGACCACGCCTGCCCGAACGCCGCGGAGTCGAAGGTCAGGCGTGACAGGCTCCGGGCCTGAAAGTCCGCGGTCCAGAGCGCACGGCGATTCGTCTGGGCAAGCTCAATGACTGCCAGCAGCGCCCGTCGGCCATCGGGGGAGAAGCGCGCCTCGCCGAAGAACGACCGATCGGGGGCGACGAAGCGTTGCTGCACGGCACCGCTGCGGTCCGTGACGACGAGTTCATTGGAACCTCCTTCCGATCCCGGCAGGAATGCAATCGTACCGTCGCGGCCGACGCCGCCCTTGATGGGGAATGCCGGTCCCGTGCGAACGTTATCGGCGATTGGGCTGGCGGGGCCGGTGAACGCCATCGTCTTCACATCGAACGAGGCAGCAACCACGGTGCCGCCCGACACGGCGTACACGACCCATGACGGCGAAACCCAACGCGGATACATCCCGCCGATGCCGAACTCAATGAGACGATTCTCACCGCTGTGGTACAGCGCGAGCATCGGTGAGCCCCCGCGCACGAGCGTCAGTAGCACGCCCCGCCCGTCGGGTAGTACGTCGGGCCACCGCAGGAGATCATCCGGATGCGGGAGCGTCTTGAGCAGCGTGTCAACGGCGCCACCGGAAACCGGAGTCCGCAGGAGCTGTCCGCCGTCGGTAAAGTAGAAATGGCCGTCGCTGCCCCACGAGAGCGAATTCGTTGACAGCTGCGTGAGCAGTGGGCTGATGCTGCCGGAACCGAGGTCGATCGCCTTGATTCGGCTTTCCTGCAGGAACGCGAGTTGGCGCCCATCGGGAGAGAACACGGGGGCCGTCGCGCCGTTCGTCCCGGCAAGCTGCTGCGGCACGAGATTGTCAATCGCGCGCAAGTAGAGCCAGAGGCCGCCGAGCGAGTCGCTCCCGACGTAGGCGATGCTTCGACCGTCCGGGCTGACGGCGATGGGTGAGCCAGCGGCATCCCGCGGCTCGCCGTTCCCACTCCTTGCGATGGCGAATCGGGTCACGGGCGGCGGCGACGATGCCGTGTCGCGTGTCAGCCCCCAGGCAAGCGCTGCGGCCGTCACCAGCCACGGGAGGGCCGCGAGCGCGATCCTCGTCCGCGGCGCGGCAAGGGCTGCTCGCGTGTTCGATGCAGCGGACGCCACCGTTTGCGTGAACCCGACCGTGCCTAAGGCATCGGAGAACTCCTTCGCCGTCGCGAAGCGATCGGCCGGCAGCTTCTCGAGCCCTCGCGCCACGGCCGCCGCCACATGCGGCGGCACCGTCTTGCGATACTGCGTCACCGGCGCCGCCGGCTCGGTGATGATCTTCATGATGATCTGCTGCGCGGACGAACCCGTGTGCGGCGGGTTGCCGGTGAGCATCTCGTACAGCACGCTGGCGAGCGAGTACACGTCACTGCGCGCCGTGAGGTCCTTGTCAGCGGTGGCCTGCTCGGGACTCATGTAGTGCGGCGTCCCGAGCGAGAGCCCCGTTTCCGTCATCCGTCCGCCAGCGGCGGCGCTGACGGCGAGCGCGATGCCGAAGTCCATCACGAGCGCGCGCCCATCGTGCAGCAGGAGATTCTCGGGCTTCACGTCGCGGTGGATGATGCCGCGGCGATGTGCATAGTCGAGGGCATCGGCGATCTCCCGCGTGAGGCGGACCGCTTCGTCGACGCCGAGTTGCGTCTCGCGGTTGAGGCGATCGCGAATCGTCTCGCCCTCGATGTACGGCATCACGTAGAAGAGGAACCCGTCCGCCGTGCCCGAATCGAACAGCGGCAGGATGCCGGGGTGCTGCAACGCCGCCGTGGTCTTGATCTCGACGACGAACCGCTCGGCGCCGAGGACGGCCGCGAGTTCGGGCTTCAGCACCTTGATCGCGACCTGCCGCTCGTGCTTGAGGTCCTCGGCGAGGTACACCGAGGCCATCCCGCCGGTCCCGAGGTGCCGGATGATCCGGTACCGGTCCGCGAGGGCGAGCGTGAGTCGATCGGTGTGTGACACGGGACCGTCCGGTCGGGGGCGCCTGCCTGCAGTCGGATGAGTATGCAGCGGGCGCCGGTCCAGCGATAGACTCAGTACCCGATCGCCAACCCGTCCTTCCGTGGATCGCTGCCCGCCGAGTAGCCGCGTGGCAAGCGAATGATCGCCTGCGCCCCACCGAACGCGATCGGCGGTTGGTTGATGAGCACATGGCCCATCGATTCGAGGCCCGCGCGCACCGCGTCGCTGAACGGCGCTTCGAGCGCCACGCGATAGCCGTTGTAGTGCCGGAACCGCGGCGCATCGATCGCCGCCTGGACATCCATGTCGAACACGAAGTGGTTGAGCAGCATCTGCACGTGCCCCTGCGCCTGCACGCCGCCGCCCATCAGGCCGAAGCTCATGTACGCCTGCTCGCGTCCGTTCACCGTCTGCGTCACGAATCCCGGAATCAGCGTGTGGAACGGTCGCTTGCCCGGCGCGACCGTGTTGGGTAGCCCCTCGGTGAGCGTGAAGCCCGCGCCGCGGTTGTGCAGCGCGAAGCCGGTGCCCGGCACGACCACGCCCGATCCGAAGTAGTCGTAGATGGAGTTGATGAACGAGACCATGTTGCCCTCGGCGTCCGCCGTCGCGAGGTACACGGTCTCGCTGCGCGTGCGGCTCGGGCCGGGCTCCACGCGCTCCTGCGCGCGCGTGGGGTTGAGCAACTGCCGCCGCGCCGTGATGAACGCGTCGTTCAGCATCTGCTCGGCCGTCAGCTCCAGATGGTCCGCGTCGCCGACGAAGCGGTCGAGGTCGGCGTAGGCGAGCTTCTTGGCCTCGATGAGGTGGTGCAGGTACGTCGGCGAGTTGTGGCCCATCGACTTCAGGTCATACGGCTCGAGGATGCGCAGCATCTCGAGTGCCGCGATGCCCTGGTTGTTGGGCGGCAGCTCCCACACGCGATACCCGCGGAACGGTACGGAAATCGGCGTGACCCACGTCGGCGCGTTGGCGCGCATGTCGTCGACGGTGATGAAGCCGCCGAGGCGCTGCACGTGTTCCACGATGCGCCGACCGAGCGTGCCGGTATAGAAATGCGAGACGCCGCTGTCGGCGATGGCCTGCATGGTGCGCGCGAGGTCGGGATTGCGGAACCACTCCCCGGCGCGCGGCGCGCGGCCGCCGGGGAGATACGTCGCGGATGCCGCGGCATCGCGCTGCAGCAGGTCGGTCTGCTCGGCCCACTGGGCGGCGATGATCGGCGTGACGGGAAATCCGTCGCGCGCGTAGCCGATGGCGGGCTCGAGCAACTGCGCGAGACTCCGCGTGCCGTGCGTGCGGGCGAGCAGGTCCCAGCCGGCCAGCGCGCCGGGTACGGTGACGGACATCGCGCCCTGCTGTGAGCCGGCGCGGAATCCGCGGGCGACGAGCGTGTCGCGCAGCATGCGCGAACCGGCGCGACCGCTGGCGTTGATGGCGACGAGCTTCTGCTCCTTGGCCAGCCACACGATCGCGAACATGTCGCCGCCGAGGCCGGTCATGTGCGGCTCGGTGACGCCGAGCACGGCAGACGCGGCGATCGCGGCGTCGACGGCGTTGCCGCCGGTGCGCAGCACTTCGAGGGCTGCGGCCGAAGCGAGGGGTTGGCTCGTGGCCACCATGCCCTGCGGAGCGTAGACGGTGGAGCGGCCGGCGAGCGTCGTCGGGCGCTGTGCGGCAGCCGTCGCGAGCGGCAAGACGGCGAGTGTGAGCGTCAGCGCGAGGGCGCGGGGGTTCGCGTGCACGGGGTATCCGAGGTAGGTGTCGTCAGCAAGTCAATCGGGAGGCGCTACAGGACGCCGGCAACGCGCGCCCGTACTTCGGCTGAGCGCCGCTCGGCTTCCTGGAGCAGCGAGCCGAAGCCCGGGTGGTTCCGTAGCCCATCGATGAATCGGCAGTGCGTACCGATGTAGGTCGGCGGGAAGAATCCCTTGCGCATTCCCAGCGCCATCACGTCCAGCGCTCGGTCAAAGTCTCCCAAGACGGCCCACACTTCAGCAAAGTGGAACGTCAGGTGCGCATCGAACGGCGCGAGGTCGAGGTGTTCCACCAAGCCTTGCGCGCCTGCGGTGTCGCCGCGCGCCGCGCGCAACAGTGCATCCGCCTGGATGCCGTACGGCAACTCGGGCATGGCGCGGCGCATGATGTCGACCTCCTGCGCCGCAGCATCGAAGTCACGCACGATCGTGAGCCCGTACGCGAGCGTCCAGCGCATCATCAGATTCTGCGGATCTGAGGCCACGGCACGGCGCACGGCGGGAATCGAAGCCGGCGCGCCGCCGATGAACCACTCCTTGATCGAGTCCATCAGGAGCCCGAGCGGTGCGAGGGGATCGACGGCGACCATCCGGCGGGTCGCGGCGATGCCCTCATCAATCATTCCCGTGTACGTCAGCGCGACGCACTGGAAGAACCGCGATTGCGTGTCGGTAGGGTCGCGGTTGATTGCCTCTTGGAAGCCGATGATGGCCTGCACCGGCTCGCCGCGCTCGAAGGCGGCGTAGCCCAACACGCCGTGTCCCCAGGGCTCATCCGGAGCGGCTGCCACGAGTTCGCGCGCCTGGCGTTCGATCCGATCGAGGCTGTGGTGGTCACCGATGCCTGCCTTGAGTTTCGAAAGCTCGCCCCAGACGCGCAGCGCGACGAGCGGCGGGACCTCCCCCTCGATCGAGATTGCCCGCGCGACGAGGGCATCCCAGTCCTTGTCGGCGACGACGAAGGTCCGCAGCCGTTCGCGCGCCTCGAGGAACAGCTCATAGGCCTCGACATGCTTGAAGCCACGCGTGGCGAGACGCCGGTCCTCGTCCGGTGCGAGCGACACGCCAAGCGCCGCGACGATCTCGCGCGACACGCGCTCCTGCAGGTCGAACACGTCGTCCATCGTCCCGCTGTACTTCTCGGCCCATCGCTGGCTGTCGTCGGCGGCATCGATGAGTTGCGCCGAGATGCGGAGTGCGTTGCCGGCTCGGCGCACGCTGCCCGTGAGGATGTGGCGCACGCCGAGGGCGCGGCCGATCTCCCGGGCGCCGAGCGCGCTGCCCTTGTACTGCTGCGATGAGGTGCGCGACGTGACGCGGAGCGCCGCGATGCGCGAGAGGTCCGTGATGATCTCTTCCGTGAGTCCGTCGCTGAAGTACTCGTTCTCGGCGTCGGTGCTCATGTTCACGAAGGGCAGGACGGCGATGGCGTTCTCGGCCACCTCTGTGCGTGGCTGCGCGGCCGCCGGCGCGGAGGGCGTGCGCAACGCCTTCGCGACGGCCGCGCCCGTGGGGTGACGCTCGGCCGGTTCCTTGGCGAGGAGCTGCGCCACGGTTTCCGCCACGATGGGCGTGACATCCTTCCGTTGCTGCGTCACGGCCGGCGGCGTATGGATGAACCGCTTGGCGATCGTGGCCGGCACGCTGGCCGCTTCGAACGCCACCTCGCCGGTGAGCATCTCGTAGAGCACGCAGCCCAGCGAGAATAGGTCGCTGCGGCCGTCGAGCGACTCCCCTGACGCCTGCTCGGGGCTCATGTACGCGGGCGTGCCCACGGTCACGCCGATCTGGGTGAGCGTGCGCGCCTGCCCGCTAGCGGCAGCGATGGCCTTGCCGATGCCGAAGTCGGCGACGAGGGCATGACCTTCGTGCAGGAGGATGTTCTCCGGCTTGATGTCGCGGTGCACGATGTCTTGGCGATGCGCGTAGTCGAGCGCGTCGGCGACTTCGCTGGCGATCCGCGCCGCGGTCTCGACGGGCAGCGGTCCTTCGCGGTCCATGAGGGCGCGGAGGGTCAGGCCCTCCATGACCGGCATCACGAAGAACAGCGCACCATCGGCTTCACCCGAGTCGTAGAGCGGGAGGATATGCGGATGGGTGAGCCGTGCGGCGACGCGGATCTCGCGGACGAAGCGCTCGCGTCCGAGGGCGTCGGCGATATCGGGCCGCAGGAGCTTCAGGGCGACGTCGCGATCGTGGCGGAGGTCGCGGGCCAGGTACACGGTGGCCATGCCTCCGGACCCGAGGGGGCGGAGGATGCTGTATCGATCGGCGAGCGAAGCGGGAACGGCGGACGCGGGCGACATCGTGTCGGGGAAGATGGCAGGGAACGGGACCGCGCGCACCTCCAGCCATATTCTCGCGAACTGCTCTGGCGGTGACCGCGCACGGCGGCGACCTTTGCACGACGATGCCCACGCCCGAACGCCTGCAGGCCGCCCTCGCGGACCGCTACCGCATCGAGCGCGAGCTCGGCGCGGGTGGCATGGCCAACGTCTACCTCGCCGAAGACCTCAAGCACGGCCGCAAGGTCGCGCTCAAGGTCTTGAAGCCAGAGCTCGCCGCCGTACTCGGCGCCGAGCGCTTCGTGGTGGAGATCAAGACGACGGCGGCCCTGCAGCATCCGCACATCCTGCCGCTTTTTGATTCGGGCACGGCGGACGGCTTCCTGTTCTATGTGATGCCGTTCATCGACGGCGAGACACTGCGCGACAAGCTGAACCGCGAGACGCAGTTCAGCGTGGACGAGGCGGTGCGCATCACGCGTGAGATCGCCGAGGCGCTGCACTACGCGCACGCGCACGGCGTGATCCATCGCGACATCAAGCCGGAGAACATCCTGCTGGCGAACGGCCGCCCGATGGTGGCGGACTTCGGCATCGCGCTGGCCGTGAGCGCGGCGGCGGGCGGGCGGATGACCGAGACCGGCCTCTCGCTCGGCACGCCGCACTATATGAGTCCCGAGCAGGCGACGGCCGAGAAGGAGATCACGGGCCGCAGCGACGTCTACTCGCTGGCGAGTGTCTGCTACGAGATGCTCACCGGCAACCCGCCGCACGTGGGCTCGAGCGCGCAGCAAATCATCATGCGCATCATCACCGAGCAGCCGGAGCCGGTGACGCTGCATCGCAAGACCGTGCCACCGCACGTGGCGGCGGCGGTGGCGAAGGCGTTGGAGAAGTTGCCGGCGGATCGCTTCGAGAGCGCGGAGAAGTTCGCCGAGGCGTTGGCGAATCCTGCGTTCACGACGATGACAGGCGTTGGCGCGCAGGCGATGGCCGCGCGCGCCGCCGCGCGCGCGCCGTTGCTCGCCGCGAGTGTCATTGCCGCGGTGGCCACGGTCGCCGCGGTGTTCCTCGCCCTGCGACCGCAGCCGGAGCAGCCGGTCACGCGCTTCCAGCTCGCGTTGCCGGACTCGCAGATGCTGGTGCCGGGATACCCCGCGCCGGTGCCCGCTCCCGATGGTTCGTTCCTCGTGTACCACGGCCCGGTGCCCGGGAATCCGGCGGTCCCGCAACTGTGGATCAAGCGTCGCGATCAGGCGACCGCTGATCCGATTCCCGGGAGTGTCGGTGCGGGCTACATAGCCATCTCGCCCGATGGCAGGCGCCTCGCCTTCGACAACTCGGGACGAGTCCGGATCATGCCGGTCACCGGTGGGGCGTCTGTCGTCGTCGCAGAACCCACGGCGCTGCCGTTCGGAATCGCCTGGCTCGACAACGAGCGCGTGCTGTATACCGCCGCCCCGGCAGACAACCCGAGCTTGATGGAGATCTTCCTTGTTCCGGCGTCCGGAGGCGAATCGCGGCGGCTCGGGCTGCTCAGGGAAGGTCGCGCCGCGGTCCTTCCCTCTCCGATCGCCGGGCGCGACGCGTTCTTGTTCCTCAGCTGCGCCTCGGTGATCGACTGCGACCTGCACGTGTTCGACCTTCGGACTGACAGCGCGAAGGCTTTGGTCTCGGGCTCGTTGCTCGGTGTACATGCCGCGAGCGGGCACTTGCTGTTCGAACGGGGCGGCGCGCTCCTGGCCGTGCGGTTCGACGCCTCGTCGCTGGAGATGCGGGGTGACCCCGTGCAGCTCTTCAGCACGCTGAGCATCCAAGCGCCCGGTTCCGCTTCGATCGGTGCAGACGGCACGATGATCGCGATGAACGGCGGGAGCGCCGGGTTCGGGAGCACGCAGGAGTTCGTCTGGGTCGACCGGAACGGCCGTCAGGAGCAAGTCGACCCGGCGATGGGTCCCCTGCGCATGACCGTCACCGGCAGCAACCACGGCTGGTCTCTCTCCCCCGACGGTTCGCGCGTCGCCATCGGTCTCGCCACCGCATCTGGCGACGACATCTGGGTCAAGCAGTTGCCCCGCGGTCCGCTCACTCGTGCCACGATCGATGCGGCGGGCGAGTTCCGGCCGCGGTGGATGCCGGACGGCAAATCGCTGGTGTTCCCCACCGTAACGGACGTACGTGTGCGTCGCGCAGACGGCACGGGACGTGACTCGGTCATCCTGCGCGGCCAGCTCAACGAAGTCCGGATGTCTCCCGACGGGAAGTGGCTGTTGGCACGCGGCGGCGCGGCCAGTTCTGTCGACGGTGGACGCGACATCCTTGCCATGCGCATCGGCGTCGACACGGCGCTTCGTCCGTTGCTGGCGACGCAGCAGTACGATGAGACGGCCCCGTCGCTTTCGCCGGACGGCAACTGGTTGCTGTATCAGTCGAACGAATCCGGCCGACGTGAACTGTTTGTCCGCCCATTTCCAGACGTCGACCGCGTTCGCGTGCAGGTGTCGCTCGGCGGGGGTGAAGCCCCCCTGTGGTCACGCAACGGCCGCGAGATCTTCTTCCTGTCGCTCGACCGGCAGATGATGGCGGTCGACTTCACCGCAGGCACCACACCTGTGGTCAGCGAGCCGCGTGCCCTATTCCCTGTGCCGCGGGAGCTCCTTGCCGTCGAGACGGCCTTCTACACGCCCTGGGATGTCGCGCCGGACGGGCGATTCCTGATGACGCGGAGCCTTGGGCTCCGTGAGGGCGATGCGCCGGTGCCGATCGTCACCTACAATCTCTTTGCGGAGCTTCGGCGCCTGCTGCCGCGCTAGCGTCCACTGGCCATGAACATCCCTGATCGCCTGACGACCGCTCTGGAAGACCGCTACCGCATCGAGCGCGAGCTCGGTGCGGGCGGCATGGCTACGGTCTTCCTCGCCGCCGACCTGAAGCATGACCGAAAAGTCGCCATCAAGGTCCTGAAGCCGGAGCTGGCCGCCGTGCTCGGCGCCGAGCGCTTCGTGCAGGAGATCAAGACCACGGCCGCGCTCAGCCACCCGCACATCCTGCCCTTGTTCGACTCGGGCGAGGCGGGCGGCTTCCTGTACTACGTGATGCCGTACATCGAAGGCGAGACGATCCGCGAGCGCCTGAACCGCGAGACGCAGCTCAGCGTGGACGAGGCGCTGCGCATCACCCGGGAGATTGCCGACGCGCTGGACTACGCGCACCGACATGGCGTGATCCACCGCGACATCAAGCCCGAGAACATCCTGTTGCACGATGGGCGCGCGATGGTGATGGACTTCGGCATCGCGCTGGCGGTGAGTGCGGCCGCGGGCGGGCGGATGACCGAGACGGGGCTCAGCCTCGGCACGCCGCACTACATGAGCCCCGAACAGGCGACCGCGGACAAGGACCTCACGGCGCGCTCAGACGTCTACTCGCTCGCCAGCGTGTGTTTTGAGATGCTCGCCGGCGAGCCGCCGCACGGCGGGGGCTCGGCGCAGGCGATCATCATGAAGATCATCGCCGAGCCGGCGCCGCGCGTGGACAAACTGCGGCGGAACGTGCCGGCTCATGTGACGGCGGCGTTGGCGACGGCATTGGAGAAGGTGCCGGCGGATCGGTTCGCGACGGCGCGCGCGTTCAGCGATGCGTTGGGGAACGTGCACTATCGGGGCACGGGCGCTGCAGTGGCGGCGGTGTCAGCGCCGTCGGGCACCAGGCGGATTGAGCGCGTGGCGCTGGCGGTCGCGAGCGTTACGGTGGTGGCGCTCGCGGCATGGATCGCCGCTCGACCCACCGTGGCGCCTCCCGTGGTTGCGTATCGGCTCGCCACGGCAGGGGACGCGCTCCCGGACGATCGCGGGCCCGTCGCCATCACCTCGGACGGTGAACAAGTGATCTACGCAGCGAGCGGCGGGGTGGGCTCGGCTGTGCCGCACCTGTGGATCAAGCGCCGCGATAGCGTCGACGCCGTGCTCATTCCCGGCACCGATCTGGTGACGGCGGTCGCCGTCTCGCCGAACAACCAGTCCCTCGCGCTCATCCGCGGGCGGTCGCTCACGCGCGTGAACCTGTCGGGGGGTGCGTCCACGGTGCTCGCGCGCCAAGCGGCGAACGTTCCGCGCGGCGTGGCATGGCTCGAGGACGGCACGATCCTCTACGTGGCGCACCCGGGTCGGATGGTCCGTCGCGTCTCCAGCGAAGGCGGCGAGGTCGACGACCTGTGGTCGTCCGACACCCTGAACGTCTCGGGGCTCGCGCCGCTCCCGGGCAGCTCGCTCGTGCTCTTCACCGGGTGCGCGGCGCCGTGTGCCGTGCCCTCGCTCTGGGCGCTCGACCTCAAGACCCGTTCGGCGACGTTCGTGACCCCCGATATCCGCTTCGTCGAGCCGCTGCCGAATGGCGAGCTGCTGCTCGTGAGTAGCCTGACGCAGGTCGGGTGGATCGCGAGCTTCGACCCACGTACGCTCAGCGTCGGCGTCGCTCGGCGGCCCGTGCTTGACTCTGTCGGCACCATCGGGGCGTCGTCGTACCTAGCGCTGTCGAAGAGCGGCACCCTGGTGTATCGGCGCGGCGCTGCGCCGGGCAGCGGAATCTATGAATTGGTGTCCATCGACCGCACGGGCCGCGTGTCCGCGATCGATTCGTCGTTCAGTTTCCGGCTCACCGCCACGGCGGGAGATTTCGGCTGGCGCGTGTCGCCAGACGGGCGGAGTCTCGCGATCGGCTTGCGCACGGAGTCCGGCGACGATGTGTGGCGCAAGGCGCTGCCGCGTGGGTCGCTGGCTCGCGTCACGTTCGGCCAGACGGCGGAACGCCGACCGAGTTGGACGGCGGACGGTCAGCATATCGTCTTCGTGGCGGACGATGGCGTGTACCTGCGCCGCGCGGACGGCGCGGGTGGCGACTCGCTGTTGCTGCGCGGAGAGCTCAACGAGGCGTCGATCAGCGCCGATGGCCGGTGGCTCATCGTGCGGCGCGGGGCGCAGGGTGCCGTCGCCGGCGGGCGCGATATCTTGGTGCGCCGGCTCGACGTCGCCGATACACTCACGCCGCTCCTCGCGACCGAGTTTGATGAGCACTCGTTCGAACTCTCGCCCGACGGGCGGTGGATTGTGTATGTCTCGAACGAGAGTGGGCGTGACGAGGTCTTGGTACGCCCTTTTCCCGATGTGCGCGGGGCGAAGTTGCCCGTCTCGGTCGCCGGCGGTGCGGCGCCGCGCTGGTCGCGCGACGGACTCGAGCTCTACTACGTCGATCCGCAGTTCCGGTTGATGGCGGCTCGGTTCCGCGGCGCGGCGTCACCCGAGGCCGACGAGCCGCAGGCACTGTTCGAGCTGCCCCGCGCGATGGCCGAGATCGCTTCCAGTTGGTTCACGCCGTACGACGTGACGCCGGATGGCCGCTTCGTGATGGTGCGCAGTACGATGCGCATCGCGGACGAGAGCATCCTCTCAGTGCGCGTGATCGAGAACTGGCTGTCGGCGGTGCAGGGGACGCGGCGCTGACGCGCCGGCGCTCTGTCTAGCGCGGCAACTTCTTCCGCAGCTCGTCCGTCCAGTTGGTGATCACGACGTTCGGCGCCGCCCCAGGCCGGTCGATGGGGCGGATCAACAGGAAGCGCTGGCCGTCCGGCGTCACGTCGTAGCCTCGTGTCCGTCCGCCGTTCAGCCGCCCGCCATCTGGTAGTCGGAAGAGCAGGGTCGGTGTGCCGATCTCCCCCGACGTGGACTCGAAGGACACCGCGTACACCGCATCGCCCTTGCGATACGTGATCTCGCGGCCGTTGCGCGCGAAGATCGGCTGGTCGCCACCGTCAGCAGAAACCTGGCGACGTCCGCCGGTTCCGTCCGCCAGACGCACATAGGTGTTCACCGTCCCAGCCGCGTCAAACTCGTCATAGGCAATCCAGCGGCCGTCCGGGGAGAAATCGGCGGTGTACCCGTCGAGGTTGCTGTCGCCGATCTGCCGCGAGGCTCCCGTGCGAAGGTCCGTCACGGTCAAACGCGTCTCGCTGACGACCTCGTAGTACACGACTCGATGGCCGTCAGCCGACACGCTCGACGGCACCTTGTCATGCCGCGTGTCGATCAGCGCCTCGTCGGCCTGTGAGTCGAGGCGCTGGCGATGGATGTTGTACTGCGGCACTTCGCGGGCGAACACGAGGGCGCGCGAGTCCGGCGTCCACACCGGCCCGAACGCGATGCCGTCGGAGAATCGGCTGAACTGCGAGAGCACGCGCCGCGTGTTGTCGAACAGCCAGATCTGCTGGTCCGGCGAGGTGCGGGTGAGGGCAATCCAGCGCCCATCCGGCGAGAGCCGCGGCTCGGACCAGCTGCCCGGCTCCTGCAGCACGGGGGTGACGCGGCCGCTGCGGTCGGCCCACACCACCTGTTTGGTGACGACGGCCTCCGAGGCGCGGATGTACACGAGCGTGCCGTTGTCCGCGACGCCGAACCCGGCGAGGCCGTTGGTCAGGCTCCAGTACACATCCTCGATGACCGGTTCCGCCTCGCCGACGGTCTGCAAGGTCTTGGGGTCGAAGCGGACGGCGAAGACCGCACCGGCGCGGGCGAACAGGAGATGGCCCGTGTGTACGTAGCGTCCGAAGACGGCGTCGCGGACGAGCACCGTCTGCTCGCCGGACTCCAGATCCACCGCCTCGATGCGCGACTGATTCGCCGGGCTGCTGTACGAGGTGTAGATCACGACGCGACCGCCCGGCAGGGCCTCCGGGTACCAATGCGCGAACTCGCGTCGCGAGCTGTCGAGGACCGTGATCGTCTCCTGCGTGCGTTGGCCCGGCCGTACCCGGATCAATCCGCGGCCGAGCGCCGAGAGCAGCAGGCTGCCATCGGGATGGATCCCGAGGCCGGAGGTGTAGCCGGAGTCCACCAACACGGAGGACGGACCGCCACCGACGGGCACGCGGCGGATGGTGCCTTGGGTCTGGAAGACGATCGATGCGCCGTCGGGCGTGAACGTCGGATCACGCGCGCCCTCGGTGCCCGCGACGAGGCGCATCGTCGCCGACGCGAGGTCGCGGATGGCCACGAGATCCGTACCGTTCGAGTCGCGCACGACCTGCAGGATGCTGCGGCCGTCGCTGGAGATGTCCACCCACTGGCGGTCATTGCCGGGCAGGATGGGCCGATACGTGAACTTGACGCGCTCGGCGGGGCGCGCGCGGCCGAGCGCCCAGAACGCGGTCAGCGATGCAGCAATCGCCAGCGCTGCGGCAACGAGCGCCACGCTGCGCCAAGGGCCGCCGGTGACTGCGGCCGTCCCGCCTGCGGTCACGCGGCTTCCCCCGTGCGCCCGGACCCGCGTGCCCGGGGCGCTGCCACCCTGCAAGGCCGCCGCGAAGGCGGACGCCGAACTGAATCGATCCGCCGGCAGCTTCTCCAACGCCTGCGCCACCGCATCCGCCACGTGCGCCGGCACCGACTTGCGCAGCGCCGTCACGTCCTGTGCCTGCTCGGTGATGATCTTCATGATGATCTGCTGCGCCGTCGCGCCGGTGTGCGGCGGGTTGCCGGTCAGCATCTCGTACAGCACGCTCGCCAGCGAATACACATCGCTACGCGACGTGATCTCCTTCTCGGCGGTCGCCTGTTCGGGGCTCATGTAGTGCTGCGTCCCGAGGCTCAAGCCGGTCTCCGTCATCCGCCCGCCCGCCGCCGCACTCACCGCCAACGCGATGCCGAAGTCGGCCACCATCGGGCGGCCGTTCTGCAGCAGGATGTTCTCCGGCTTGATGTCGCGGTGGATGACGCCGTGCTCATGCGCGTAGTGCAGCGCATCGGCGATGTCGCAGGCCATGCGTACGGCTTCATCCACACCGAGCTGCGACTCGCGGTTCAGGCGGTCGCGCAGCGTCTCGCCCTCGATGAAGGGCATCACGTAGTAGAGGAAGCCGCCCGCCTCGCCGCTGTCGAAGAGCGGCAGGATGTGCGGATGCTGCAGCGCGGCCGTGGTCTTGATCTCGACCACGAAACGCTCGGCGCCGAGCACGGCGGCGAGTTCCGGCTTGAGGACCTTCACCGCTACCTTGCGATCGTGCTTCAGGTCGTGCGCGAGATACACGGTTGCCATTCCGCCGGCGCCGAGTTCGCGCTCGATGCGGTAGCGACCGTCGAGGGCGGCGGAGAGGCGTTCCGTCGAGAGCGACATCCGGAGAACCTACGGGCGTGCGCGGCACTCCGCGAGCCTGCGGCCCTTCCGCCATTGCCCCGCGACGGCGAGCTTCTCGTCATGAGTTGGTCCCGCCCAAACCGCCACGGAGTTGACGCCCGCCATCGAGCAGAGTCGCGCGGCCGTGCTCGTCGCCGAGCACCTGCGCGGCAGCCGGTAGGGACCGTGAGCGATCTGAACGCCGCTGTGGCGTACCCAGAGGCGACAGGGCTAGGTTCCGGTTCTCTCATGTTCCTACATGTCTGATCCGGCCGCTGCCTTGCGGGATGCGCTCCGAGGCCGCTACGACCTCCGCGAAGAGATCGGACGCGGGGGAATGGCCGCGGTTTATGCGGCCGACGACACGCGGCACGGGCGGCGCGTGGCCATCAAAGTGCTGACGACCCAAGAGTCAGAGCTGCGCGAGGGAGAACGCTTCTCGCGCGAGATTCGGCTGTCGGCGAGCCTCAGCCACCCGCATATCGTGCCCGTGTTCGACTCTGGGATCGCGGCGGGCCGCCTGCACTTCGTGATGCCGCTGATCGAGGGAGAGACCCTGCGGGCGCGACTCCAACGCGAGACGCGCCTCGAGGTGAGCACGGCTGTGCAGATTGCCCGCGAGGTCGCTGACGCGCTCGAGTATGCCCACGGCCGGGGCATCGTCCATCGGGACATCAAGCCGGAGAATGTGCTGCTCTCCCACGGTCACTCGCTTGTGGCCGACTTCGGCATCGCATTGCCATCCGATGGCGCGGCGCAGGGGCTGACGGGCACCGGTCTCTTCGTGGGCACGCCGGACTACATCAGCCCGGAGCAGCTGACGGATGGCAGCGACGTCGGCCCCGCGGCCGACGTGTACGCCCTCGGCTGCATGCTGTTCGAGATGCTCACTGGGACTCCGCCGTTCCGTGCCGCAACCGCGCAGGCCACGCTTGCGCGCCGCCTCACGGGCACCGTACCGAGTCTGTGCGCAATCCGCAGCGATATCCCGGAGTCGCTCGACCACGCGGTTGGTCGCGCCTTGGCGCTGGACCCTCGCGATCGGCACAGCTCTGCCGCGGCGTTCAGCGCCGCGATGCTCGATGCCCTCAGTGGCGCGAGGGTCGCTGTGCCGACGCTCCTTTCGCTCGTGGTGCGGCCGTTCAGCGCGGTGGGCGATGCCGCCGAGACGACGGAGTTCGCCGATGGGCTCGGCGAGGAAGTGATCGGCACGCTGTCGAAGCTTTCGGGGTTGCGCGTGATGTCGCGCTCGGTCTCTGCGCGCCTGCGTGGCAGCGCGCAGACGACGGCCGAGATTGGCCGCGAGTACGGCGTCCGCTACATCGTGTCCGGCAGCGTGCGCCGCTCGGGCCAACGCGTGCGCGTCACGACCGATATCGTCGATGCCCTGCTGGACGTCGCCGTGTGGAGCGAGCGGTTCGACGGCGCGCTGGACGATCCGTTCGATTTGCAGGAGCAAGTCGCTCGCGGCATCGTCGAGGCCCTGCACGTGGCGTTGTCGCCGCGCGAGGACGCCAAGCTGGCAGCGCGTCCAATCCGCGATCCACGCGTGCTGGACATCGCTCGGCGAGCCAATCTCGACATCATGCAGTTCTCGTTCGAGGGCCTGCAGCGGGCGCAGGCGCTACTACAATCCGGAATCGCGCTGCTGGGGGAACAGGTCCCCCTCTTGGTCGCGATGGCCAACGCCGAATTCCAGATTGTGAATGGCGGATTCGAACCCGACCCGGCGCGCTGCCGCGCGCATCGGGCGGAGGCGTCGCGGCTCCTCACGAGGGCGCTGGAGATAGATCCCGAGAATGCGGATGCGCTCGCGACGCTCGCATGGATCTCGGCGAGCGATGCCGATTCCGCGGGTGCCGTGCGGCTCGCACGTCGCGCGCTCGCGGCGGAGCCGAATCACGCCTTTTCGCTCTCTCTGTTCGGCTTCTTGTGTGCGTGGTTTGAGCTGCTCGACGAGGCACGCGACGCGCTCGACCGCTTGGAGGCGATCGATCCGTGGGACATGTGGGGTGCGTACGGCCGCGCCCTCGAGACGTTCGCCGCAGGCGACCTCCGTGCGTCGGCCTCCCACTGCGAGCGACTCGTCAAGATTGCCCCGACGCCGATGGCCTCCGTGGTCGCGGGGCTCACCTACGCGTGGATGGACAATCGCGAGGCCGCGATCCGCATCTGGGACAGCCTCGGCGACTCGACCTCCGAGGATCTGGGCTGGCAACTGCTGCGTGCGGCGCGCGATGCCGTGCGAGGCGACGGCCGACGCGCGCTCGCGATGGTCGGGAGTTGGCGGGACAACCCGACCGTGAGCGAGGATTCGCAGTGGACGCTGTTCTTGGCCGAAATCCTCGCGATCGCCGGTGAGCAGGATGCGGCACTGGATATGCTGCGCCACGCCATCGACGTGGGGCTCGTCAGTTGGCGGTACACCGCCGAACTCAGCGCGGTGTGGAATCCACAGCGTGAGGCGCCGGCGTTTCAAGCCGAAATGCTTCGGCTACGTGAACGACGCGAGACGTTCCTCAAGGCGATCGAGAACTGACCGCAGGCTGTCGCGAAGAGCGAGAGGCCCGGGCACCAATCGGTGTCCGGGCCTCTCCCTTGCGCGGAGCGATACATGGTGCCGCCTGCGCCCCTACATCGCGATATTCCCCTGCTGCTGCTTGATCTTCTCCATGTACTTCCGGAAGAAGTGCTTCTGGATGTCGTTCATGTCGATCTCGCGGCCCTGGATATAGGCCTGCTCGATGTTCGTCGTCATGTCCAGCGGCGTGCCCGTGGTGATGAGCAGCGTCGCCTGCTTGCCGACCTCCAGCGAGCCGACCTTGTCCGACACGCCGAGCATCTCGGCGGCGTTGATCGTCACCGCCTTGAGCGCCTCCTCTTCCGGCAGGCCAAAGGCGACGGCCACGCCGGCGTCCCAGGGTAGGCGGTTGCTATAGAGGCCGCCCGACTCGCCGGCGATGGCGAACTTCACGCCCGCGCGGAAGAGCTGCGCCGGCGTGCTGTACGCGCCGTCGTAGCCTTCGTAGTCGCGGTTCGGCGCGGCCATCGTCGCCGTGAGGATCACCGGCACGTTCTCTGCCTTGAGGCGGTCCGCGACGTGGATTGCATCGCGCCCGCCGCGGATGATGAGCCGGACGTTCTCTTCCTTGGCCCAGGTGATGGCGTCGTTGATCTGCGCCACGCCCTCGGCCGCGACGACGACGGGAATCTCACGGTTGAGCACGGGAATCATCGCCGCATAGCGCGTGTCCGTGCGCATCTGCTGGTTCGCCGCCCTGGCATCGCGGTACGCCCGCGCCTCGGCGAAGAAGTCGCGCAGCTCCTGCACCTGCTCGGCGTAGGTCTTCGGCGCCGGACGCGGACCCGCGCCCGGGAAGCCACCCGGCGGGCCACCGCCGCCGAAGCGACGCGGACGCGCGTTGGGGTCGGGCCAATTCACGTTGAGTGCCGCGGCGCCCTTCATCGACATCTCCTCCCAGGTCCAGCCCTCGAGCGACATCGCCGAGGTCAGCCCCGAGATCACACCACCGCCCGGCGTGGTCATGGCCACGAGCACGCCCGCCGAGCGCGTCGTGCCGATGTGCCGGCTCTCGGCGTTCACGGCGACTTCGGCGCGCACGTTCGGGTTGAAGTCGCCGATCTCGTTGATGTCATTCGAGACGTCGACCGCGCCGATCTCCGTGATGCCGACCGCGCTGTAGGCGTCGATGAGGCCCGGGTAGATGTGCTTGCCCGAGACATCGACGATGCGCGCACCGCGCGGCACCTCGACGTTCTGGCCGATGGCGATGATCTTGCCGCCGTCGAGCACGATGCTGCCGTTGGTGATGGTGCCGTTCGTCACGGTGTGGATGGTGGCACCGCGCAGCACGACCGGCTGCGACTGCGGCGGGACCGTCATGCGCACCTGCGCCGCGGCGACCGTCGCGCTCAAGGCGAGCGCCGCGGCGGCGCCTCCGAGGATGCGTTGCATGCTCTTCATGTTAGTGGCGCTCCTGTCCGCCGCCGCGCTGGGCCGGACGGTTGTTGACGTTGGGATCGTTCCCGCCGGCGGCGAGCACGGCTTGGATCAGCTGGTTGCGCTGGCGATCGACCTCGGCGCGCAGCCGCGCGTCTTCTTCCAACGAGAAGTAGCGGCGGCCGTCCACCCAGGTCTGCTCGGCGCGCGTGAACTGCGAGAGCGGGTTGCCGTTCCAGATCACGAAGTCGGCATCCTTGCCCGGCTCGAGCGAGCCGACGCGCTTGTCGATCGCCACGGCGCGCGCCGCGTTGATCGTCACGGTCTGCAAGGCCTGCACCTCCTCCACGCCCGACCGCAGGAGCTTGCCGGCCTCCCAGTTCATGCGCGTGGAGATCTCGGCGTCATCCGAGTGCAGCGAGGTCACCACGCCCGCCTCGAGCAGCAGGCGCGCGTTGTAGTTGGTGGCGTCGTACGACTCGAGCTTGAACGCGCCCCAGTCGCTCCACACCACGGCGGCGACGCCGGAGTTCTTGAGCTCCGTGGCGATCTTGTACGCTTCGACGCCGTGCTGCAGCGTCTGGACCTTGAAGCCGAACTCCTCAGCGAGGCGCACCAGCGCCAGGAACTCGTCCGCGCGGTAGCCGTGCGACGAGACCAACAGACGCTGCTCGAGGATGTCCACCAGCGCCTCCATGCGGAGGTCGCGGCGCGGCGGAATGCCGGCCTTCGTACGATCGGCGTTCCAGCGGTCCCACTCGGCCTTGTAGTCGCGCGCGGCGAGGAAGTGGTCGCGGATGATCTCCTGCACGCCCATGCGCGTGTTCGGATAGCGATTCGGATTACGCTTCGGATTCTCGCCGAGCGCGAACTTCACCGTGCGCGGCGCGTTCTCGAGACGCAGCTGGTCGGGCAGGGAACCCCAGCGGTTCTTCACGAACACGTTCTCGCCACCGATCGGGTTGGCCGAACCGTGCTTGACCATCTGCATCGTCAGGCCGCCGGCCAGCTGTCGGTACATCCAGATGTTGTTGATCGTGAGCACGTCGCCCATCTGCACTTCCGGCACGATGGCGAAGCCGCTCTCGTTCACGGCGCTGACGCCGGTGTGCGTGTGCGGGTCGATGAGGCCCGGCGTGACGTGCTTGCCCGTGCCGTCGATGACGACGGCGCCAGCCGGCGCGGCCAGGCGCTGCCCCACCTGCACGACCTTGCCGGCGCGCACGAGGAGATCCGCGTTCTCGAGGCGACCCTGCGGGCCGGAGGTCCACACCGTCGCGTTGCGCACGAGCACGGCAGCCGGCTGCTCCGGCGGCGCAGCGCGGCCGAACTCCATCGACGGGCGCACCCACGGTAAGTCGATTGCCGGCACGCGCGACGCCACGGCGCCGCGGGCCGGACCTTCAAAGGTCTCGGTGCGCGTGCCGCGGTAGGCGGGGTCGGCGCCGTTCGGCAGCGACATCCAGCCGAAGAACTCCTCACCGCGCACGGAGCCGGTGAGCAGGATGGTGCCCTGGTAGCCGAGCGCCTCGCCGTTGAACGTCGCCTCGAGACGGCCCGTCTCCGTGATGATGCGCGCGGTCGCGAGGTTGATGGGGCGGCGGTTGCCGACTTCGATGGTGCCGCGCACGCGGTTCAGCGGCCCCTCGATGCGCAGCGTGGCCGCGAAGCCCGCGGCGTCTTCGGTGGTGATGCTCCAGGTACCGCGCGGATCGATCTGCGGCGGGCGCGTCACGCCGTAGCGCGTGCCCTGCACCCACACGTCCACGATGCTCGACTCTTCGGTGAACAGGTCGCCGTCGGCGATCACGAGGTTCGCGACCTTGCCCGCGGCGATGGTGCCGTGCGTGCGCTCGATGCCCAGCCAGCCGGCCGGCGTCGTCGTGAGGGCGGCCAGCGCCTTATCGGGCGCGAGACCGCGCGCGACGGCGACGCGCAGGTTCGGCAGGAACTGATTCAGCGACGAGAGACCGTCGGTGGTGATGGCGAACGGCACGTTGGCGCTGGCGAGCTGCGCCGCATTGGTCGGCGCGAGGTACCAGTGCCGGAGCTGACCGAGCGACACATTGAGCGCGGCCTCGGGGCTGCCGAGTTCCGGCGCGTCCGGGAAGTTGAGCGGGATGATCAGCGGATTCGTGCGGCCGCGGAGCACGTCGACGATGCGATACTCGTCGCCGCTGCCGCGGTACCACGGCGTCAGCTTGAACTCCGCCGCGATGGCCGCGGCGCGGAGGTACTCCTCCTCGCTGGCGGTCTGGAAGAGCACCGGCTGGCGTCCCTGCACGGCGTCCTTCAGCGAGTTCAGCGCTTCGCTGGTCTCGGGCGGGAGGATCGCGCGGCCGCTGCGCTCATACGCGGCCCACGCGCGGATGTACCACTCGGCATCCATGAACGTCTGCTTCATGAGGGCCGACACGCCCATCGCCGAGTTCGGATAGCCGCCGCCGAGCTGGAAGGAGCGGTTGAATCCGAGCGTCTGCACGAGGTCGCCGCGCAGCAGGCGTTCGCGGCTTCCGACCTCGCCGAGGTTCACCACCGAGGCCTTGCCGCGGAAGATGCCCTGCTTGGGCACCGCGAGCGCCGTGCCGAAGCCCAGCGAACGGAGGCTGCGACGGCGCGTGCTGTCGTCGCGGAAGGTCGAGGCGGTGCTGTACCAGGCGCGCACCTGCGGATTCCAGTGCGTGGGGCCGATGTCGCCGCCCTCCGGCACTTCGCCGACACCGAGATCGGCGTGGGCGTCGATGAATCCGGGGTAGACCGTCTGACCCTTGAGATCCCACACGCGGGCGCCGGCCGGCGCCGCCTGGTTGGCCGCCACCGAGACGATGAGCCCGTTGCGGATGACGATGGTCGCGTTCTGCACGACCTGACCCGGCGCGGTGACGACGCGGGCGCCGACCAAGGCGTGGAAGCCGGACCCGTTGTCGCGCAGCGCGGTGATGGGTTCCGTGCGGGAGGTCTGCTGGGCCTGGAGTGCCGTAGCCGCCAGCAGGCTGAGGCCCAGGAGGGAGCGAATCACTTTCACATCGAACTCCGGTGATGACCGCCGCCGCGGCGGAACGGTCAGGGAAAGGGAACAGGTCCGACCACATCGCAAACGCCGAGTCCCGTCCACCGGTCGCAGTGGGCGAGCGTACCTCCAGACTACGCGCGAGGGGCGCATGGGTGTTGAAGCCCGAGGCGCGCCCCTATCATATACGCCCATGCCGAGCGACTCCGCGAGTACCCGTCGGGACTTTCTTCGTTGGACGGCGTCCGCGGGTGCGGGCGCCCTGCTGGGATCGCTGCGTCCGCCCGCGGGCTGGGCCGCCGCGCATGGGATGTCACCGATGTCCGCGCCGGCCGCCGTGGAGCCATGGGGAACCCTGACCCCGGTTGGCCGGGACGTGTGGGCCATGCTCTCGACGCCGCTCGCGGACCGCACGACGCTCTGCAACGGCGGCCTGATCGCCGGGCGTGATGGCGTGCTGATGGTGGAGGCCTTCGGGGGTGACGCCGGCGCGCGCTGGATGCGCGAACGCGCCCGGGCGCTGACCCGTCGCGAACCCACGCAGGTGGTGCTCACCCACTACCACGCGGACCACACGGGCGGGCTCACCGGTGCCCGCGAGGCTGGGGCTGATCTGCACTGCACGGCGCAGACACGCGACGACGTCCTCGAGCGTAACCAGAACGCCCCCGTGCATCTCCTCGGCGATGCGCTGGTCATCCCCGCGGAGGGCGAGCAGGTGCTGGACCTCGGCGGGCGCCGCGTGCGCCTGCTCTCACTGGGCGGCCACACCGCGTCGGACGTGGCGGTCGTCGTCGAGGACGACGGCGTCGTGTTCGGCGGTGATCTCGTGTGGTATGGCATGTTCCCGAACTTCGTGGACGCGCGGCCGTCGCGGCTGACGGCGGCGGTGCGCCGTCTCCGCGGGCTGGATGCGCGCGTCTACGTGTCTGGACATGGCGGGACCACCGATGCGGCGGGGATGGACGCATACATTGAACTGCTCACCCTCGTCGAGCGCGCCGCGCGCGATGCGCAGGCGCGTGGGATCAGTGCAGAGGCGGCAGGCGCCGCGTTCCGCATGCCTGCGGCGATGTCCGACTGGACGCTCTTCAACCCACGCTATTTCGAGCGCGCCATCGGCGCGTGGATGCGGGAGATTGCCGGCTCATGATGCCTTGGTTCATGCCGCGCGCGGACGCGCGCCACTTCGTCGCGGGACTCACGCTGCTCTTGTCAGCGGCGATCGGTCTCGACGCCCAGCAGAGCTATCCCACCGCCTGGGACCCCGCGCTGCTGAATCGCCCGGACATCCGCGCGGCGCTCGCGCACCTCGAGCAGGGCATGCCGAAGCAGGTCGAGGAGTGGATCCACATCGCGCAGATGCCCGGCCAGCCGGGCTTCGAACAAGAGCGCGGCGCGTACGTGAAGGCCGAGATGGAGAAGGCCGGCCTGCGCGTCAGCGTGGACTCGATGGGCAACGTCACCGGTGTGCGCGCCGGCACGGGCGGCGGCCCGACGATCGTCTTCGCCGCGCACATGGACATCGTGTTCCCCAAGGAGACCGACACGCGCGTGCGCCGCGACGGCGACACGCTGCGCGCGCCCGGCGTGTTCGACAACAGCGCGTCCGTCGCGAACATGCTGGCGACGATCCGCGCGCTGAACGCCGCGCGCATCCGCACCAAGGGTGACCTCGTGTTCGTCGGCACCGTGCAGGAGGAAGTCGGGCTGCGCGGGATGGCCCATTGGCTCGCCAACAACCCGCGCCCTGACCTGCTCATCGCGATGGACGGCGGGCTCGGGCCCATCAGCTATGGCGCGCTCGGCATCTATTGGACGCGCTATCGCTACAAGGCCGCGGGGGCGCACACATTACGCTCGCGCGGCGAGCCGACGCCCGTGCGCGCCTTGGCGGACGCCATCCAGCGCATTTATGCGCTGCAGCCACCGCCGCTGCCGAACGGCGCGGTGATCAACGTCGGCCAGGTGCACGGCGGCGAGATCTTCAACGGCATCCCGCAGGATCTGTTCTTCACCGTCGATCTGCGCTCGAGCGATCCGGCGCTGCTCGATTCGCTCGACCGCCAGATCACGCGCATCGCGCAGGAGTCGGCGGCGCGGGAGCGCGTCGAGCTGGTGGTGGAGGTCGAGCAGAAGAACGGCGCGGGTGGCACCGAGGCGATGCTTGCGGGTGCGCGCCGCCATCCGTTAGTGCAGACGGCCATCGACATCCAGCGCCACTTGGGCGTGCGCGTCGGCATGCCCGGCGCGTCGGAGGCGCTCGCGACTGGCAGCACGGATGCGAACGTCGGCGTGGTGATGGGCATTCCGAGCATCTCGATAGGGCGCTCGTACGGGGGCGAGAACCACACGCTGACGGAGTGGGCGCATTGGCCGAGCGCGCTGGAGGGCACCAAGCTCACGCTGCTGCTGGCGACGACGTTCGGGGATGGGATTCGGGCGGTGCCGCCGCGGGTGGTGCCGTAGCCAGCGGCGGTCAGCCGACGCCGCGCAGGTATCGGGTCGCGACCGTCTCCAGGCGGTCGTCGCCCGACAACTCCGCCTCGGCGCGGATCGCCTCCACCGCGGCCGCGAACTGCGGGTCCGCCCACCGCAGGCCGGTTGCGGCCTCACAATCGGCGATCTCGGAGACCCGCGCGGCCTCGAGCAGCAGCCGCGCCGCGCGCACGGCGAAGTCGGGCGCGTCATCAGGCGGCCGCTCGTAGCGCCCCGTCTTGCGGGGTGGTTCGTGATCGTCGTTGACGAATGCCCGTGACATTAGCTTAAAGGTATGGTCTCCATCCTCGACATCATCGGCCCCGTGATGGTCGGCCCGTCCTCCAGCCACACCGCCGGCGCCTGCCGCCTCGGCCTCGTGGCCCGGGATCTCGTCGCCGGCACGCCCACGAAGGCCCTCATCGAGCTCCACGGCTCCTTCGCCCGCACCGGCGAAGGCCACGGCACCGACAAGGCCATCGTCGGCGGCTTGCTCGGCTTCCGCCCCGACGACGAACGGCTGCGCGACGCGCTGGGCATCATGGAGAAGGAAGGCCTCGACTGGCGCTTCGAGAAGACCACGCTGGGCGACGAGCCCGAGGTGCATCCGAACACGGTGCGCATCACGGTCACGCGCGAGCATCGCCATCACGTGATGGTCGGAGCGTCGCTCGGCGCCGGCCGCATCAAGGTGTCGCAGATCGACGGCTATCCGGTCGAGGTCGACGGCTCGCACCACACCATCGTGATGGTCGCCGAGGACATCAAGGGCAGCATCGCGCGCATCTCGGGCATCCTCAGCGACAACGACGTGAACATCGCCACGCTGCGGCTCACGCGGAAGCACCGCGGCGGCGACGCGTTCATGGTGATTGAGGTGGACGAGCGCCCCGATGACGCCGTTGGTGCGGCGCTCAAGGCGTTGCCGTGGGTGAAGTGGACGCACCGCATCGACAAGGTGGGCGGCTGATGTACACGTCGCTCGCAGAAGCCATCGCCGACGCCGAGGCGCAGCGGAAGTCGCTCGCGCAGGTCGCGCTGGAGATCGAGTCGCGCGATCAGGGACGCAGTGTCGAGGACATCCGCGCCGCCTTGCATCGCGCGCTCGAGGTCATGCGCCACGCGATCGAGCAGGGCCTCACGGGCGACCTCCGCGCGACGAGCGGACTCGTCGGCGGAGACGCCGCCAAGCTCAGGCACGGTGCCGCAGGCCCGCTCGCGGGCACGGTGTTCCGGGAAGTGCTCATGCGTGCGCTGGCGGTCCAGGAAGTCAATGCGGCGATGGGCGTGATCGTCGCGGCGCCGACCGCTGGTGGCGCGGGCGTCTTGCCTGGCGTGCTCCTCGGCCTCGCGACCAAGCACCGGCTCACCGACGATCAACTTGTTGATGCATTGGCCACCGCCGGCCTCATCGGCGCGGTCGTCGCACATCGTGCGTCGCTGAGCGGCGCGGAAGGAGGCTGCCAAGCGGAAACCGGGGCTGCCGCCGGCATGGCCGCCGGCGCCGCGACGCAGATGCTTGGCGGCTCACCGAAGCAGGTCGGCTTCGCCGTCGCGCTCGCGCAGCAAGGGACGCTCGGACTCGTCTGCGATCCGCTCGGCGGACTGGTCGAACTCCCTTGCGTGTTCCGCAACGCCACAGGCGCGGCGATCGCGATGGCCGCGATCGAGATGGCGCTTGCCGGCATCGAGTTCGCGATTCCCGCCGACGAAGTCATCGACACGATGGGCGAGATCGGCCGCGAGATGGACGTGCGCTACAGGGAAACGGCCGGTGGTGGGCTTGCCGCCACACCCACCGGCCGTCGACTTGCGAAGGAACGGCTGACGCAGATCAAGCGCGCTTAGCGGCCGCGGGCGCCTTAGGCGCCCGGCATCACCGCCATGCACTCGATCTCGACGAGTGCACCGGGCACGACCAGCGCCTTCACCACCACGGTGCTGCGGGCCGGCGGATTGCTGGGCCAGAACTCGCTGTAGGCGGCGTTCATCGCCTGGAAGTCCGCCGCTTCGACGAGGAACACGGTGCAGCGCACGGCGTTCTCCATCGTCGTACCGGCCTGCTCGAGCACGCGCTTGGTGTTCTCGAGCGCCGCACGCGTCTGCGCGCCGATCGAGTTGTCCGCCTCGTTGCGGCGCATGCCGAGTTGGCCCGAGGCATAGACCATGTGGCCGATGCGAATGGCCGGCGTCAGGGTGCGCGACGGCGTGCCGATGGGTTCGCGGGCGGGGGCGGATTGCGCGCCGAGCGGCAACGCAATGGCCGCGACGAGCAGTGCAGCGGCGAGCGAGCGGATCATGTCATCTCCGGGCGACTGGGGGCGGGGCGAACTGCAGGATGGTGGCGGCGAGTGCGGCATCGTCGTCGGCCAGCGGCGCGACGGCGACCACGCCGTTCTGCTTCATGAGGTACGCGACGATGTCCACGTACGCGCGGCGCGGCAGCGAGCCGGGCTCCGCCTCGGGCATCGTGCGCGCAATCTGCTCGAACAGGTCGAACGCCGTGCGGCCGCCCCACTTGGCCTTGAAGTCCGCGGACGCGATCTCGTCCACGGCGTGGCATTCCTCGCAGCTGGCGGCGAACCAGCGACGGCCAACCTCGGCCTGCGAGTCGGAGTGTGCGGACGGCATGGGAGTCTCGAGCCGGCGCACGCCGGAATACGACGTCGGCGCAGCGGTCCCGACGGCGGTCACGCCCGCAACGGCGCAGATCGCGGCTACCACGGCGAGGGGATTCAATCGACGCATCGCGGGAAGCTGACGCAGGACGCCGTGAGCGGCAAGCCTCCGGTGACGGCGTGATGGGCTCCGCAGGCCGCGCACGATTGCGCATCGCCGCTCGCGCGGGCATCTTCGCCCGGTCCCAAGCCCACGACCGCATGTCGGATCAGAACGACTCCTCGACGCTCTCCCCCGCCGAGCTGCAGCGGCGGGATTTTCTCCGCCTCGCCGGGCTCGGCGCGGGCGCGCTCATCTCGGGCGTCGGTGTGTCGGAGCTCGGCGCGCAACGGCCCGCCACGCCCTCAAGTGGCGGCGCGATCCGCCGCAGCACGCGCGTCGTTGTCATAGGTGCGGGCGTGTGGGGCACGAGCACCGCTCTCGAGCTCGCACGCCGCGGCGCGTCGGTCACGCTCGTCGACCAATACGGCCCCGGCAACTCACGCTCCACCAGCGGCGACGAAACGCGCGGGATCCGCTCGTCCTATGGCGACCGCGCCGGCGCCACGGGCGAACTCTGGACGCGCTGGGCCCGTGAGGCCATCACGCGCTGGAAGGCCTTCGACGCCGAGCATGGGCCACGCTTCGGCACGCGTTTCTTCTACGAAACCGGCGACATCATCCTGCGCGAGCGCGCCGAGCCGTTTACCACGCGCACGGCCGAGCTCTGGACGCAACTCGGCGTAAAGTTCGATCGCCTCACGCCGGACGACGTGCGCCGCCGCTGGCCCATGTTCGCCGCCGATCGTTACTCCGAGATTCTCTACGAGCCCGATGCGGGCGTCGCGCGGGCGCGCGCGTCGGTGCATGCACTCGTCGCGCTGGCCCGCGATGCCGGCGTCGACTTCCGGCTCTCGCGCGCGACGCCGGGCGCGATCGTCGGCGGCAAGATGCAGGACCTGCGTCTCGACGACGGCAGCACCCTTGGCGCCGATGCTTTCGTCTTCGCCTGCGGTCCGTGGCTGCGCAAGGTGTTTTCCGAACTGCTCGAGAACCGCATGCGCCTGCCGCTGGGTCACGTGTGCTACTTCGGCACGCCGATCGGCGATACGCGGTACTTCGCGCCGAACATCCCGAGCTGGAACGTGCCCGGCGTGACGGGCTGGGGCGCGCTACCCGTGGATGCGCGCGGATTCCGCGTGCGCGGGGCCTTCGCCGCGCCGCGGCCGCAGCCTGCGTCGGGTGCTGACGCCGCGCCGCCGCCACCGCCTGCTGCGCCGGATCCGCGGCTGCAGGATCCGGACCTGAGTCCGCGGTGGTCGAACGAGGATCGCATCGAGGGCTCGCGTCGTGTGCTGCAGCAGGTCTTTCCCGCGCTGGCCGACATGCCGCTGCTCGAGACGCGCAGTTGTCACTACGAGAGCAGTTCGAATCGCAACTTCATCGTCGATCGCCTCCCGGGCGCCGACAACGCGTGGGTCACGGGCGCGGGGCAGGCCGAGGGCTTCAAGTTCGCGCCGCTGCTGGGTGAGTTCGGGGCCAAGCGCGTGCTCGGTGAATCGACGGACGCGACGCTCAACGAAGCCTTCGCATTCCCCACGCAGGACTTTGGCGGCACCGGCCGCGGAGATGACGACGAATGAGCCGATTCCTATGCGCGCTGCTTGGACTCTCCGTGGGCGCGAGTGCCGTTGCGGCGCAGGCGACGATGGCGCCGGTGAACGATCGCCCGAACCCGTATGTGACGCAGGAAGGGTGGGCCAAGATGCCCGCTGGCCGCACGTGGGGTGCAACCAGCGCCGTGGCCATCGATCGCGACGGCGTGAGCGTGTGGGTCGGTGAGCGCTGCGGTGCCAACGATTGCTCGACGTCGGACCTCGACCCGATCCTCAAGTTCGATGCGAACGGCAATCTCGTGAAGTCGTTCGGCAAGGGACTCATCGCCTGGCCGCACGGCATGACGGTGGACCACGAAGGCAACGTCTGGGTCACCGACGCGCGCGACAACCTGGCGGCGCTGCGCACGGCGGCCGGTGAAGGCGGTCGCATCGACTCGACGCGGCTCTACGGCCATCAGATCTTCAAGTTCTCGCCGGACGGCGTCCTGTTGATGACCCTTGGCTCACGCGGCGGTGGTCGCGAGCCGGGCTACTTCTACCAGCCGAACGCGGTGCTCGTCGCGCCCAACGGCGACATCTGGGTGGCCGAGGGCCACTCGTCGCGCCCGGGCTCGAACGCACGGCTGTTCAAGTTCGATCGCAGCGGCCGCCTGCTCCTCACGCTGGGCTCCACGGTCGGCAACGGCCCGGACCGCTTCGATCAGCCGCACGCGCTCGCCATGGACTCGCAGGGCCGGCTCTTCGTGGGCGATCGCACGAACAACCGCATCCTCGTGATGGACCAGCAGGGGCGCACGCTCGACACCTGGTACCAGTTCTCGCGGGCGAGCGGGATCTTCATCGACGCCAACGACGTGATCTACGTGGCGGACTCCGAATCGGGCTCGATTGCGCCCGAGCGTCCAGAGTGGAAGCGCGGCATCCGCATCGGGAATGCACGCACCGGAGAGGTGACGGCATTCATTCCCGACCCCGTGGAAACGACGCGGAACACCAGCGCCGCCGAGGGCGTGGCGGTGGACCGCAACGGCGTCATCTACGGTGCCGAGGTCGGTCCACGCGCCCTCAAGCGCTACGTGCGGCGCTAGTCCGGCAGTCGCAGCGCCACGAGCGACGTGCTGCGACCCGCCCCCGTGGCGAACACGATGTACTGCTTGCCGCGGTGCATGAACGTCATCGGCACCGCGGTGGTGCGCGAGGGAATCTCGACGGCGCCGACCTCGCGGCCCGTGGCCTTGTCGACCGCGAAGAGCCGCGGCGGCGTATTCGGAACGCCGCCGGAGCGACCCGTGCCGTAGATGACCAGCGACTTCGTCACGATCACTTGCGCCTGCCCGCCCGCCGGTCGCGGCGGCAGGTTTACCCCGCGGAAGAGCGGATCGTTGCTGGTGACCGGCACCATGCCGCCGTTGGGAATCCACCAGCGCTTGTCGCCCGTGTTCATGTCGTAGGCGGTGATGCCGCCGAGTTCCTTCGGCTTCAGGATCGACACGCCGTGCAGCATCGAGGCATTGGCGCGGCCGGCGAACCCACCGCCGCGGGATTCCGGCGCCACGTACCCGGGCGGCGGCGGCAGCGCGCCGATCAGCCCGCAGTTGTCGCGCGGCGAGCTGTAGCGGAACTCCGAGCAGGGATCCTTCTGCAGCGACATCGTCGAGAGCCCGCTCAGCGCGGCCACGTACATCATGCCCGTCTCGAGGTCCACGGCGGCGCCGCCGTCGATGTTCACGCCGCCCGAGGCGCCCGGGGCGTACCACGCGCAGCGCAGGCCGCCATCGCTCGTGCCATCGCTCAGCACCGCTGGGATGTAGTACGGACCCATGCGGCACTTCCGGGCCATGGCCAGCGCCGAGTCGCGGATGGCCGGCGTGTAGTCGATGAGATCCTCTTCTTCGAGACCCTGCTGCGCGTACGGCGCGGGGCGCGTCGGAATCGGCTGCGTGGGCGAGCTCTTCTCGCCAGGCACGTTGCTCTGCGGCACCGGACGCTCGACGATCGGCCAGATGGGCTCGCCGGTAGCGCGGTCGAACACATACAGCCAGCCCTGCTTGGTCGGCTGCGAGATCATCTGCCGACGCCGACCGTTCACCGTCGCGTCGAAGAGGTTCGGCGCGACCGGGTTGTCGTAGTCCCAGATGTCGTGGTGCACCATCTGGAAGTGCCACTTCCGCTGGCCGGTCTTCGCATCGATCGCGACCAGCGAGTTGCCGTAGAGATTGTCGCCCGGGCGATGGCCGCCGTATTCGTCCATCAGCGGCATGCCGACGGGGATGTACACGAGATTCAGCGCCGGATCGGCCGAGTACGTGGCCCACGCGTCGTTCTTGCCGACGCCTTCGTCGCCGATCTTGGAGCCGCGCTCCCAGGTCTCGGCGCCGAACTCGCCCGGCTGCGGCACGAGGTTGAACTTCCACAGCTGACGGCCGGTGCGCACGTCATAGCCGCGGATGAAGCCCGGCAGGTTGCGCACGCGGATCGGGTAGTAGCCGTGGATGCTCGAGTTCCCGACGACGATGACGTCGTTGACCATGATGGCCGGCGAGCTGTTGGCGATCTGGCCGTGCACGGGATCGATGCCGACGCTGCCGTCGGCGCCAATGCGCTTCACGGGATCCCACCCTTCGCCGGGCCGCGCGCGGCGCAGCGGTGCCGCATCGGAAATCACGAGCGAGCCGGTGTCATCCACTGCAAGCGGCACGAGCGGGAAGCCGAGGCCGGCCTGCAGGTCGACCACGCCGTTCACGCCGAAGTTCGGGTCGGGAATGCCGGTCCGTGCATCGAGCGACACCATGTGGTAGCCCGGCGTCACGAGGATGATGCGCTCGATCGTGCCGTCGGTCCAATACGTGAGCCCGCGGCCGGCGAACTGCCGCGGCGCCTTCTGCCAGCGGATGCCTTCCTCCAGCCGGTACGACCACAGCGTCTCGCCCGTCTCGGGATCGATGGCCGCCGCAATGCGCCGCGTGGTCGCGACGGTGAACAGCCGGCCGTTCGCATAGAGCGGCGTGGTGCGGTAGTACTCATCCGCGCCGAAGGGCGCGGCGCTCCACTCCCACGCCTGCTCGAGGCGATTGAAGTTCTGCGCGTTGATCTGGTCGAGCGGCGAATAGCGCGAGCTCCACGCGTCGGCGCCCCACACGCGCCACTCGCCGGCGACGTTGCCGCGGGCATCTGGCAGTGCCACGCGTCCGACGCCGCCTGGCGCGGTGCTGGGCCGCACATGCTGTGCGTCCACGGCGCGGAGCGCGAGCGCGCCGACCAACGCGGCGCGGATGACGTGGTGCAGGACGACAGGCTTCACGGACGACTCCCGGGTGGGGGCGGGTGCGACGTCAGCGGGTGTCCGGGTGCGGCACCGGCGCCGACGGAATCGAATCGATGCGGATACGATGCAGCACGGCGGAGTCCGCCGCGAGGGGGTTCTGGCCCGCCGGCATGCGGTTGATGCGCATCAGGTACGCCACGAGCGCCGCGTACTCCTCGTCGCTCATCGTGCCGGGATCGGTCTTCGGCATCTCCCGGCGCAGGTAGCCGAACAACTCGCCGAGCGAGCGGCCGAACCACTTGCTGCGAAAGTCGTTGCCCGCATGTTGCGTGGGCGCGTGGCAGTTCTGGCAGGCCAGCGCGAAGAGGTCGCGGCCTTCATCCGCTTGGCGCCGCGTGTACACGCCGTTGGCGGTGGTCGGATCGTCGAGGGTCGCGGCGGCACCGAGGAGCCCCGCGGTCGCCAAGATGAGGAGAACTCGCATCGCCTAATTACGCAGCAAGCGGTCATAGAGCTGGCGCAGGCCCAGCGCGGCCGCTAGCGCGATGCAGGCCACGAGCGCCGCCCGCACCAACGCGAGCACGAACGGCCCATCCACGCTCGGCCACGCCAGCGCCACGTCGTGCGCCGAGAAGTCCGCCACGCGCGCAGCCGCCCAGTGATACGCCGTGTGGGCGACGAAGGCACTGCCGACCCAGGTGATCAGGTGCTGCCGCTCCTCGGGTATCTGCCGCCGCAGCGCGGCGAGCGCGAGCAATGCCACGCCGACGACCGCGAGCTGTCCGGCCTCGACGCCGAGGTTGAAGGCCGCCAATGCCACGACGAGATCGCCGCCGGCGAACTGCAGTTGCTCGCGCAGCGCGAACGAGAACCCGAAGCCATGGATCAACCCGAAGGCGAAGGCGGTGCGCCAGCGCCCTTCGAGCCGCGCCGTGGGCAGCAGCACGTTCTCCACCGTCAGCCAGAGGATGGACAGCGCGATCGCCGCCTCGATGAGCGGCGGGAACCACAGCGCGGTCGGCACGACGCCGAGCGCCGCCGCGCCGAGCGTGATCGAGTGCGCCACGGTGAACGCCGTCACGATCGCGACCAACGGCCGCCAGCGCCGCAGGGGCAGCACGAGGCAGAATACGAAGAGCAGGTGATCGATGCCGCCGAGGATGTGGCGGAATCCCTCCGACAGGAACCGCCAGAGGTTCTCCCACCAGCGCGGCTCGAGCGGGATGCTGCCGGGGTCACCGACGTACGAGAGGGTGCGCACGCCGCCGTCGGCGCCGACGAGATGCAGCACGCTGTAGGTGCGCACCCCAAGCCGCGCGAGGCGCAGGTCGAGCGCAAGCGCGGCGCCTGCGTCCGGCACCGCGAAGACCAGTGCGACGTCGAACTGCGCCTGTCGCCAGGGAATCGCGATGGTATCGGCGAGGGGCGCCGCGCCGAATCCGCGCTCCGCGCTCGCCGCATCATCGAAGCTCCGGTCGTCCGGCAGCGCGATGCGCGCCGCCGCCACGCGCGGCGCGTCGAGCGCCGTGCCATCCGCGCGGAGCACGACGAACGGGGCGAGCCAGGTGCGGGCCGCGTCGTCGAGCAGTGGGCGCACGCGCCCGAGGTCGAGCGCGCCGTCCGCGCGCTCGGGGAAGTCGAGGTCGCGCATGGACTCCAGCGGCGCGCGGAGCAGCAGCACGAGCGAATCGCCGCGCGGCAGCGCCCAGGCGCGCAGGGCGACGCGCTCGGGAATCTCGTGCGAGTCGAGTGGTCGCGGCGCGCCGAACAGGGCGAGCGCGGCGAGCAGCGCGACGATCAAGCGGCGTGGCTGGTGCATCATCGCGGAGAGATATAGCATTTGGCGCACGCGGCCACAGCCCGTATCCGCCAACTCAGCCGGGATCCAGCATGTCTCTGCGCTCGAAGTCCGCCGTCGCCCTCGTCCTCGGGCTCGCCATCGTCGCCCTCAGCATCGGCGAGCGGCAGCTCAGCGCGTCGCTGGCCCAGCAGCCGGTCCAGGCCCCGCACTTCGAGGTCGATCCCTTCTGGCCCAAGCCGTTGCCCAACGGATGGGTCATCGGCTCGGTGATCGGCGTGGGCGTGGATTCGCGCGACCATGTGTACATCGTGCATCGGCAGGCCTCGCTGAACGCGCGCACCGAGATCGGCGCGGCGCAGGATCCGCCGACGGGCGAGTGCTGCGCGCCGGCGCCGCCGGTGCTGGAGTTCGACCCCGAAGGGAACCTGGTGCGCGCCTGGGGCGGTCCGGGCGAGGGCTACACGTGGCCCAACTCCAACCACGGCATCGCCATCGACCATCGCGACAACGTGTGGATCGGCGGGAACGGTCAGGGCGACTCGCACATCCTGCAGTTCACCCGCGACGGGCGCTTCGTGAAGCAGCACGGCAGCCCCGGCCGGCCCGTGAACAGCAACAGTCGCGAGTGGTTCGGTCGCGTCGCGAAGATCTCCTTCGATGCGAGCGCCAACGAGGCCTTCGTCGCCGACGGCTACGGCCACAAGCGCGTCGCGGTGCTCGACATGTCCACGGGTGCCATCAAGCGCTTCTGGGGCGCCTACGGCAACGTGCCCAGCGACTCGAACCTCGGGCCCTACAATCCGGATGCACCGCTCGCACCGCAGTTTCGCAACCCCGTGCACTGCGCCGAGCCGTCCAACGATGGGCTCGTGTACGTCTGCGACCGCCCGAACAACCGCATCCAAGTCTTCCAGAAGAGCGGCGAGTTCGTGAATGAGGTGCGCATCGCGCCGCGCACGCTGGGTGACGGCGCCGTGTGGGACATCGCGTTCTCGCGCGACGCCGACCAGCGGTACCTGTACATCGCCGACGGCAAGAACGAGCGGGTGTACGTGCTGGACCGGAAGTCGCTGACGGTGTTGACGAGCTTCGGCGGCGGCGGACGGCAGCCCGGCCAGTTCTTCGCCGTGCATTCGATTGCGACGGACTCGCGCGGCAACATCTTCACGACCGAGACCTACGAAGGGAAGCGCGTGCAGCGCTTCGTCTTCCGGGGGGTGCGGGCGGTCACGCGGCGAGACCAAGGGCCGCCTTGGCCGAGCCGATAGACCGTCTTTCCGGCGGGTGGGAGAGGGAAGACGGCGGTACGGGCGGGGATAGGGAGAAGCGAATGGGGGAGACGTGGGGTAGAAGATTGACGGTCCTGTGACGTCTGCCCCCCATCTCCCCCAACTCCATATCTCCACCTCCGCCCCTGTCCCCGTGCGACGTTTCTCACTCCTCGCAGCGCTGTGCATCGGCGGCACGCTGCCTCCTCTCGTTCCGCTGGCAGCGCAGGCGACACTCCGCGGGGTCCTGGTCGATTCGCTGCGCACCGGCGGCCCCGTCGAAGGCGCGTCCGTTGTGCTCATGGGCGCCAATCGTCGTGTGACGACGGAGCGCGGCGGGCGATTCGAGTTCACGGATCTGCCTGCGGGCCAGTACACCGTCGCCTACTGGGCGCCGTGGCTGGACTCGCTCGGATTGCCGGCGCTGCAGCGGCAGGTCCAACTGCGCGGGTCGCGAACGGAGTCGATCACGCTCTCGACACCGTCGCGTGCGACGGTGCAGCGCGCCGTCTGCGGCGATGTGCTCTCCGACGAGCAGGGCATCCTCATCGGTGAGGTACGCGATGGGGAGGGGAACCCGGGAGCGGGGATCGGCGTGTACGCCCGTTGGCTGGAGACGGTCATCCAAGGCAACGAGGTGGCGCAGGGGACGATGGCGGCGACCGATACCGCGTCGGCGGCGGGCAGTTTCGTGCTCTGCGGTGTCCCGCTCGACGCCGAGTTTACGCTCCGCGCTGTTGGACGCGACGGCGTCGGAAGCGGCGAGCTCCTCGTGAAGGCCAGCGGCTCGATTGCGCGGCGCGACATCGTCGTCGGTGCGCCGGGCGCCACCCTGCGCGTGATCGGGCGCGTCGTGAAGCAGAATGGCGATCCGATTCCCGACGCCACGGTCCTCGTCGCCGGCGACAGCAGCGTTGCCGTCCGCAGCGACAGCTCGGGGCGATTCGCCATCCCGGCGATGGCGCGCCGCTCGAGCCAACTCGTCGTGCGTTCCCTGGGCTACGTGCCCGTGGTGCGCGCCATCGACCCGTTCGACGCCGAGCTCGATCTCGATGAGATCGCGTTGGAGGTCGCGCCCCGCGAACTCGCGACCGTGACCGTCACCGGCCAGGCGATGACGGCGTCCCAGGCCCAATTCGAGACGCGCCGCGCGCGGGCCTCCGGCGGTGTGTTCGTCGACGAAGGCGAGCTCAGCAAGCTCGGCATGCCAAACGCGTCGAACGTCGCGACCTTCAACCCGCGCGTCGCCGTGCAGCAGACACGTCAGGGCCCAATGATGATGATGCGCCGCGGCAGCGAGTTCTGCCGCCCGCGATTTTTCATCGACGGCTACGACTTCCGCGACATCACCGCGGATGAGGAGAACAGCTTCCTCCGCGTCGCGAAACGCATCGAGATGTATACGGCGAACAATGCGCCGCAGCAGTTCAATGATTTCAATGGGTGTGGGTCCATTGTTATATGGACGTACTGAGACCGGCTGGGAGAGGGGAGAGGGAGGTAGGGGCGGGGGTGGGACGACGGGAGACGGAAGAGGGGAGACGCGGGGCAGACGTCTCACGAACGTTTGACGTCTCCCCCCCCGTCTCTCCCATTCCCCTCTCTCCATCTCCGCCCGTACCGCCCTCTCCCCTCTCCCAGTCCGATGCGCCTCCTGATCCTTGCACTCCTGATGCTCTCATCCACGGCCGCGCACGCTCAGGGCTCGATCCGCGGTGTGCTGCTCGACTCGCTGCGCGCGATGGGACCGCTCGCCGGCGCGGACGTGGTGCTCATGCCCGGTGGTCGCCGCGCACGGACGGACGACCGCGGGCGCTTTGCCTTCGATGACGTCCCGGCAGGCGCGTATCGCGTCACCTATGCGGCACTGTGGCTGGATTCCGTCGGCGTCGCACCGGCGTCGGCTGGACTGGACGTGGGTACGCGCGGCAGCGCCGCCGTCACGGTCCTCACAGGCACGCGCGCTGCGTTGGCGCTGCAGCGCTGCGGCGGTGCAATGGACGTCGGGCGTGGGCTCGTGGTCGGCGAGCTGCGTGACGTCTCGGCGGTGCCGCTCGCGGGCGCCATCGTCGTCGCGCGCTGGTCTGAGCTGGTGGTTGGCGGCGCACCGGACGCCGATCCGCAGGAGTATGCCGCCGTCGACACCACTGGCGCAGACGGTCGCTACGCGCTCTGCGGCATGCCCGACAACGCCGAGGTCGTGGTCGGGGCTCGGCATCCCGACGGGCGCAGCACGGGAGCCGTCGTCCTGGTGGTGAACCCCGGCGTCTTGGCCCATGACCTCGTGATCGGTGCGCCGTCGCGGGTCGTCCGGCTGCGAGGGCGCGTCACGAACGGCAATGGCGCACCGGTCACGCGCGCCGAGATCCTGGCATCGGCGTCGAGGTCTGGCGTCCAACGCACGGACTCCACCGGACGCTTCGAGCTGCAGCTCGAGGAGGGCAGCCGCCAGGTCGTCATCCGTGCGCTCGGCTTCCAGCCGCGACTGCTCGACGTGCGCGCCGGCGAGTCGATGACGGAGATCGGCGACGTCGCGCTGCAGCCCGCGTCCGCGGTCCTCGACACGATGGTCATTCGCGCCGCCCCGCTGACGGTGCAGGAACTCGAGTTCGAGCAGCGCCGCCGAACGCAGATCGGTGCCTTCCTCGACGAACAGACCCTTCGGAAGTTGCCGCGTGCGACCGTGAATGCCGTGGCCGGCATGTCGGCGCCGTGGGTGCGCGCGGCCAACGGGCGGCTCCTCTTCCGCGGTCTCGCCAGCATCTACGGCGGCGTGGAATGCAAGCCGCGCCTCTTCGTGGACGGCAGCGACTGGGGGAACCGCACGCCGGACAACGAGATCGAGTCGCTGCTGCAGTTCGCGCGTCGCATCGAGATGTATCGGGCGGCGAATGCGCCGCCGGAGTTCAACGACTTCGACGGATGCGGATCACTGGTGCTTTGGATCATCTGAGCGACTGCAGGACGACGGGAGACGGAGGTACGGGCGGGGGGTGAGATGCGGGAATGCGGGAGACGGGGGGGAGACGCCGGACGTTCGTGAGACGTCTGCCCCCCATCTCCCCCATTCCCCTCTCTCCATCTCCGCCCGTACCCTCGTCTCCCTTCTCCCACGTGTGAGCACTCCGATGCCGGAGCACGGGCGACGGCCCTTCCGAAGTCCCGTCACTCAGTGAAACTTTCCGACACACCCCGCCCGTACCGGGGGTGAATGCTCACCCCTGGGGACCCACGCATGGTCACGCCCGAAATCCTTGATGGCTTCCTCGGCCGCCTCGCCTCCGAAGGCGTTACGTACGAGGAAATCGAACCCGGCCTCTGGAAGGTGCATCCCGGTGGTGCCCTCGACCTCACGGTCGTCGTCCATCACTCGCCGCCGGTCGTCGTGCTGCGCGTGAAGGTGATGGAGCTCCCGAAGAACGGCCACGCCGACAAGCTCTGCCGCCGGCTCCTCGAGCTCAACGCCACCGACCTGCTCCACGGCTCCTATGGCATCCAGGGCGACGAGGTCGTCCTCACCGAGGCGCTCGAGCTCTCCCACCTCGATTACGAGGAGTTCCTCGCCTCGTTCGAAAGCATCACGCTCTCGCTCGCCGGCCATCTCCGCGAGCTCGCCACTTTCCGTGAGGCCCGCTGATCATGGGCATCTTTGACCGCCTCGCCACGCTGCTGAAGTCGAACATCAACGACCTGATCTCGCGCGCCGAGAATCCGGAGAAGATGCTCGACCAGATCGTCGTGGACATGCAGAACCAACTCGCCCGCGCCAAGCAACAGGTCGCGGCGGCGATCGCCGACGAGAAGCGCCTCAAGGACCAGTTCGAGGCGGAGTACAAGCAGTCGCAGGATTGGGAGGCGAAGGCGATGCTCGCGGTCAAGGAAGGCCGCGACGATCTCGCCAAGCAGGCCCTCGTGCGGCAGCAGGAGCACTATGAGCACGCGACCACCCTCGAGTCGACGTGGCAGGCGCACGTGCTCGAGACCGAGAAGCTCAAGAACTCGCTGCGTGACCTGAACGACAAGATCCAGGAAGCCAAGCGCAAGAAGAACCTCCTCCTCGCCCGCCAGCGCCGTGCGCAGGCGCAGGCGAAGATCCAGGAGACGATGTCGTCGATGAGCGAGAAGAGCGCCTTCGAGGCCTTCGCGCGCATGGAAGAGAAAATCGATCAGAACGAGCGCATGCTGAAGGCGAGCACCGAGATCGACGAGGAGTTCTCGGGCGATCGCCTCGCCGGCGACTTCAAGCGCCTCGAGAAGGCGGTCGGCTCGGCGACGGCGGACCAGCAGCTGCTGGCGCTCAAGCAGAAGATGGGCCTGCTCGGACCGGGTGCGTCCGGTGGACCGGCGAAGCAGATCGGTGCCGGCGACACGGTCGACGCCGAGATCGACGAGAAGAAGTAGTCGTCGCGAGTTCGACGGCACGACGGCGTACCGCACCAGGCGCGGTACGCCGTCGTCGTCAATAGGCGGGCGCGATGAAGCCGCGCCGACGCTTCAGCGTGTACTGCGCGCGCGAGAGGGCGCCCTGCGCTCGATTGTGCGGCTCGGCGCGGAACCGATACCACGCGTCACGGGCCGCACCGCTACCGTAGCCGCCATGCGAGCGACGCCCCTCCTCGAGTTCCGCCAAGTCACGCGCCGCTGGCGCACCGGCGTGCTCGGCACGAACACCGACATCCTTGCGGTCTCGCATGCGTCGTTGACGCTGCACGCGGGCGAGGTGATGGCCATCACGGGGGCTGGAGGAGCGGGCAAGAGCACGCTGCTGCTGCTCGCGGCCGGCAGCGTGCGGCCCAGCGCCGGCGAGATCCGGTGGAATGGCGTCGGCGACCACCGCCCGCTGCGTCCGCAGCTCATCAAGGCGCGGCCCTGGGAGTACCACTTCCTCACGGTGCGCCAGGCGATCGCCTTCCACGCCGACGTGCTCGCGCTCGCGGACGATTCGATCCCCGCGCCGTCGCGGCTCCTGCCGCTCATGCATCGCGTCGGGCTCTACGGCATGTCGCGCGTGCGGCTCGGCGCGTTGACGCCGCTGGACCAGTTCCGCGTGGTCGTCGCGCAGGCGCTGCTCGCGCAGCCACGCCTGCTCTGCTGCGACGAGCCGTTCGCCTACCTCGGGCCGGCCGATCGCACGGTGGCGATGTCGTTGCTGCGCTCGATCGCCGCGGGCGGTGTCGGCGTGATCGTCGCGGGACGCGACGGCGATGCCTGCGGCGGGCAAGGCGTGGCCGACAAGGTCCTGCGCTTGGTGGCCGGCCGCGTGGACGGACTCGCGAGGCCGCGCCGGAACGTGCTGGAGTTGGCGGTCCCGAGCCCCGACGATGCGATGCGGCGCCTGCTGCCGCAGCTGCCGAGCCTCGCTCGACGCGGTCGTCGGCTGCGCGTGCCCTTGGGCGCCGGTACCTCGCCCGAGTCGGTGCTCGCACTCTGCCGCGACGTGGGGGTCGCGGTGCGCGCCTCGCGCGTAGCCGAGGAACTGGTGCCCCGATAGGTTTCTGCCATGCCGGAGTTCCGCCTCTACAACACGATGACCCGCGAGGTCGCCCCGTTCGCGCCGGCGGACGGCGAGACCGTGCGCCTCTACACCTGCGGGCCGACCGTCTACAATCCGGCCCACCTCGGCAACTTCCGCACGTTCCTGTTCGAGGACCTGATGCGGCGGACGATCCGCCTGCGCGGCTGGAAGATCGAGCAGGTGATGAACCTGACCGACGTCGACGACAAGATCATCAAGCGCGCGACGGAGCAGGGAAAGACCATCGGCGAAGTGACGGACCCGATCGTCGAGATCTTCCATGCCGACCGCAAGTACCTGCGCATCGAGGATGCGGAGCATTATCCGCGTGCGACGGCGTACATCCCGCAGATGATCGCGCTGGTCGAGCGCTTGATCGCAAACGGCGTGGCGTACGTGGCCGAGGACAAGTCGGTGTATTTCGCGATCGACAAGTTCGCGGGCTACGGCAAGCTCTCGCGGCTCGACACGCGCGAGATCCAGAGCGGCGCGCGCGTGGCGCAGGACGACTACTCGAAGGAGAACGCCCAGGACTTCGCGCTGTGGAAGTCGGCGAAGCCGGAGGACGAGGCCTGCGGCGCGGCCTGGGATTCGCCGTGGGGCCGCGGACGGCCCGGCTGGCACCTCGAGTGCTCGGCGATGGCGATGAGCATCCTCGGCGAGACGCTGGACCTGCACTGCGGCGGCATCGACTTGGTGTTCCCGCACCACGAGGACGAGATCGCCCAGAGCGAGGCGGCGACGGGCAAGGAGTTCGCGCGCTGCTGGTGCCATGGCGAGTTCCTGCTGACGGACGGCGCGAAGATGGCGAAGCGCGTGGGCAACGTGCAGAACGTCGCGGGACTGCAGGAGGCGGGCATCAGCGGCGCGGCGGTGCGGCACTTCGTGTTCAGCACGCACTACCGCAAGCAGCTCAACCTGAGCGGCGATGCGCTCGAGGGCAGCATGGAAGCGGTGCGTCGCATCGGCGATTTCGCCGAGCGGCTGCAGGCGGCGAAGGGCGGCACGCGCGGGCTGGAGGACGCGGCGGACCGGCTGGAGACGGCGGTGCGCACGGCGCTGTTCGACGACTTGAATGCGCCGGAGGCGATGGCGGCGCTCTTTGAGTTCATCCGTGCGGCCAACAAGGAACTCGACACCGGTGGCACCGACGTGGCGGCGCTGCGGCGTGCGCGTGAGGTGTTCCGGATGGTCGACGGCGTGCTCGACTTGGTCCCCGGCGCCGCGGCGGTCGATACGGAGCTCGCCGAGTGGGTGGAGGCGCAGATCGCGGCGCGGAAGGACGCGCGGAGTCGGCGGGACTTCGCAGCGGCTGACGCGATCCGTGCGGCGCTCGATGCGCGGGGGATCGTGATCGAGGACGGGCCGCAGGGCACCAAGTGGAAGAAGAGTCGCTAGCTCTTCCTTCCTCGCGCTTCGCTCCTTATTTTTCCCGGTCTGCGCTGGATGCAGGGTTCGCTGACGTAGCTCAGCTGGTAGAGCACCCGATTTGTAATCGGGCGGTCGCGAGTTCGATCCTCGCCGTCAGCTTCGCGGCTTTCGGTGGTCGCGCGGGAATCGGGTGGGGTACCCAAGTGGCCAACGGGAGCAGACTGTAAATCTGCCGGCTTATGCCTTCGAAGGTTCGAATCCTTCCCCCACCATACTGCAGATGTAAGATGTGAGATGTAAGACGGAAGAGTGCGGGAGTAGCTCAGCTGGTAGAGCGCAAGCCTTCCAAGCTTGATGTCGCGGGTTCGAGCCCCGTCTCCCGCTCTGAAGCTCTAAGCTGGACGCTGGAAGTGGTTGCACGCGTAGCTCAGTCGGTAGAGCACACCCTTGGTAAGGGTGAGGTCACCGGTTCAATCCCGGTCGCGTGCTTGTGGCAGGTGAGAGGATGGATGGAGCATGGGGTGCCTCGGGCTTGGCTCGGGGCACCCCTTTTGGCTTCTGTTCGGTATCCGCGGCAGCTCACAAATCGCTGCTGGCTCGGGACTTGCACACGGGTCGGGCGGGGTCTACGTTTCAAGGCTCGCCGCCATGCGCCCAAGTCCGGGGGCAGGGTGGCCTGTCGCGTCCCTGCGGGGATGCGTGTAACCGCCTGACCTGAGAGTGACTTATGCCGCGCGACAAGATCATCCTCGCGTGCAGTGAGTGCAAGAACCGCAACTACTTCACCACGAAGAACAAGCGCCTGCATCCGGAGCGCGTCGAGTGGAAGAAGTACTGCCCGCGCTGCAACAAGCACATGCTCCATAAGGAGACGAAGTAAGTGGCCGGCGTGTCCGTGGAGGTGCGCGGCTCGTTCGTGACGCGCGTCGTGACCTTCTGGAACGACGTGGTCGCGGAGATGCGCAAGGTGACGTGGCCGGAGCGCCCGACGATCGTCCAGATGTCCCTGGGCGTGATCGCCGTGTCGCTGTTCGTCGGCGGCGTGATCTGGCTGCTCGACCTGATCCTGCAGGGCGTGCTGGTGCGCGGCATTCCTGCGCTCTTCGGAGCGTAAGCGTGACGCATCGCTGGTACGCGGTCCAGACGACCTCCGGGCACGAGAACAAGGTGCGCACGCTGATCCAGCGGAAGATCGACGCGGATCCGGCGGCGGCCGAGGAGCGGCGCATCCGGCAGGCGCTGGTCCCGACCGAGCAGGTGGTCGAGATCAAGAACGGCAAGAAGGTGACCGTGGATCGCAAGGTCTACCCGGGCTACGTGCTCGTGGAGATGGCGATCTCGGAGGAGACGCTGCACACGATCAACGCCATCCAGGGCGTGATCAAGTTCGTCGGGACGAAGGACCGCGAACCGCAGCCGCTCCGTGACGACGAGGTGAAGCGACTGCTGGGCATCGCGGTCGAAGAGGAAGTGGCCGCCCCGAAGGAGGAGATTCCGTTCCTCGTCGGTCAGGCGGTGGCGATCACGGACGGGCCGTTCTCGGATTTCAACGGGACGGTGGAGGACGTGATGGCGGATAAGGGGAAGGTGCGGGTCAGCGTGTCGTTGTTCGGGCGGCCCACCTCGGTGGAGCTCGACTATCTGCAGCTGAAGGCGCACTAGAACTGCAGTAGGGAGTTGGAAGTCGTGAGTTGGAAGTCTCCCTACTCACAACTCCCGACTCGTAACTGCAGTTGGCAGTGTGTAGATGCCCTTGCGCGGGGCAGATGGCTGAGGTCACAGTCGCCATCGAGGAGCGCCCAGACGGACCACCACACCGTCTTTAAACAGCAACGTGGGAGTCAGCGTGCCTCGCCAGCCCCGTCGTAGGGACGGCGCCCGGGCCCGCTTCACGTTTTCCCAGAGGGAGAGATGGCCAAGAAGGTCACCGGTTTCGTCAAGCTGCAGATTCCTGCAGGCAAGGCGAATCCGGCCCCGCCGGTCGGTACGGCTCTCGGTCCGCAGGGCATCAACATCATGGCCTTTTGCAAGGAGTTCAATGCAAAGACACAGGGCCAGGATTCGATCCTGCCGGTTGAGATCACGATTTATGCCGACAAGTCCTTCACCTTCATCCTGAAGACGCCGCCTGCGGCGTTCCTCGTGAAGAAGGAAGCTGGTATCGAGAAGGGCTCGGGTCAGCCGAACCGCAACAAGGTCGGCTCGATCACCAAGGCGCAGGTCCGGAAGATCGCCGAACTCAAGATGCCCGACCTCAACACCGACAACCTGGAGTCCGCGATGGCGATGGTCGCCGGGGCGGCCCGGTCGATGGGCGTGGAGGTGAAGGGATGAAGACGCACGGCAAGAAGTATCGCGCCGCCGCGGAGAAGATCCAGGCGGGCACGCTGCACACCCCGAAGGCGGCCCTCGAGGCCGTCAAGACCGCCGCGTTCGCGAAGTTCGACGAGACCGTCGAAGTCGCGGTGCGCCTGGGCGTCGATCCCCGCCACGCGGACCAGGTGGTCCGTGGCACGGTGGTCCTCCCGGCGGGCACGGGCAAGACGGTCCGCGTGTGCGTGATCGCGGTCGGCGACAAGGCGAAGGAAGCCGAGGCCGCCGGCGCCGACTTCGTCGGCACGGAGTTCATCCAGAAGATCAAGGACGGCTGGACGGACTTCGACGTGATGATCGCGACGCCGGACCAGATGGGCCAGGTCGGTCAGCTGGGGCGCGTGCTCGGTCCCCGTGGCCTCATGCCGAACCCGAAGGCCGGCACCGTGACGTTCAACGTCGCGCAGGCCGTGAAGGAAACCAAGGCGGGCAAGATCGAGTTCCGTGTCGACAAGGCGGGCAACGTCCAGGCCGCGATCGGCAAGGTCTCGTTCGGGCTCGAGGCCCTGGAAACGAACTTCGGCGCGTTCATGGAGCAGATCGTCCGCTCCAAGCCCGCGGCCTCGAAGGGCGTGTATGTGAAGACCGTCGCCGTCAGCTCCACGATGGGGCCTGGCGTGCGCATCGATACCACCCCGTACCGGTAATCCCACGATGAAGCGATCCGACAAGGACCAGCTCGTCGCCGAGCTGAAGGGCAAGCTCGAGGGCGCCGCTGCGGTCTACTATACCGACTTCACCGGCTTGAACGTGAAGTCCATGACGAACCTCCGCCGCCGTTTCCGCAAGGCCGGCGTGGAGTACGTCGTCATCAAGAACACCCTCGCGCTGCGCGCGGTGAACGAGGCGGGGCTGACGGGCCAGACGCTGAAGGGCCCGACGGGCGTCGTGGTGGCGAAGGACGCCATCGCCGCGGCCAAGCTCCTGTCCGACTTCGCGAAGGAGAACGACGCCAAGCCGTCCATCAAGGGCGGCCTCTGGGAAGGGAAGGTGGTGGACGAGGCGACGGTCAAGAAGCTCGCCTCGATGCCGACCCGCGACGAGGCGCTGTCGATCCTCGTCGGCACGTTCAACAGCGTGCTCATGATGTTCGCTTTGGCCCTCGAGGCCAAGAAGACGCAGCTCGAAGGTTCGAACTGATATCCCCCAGGCGTCTGCCTGATCACACACGCCCCAGGATCACCTGGGGGAACACTCTGGAGAATTACCAAAATGGCTAACGCGACCCTTTCCAAGGACGAGATCCTCGAAGCGATCGGCAACATGTCGGTCATCGAGCTCACCGACCTGATCGAGGCGTTCAAGACGAAGTTCAACGTCACCATCGCGGCCGTGGCCGCGGGCGCGCCGGCTGCCGGCGGCGCGGGTGCCGGCGGTGCCGCCGCCGAAGAGAAGACCGAGTTCGACGTCGTGCTCAAGGACGCGGGCGCGAAGAAGATCCAGGTCATCAAGGTGGTGCGCGAGCTCACCGGCCTTGGCCTCAAGGAAGCCAAGGACATGGTGGACGGCGCCCCGCAGACGCTGAAGGCCGGCGTCTCGAAGGACGAAGCCGCGCAGATCAAGGCCAAGCTCGAGGCCGAAGGCGCCGCGGTCGAGGTCAAGTAAGGCGGATGGGTTTCCGGTCCGGGCGCGCGGGATTCCCGCCGCCCGGCCCGCGACTCACTCCCTCTTACTCGGCCTTGCGATGCACCTGACGTACCTCTCGCTCAACATCTGAAGCTCCTTTCGCCTCGCCCCGTCCGGTGCCACCGGACGGAGGCGGGGCGGTTTTCGCCTGTAAACGGGCACAGCCCGGGTCGACATGATCACGCAGATCTCCTTCGGAAAGCTCGAGCACGGCATGCAGATGCCGCACCTGCTCGACATCCAGACGCAGGCCTTCCAGTCGCTCCTCCAGCTCGACGCCGCGAAGCACGGTCGCGAAGACGTCGGCTTGGAGCGCGTCTTCAAGGATCTCTTCCCCATCACCGACGTCCACGAGAACTTCTCGCTGGACTTCAAGCGCTACACCCTCGGCGAGCCCAAGTACGCCGTCGAGGAGTGCATCGAGCGCGACATGACCTACTCGGCGCCGCTCAAGGCGACGCTGGTGCTGACGGTCTATGAGGAGAACCCGGTCGACGGGAAGAAGCGCCTCAAGAACCAGATCGAGAAGGAAGTCTACCTCGGCGAGCTCCCGCTGCTCACGCCGGTCGGCACCTTCGTGATCAACGGCGCCGAGCGCGTGATCGTCTCGCAGCTGCACCGCTCGCCGGGCGTGGTCTTCGAGGAGAGCACGCACCCGAACGGGCAGCGCCTGATCTCGTCGCGGATCATCCCGTTCCGCGGCTCGTGGGTGGAGTTCACCGTGGACATCCACGACGTGATCTACGTCCACATCGACAAGAAGAAGAAGTTCCCCGCGACGGCGCTGCTGCGCGCGTTCGGCTACGGCACGAACGCCGACATCTACCGCCTGTTCTTCGGCGTGCGTGAGCTCGACCTCACGAAGCGCAAGGAAGGCCGTGACCGCGAGATCATCGGCGCGATCATCGCCGAGGACATCGAGCTCGCCGGCGAGGCGACCCCCGAGGACGCGCCGAAGCTCAAGACCAAGAAGGCCCGCGCCGAGCGCGAGCGCAACGAGAACGTGCTGCTCGTCAAGCAGGGCGACGAGCTCACGGAAGAGGTGTACAACCGCCTCCGCCGCCTGAAGATCGACAAGATCCAGGTGTTCGCGTCGTACCAGCAGGTCGACCTCGGCGAAGAGCTCGATGCCTTCGAGAGCGGCGACCGCACGCAGGCGCGCACGATCGCCCTCGACGTGGTCGACCCGGCGACGGGCGAGGTCGTGGCCGAGACCGGCCAGTCGCTCAACGTCACGATGGTCCGCAAGCTGCGGAAGCTGGACCTGCACAAGGTCTCCTGCTTCGCCGCCTCGGGCCGCGCCGAGAGCGCGCTGATCAAGAACACCCTGGCCAAGGACCCGACGAAGTCGGAGGACGAGGCCCTCAAGCAGATCTACTCGCTGCTCCGTCCGGGCGACGCCCCGAACAAGGAGACGGCGAAGCAGGCGCTCGAGCGCCTGTTCTTCTCGCCGAAGCGCTACGACCTCGGCCGCGTGGGCCGCTACAAGATCAACCAGCGCCTGCACCTCGCCACGCCGGCGAGCCAGACGGTGCTCGACACGAACGACTTCGTGGCGATCATCCGCTACCTGGTCGAGCTGCAGCAGGGCCGCGGCCACGTGGACGACATCGACCACCTGGGCAACCGCCGCATCCGCTCGGTGGGCGAGCTGATCGCCAACCAGTTCTCCGTCGGCCTCTCGCGCATGGCGCGCCTGGTCAAGGAGCGCATGAGCATCAACCAGGACAGCGAGAAGATCTCGCTCGACGACCTCGTGAACGCGCGCACCGTCTCGGCGGTGATCCAGGCGTTCTTCGGTTCGTCGCAGCTCTCGCAGTTCATGGACCAGACGAACCCGCTGGCCGAGCTCACGAACAAGCGTCGTCTCTCGGCCCTCGGCCCGGGCGGCCTGACCCGCGAGCGCGCCGGCTTCGAAGTCCGCGACGTGCACTACAGCCAGTACGGCCGCATGTGCCCGATCGAAACGCCGGAAGGTCCGAACATCGGCCTCATCACCTCGCTGGCGACCTTCGCCCGCGTGAACGATCTCGGCTTCGTGGAGACGCCGTACATCGTCGTGAAGAACGGCAAGGTGACGAAGGAGATCGCCTGGCTGGACGCGAACCGCGAAGAGGATGCGGTGATCGCCCAGGCCAACGCGCGCCTCAACGAGGACGGCTCGTTCGCCGAAGACCTCGTGCTCTGCCGTCAGCAGGGCGACGTGCCGCTGATGCCGCCGAGCCGGATCGACTACATGGACGTGGCGCCGGAGCAGCTGGTGTCGATCGCCGCGGCCCTGATCCCGTTCCTCGAGCACGACGACGCGAACCGCGCGCTGATGGGCTCGAACATGCAGCGCCAGGCGGTGCCGCTCCTCAACCCGCAGACGCCGCTGGTGGGCACGGGCCTCGAGGAGAAGGTGGCCGTGGACTCGGGCGCGGTGGTGATCGCCAAGCGCGCCGGCACGGTGACGCGCGTGACGGCCGACGAGATCATCGTCGACGCCGGCACGAAGGGCAAGGAAGCCGACGAGCCGCTCAAGCGCCTCGCCGCGCAGGATCGCTACAAGCTCCGCAAGTACCGCCGCACCAACCAGGACACGGCGCTGAACCAGCGCCCGCTGGTGAAGGTGGGGCAGAAGGTGAAGGCCGGCGAGGTGCTCGCCGACGGCGCCGGCACGCAGTACGGCCAGTTGGCGCTGGGCTCGAACGTGACGGTGGCGTTCATGCCCTGGTACGGGCACAACTTCGAAGACGCGATCGTGTTGAGCGAGCGCCTGGTGAAGGACGACGTGTACTCGTCGATCCACATCCAGGAGCATGAGCTGCACGTCCGCGACACGAAGCGCGGCCAGGAAGAGATCACGCGCGAGATCCCGAACGTCTCGGAAGAGTCCCTCGTGGACCTCGACGAGCGCGGCATCGTGCGCATCGGCGCGCACGTGCGCCCGGGCGACATCCTCGTCGGCAAGATCACGCCGAAGGGCGAGACGGAGCTCTCGCCGGAAGAGAAGCTCCTCACCGCGATCTTCGGCGAGAAGGCGAAGGACGTGAAGGATTCGTCGCTCAAGGTGCCGCCGGGCGTCGAGGGCGTGGTCATCGACGTGAAGATCTTCTCGCGCGTGGAAGACCAGGTGGTCGAGAAGGACCGCGGCGAGCGGATCGGCGAAGTGCGCCGTCTCGAGGGTGAGGAGAAGGTGCGCGTCAACGACGTGCGCGACGAGGAGATCAAGGCGCTGCTCGAGGGCCAGAAGGTGGCGCTCGCGCTGCAGGCCGGTACGGTCGAAGAGGCGATCGCCGCGGGCACCACGCTCACGAGCGACCTGCTCGCGGGCCTGCGTCTCGCGACGCTGGACCTCAAGACGTTCCGCGTCGAGAACAAGAAGGTCAACGAGGAAGTCCGCCGCATCATCGACGCCGCCGACGAAGTGAAGGCGAAGATCGAGGAGCGCGCGGAGATGCGCATCGACCAGATCCTCAAGCCGGACGAACTGCCCCCGGGCGTCATCCAGCTGGTGAAGGTGTACCTGGCCGAGAAGCGCAAGATCTCGGTGGGCGACAAGATGGCCGGCCGTCACGGCAACAAGGGCATCGTGGCGCGCATCGTGCCGGAAGAAGACATGCCGTTCCTGCCGGACGGTCGTCCGGTGGACATCGTGCTGAACCCGCTCGGCGTGCCGTCGCGCATGAACGTGGGCCAGATCCTCGAGACCCACCTCGGGTGGGCGGCGAAGATCCTCGGCTTCTACGCGAAGACGCCGGTGTTCCAGGGCGCGAACGAGCGCGAGATCGGGCTCTGCCTGCGTCTCGCGGGCCTCGAGTGGGTGCGTGGCTCGCTGCAGCTGGAGACCCCGGCGCCGGGCTACACGGCCGACGAGCTCCGGGCGATCCTCTCGGACCTCCGCCCGGCCCAGTCCGAGGCGGACAAGGTCGAGCTGCTGGCCGACGCGAACGTGAACGACCTCAACGGCCGCGGCATGAGCGCGGTCGCGAAGGCGGCGTTCCAGCGCACCTTCGACTACCTCGCCGGTGCGGCGAAGGAGTTGGCGGCGCGTGAGCGCACGGCGACGCAGCATGCCGTCGCGCATCACCAGGCGGAGATCGACGCGGCGGAGACGCCGGCGTCGGCCAAGGCCGAGCTGAAGAAGGCGTTGAAGGAACTCGAGAAGCGCGCGGAGCTGGACGACGCGGGCCTGCTCGAGGCGATGGGGCGTCCGGCGCTGGCCGCGATGCTCGGCAAGAAGAGCGACGCGGATGTGGATGCGGCGTCGCGCGAGCTGATGATTGCGGGCGGCATGAACCCGGGCGGCAAGATCCGCCTGCGCGACGGCCGTACGGGCGAGACGTTCAGCAACCCGGTGACGGTGGGCCAGGTGTACATGCTGAAGCTCAGCCACCTCGTGGACGACAAGATCCACGCGCGCAGCATCGGCCCGTACTCGCTGGTGACGCAGCAGCCGCTGGCCGGCAAGGCCCAGTTCGGCGGCCAGCGCTTCGGCGAGATGGAAGTGTGGGCGCTGGAAGCCTACGGCGCGGCGCACACCCTGCAGGAGATCCTGACGGTCAAGTCGGACGACGTGAGCGGTCGCTCGCGCGTGTACGAGGCGATCGTGAAGGGCCAGAACCTGCCGGAACCGGGCACGCCGGAGTCGTTCAACGTGCTCGTGAAGGAACTGCAGGCGCTGGGCATCCACGTGACGATGGATTCGCACGCTGAAGGTGGGCACCAGGGCATTTCGTCTCCCTTCGGCACTGAGGAGTAAGCCATGATCGATTTCCGTAGCGTCCGCGAGAAGAGCGCGTCGGCGTTCGACTATATCCAGGTCCGCATCGCTTCTCCGGAAGAGATCCGCGGCCCCCGGGACCCCAAGGAGCGCGAGCGGCTGGAGATGGCCGGCCTTCGCTCGTGGTGGTCGTGGGGTGAGGTGACCAAGCCCGAGACGATCAACTACCGCTCGTTCAAGCCCGAGAAGGACGGCTTGTTCTGCGAGAAGATCTTCGGCCCCGTGAAGGACTGGGAGTGCCACTGCGGCAAGTACAAGCGGATCCGCTATCGCGGCGTGATCTGCGACCGTTGCGGCGTGGAAGTGACGCTCTCGAAGGTGCGGCGCGACCGCATGGGCCACATCGAACTGGCCGTGCCGGTGGCGCACATCTGGTTCTTCAAGACCCTGCCCAGCCCGATGGGCAACCTCCTCGACCTCACGCTGCGTGATCTCGAGAAGGTGATCTACTACGCGAACTACGTCGTGATCGATCCGGGCGCGCAGGAGTCGGTCCCTGACGCGACGGAATCCGACAAGTTCGTCCGCGTCGAGCAGAATATGCTGCTCTCCGAGGACCAGTTCCTCTACCTCAAGGCGAAGGCCAAGGAAGACGGCGACAGCGCCTTCAAGGCCGACATCGGTGCGCCGGCGGTGCGCGAGCTCCTGCAGCGCCTCGACATCGACAAGACGGCCGAGGAGCTCCGCGCTTCGGTCGTGACGGAGACGTCGCAGCACAAGAAGAAGGCGCAGCTCAAGCGCCTCAAGATCGTCGACGCGTTCCGCAACTCGGGCGACCACTCCGGCATGCGCAACAAGCCGGAATGGATGATCATGGACGTGGTGCCGGTGATTCCGCCGGACCTCCGTCCCCTTGTGCCATTGGATGGCGGCCGTTTCGCCACGTCGGACCTGAACGACCTCTATCGTCGCGTCATCAACCGCAACAACCGCCTCACCAAGCTCATCTCGCACCGCGCGCCGGAAGTCATCCTGCGCAACGAGAAGCGCATGTTGCAGGAGGCGGTGGACGCGTTGTTCGACAACGGCCGTCGCTCGAAGGCGATCCGCGGCCGCGGCAAGCGTCCGCTCAAGTCGCTGTCCGACATGCTGAAGGGCAAGCAGGGCCGGTTCCGCCAGAACCTGCTCGGCAAGCGCGTGGACTACTCCGGCCGCTCGGTGATCGTGGTGGGCCCGGAGCTCAAGCTGCACCAGTGCGGCCTGCCGAAGGCGATGGCGCTGGAGCTCTTCAAGCCGTTCATCATCCACAAGCTGGTGGAGAAGGGCATCGCGGAGACGGTGAAGCGCGCCAAGAAGATCGTGGAGCGCGAGTCCTCCGAGGTGTTCGAGATCCTCGAAGAGATCATCCGCGACCATCCGGTGCTGCTCAACCGTGCGCCGACGCTGCACCGCCTGGGCATCCAGGCGTTCGAGCCGGTGCTGGTGGAAGGCAAGGCCATCCGCATCCACCCGCTCGTCTGCGCGGCGTTCAACGCCGACTTCGACGGTGACCAGATGGCCGTGCACGTGCCGCTGTCGTACGAGGCGCAGCTCGAGGCGCGCGTGCTGATGCTGTCGAGCAACAACATCCTCAAGCCGTCGGACGGCCGTCCGGTGGCGGAGCCGTCGCAGGACATCGTGCTCGGCTGCTACTTCGCGACCAAGGCGCCGGCGGATTTCGAGGCGCTGCAGAAGGACGCGAAGGCGGCGGCCAAGCTGCGGTCGTTCGGTTCGGCGGCCGAGGTGGAGATGGCGCTGGCCCTGCACCAGATCCACGTGCAGACGCCGGTGCGCTACCTCGCGCGCACGAACGAGGGTGGCAAGGCGTGGACGGTGACGACGGCGGGCCGCGTGCTGTTCGACGGCATCGTGCCGGCGGCGCTGCCGTTCCAGAACCGCGACATGAAGAAGAAGGCGCTGGGTGAACTCGTCTTCGAGTCCTACCGCAAGGCGGGGCTGGCGGAGACGGTGCAGTTCCTCGATCGCCTGAAGGAGTTCGGCTTCCGTAACGCGACCCGCGGTGGCGTGTCGATCGCGATCGAAGACCTCGAGATCCCGGCGGAGAAGGAGACGCTGCTCGAGGAGGCGACGGCGCGCGTCAACCGCTTCCAGAAGGCCTATCAGACGGGCAACATCACGAACGGCGAGCGCTACAACAAGGTGATCGACACCTGGACGCACGCCAACAACGACATCGCGGACGCGATGGTGAAGCGCATGCGCGAGTCGCAGGGCGGCTTCAACCCCGTGTTCATGATGTTCGATTCCGGTTCGCGTGGTAGCCGCGACCAAATCCGCCAGCTGGCCGGCATGCGCGGCCTGATGGCGAAGCCGCAGAAGAAGCTGACGGGCGGCATCGGCGAGATCATCGAGAACCCGATCAAGTCGAACTTCCGTGAAGGCCTCTCGGTGCTCGAGTACTTCTCGTCGACGCACGGTGCCCGCAAGGGCCTGGCCGACACGGCGCTCAAGACGGCCGACGCCGGCTACCTGACGCGTCGTCTCTGCGACGTCGCGCAGGACGTGGTGATCACCGAGGAGGATTGCGGCACGGTGATGGGCCTCGAGATCGGCGCGCTGAAGGAAGGCGAAGACATCATCGAGCCGTTGTCGGAGCGCATTGTCGGCACGGTGGCCGCGGACGACATCGTCGATCCGCAGCTGCTGGACGAGGCGGGTCGCCCGCAGCTGCTCGTCGAGGCCGGCCAGATGATCCTCGAGGAAGCCGCGGCGCAGATCGAGGAGGCGGGCATCGAGACGGTGAAGATCCGTAGCGTGCTCACCTGCGAGGCGAAGCGCGGCCTCTGCCGGATGTGCTACGGCCGCAACCTGGCCACCATGCAGATGGTGGACCTGGGCGAGGCCGTGGGCATCATCTCGGCGCAGTCGATCGGCGAGCCGGGTACGCAGCTCACGCTGCGCACCTTCCACATCGGCGGCACGGCGGCCCGCATCGCGGAGCAGACGGCGCGCAAGTCGAAGGTGGCGGGCGTGGTCGAGTTCGGCGACCGCCTCGTGAAGGTGACGAATCCGGAAGGCCAGGAGATCGTGACCTCGTACGAGGGCGAGCTGTTCATCCGCGCGACGCGGGACAAGCACGCGCCGGTGATGGCGCGCCTGCAGGTCCCGCTCGGTGCCATCCTGACCGTCGAGGACGGCCAGGACGTGAAGAAGGACGATCCGATCTTCACCTGGGACCCGTACACGAACCCGATCATCGCGGACGTGTCCGGTACGCTGAAGTTCGTGGACCTCGTGGAGGACGAGACGATCTCCGAGGAGCTCGACGAGCTCACCGGCCTGCGGCAGACGGTCGTCATCGAAGACCGCGAGAAGAAGCTCCACCCGCACATCGAGATCTGGCAGTCGAAGGGCGGCAAGGAGAAGAAGGTCCGCGACTTCGTGATCCCGGTGGGCGCGCAGCTGATCGTCGAGGACGGGGCGGAGATCGCCGCCGGCCAGACGATCGCGAAGATCAGCCGCGAGGCGTACAAGACGCGCGACATCACGGGCGGCCTGCCGCGCGTGGCCGAGCTCTTCGAGGCCCGCAAGCCGAAGGACCCGGCGACGATCAGCGAGATCGACGGCGTCGTGCGCTTCGGCGACATCAAGCGCGGCAAGCGCGAGATCTTCGTGCACCCGATCGACAGCTCCGGCTCGCTGGACGAGACGCAGCAGCCGCAGCTGTACGAAGTGGCGTCGGGCAAGCACCTCCGCGTGCACGAGGGTGACCGCGTGCGTGCCGGCGACCGCTTGAGCGAAGGGCCGGTGAATCCGCACGACATCCTGCGGATCAAGGGCCCGCGCGCGGTGCAGGAGTACCTGCTGAACGAAGTGCAGGAGGTGTATCGCCTGCAGGGCGTGAAGATCAACGACAAGCACATCGGCGTGATCGTGCGCCAGATGCTGCAGAAGGTGCGCGTCGTGGAGTCGGGGGACACCGAGTTCCTCGAGGGCGAGCATGTCGACAAGGCGGCGTTCCGCGACGCCAACGACAAGGCCAAGAAGAAGAAGCAGCGTGCGGCGACGTCGGAGCCGCTGCTCCTCGGCATCACCAAGGCCTCACTCACCACGCAGTCGTTCATCTCGGCCGCCTCGTTCCAGGAGACGACCCGCGTGCTCACCGATGCCGCGATCCGTGGCGCCAAGGACAACCTCCTCGGCCTCAAGGAGAACATCATCATCGGTCACCTCATCCCGGCCGGTACGGGCATGTACCGCTATTCGGACGTGGATATGGACATCGAGCCGCCGCCGGCGCCGCCGCAGGAGTTCGGTGGCTTCGGCGCCCTGCCGGAGAGCTTCCTGGCGAACCCGGCGGAGGCGGACGCGAGCCTGCTCGCGCCGCTGCCCGACGAGGAGTAAGCGCAGGCGTCGATGGGAGACGGGGGAGACCGGCAGGGTGCCGGTCTCCCCCGTTCGCTTTTCTCACCAGCGTGCCGCCTTCCGCCGCGCCTCACTGGGCGGCTATGCTCTAGCCATGGCCATCCACCTCGACGGGCGCCCGGCAGACACCGCGGTGCGCGGCATCATCATCATGAACGTGTTCGTGGCCATCGGAGCGCTCGTCTCCGGCGACGGCATGTTGATGCTCATGTGGCCGTACTGGATCCAGAGCGTGGTGATCGGCTACTACGCCATGCGACGCATCCAGAAGCTGGAGCGATTCGCCACGGACAACTTCAAGATCAACGGGGCCGCGGTCGATCCCACGCCGCAGACGCGGCGGAAGGTGTGGACGTTCTTCCTGCTGCATTATGGCTTCTTCCATCTCGTGTACTTCATGTTCCTCGGGGCGTTCTCCGCCGCGGGCGTCATGGGCGAGGTGATGGCAACGGCCGACGCGCCGAGTCCCTGGGCACCGTTCTGGTACGGCGCGACGCTGGTGGGCTTCCTGGTGAGCCACGGCGAGTCGCACCGCGAGCACGTCGCGGCAGACCTACGCGGCAGGCCCAACATCGGCACGCTGATGTTCGTGCCCTACATCCGCATCGTGCCGATGCACCTGACCATCATCTTCGGGGCGATGCTCGGCGGGACCGTGGGGTTGCTGCTCTTCGCCAGCCTCAAGACGGCGGCGGACGTGGCGATGCACAAGGTGGAGCATCGGATGCTCCAAGGGGCGCGGGCCTGACTCAGCTGTCGAGGACGCGCCGGATCTCGTTGGTCAGCTCGCGCAGGCCGTAGGGCTTGCTGATGAAGTTCCACTCGCCCTCGTGGACGAACTGATCTGAGACCGCCTCGGCGGAGTAGCCGGAGGTGAAGAGCATCTTGAGCCCCGGCCGCTGGCGCCTAAGCTCGGTGGCCAGCTCGATGCCGCTCATGCCCGGCATCACGAGGTCCGTCATGACGAGGTGGAGGGGCCCCTCGTGCGCGGCAAGGAGCTGGAGCGCCGCGGCGCCCGACTCTGCCTCGAGCACGGTGTAGCCGGCGCGTTGCAGCACGCGGCGGGCGACCATGCGGATCGATTCCTCATCCTCGACGATGAGGACGGTCTCGTGGCCGGTTGTCGGCGCGGCGCGCTTGCCCGAGGGGTGCTCGGCGGCCTCATCCTCGGTGATCGGCAAGTAGATGCGGAACGTCGTTCCCGCGCCGAGCTCCGAGTACACGTAGACGCTCCCGCCGCTCTGCTTGACGATGCCGTACACCGTCGAGAGCCCCAGGCCGGTGCCACGGCCGGTCTCCTTGGTCGTGAAGAACGGCTCGAAGATCTTGGCCTGCGTGGCCTTGTCCATGCCGATGCCGGTATCGGTGACCGAGAGCGTGGCATAGCGACCCGGTGTCATGCCTTCGCGGCGCGCGGCGTGCACTTCGTCGACCTCTGCGATGCCGCTGCCGATGGTGAGCGTGCCGCCGCGCGGCATGGCATCGCGGGCGTTCACGCAGAGATTCATCAACACCTGCTCGAGTTGGTTCTTGTCGGCGTGGATGTGCGGCACTTCCCGGCCGAGGCGGACCTCGACGTGGATGTCCTCACCGAGCACGCGGCTCAGCAGGGTGAGGAATCCCGAGACGACGTCGTTGAGATTGAGCGATTCGCGCTTGAGGACCTGCTGCCGGCTGAAGGCGAGGAGTTGCCGTGTGAGCGCCGCCGCGCGCTCGCCGGACGCGCGGATCTCCTGCAGGTCGTTGCGCAGCGGACTGTCGGCCGGGACCTCGCTGAGCGCCAGCTCGGCGGTTGCGTTGATGACGGTGAGCAGGTTGTTGAAGTCGTGCGCGACACCGCCGGCGAGGCGGCCGACGGATTCCATCTTCTGCGCGCGATTGAGCATGTGCTGCAGCTCGTCGCGGTCGGCATCCGCCTTGAGGCGGTCGGAGATGTCGCGGGCGATGCCGAGGACCAGCGTGCGGGTGCCGAGGTCGAGCACGGAGAGGGCGACCTCGACGGGCACCTCCTGGCCGTCCTTGCGCCGATGCAGCGAGGTGCGCACGATGCCGCCTGCGGCGCGCACACCATCGGCCACGGCTCGCAGTCCGCCGCGAGCGTCGAGGTCCACGACGATGTCCGAGGGCCCGACCGCGGCAAGTTCCTGGGCGGTGTACCCCAATTGATGCAGGCACGCGTGGTTGAAGTCCACGAACTTTCCGGTGGCCACATCGGCCACGAAGATGGCATCGGCGGAGCGATCGATGGCCTGACGGAACAGGGTGAGCTGTTCGCGCTGTTCGCGCAGCGATCGATCGTTGCGCAGCGCGCCGATGCCGAAGGCGACGTCCATCGCCAGTGCCGTCAGCAAGTCGTACTCGTCGCCGACGAACGCATCCGGCTCGCCGGCGTAGATCATCAGGGCCCCGAAGATCGCGCCGTCGATGATGAGCGGGATCGAGATGGACGACTCAAGTCCTCGCTGCCTGGCGGCCTCCCGCCATGGGCCGTAGTTGGCCTCGGTGAGCAAGCGCTGGGCCACTTGGGGTTGGCCGCTGCGAATGCACCGCCCGGTGGGCCCCTGGCCTCGCGGGTCGTCGCCCCAGGTCACGGGATTCTCCGTGAGGTAGCCCCGCTCCTCGCCGGCGATGGCGACGGGCGTGACATGCCGCTCGGCATCGTCGTCGCGCCGGCCGATCCAGGCCATGCGGTAGCTGCCGTCGTGCACGAGGATCTCGCAGATCATGCGCAGCAGTGCGTCCTCGTCCTCGGCACGCACGATGGCCTGATTGACGGCCGTGCGCACGCGCAGCAGTCGGGCGGTGCGCTGCAGCGCCGCTTCGGTGGCGCGTCGCGCCGTGACATCCGTGATGGCACCCGACATCCAGATCGGGTTCCCGTCGGCGTCGCGCTCGATCTCGGCGCGGGTCCGGATCCAGCGCGTGGGCAAGTCCGGCTGGGGCCGGAGGCGCAGTTCGAGGTCGTAGGGTAGTCCACGCTCCAAGTGGTCGCGCATGGCCTGCTGCTGGAGTGGGACGTCGTCCGGATGGATGAAGTCAAGAAAGTCCGACTCTGACTTGATGGCCGACTCGTCGGGGATGCGCGCGATCTCGCGCCAGCGCGGAGAGACGTATGCCTCGCCGGTGACCATGTTCATGTCCCACAGGCCGTCGGTCGTGCCGCGCATCGCGCGGGCGTAGCGCTGCTCGGAGGCCTCGATCTCCTTGCGGTCGCGCTCGCGCAAGTCGAGCAGCGTCAGCTCACGCTGCGCACGGGCGAGGTCGCGGCGGTACCACAGCGCATAGGTCAGCGCGGCGGCGCCGATGAGGAAGAAGAGCGAGAGGGCCGTCGCGCGCAGCGCGGCAGCGAGCACCGGCGCCCGCAGTTCGTCGGCATCGACCTTCGCCACCAACTGCCACGGCGTGCCGGGCACCTCCCGTTGCACGGCACGGATGGTCTGGGCGGTGAATCCCGGGCCCTCGTAACCGGCCTCGGAGTTCAGCGGATCGAAGACATCCGCCTGCGTGGCGCTGTCGAGCGGCAGCGTCAGCGCAAGCGGCTTGATGTCGGCATCCTGCGGCAGCGAGAGGAGCCGGACGGAGTCGGCCTCGACACGCCAAAGCGAGAAGTCGCCGGTGCGGTACTCAGCGGGGAAGTCGGCGAGGCGCGGGTACAGGGCGCGGTCCACCGCGACGATGAAGGCGACCCACGCCGATGGCGCGCCGCGCACGGTCCCGCCGCCGTGCAAGGGGACCCAGAACGTGCGGCGGATCGCCGCGCCCGATGCGTACACGGGCGTGACGTGCACCGAGTCCCCGGCCAGCGTCCGATACTGCGTGTCGAGCAATGTCACGGGGCGGGCATCCGGAGCGGCATCGTAGAGCAGCCGCTCCCCCGTCGGGCTCACCAACGCGACCACCTCGAAGTCGTTCTCCGTCCGCAGCGCGCGAATCCACGCGAGCAAGGTCTGCCGCCGCTGGTCGGACCCCGGGGCGCGCGCCGCCGCGAGGACAGCGGCGTCGATGGGCACGTTGCTCAGCGCCATGACCGTCGTGCGAATGCCCTCGTACCACAGCGCGATCTCGCCGGCCTTGAGGTCGGCGACGGTACGCAACGTCGCAACCGCGCGGCGTTCGGCCTCCTCGCGCTGGGAGACGTACCAGAAGTAGCCGGAGCTGCCCACCACCGCGGCGAAGAGGAGCGCGAGCCACACGAAGTTCCGCGGCGACGGCAGCACGCCGATGCGGCCCGTGGGGAGGAGTACGCGCAGCGGCCAGTGCGTCGGATCGGTGCGCAGCAGCGTGGCAAGGGCGAGGAGCCAGAGCAGTATTGCCGACGGTGCGGCGACGGGAATCGTCTTGCTGCCGTACAGCAATGGCGCCCCGAGCACGTATCCCTGCAGGATGACGAACGACGCGGAGAGCGCGATGGCGGCGATGGCGCCCTCGTACTCGGCGCGCCGCGACTGGCCCACCAGCAGCGCGAGCGCGATGACGGAGAAGAGCGTTGCCGTGATCACTGAGATGCGGCCGAGCGGCACACCGTCACGCATCAGGGCCGGTCCGGCGAGCCACCGCTCGAGCACAAGCTCCACGCCCGCGACATACGCGATCCCGAACGACAGCGCGAGGGCGAGGGCCACTGCCGGCAGGAGACCTGCCGCAAGGGATGGATCTTCTTGATGCGGCCGGGCGCGCGCGATGATGCCGAGCGCGAGGAGCAGCGCGACGAGCGCGGTGGCCGGCGCCGTGGGGACCTGGGCGCCCGAAAAGGCGATCTCCAGACCCTTCCCACGCAACCACAGGAGCAGGAACCACAGGCTCGCCACCGCGACACTGCCGGCAATCCACCGAGAGGTGCGCCGCAGCGTACGCGCGAGACTGGTGAGCTGGTGGTCGACGGTCACGAACGGGGGTGAGGGTGGTCCGACGGCCTAGGACGGAAAGGCCATAGGAATCTGGCCGTCTATTGAACGGTGGGTAAGGGGCCGCTAGACGAGTATCGGCGCAGGCCGCACATTCCCTCCATGACACTCCCCCCGCAGGCCATCCCGCGCCGCGCCGTCTGGAGTTGGATCCTGTACGACCTCGCCAACACGATCTTCTCCATGGGCGTGGTCTCGCTGTACTTCTCGCTGTGGGTGCGCGAGCAGGTGGGTGCCGACCGGGCCGACACCGTCTACGGCATCATCACGGCGGTCTCCATGGGCATCATCTTCGTCATCTCGCCGCTCTTGGGTGCGATGACGGACCGGGCCCCGCGCCGCATGCCGTTCCTCGTGGTGAGCACCATCGTGTGCGTGGGACTCACGGCGTCGCTGGCCCGCAGCGGATACTGGGTCACCATGCTCGCGTTCGTGCTGGCGAACGCCGCGTATCAGGCGGGCCTGCAGTTCTACGACGCCCTGCTCCCTGAGGTTACGACGGAGGAGAACCGCGGGCGCATCAGCGGCATCGGGGTGGGCATCGGGTATCTCGGTTCGTTCGTCGCCGTCGGGCTCGGCTTCCTGCCGCAGTCGGAGGAGAAGCCGTTCGTGTTCACCGCCATCGCGGTCTCGTTCCTGCTCTTCAGCATCCCCTGCTTCCTGTGGGTGAAGGAGCGGGGGAACCCCAATCCGCGGCCGGTTTTTTCGCTGGCGATGATCAGGGAGAGCACGGCTGAGACCCTGCGCACGCTCCGTGGCGGCAAGGAGTATCCGGGTCTCATTCGGTTTCTCGTCGGGCGCGTGTTCTACACAGACGCCATCAACACCGTGATCAACATAATGATGCTGTACACGGTGAACGTGGTGGTGGCGTCGGGACAGTCGGAGGAGGGAGGGGAACGTACGGCGCTGCTTGTGATGTTCGTCGCAATCTCGTTCGCGGTCGTCGGGGGATTCGTCTGGGGGCAGCTGGTGGACCGTCGCGGCCCCAAGCGGACGCTCGATTACGTGCTGTGGCTGTGGGTGGCGACGTTCGCGATGGCGGCCGCCGTCGGACTGCTCGGGCTCCCATGGCAGACGCTGTTCGTGGTGGCGTCAATGGCCGGCGTGTCGCTGGGGGGCATCTGGAGTGCCGACCGGCCGCTGATGCTGCGGCTGACCCCGCCGGACCGCATCGGTGAGTTTTACGGACTTTACGGGATGGTCGGGCGGTTCAGTGCAATCATCGGCCCGATGATCTGGGCGTTCGTGGCGTGGCTCTGCATCGGCCAGCTCGGAATGACGCCGATCCGCGGGCAGGGCATCGGCGTGCTCGTGCTGCTCGGCTTCATCTTCGTCGCGCGCGCGATCCTCGGCCCCGTGCGCGACGACCTGCGTCCCGGCGCGCGCGGCGCACCCTGAGGTGCGCCGCGCCACGCCGCATCAGGGCGTGAAGATCGTATAGCCCTGCGCGGAGAGGATCACGTGCGCGCTGGTCGCCGTGGTCGCGACCTGCACGAACGGCAGCAACTGGTCGCGGGGCACATTGCGATTCACCAGTGCGTGCCCGCAGACAATGACCTGCACCCCGGCCTCGTGGAGGGCCGTGAGCAGCGCGATGCTGCCGTTGTCGGCGCCGGTGCGTGCCTTGTACGCCGCATTGTTGAGCAGCGAGGGCGTCGCGGTGCCGTGCACGATGACGGCCATCTTGATGTTGCTGCGCGGGACGCCGTTGGTCTCGAGTTGGCGGAGCAGGTTCGGCGGGCTGCGGAATCCCGCGGCGATGCCGCCAGGCTCGGCCGGCGCCTCCGTGACGTGCCAGGCCATTCGGTAGGTCAGGTTGGCTGGCGCGCGGAACGACGGGTTCATCTCCGTCGGCGTGCCGCCGATCTCGCGCAGGAGGGCTTCGCCCGTCTGCGCGGCAAGCGGTGCGGACGCGAGGGCGACGGACACGAACAGGACGCCGAGACGGAAGGCGCGAGGCATCGGTGAGGCTCCGGTGAGGGGTCTGGCGGAAGATACAGCGGCAGCCTGTGCCACGCCTGTGACAGTCCATGCCCTTGCCGACACCTCGGGTCCGTGTGAGCATCAGGCATGCAACGTCGCGACTTCCTGGTCGATGTCGTCCGCCTGAGCGCGCTCTGCGCCGGCCTCCCCAACGAGTGGCGCCTCACGTGGCGACCGCAGTACGCGGACAATCCCTTTGCGCTTGGCGTGGCCAGCGGCGATCCGTGGTCCGCAGGCGCGGTGCTGTGGACGCGCGTGGCGCCGCGGCCCCTGGAGCCGCATGGCGGCATGCCGGGCAACCGGCCCGTCGTCGTGTGGGAGGTCGCCGAGGACGAGGCGTTCACGAAGATCGTGAAGCAGGGCAGGTACACCGCGGCGCCGGAACTCTCGTACAGCGTGCATGTCGAAGTGGACGGCCTGCAGCCCGATCGCTGGTACTTCTACCGCTTCCAATCGGGTGAAGCGAAGTCCGCGATTGGGCGCGTGCGCACCACGCCCGCCGATGGGGCGAACACGCCGCTGCGCTTCGGCGTGGCGTCCTGCGCCAACTACGAGAACGGACTCTTCACGGCGTACGGGCACCTCGCCAACGAACGCTGCGACCTCGTCACGCATCTCGGCGACTACATCTACGAGTACGGCGGCCGCGACCAAGTCGTGCGTTCGCATCTCGGACGCGAGATCATCACGGTCGACGATTACCGGTTGCGGTACGCGCAGTACAAGCTCGAGGCAGAGCTGCAAGCCGCGCACGCGATGTGCCCGTGGCTGGTGACCTGGGATGACCACGAGGTCGACAACAACTACGCAAACGAGTTCGGCGAGAACCGAATGGAATCCGCCGAGCAGATGCGCGCGCGCCGCGCGGCGGGCTATCAGGCGTGGTGGGAGCATCAGCCGGTGCGCGTGCCTCGGGCGCGGTCGTGGGCAGATCTCGACATCCGCCGCACGACCAACTGGGGCGCGTTGGCGCGCTTCTGGATGCTCGACACGCGCCAGTATCGCGATGACCAAGCCTGCGACGACGGCAATCGTACGGTGCCCTGCGGCGACTGGGACAATCCCGCGCGCTCGATCCTCGGTGCGCAGCAGGAGCAATGGTTGACGGAGGGACTCGGTCAGTCGCGCTCGCGTTGGCAGGTGTTGGGGCAGCAAGTCATGGTGGCACCCTATGACGAAGCGCTCGGCCCCGAGCAGCGCGTGTCGATGGACCAGTGGTCGGGGTATCCGCGCAGCCGCGAGCGCATCTTGAACGCCATCGCCGAGCGTGCGCCGAACCGCACGGTCGTGCTTACGGGGGACATCCACTCGAACTGGGTGAACGAGCTCCGCGCGGGGTTCGACCGCCCCGACCGGCCCGTGGTCGCGGCCGAGTTCGTGGGGACGAGCATCGCGTCGGGCGGCGATGGCCAGGAGCAGACGGAGCCGTTCAAGGCGCGGCTCGCCGAGTTGCCGTACATCAAGTGGCAGTCAGGGCGACGCGGATACTACGTCTGCGACGTGACGGAACGCGAGTGGCGCACGGACTACCGTGAGGTGCCGTTCGTCACACGGCCGGGTGCGCCGGTGCACACGGTGACGCGCTGGCGGGTCGAGCACGGACGAGCCGGCATTACCGCGCTCTGAGCGAGTCGTCGGCTGACCGCCACGGCACGCGACCTGCCACGGGCGCCGACAACGAGCCCAACCAGAGTGCACCCGGCGTCTCCAGCGCGTGGGTCAGCGACTCGAGCCGTCCGCTCGGATCCTGCAAGTCGGCGAGCACACGCCACGTGCTGTCGATCGCAATGACATGACCGTAGTGCACCGGTCCCGGCCGAATCATCCGCGGCAGGCGCAGCAGCATCTTCCGGAACATCGGCTTGTCCGACATCCAGTCGGCGAGCCCGTTGCGCGGCGAGACCAGCGCGATCCAGTATCGGCCGTCACGGCCGCGCGTGAGGTTGTCGGGGAATCCGGGCAAGTCCGTCACCACGGCCTCGATGGCGCCGCGGGCCACGCCGTCGCGCTCGATGCGCAGCACGCGGTAGTTGCCCATCTCATTCACGAGCACACCCGTGCCGTCGTGGGTGACGGCAAGGCCGTTGGGAAACACGAGGCCGGCGGCGATGACCGACGTGCGGCCGTTGCTCGGCTCGTACTCAATGACGCGTCCGGTGCCGCGATGCTCGAGCACCTCGAGGATGCTCGCCTGCAAGGCGTCATACTGCGGCGGATAGAATGCCGTGGACGCATCCGTGAGGTACACGCGGCCGTCTGGCGCGACATCTAGGTCGTCGGCGTATCGAATTGGAATCCCTTCGGCGGTCGTCGCCATCACGAGCACCGCTCCGCTGGGCGAGACGCTGAGGAGTCCCCTCAAGGCATCGGCGACCCAGAGCGTTCCGCTGGCATCGAAGGCCATCCCGAGCGGGCGTCCGCCCGTGTTGGCCCAACGCTCCGCTGCGCCACCGAGCGAATCGGTCCGGACGATCCATCCGGACGCGGTGGCGAAGTACATGCGCCCGGAGTCGTCCACGGCGATTGATTCGGGACCGCGCTCGCCCAGCACGCCAACGGTGTCCATGGCCGAGAGCCGCTCGTTCGCGGCAAAGACCCCGCTGTAGCCGGGATTCGCCGGCGCTTCCCATGCGACCGGCCGGATCGGCACGGGCCAGAACAGCAAGTAGAGGAAGATCAGCGCGGCGGCCGCCGCCGTCGCGCCGGCCGGCGTGACTTGCCGGGACAGGTGTATCGGCGGCGGTGGCGTCTCGGGTCCCGCGACGTCCGGCGATTCGGGCTCGGCTTCCATGTCAGGAATCTGGCAGCAACGGCGGCGGGGCGCGAACCAGCCATGTGGCCCGCCCTGCGCACGCGTCCTATCTTGGAGGAGCCTTCAACGATGGATGTGTCGATGCTGAAGCGGCGTGACCTGAACTTCGTCCTCTACGAACTCCTCGGCGCCGACGCGCTGGCCGAACGCCCGAGGTACGCGGGCCAGGGCAGGGAAGTCTACGACGCAGTGCTCGACACCGCCGACGGCATTGCCCGCGAGTTCTACGCGCCGAACCGGAAGGCCAACGACCAGCAGGAGCCCGAGGTCCGCGATGGCAGGGTGTGGCTGCAGCCCGGCGTGAAGCCCGCGTGGGATGCAACGGCGGAGGCCGGCATCATCGCGAGCACGCACGACGAAGCGCGCGGCGGCCTCCAGCTCCCGCACGTCATCGCCTCGGCGGCGATCGGCCACCTCGAGGCCGCCAACATCGGCACGGCGAGCTATCCCATGCTCACGGCCGGTGCGTCGAATCTGATCGCGGCGTTCGGAAACGAAGACCAGAAGACGCGATGGCTACCCCCGATGCTCACGGGTCGATTCTCCGGCACGATGGCGCTCACCGAGCCCGACGCGGGTTCGTCGCTCGCCGACCTGCGCACGAAGGCAATTCCGAACGCCGATGGCACGTATCGCATCGAAGGCACCAAGATCTGGATTTCCGGCGGCGAGCACGAGCTCACGGAGAACATCGTGCACCTCGTCCTGGCGCGCATCGAGGGCGCGCCGTCGGGCACGAAGGGCATCTCGCTGTTCATCGTCCCGCGCCGCCGCGTGGACGCGGCGGGCAACCCGGCGGGGGACAACCACGTCACGCTGGGTGGCCTCATCCACAAGATGGGCTGGCGCGGCACGACGAGCACGCTGCTGAACTTCGGCGAACGTGGCGAGTGCTTCGGCGAGCTGGTCGGCAAGCCGCATCACGGGCTTGCCTACATGTTCCATATGATGAACGAGGCGCGCATCGGGGTCGGTCGCGCGGCGATGGCGATGGCGTACGCAGCCTATCACGTGGGATTGGAGTACGCGCAGCAGCGTCGGCAGGGCCGCTTGCCCGGCGAGAAGGATCCCGCGAAGCCGCCGGTCACGATCATCGAGCATGCCGATATCCGACGCCTCTTGCTGACGGCTAAGACCGCCGCCGAGGGGTCGTTGCATCTCATCCTGCTCTGCGCGCGGCTGGTGGATGAGCAGGAGACCGGCGACGAGGCGGCGCGCGCGCGGGCGACGCGACTGCTCGAGGTCCTGACGCCGATCGCGAAGACCTGGCCGAGCATCTACGGGCAGGAGGGCATCAGCTCGGCGCTGCAGGTGATGGGCGGGTACGGCTACGCCCGCGAGTACGACGTCGAGCAGCTCTACCGAGACAATCGCCTCAATCAGATCCATGAGGGCACGAACGGCATCCAGGCCCTGGACCTGCTGGGCCGGAAGGTGGTGCAGGAGGATGGAGCGTGCTTCAAGGCGCTCCTCGACGAGCTCCAGCAGCTGGCGGCCGGTGCGACGTCAGCGGCGCTTGCCCCGCTGGCGGCGCAGTTGCAGGGCGCGACGCAGCGCATGGTCGCGGCGACCCAGACGCTGTTGCCCACGATGTCGAAGGAGCCCGCCCGTGGCCTGGCGAATGCCTCGGTGTACCTCGAGCTCGTGTCCCGTGTGGTGTACGGCGCGCTCTGGCTGCGCCAGGCGGTGGTGGCCGAGGCAGCGCTCGCGGCTGGCGCAAGTGGCGACGATCGCGCGTTCTACGAAGGCAAGCTGCAGGCAGCCCAGTTCTACTTCGGCTTCGAGCTGCCCAAGCACGCGGTGGATGCGGACGTGCTCATTCGCAATGAGGCCAGCGCCTTTGAGATGCGGAGCGCGTGGTTCTGAAGCAGCCGACGGCCAGGTGACTAGCACTTCGGCCTAGGTCGGCTCCGTGCGTGAGGCGCCGCACGTGCGGTTCGTCACAGAACAGTTGTGGGGCTGTGCGGCAATTGTGACCGAGTGACCTAGGCCATAATCTCGCCCTTGCAATTGCGCAACCCCACTCCAATCTTTGCGACGTTTTTCTGCGCCCGCTTGCGGGGGCAGCGCTTGCCCATTCTTCCCACCCCTCCCTTGCTCGAGGATTTGTATGCGCTCACGTAGAGCCACCTTGTTGCGGACAGTGTCCGCTGCGGTGATGGCGGTCTTGGCCGCCTGTGCCGAGACGCCGGTCGAGTTGCCGACGGCGTCGACGCTAACGACGAACGTCGCGACGGTTTCGGTTACGGCAGGTGACAACGGCGTCGCGCTGTCGGCGAGCGTTCTTGACGGCGATGGTGTTCCGCTCCGGGTGCAGCCGACGATTCTCTGGTCGTCCTCCGATCACAGTGTTGCAACGGTGAGCTCTGGAGGTTTCGTGACGGCTCAGTCGGCCGGCACCGCGACCATCACGGCGGCGACGGGTGGGCTAACGGCGACGGTGGCGGTGACCGTGACGAACCCCACGCTCGATCTCTCGCCGGCGTCCGTTCAGATGCTGCCCAACCAGACGGTGCTGCTGTCGGCGGTCGTGCGCGGCACGGGCGGTCGCGTGCTGCCTTCGCAGCCGACCATCACATACGAGATACTCGATCGGACGGTGGCATTGATCAACGCGTCGACGGGCACGGCTCAGTCCGTGCAGGCGGTGGCGGAGGGTACCACGCGTGTGGTGGCCCGCGCTGGTGGGTTGGTTGACACGACCGTCGTGCAGGTGCTGCGCAACGCCAACGACCTCGTGACAGCCGTGAACATCGTGCCGGACTCGATGGGTGGCGTGGGCCAGGCCTCCATCTTCCCGCTCCTCAGCGCTTCGGACCCCGCGTTGTTGTTCACGTGGGCCGCGACCACGGCCGGCGGGGCGAACCGCTGCTCCACGATCGGTACCTCCGGCATCGTCGTCCTCGCGTCCCGAAACCCGAGCATCGTCAGCACGGCAACGCTTCAGACGGGGAATGGTCGATGCGAGGTCCAGCTGAGCGGATTCAGCCAGCCCGGCTCGACGTGGGTCGTGCTGCAGGTCAACAACCTGATCGACTCGGTACGCGTCGTGGTGCGTCCGAACATCGCGAGCATCAGCATCATTCCGGACAGCGTCATCTACGAGCAAAGCACGGTGGCTGACCAGCAGCCGCTGCTGCCGTACGTCGTGCTTACGCCGCGCGGCACGAACATTTGCTCGTCTGTGCAGGCCCAACTCGCTATCATCACGCGCAACGCTGCTATCGGCACGCTGACGCAGGTCAACGTGCCGCCCGGTAGCAACGACTGCCTGTTGCGCGTGAGTGCCGGCAACGCGGGCACCGATGGATCGACCTACGCTCTGCTGACGGCCACCAATCCAGGCAGCGGAAGTTCGGTGCGCGACTCGGTGCGGTTGCGGCAGGGCGCCGCGCTGTACGTCTTCGCGGAGCCCGCGGATGCTTCGCAGTCGCTGACGACCGTCGCGAACGTCGCGGCGGGCGACACGTTGCGCGCTGGTGAGTCTCGGACGATTTCCCTGCGCGTGGTTGACCGCGCCGCAGCGCCGGTTGCCGGCGCGACCGTCCAAATCGTTGCGACGGTGAACGGTGGTGCACAGACCGGCAGCTTCAACCGGACGAGCGTCACGACGGACACGACCGGTGTCGCGAGCTTCGTGTACACGGCGCCGCAGGTGCTGAATTCCAACGGATCCGGTGTGGCCACGCAGAACGTGACGTTCACCATTTCCGGCGTGGCAGGCAACGGATCCGGCATCGGCAACGGGGCGGCGACCGTGACCTCGAACCGCGTGATCTTCCCGCGCGAGGCATCGCGTGTGATTGCGTTCCGCCGCAATGCGGTGTCGGCGGCCGACACGACCGATCGCGTGACGACCGCGAGCATTCCGGTCACCGCGGCGGATCAATGGCAGTACCGCGCATTCGACACGTACGGCAATCCGGTGATTCTCGTGAGCGGTGCACCGGCCTCGGCGGCACAGCAGAGTATCACCTTCTCGGTCAGCCGTGACGATCGCGCACGGGTGACATCGAACGGCACCGTCGACAACACGGACCATCGGGTCACGGTCTCCATGGCTGGCGACTCGGCGACGGCCGTCGCGACGGTGGGGGCGGTGTCGACCTCGACGACGCTCACGGGCACGGCACGGCCGAGCGGTGTCTGGATGAATGTGAACACCTTGAGCCGCCTGACGACGCCGTTCGCCAACATCGGGCCCATCGGCGCGGCCACGAGTTACGCCCTCGCCCCCGCGGAAGCGACGATCAGCCAGACGTCCCTTGCGTTGTCGGGTCATCCGGACACTGCGGTCGTTTCAGCGAATCTCGGTGGCAGCGGCTTCCGCGCGTACTTGCGCGCGATGGACGGCAGCCAGGCAGGCACGGCGTGGGGCATCCCCAGCGCCTTGCCGGCGTTCCCGCTGTCGACTGGCGCGACGGGCACCAACGGACGGCCGTTCAACCAGATTGCCTTCGTGCCGGGGACCGGCAACCGCGGGACCGCCTACTTCATTACCGACTCGGTCAACGCAGGTCCGGCCCTGTCGACCATCCAGTCGCTCGCGCCGACGGGCACCATCACGAACTGTGTGGGCAACGCGAACCAGTACGTGGTGTTCAGCGGCATCGCGATCTCGCCCAGCGGGACCGAAGCGATCGTTACGACGCGAGCCCGAACGGATGCGGACTTCAACACCGCGCTGCGTGGCACTGCGGCCGACTCCACGCAGTTCTCGCAAGTGTGGCGGATGACGCTGCCGGGGTGCACGCTCACGCAGCTGACCAACTCGGCGGTGACATCCACCGAGTTCCGGCGCCCGATGTACATCAACGCGACGTATGCGGTCGTCGAGCGCTACGACAACGTCAACACCACGCTGCACAGCATCACGGGTAGCGCGGTGTCCGCGGCGCTGCTCACGCGGGTCGGCGATCAGTTCCTTGGCGCGTCGGCTGACGCGACGCGGACGAACGGAGTGATCTACTTCGACGGCGGCAACATGCGGTTCGGACTGCTGCCTGCCTTCACGGCTTACCATCCCGCACCGACGAATACGTTCGCCGTCACGGGTATCTTCTCCCGCCGCTGATCGTGCTGGCGTGGTGTCTCCGGATTTCTGGAGGCACCACGCCGGTACACCACTACTTCCTCAGGAGCGACGATGAATCGTTTCACAGTCGTGCTCGCGGCGACGGGACTCCTGGCTGGCGCGCTCAGCGCTCAAGGCCAGGGACCGCCAGCAGCAGGCGCGGCCGCGGCGGGGAACTCCCCGTGGCGGGTCACGGCCTCCGTCGGCACCACGCTCTCCGCGTCACCTCTGGTACTTGTGAGCGACGGATCGGAGGCCAGCGTCAACCAGACGTCTGCCACACAGGTCAGTCTCGACCTCGAACGGCGGCTCGGGCGCGGCATCTATCTGTTTGTCGGGGGCACCCTGTGGGCCCCGCAGCTCACCCACAGTGGAATCCTCGAGGTCGATCCCTATCCGTCGCGGCCGGTGTACCAAGCCACGACGGTGCTGACCTCGTTCGGACTCAACTGGATGCCGGAGCGGCGGTTGCTGTGGGTCGGCAGTCCCGTGATCCGTGCGGGCGTCGCGTACAAGATTCGGAAGCTCGACGTGCCATACTCCGACGTGAGTGCCGAGCTTGCCGGTGACCTCGGTGCAGGATGGCGTACGCCGATCTCCGATCGCGCGGACTTGCTCATGATGTATCGCTTCTCGCCGAGCGAGTTCAATCCGGCGACGCTGCCGATCGTTCTCGGTGGCGAAGCGAAGCAGGCGGTCAACGATCACTTCGTGCAGCTTGGGGTCCGCTGGACGCCGTGACCGCGCACGCGGGACCGGTCGCACGATGCGAACGGCGTGCTGGACAACGGCGCGGGAGGCCACGAGGGGTGGCTTTCCGCGCCATGTTGTGCGTGCTCGGCCTCTCCGGTTGCCAGGACACTCCGCTCGTCGTTCCAGTGCCGGTGAGCATTAGCGTGAACGTGGAACATCCCGTACTCGGCCTGGCTGATACCGTCCCGTTCGCGGCGGTGGCGCTGGACGCAGCCGGCCGTGTGCTTGACACCCTGCGCTGGCCCCTCGTCGCACAGTCGCGGAATCCCGATGTCGTCGAGCTGCGCACGGGATCGTTGATCGGACGTGCGCCGGGTTCCGCGCAACTTGTGCTGCGCTCGGGAGGCATCGAGCGCACACTGACTGCGACGGTCCTGCCGCCGCGTCTGCTCGTCTTCCGCGACAGTCTGGGGACGGAGGTTGCCGTCAGTGCGAACCCCGACACGCTACGCATCGTGGTCGGCGACTCCATCAGCTTCCGAGTCCGTGTCGAGAGCGTCCCTACGCGCGACCTCACCGGACTCTTCATTCCCACGTGGACCGTCAGCGACCCCGTTGCGCTTCGGCTCTCCGCTGCCGTCGGCGCTCGCATCAGCGTCGTCGCAACTGACGTCGGCCCCGTGAACATCCACCTCGACGCGGGCATCGGAACCCTGCGCATACCCGTGCGGGTCGAAGAAGCCGCGCAGCCACCGTAAGGAGTGCGGACCGACGCACGTCTCGGATAGGCCCACGGGACACGAGTGTCCATGGGGCGGCATCCCGCGCCGGCCGTCTGCGCGCTATGTCGCGTCGATGTCCACGCCCCGCGTCTCGGGCAGAAGGAACGCCCCGATCACCGCCGTCATGAGCGCGATGACGATCGGGTACCAAAGGCCGGCGTAGATGTCCCCGGTCGCTGCGACAATTGCGAATGCGGTGGTCGGTAAGAACCCGCCGAACCAGCCATTGCCGATGTGGTACGGCAGGGACATCGACGTGTAGCGGATGCGCGTCGGAAAGAGCTCGACGAGCATTGCCGCAATCGGACCGTAGACCATTGTCACGAGCAGCACCAGCGCCACCAGGATGGCAATCACGAGTCCGACGCGCACGTCCTCAGGCGCGGCACGCGTCGGGTATCCCGCAGCGGACAGCGCCGCGTCCAGCTCGGCGTCGAACCTCGTGCGCGCGGTGTCAGCGCCCGCAGCCGCGCCGTCAAAGGACTCCACCAACACGTCGCCGATGGCAACGCGCGCCGTTCCTGTCGCGGCGACGTTGCGATACGGCACGCCGCGTCGCACGAGCGCTGTCTTCGCGATGTCGCACGAGGCGGTGAACGCGCTGGTTCCCACGGGATTGAACTGCACGGCGCAGCTCGCTGGGTCGGCCTGCACGGTGACCGGCGCCATCGACTGCGCCGCCGCCAATGCAGGGTTCGCCGCCGCGGTCAACGCCCGGAACAACGGGAAGATCGTCAGCGCCGCCAGCAAGCAGCCGCCGAGGATCACCGGCTTGCGGCCTACCTTGTCCGACAGCCATCCGAAGATGACGAAGAACGGCGTGCCGATCACCAGTGCCGCCGCGACCATGAGATTCGCCGCCTGCGCGTCCACCTTGAGCGTCTGCGTCAGGAAGAACAGGGCGTAGAACTGTCCGGTGTACCACACCACGGCCTGGCCCGCGACCAAACCGAACAGCGCCAACAGCACGATGCGCAGGTTGCCCCATTCGCCGAAACTCTCACGCAGCGGGGCCTTCGACTGCTTGCCCTCGGCCTTCATCTTGCGGAACATCGGCGACTCGTCGAGCGACAGCCGGATCCAGGTCGAGATGCCAAGCAGGATGACAGAGAACAGGAACGGGATCCGCCAACCCCAGGCATCGAAGCGCTCGGGCCCTAGTGCCATGCGGCACCCGAGGATGACGAGCAGCGAGAGGAACAGCCCGAGCGTGGCCGTGGTCTGGATCCAGCCGGTATACAAACCGCGCTTGCCTGCGGGGGCGTGCTCGGCGACGTACGTCGCCGCCCCACCGTACTCACCGCCGAGCGCGAGGCCCTGCAGTAGGCGCAGAAGGATCAGGATGACGGGCGCGGCGATGCCGATGCTCGCGTACGTCGGGAGCACACCGACCAAGAAGGTCGAAGCGCCCATCAGCACGATGGTCACGAGGAACGTATGCTTGCGCCCGACCAGGTCGCCGAGTCGGCCGAAGAACACCGCGCCGAAGGGGCGCACGGCGAAGCCTGCCGCGAATGCGAGGAGCGCGAAGATGAAGCCTGCGGTCTCGTTGACGCCCGAGAAGAACTGTCGCGAGATGATCGCCGCGAGCGACCCGTACAGGTAGAAGTCGTACCACTCGAAGACGGTGCCGAGCGACGAAGCGAGGATGACGCGGCGGACGTCGCGGGTGGGAGCGAGTTCGTCTTGCATCGCGGGAATGTAGCGCGGCCCAGCGCCCTACGCCGCGCCCTTGCGGTACCTCCACACGGCGGCCGCCATGAGCACGCCGGCGCCGACCGCCAGGGCCGCGAGGCGCGGCAGCACGTCAACGGCATTCGCGCCCTTCAGCATCACGCCGCGCATGAGCGCGATGAAGTGCATGAGCGGGTTCAGGAAGGCGAGGTCCTGCGCCCAATCCGGCATCGAGCGGATCGGCGTGAACAGCCCGCTCATCAGGATGTAGACCATGAGCAGCGAGAACGCCACGAACACGGCCTGTTGCTGCGTCTCGGCCACGCTCGACACCCAGAGCCCGACAGCGAGCGCCGCGACGAGGTAGAGTGCGGCAGCCCCGTAGACCAGTGCCAGCGAACCTTCGATGGGAATCCGGAAGACCGCCACCGCCACGAGCAGGCCGACGGTGAGCTGCACGATGCCGATCAGCCAGAACGGAATCAGCTTGGCGGCGATGAACGTCGTGCGGTTGATCGGCGTGACGTTGAGTTGGTCGAGCGTGCCCGCCTCCTTCTCGCGCACGATGTTCAGCGCGGACATGAACGTCCCGCCGATAGTCACGAGCTGCACGAGGATGCCGGGCACCATGTACCAGCGGTACTCGAGCGCGGGATTGAACCAGTACCGGCGGTGCACATCGAGGCGCGGTACGCCGCGCACGGGGCGGTCGCGGTCCGCGCCCCCGAGCGCCTGTGGCAGGAGCTGCGCACCGAGCTCCGCGCCGTACCGCGAGACGATCTCCGTCGCGTAGGAGCTCGCGACGCCGGCCTGGGCGCCATCCTCGGCGTTGAACGCCAACTGCACCGTGCCGCGGCGCGTCTGTTGAATCTCGCGGGCGAACCCGGCGGGGATGGCGACGATGGCGTTGGCATGCCCCGTCATCAGCGCGGCATTGCCGTCCTCCTGGCGGACGCTGCTCCCCACGACGATGAAGCGTCCCGTCCCGCGAAGCCGCTCGACCAGCCCGGCCGAGAGGGTGGTCCGGTCTTGGTCCACGACCCAGAGGCGGCTCTCCTTCACCTCGAAGCTCGCCGCATTGGCCAACAGCACGAGCTGCACGAAGGGCATGACGAAGAGCAGCCGGAGGATCGTCGGATCGCGGCGGATCTGCAGGAACTCCTTGCGGAGCAGTACGCGGAGGGCGCGCATCAGTCGAGCCGCACCGAGAAGCGGCGAATCGCCAGCGTGATGAGCAGTGCGAACATGCCGCTCAGGATCGCAAACTGGGGCCAGAGCTCCGCCCATCCGGCCCCCTTGAGCATGACGCTGCGCGAAATCTCGATGAACCAGCGCGCCGGCACGATGTTCGCGAGCACCTGCAGCGGCGCCGGCATCGACTCGATCGGGAAGATCATGCCGCTGAGCAGGGTGCTCGGCATCATGGTGCCGATGAGCGCCGCCAGCATCGCCGTCAGCTGGCTGCTGGTGATGGCGGCAATCACGACGCCGAGCGAAAGACCGACCAGCGCGTAGAGCGTGCTGCCCGCCATCAGCGTGACCAGCGATCCCCGGAACGGGACACCGAACACCAGCCAGGCCGCCACCAGCACGGAGACGACGTTCACGAACGCCAGGAGGAGGTATGGCGCAACCTTGCCGACGATCACCTGCCAGGGATGCAGCGGCGACACCAACAGCACCTCCAGCGTCCCGCGCTCCTTCTCGCGCGAGAGCGAGATCGCGGTCATCAGTGCCGTGACGATGGTCAGGATGAGCGCGATCAGCCCCGGCACGAACAGGTTCACGCTCTCGAGCGTCGGGTTGAACAGCATGCGGACCCGCGGCTCGATGTTCACCCCGCCGACGCGCGGAGGGAGATCGCGCTGCCAGGCGGTCAGCACCGCGAGTACATGTGCCTGCATCGTGGCGCCGGTGTTCGGGTCCGATGCATCCGCGATGACCTGGACCTCGGCCGCGCGGCCGTCGCGCAGACGGTCGGCGAGGCCGGGCGCGACGATGACGGCGACGTCGGCACGGTCGGCTTGGAACGCCTCCGCGAGCGCGCCGGGGCCCGGCGCGAGGTCCACCATCGTGAAGCGCCCGTTGCGCGCGAACCGCGTCCGCAGCGCGGCCGTCGCGGCATCGGGAGCCTCGGCCACGTAGGCCAATCGGATGTCGCGCACGTCGGTGCGCAGCGCGTAGCCGAAGAGCGTCAGCTGCGCCACCGGGAGCCCCAACAGGATGATGAGGGTCTGGCGGTCGCGCAGGATATGCTGGAACTCCTTCACGATGAAGGCGCGCAATGCGATGAGCGCCTGTCTCATACGCCGGCTCCCGTCGCGCGCGCGAGCCGCACGAACACGTCATCCAGCGAGTCCGTCGCGAATCCGGACTTCAGGTCCTCCGGTGTGCCCAGCGCGGCGATGCGTCCGTCCACCATGATCGCGACGCGATCGCAGTACTCGGCTTCGTCGAGGTAGTGCGTGGTCACGAACACCGTGGTGCCGCGGGATGCGGCGGCATAGATCAGCTCCCAGAACTGCCGGCGGGTGATCGGATCTACGCCACCCGTGGGCTCATCGAGGAATACGATGTCTGGCGCATGGAGCAATGCCACCGAGAACGCGAGCTTCTGCTTCCATCCCAGCGGCAACGCCTTGACCAAGTCATCCGCGTGGGCCCCGAGATTCAATCCGTCGATCATGGCGCTGCCGCGCTGCGCGACCTCAGCGTCGCTGAGCCCGTAGATGCCGCCGTAGAGCGCGATGTTCTCACGTACGGTCAGGTCCTCGTACAGCGAAAAGCGCTGGCTCATGTAACCGATGCGCCGCCGCACCTGCTCGGCATCGGTCGCCACATCGAAGCCGGCGACGGTGGCTGTCCCCGCCGACGGCGCGAGGAGGCCGATGAGCATGCGGATTGCCGTCGTCTTGCCGGCGCCGTTGGCACCGAGGAATCCGAAGACCTCACCGGCCGCGACATCGAAACTGATGGCATCGACGGCCGTGAACGCGCCGAAGCGGCGGGTCAGCGACCGGACGTGGATGGCGCCGCGCGGACCCGTGCTCACGCGGCAATCTCCGGCGCGTGGCCCATCAGCTCGATGAACGCGTCCTCGATGCCGGGGGCCTTCTCGCGGATCCGCACCTCGTCGAGGCCCTGCGCAGCGAGGTACGCGTGCAGCTCGACAATCACGGTGGCCGGGGCGATCTCGGGGCGTCGATCGCTGAAGTGCACGTCCTCGCCGAACGGGTAGGCCGACGCCACGGAGGGGAAGCGCCGCAGTGCCTCGAGCAGCCCCGCGCGCTGCCTGGCCCGCACGGCGAACATCGAGCGGGGAAACCGGCCGCCAATCCGGCTCGGTGCGTCAATGGCGAGCACTCGGCCCTGCTGGATCAGCGCGACGCGGTCGCAGCGCGCCGCCTCGTCCATGTAGGGCGTCGAGACGACGATCGTGAGGCCACTGGCTTTGAGCTCCGCCAGCAAGTCCCAGAACTCGCGGCGGGAGACCGCGTCCACGCCAGTGGTCGGCTCGTCGAGGAAGAGCAGGCGCGGGCGATGCACCAAGGCGCAGGACAGTGCGAGCTTCTGCTTCATGCCCCCGGAGAGCGCCGCGGCGCGACGGTCCTTGAAACGCTCGATTTGCCGGTAGATCGGCGCGATGAGGGCATAGCCGCTTTCAAGGTCGGTGCCGAACACCGAGGCGAAGAACTTCAGGTTCTCCTCGACGGTGAGGTCGCCGTAGAGCGAGAAGCGTCCCGGCATGTACCCGACGCGCGCGCGGATCGCCCAGAGGTCCCGCACGACGTCGAGCCCCAGCACGGTCGCATGCCCGGCGTCGGGCACCATGAGCGTGGTGAGGATGCGGAACAGCGTCGTCTTGCCGCCGCCGTCGGGCCCGACGAGTCCAAACAGCTCGGCGTCGCGCACCGCGAACGAGACGCCGTCGAGCGCGGTCGTGGCGCCGAAGCGCTTGCGGACGCCGTCGACGACCACAGGCGCGGCCAGGGGCGAGTTCACGGGGCAGCGGCGAGTGACAGGTCACCCGGCATGCCGATCTTGAGCCGCCCGTCCGGGTCGCGCACGCGAACCTTCACGGCGTAAACCAGGTCCGCACGTTCGTTACGGGTCTGGATCGGCGTCGGCGTGAACTCCGCGCGCGACGACACCCACGCCACCTCGCCGGCGAATGCGACCAGCGAATCGCCGATGGTGGAGTGTACCGTCACGGCTTGTCCGAGGCGGAAGCTGCCGAGTTGGTCGCCGGTGACGTATGCCCGCAGCGTAAGGGTGGCGAGGTCGGCGATGGTGAACAGTGCTTGCCCGGGCTGCACGCTCTCACCGACGCGGGCGTAGGTGGCGAGCACGGTACCGGCGATCGGCGCGCGCACCTGCGCGCGGGCAATGCGATCGTCCAATCCGCTGACGCGCGCGTCGAGTGCGGTGAGTTCCGCGACCACCGAGCCGTCCGCAGCGACCAGCGCGTCGCGCTGGGATTCCAGCACACGCACCTCGCGCTCCGCCGCATCCAGCTGCTGCGTCGTCGCCGCATCACCGGCGCGCAGGCGCTGCGTCCGCTCGCGGCTGCGCAGGGCGATCTCGAGCTGACTCTCCACGGATTGTGCCTGCGCCCTCAGCTCGTTGCGCCGGGCGCGGAGCACCTCGCGCTGCGCCAGCAGTTGGCGGCGCTCGATCGCGAGGGGAATGGTGTCGACCACGGCGACGAGCGCGCCGGCGGCGATCGTCTGGCCCTCCAGCGCATCGAAGCGCAGCACGGGGCCTGCCACCTGCGCCGCCACGACCACCTCATCGGCTTCGAAGTTGCCATAGGCATCGGGAGCCACGTCGCCGCCACAGGCGGCCAGCACAAGCGCGATGGCGGGAATAGGCATCTGCAGTGCGGACCGCATCACGGGATCTCCTGGCCGACAGTGGTGAGGAACCGCGCCTGTGCCTCGGCGAGCCGTACGCGGTGCAGGTCGCGCGCGGTGCGCGCGGCGAGGAGGTCGGTTTCGCGGTCGACCAGCTCGCCCGCGGTGATGCTCCCTTCGGCGAATCGGCGCCGCGCTTCACCCGCCGCGCGCTCGTGCAGCGCGATGATGGTGTCGTCGCTGGCCAGACTGCGCGCGAGGCGATCCATGGCCGCGAGGTCACGCTGCACGGCGCGCTCGAGCTGCGCGGTGAACTGCGCTTCCTCACTGCGCACGACCTCCTGCTGGAGTCGCTGCACCTCGGCGTCGCGCGAGGCGCCGCCCCACAGCGTCGGCGTCCACTCCAGCTGCACCCCGGCAATCCAGTACGTCTGGAAGTCGCGCGCCAGCGGATTGATGCCGGGGCGACCGTAGCCGGATCGAGCGAACGCCGAGACGCGCGGCAAGTCCGTGCGCTGCAGTTGGCGAGCGCGGGCGTCAAGCAGGGCCCGCGTGCCGGCGAACTGCGCGTACTCGGGACGGTTGCGCAGCGAGTCCATCGCCGCGACCGCACGCGAGGTCTCCGCCTCCAACGACGGCAGCGCGAGCTGAGTGGTCTCGTCGATCGCGCGTCCGGTGAGCGATGCGAGCACCGCGCGCGTGGCGCGGCGGTTCGCATCGATCTCGTCCAGCGCCTGCGCCCGCCGCAGCAGTTCGGCCTCAAGCAGAGCCAGTTCACCGGCGAGGGCGCTCCCTGCCGCCACGCGGGTCTCGGCAAGGCGTCGCTGCGTGTCCAGTTCCGTCATGGCGGCGGCGAGCGTCGCGCGCTCGGCATCGAGGGCGAGCAGCGTGAAGAATGCATCGCTGACCTGCTGGCGCTGCGTCCAGAGCGCACCCCGCACTCGGGCGTCGGCTTCTTCGAGCGTCGCGCGCTCCACGGCCTGGCGCGGTGCGCGGCTTGGGTCGAAGAGACGCTGCCGCACGGTGAGGTATGCGTCGTACTGCTGGAAGGGCACCATCGGCGTGCCGCCGATGCTCGGCACGTCGGACACGTACTGGCCGGCGGCGAACCCTGCGAGGCTCGGCAAGCGTTCGCGGTCGAGCGTCGTGCTGCGCAGCGCCGACTGCTCGGCGATGAGTGCGCGCTGTACGGCACGGCGATCCGTGCGCTCGGCGGCGTGCAGGAGGTCGCGCAAGGCGAGCGCATCGCCACCGCCGCCCTGTGCCGCGAGGGGCAGGGTGACGGCGGCCATCAGCACCGCGAGACAGAGGTGACGGAGGGGATTCGGCATCAGGGCCGTACCGCGTTGAGGATGAAGCGGGGGAGATCGTCGCGGCGCTCGTCGAGGAAGCGCTCGAACGCCGCATCGTCCATGCCGTACACGCCGGCGAGCAGCGCCCGCGCGACGAAGGGGAAGGCGAGCAGCGCCATCATGTTGATCACGAGCTGCTCGGCCTTGATGGGACGCATCTCGCCGGCAGCCACGCGCACGTCGATCATCGCTTGGACGACGCGGAGGACCGCCGGGGTCGCGCCGGTCGAGTCGGCACCGGTGATCTCGCGGATCATCTGGACGACGCGCGCGGGATGCTGGTGCACCTCGGCGGCGATGTATGCCGGCACGAAGGGCGTCCGGCGCACGGTGTCGATGTAGGCACGCACGAACGCACGCAGGAGGTCCTCGAGCGAAGCGTCGGGGCGAATGTCCCTTGGGAGGGCTGAGAACAGCGTCGCGGCGGCCTCGCGAAACACGCGGTCAGCGAGCGCCTGTTTGCTGCGGAAGTAGTAATGCAGCAGCGCCTGGTTGACGCCGGCTTCGCGCGCGATGTCCTGCATGCGCGCACCGGCGGTCCCGGCACGGGTGAAGACGATGCGCGCCGCGGCAAGGATCCGCGCTTCCGTGTCCGGTTGACGGCGCGTGGGGGCGGCGGCTTTGGTCGCGGCGGGGCGCTTACCTGGGGATGCGGGAGCGGACTTTCGCTTGGTCATTGAGTTTAACTATTCAGTTAAACATCCGAAGGCGCAAGTCCCCCGTCCGCTCGGCCCGTTGCCCTTCGCACGGCGCGCGAGCCCGGTAACTTTCCCGGGTCCGTCCAAGGCCCCCCTCTTCTATAGATGAGACCTATGCGACTGCTTCGCCCCTTTGCGCTCGCCGCGCTGGCTGTCCCGGCGCTCCTCTCCGCCCAGCAGCACAGCATGCACCACCAGGTGCAGCTGACTGCCGAGGACTACCAGCGCGCCGAGCGCTGGCTCGGGCAGAACGTCGCACCGCTGGTCAGCGGGGCGGCCAGCGGATTCACGTGGTTGCCGGAAGGGCGCTTCTGGTACCGCGTGCAGGGCGCGAACGGCGCGGAGCTGCGGATCGTCGATCCCGCACGCAACCAAAGCCGCACCTGCGTGCAGGGGCAGGATCCCTGCCAGGCGACTCCGCCGGCGCGTCCTGCGCAGGCCGCGCCGCCGCGCTCCAGCGTGAGCCCCGACGGCAGCAAGGCCGCGTTCATCCGCGGATACAACCTGTGGGTGAAGGACCTCAGCACCGGAGCCGAGACGCAGCTGACGACGGATGGCGTCGAGGACTTCGGCTACGCGACGAACAACGCCGGCTGGACGCACTCGGACGATCCGGTGGTCTCGTGGAGTCCCGACAGCAAGCGCATCGCGACCTTCCAGCACGATGGTCGCGGCGTGTCGATGATGTACCTCACGACGACCAATGTCGGCGCACCGCGCTTGCAGGCCTGGCGCTATCCGCTGCCCGGCGACTCGGTCATCTTCCGCATCCACCGCGTCGTCATCGCGCTCGACGGCGGCAACGGCCGTCCGGCGGTGACGCGCCTCCAGATGCCCGCCGACCAGCATCGCTCCCGCGTGTCCGACCATATCGAGTGCGGCGGCGAGCTCTGCGACCTGGAGTGGTTCCCGGATGGCTCGCAGCTGGCCTTCGTCTCGTCCTCGCGCGACCACAAGCAGATGTGGATGCGCGTCGCGAACGCCGCCACCGGCGAGGTCCGCACGCTGTACGAGGAGACCAGCCCGACGCACATCGGCGACGCCTCGACGGACGATGCCCTCTGGCGCGTGTTGCCGGGCAGCAACGAGCTCATCCAGTGGTCGCAGCGCGATGGCTGGATGCACCTGTACCTGTTCGACCTGCGCACGGGCCAGCTGAAGAACCGCATCACCACCGGTGACGGCAACGTCACGCGGATTGTGCATGTCGACGAGCGCGCGCGCCGCATCTACTTCACGGCCCAGGGCCGGGAGCCGGGGCGCGATCCGTATTTCAATTCGCTCTACCGCGTGAACTTCGACGGCCGCCAGCTCGTGCACCTCACGCCCGAGGTGGGCAACCACAGCGTGCAGCTCTCGCCGGACGCACGCTGGATCATCGATACCTACTCGCAGGCCAATGTCCCGCCGGTGACCGTCCTCCGCGACGGCAATACGGGCCGCGTCGTGCGTGAGCTCGCGCGTGTCGACATCTCGCGCCTCACGGCCGCCGGTTGGAAGGCGCCGCAGCCCTTCACGGTGAAGGCCCGCGACGGCCAGACCGATCTCTACGGCTTGATGTTCACGCCGACGAACATCGACAGCACCAAGAAGTACCCGATCATCAACTACATCTACCCGGGCCCGCAGGGTGGCTCGGTGGGTTCGCGCTCCTTCTCGCCGGCGCGCGGCGATCACCAAGCGCTGGCCGACCTCGGCTTCGTCGTCGTGCTGCTCGACGGCATGGGCTCGTCGCCGCAGCGGTCCAAGGCCTTCCATGACGCCTATTACGGGCGCATGAACGACAACACGATTCCCGACCAGGTCGCGGGCATGCAGGAGCTCGCGCGCCGGCACCGCTTCATCGACATCGAGAAGGTCGGCATCTGGGGCCACTCGGGCGGCGGCTTCGCCACGGCCGCGGCGATGTTCCGGGCGCCGGAGTTCTTCAAGGTCGGCATCGCCGAGTCGGGCAACCACGACAACCGGAACTACGAAGACGATTGGGGTGAGCGCTACCAGGGCCTGCTCGTGCGCAATGGGACCAGCGACAACTACGCCGCCGAGGCCAACCAGACGCACGCGGCCAACCTGCGCGGCAAGCTGTTCCTGATCCACGGCATGATGGACGACAACGTGCCGCCGTCGAACACGCTGCTCGTCGCCGACGCCCTCATGAAGGCCAACAAGGACTTCGACATGATCATGCTGCCCAACGCGCGCCACGGCTTCGGCGTGGACGGCATGTACATCATGCGCCGGCGCTGGGACTATTTCGTGACGCACCTGCAGGGCAATCTCCCGCCGAAGGAGTACCGACTGGGGCAGCGCCGTTGAAGCGCTTCCCGGTTGTCGCAGTGCTGCTTGCCGTCGCAGCCTTCGGCTGCGGCGGCGGCGAGGGCGGCGCGCGCAGCGTATCGGACGTGGCCGGTATCGTGGTGGAGTCCACGCCGTTCCTGACGATCGGCGTCGAGGAAGGCGACGATGCGTATCAGTTCGAGCGCATCGTCGACGCGCTCATCTCCGAGGATGGCCGCATCCTCGTCGCCGACGGCGACGCCGCCGAACTCCGCATCTTCGATTCCACCGGCAAGCACCTCGGCTCGCTCGGTCGCCGGGGCGCGGGGCCGATGGAGTTCAACGAAGGGTCGTCCGGCTACCTCTACACCAACGGCCGTGCGATCCTCGCCGCCGACGAGGGCGCGATGCGCGTCCACGTGCTCTCGCCGGACTTGTCGTTCCGCGAGACGCGGCGTTTCACGCTGTATCCCGACACGCCGCGCCCGTACTTGCAGGGCGTAGCGACAAACGGCGACTGGATCGTCCAGGCGTTCGCGAACGGCGGCGCCATCCGAGGCGCGCCTGGACAGCTGTTCGTCACGAACTACCAGCTGCTGCGGTACGATTCCACCGGCGCGATGCTCGACACGATCATCCAGCTGCCGATGCGTCCGCGCCTGTTCCATGAGTACGAAGGCCGCGTCCGCGCGATCTCCATTCCGCTGTCCGCCGAGCCGCAGTTCGCCGTGGACGGTGACCGCCTCATCATCGTCGGCGGAAATGCGCCGGCCCTGCAGATCCACGCACTCGACGGCTCGGTGATCGGCTCCGAAGCGTGGGACCGGCCGCGCGTGCGCAGCGCGGACGTGTGGGAGGAATACAAGCGGCAGTTCGCCGTCTCGATGTCTGGCCAGTCCGACAGCGCGCGCTACGCGAATTTCCACGCGCAGCCGCTGCCGCTCAGCGAGTACGCGCCGCTCTACACGGGGGTGAAGCTCGACCCGGCCGGGCGCATCTGGCTCGAGCGGTTTCGCATGCCGCTGGATTCCACGCGACAGTGGGACGTGCTGGACCGCGACGGGAAGCTGCTCGGCGCGGCGGAGACCCCGCGCGGGGTGACGGTGCTGCGGTTTGGCCGGGACGTCCTGATTGGCCGCAGCCGTGACTCGCTCGGCGTGCAACGGATACTGCTCTATAGGGTACGAACGGCGACGCCCTGACGCCGCTGTCCCGCGAGTCGCCTGATTCTCGTCCTCGCCCTATCCGTTACCACCAGAGAGGCTTCAATGCTCCGTCGAATCCTGGCAGTGTCCGCGTTCCTCGCCCTCGCGGCTGCGCCCGCGCAGGCCCAGATCCCGCTGCTCGACATCCGTCTCGGCGCGCACGGCGCGCTGCCGCAGGGGGACTTCGCCGATACGCATGACGCCGGCGTCGGCGCGTACTTCCGCGCCGGCGTGCCGTTGCTGTTCTTCAAGGCCATGGGCTCGGTGACCTACACGCAGTTCAAGTCGGCGAATCCGCTCAACGACGACGTGCAGGAACTCATGCTGCAGGCGGGTCCGCACTTCTCGCCGCTCCCGCTGCTGGATGTCGGCGCCGAGTTCGGGTACACCACCGATGCGAAGGAATGGGCGTTCGCGCCGAACGTCTCGGTGGGCCTGCTCATGCTCGAGGCGACGGCGTCGTATGTGAAGCCGTTCAAGAACGGCGCGAACAGCTGGGTGACGTTGGGCGTCGGGCTGCGGTTCTAGTCGCGGCCGGGTTCGGTGTGGTGACGCGGCGTCGCGGACTCAGTCCCGCGGCGCCGCGTATCGCATCCGGTCCAGGATGATCACCGCCCGCCGCGACGCGACGCTGCCGGTCGGCGACCAGCGCCGTGGGCTCGGCAGGATCGCGGCAAGCCGCGCCGACTGCTCGCGCGTCAGCCGCGCCGCGCTCACGCCGAAGTGCCGCCGCGCCGCCATCTCCGCGCCGAAGGTGCCGTCACCCCACTCCGCGAGATTCAGATAGAGATCGAGGATGCGCTCCTTCGGCAGCGTGAGCTCGAGCACCAGCGTGAGATACGCCTCGAGTCCCTTGCGCACGAACGAGCGCCCTTCCCACAGGAAGATGTTCTTCGCCACCTGCTGCGTGATCGTCGACGCGCCGCGCAGCCGACCGCCGCGCTCGGCGCGCTCCAAGGCCTTGTTGATCTCGACGAGATCCAGCCCCCAGTGCAGGTAGAAGCGATCGTCCTCCGCGGCGAGGACCGCGCGGCGCAGCGAAGGGGCGATGGCGGCCCGGCCTACGATGTCGCGCTTCGGATACCACGGGCGCTTGCCGTCGATCGCACGTTGGACCGTACGGCGCAGCATCACGGCCGTGGTCGGCGGCTGGATGACGTTGAAGCTCAGCGAGACGAGAATCGGCGCCACGAGCGCGACGAGAAGACCCCGCAGCACCCAGCGGCGCAGCCGCGGCCAAGCCGCACGGGCGCGCGACCACCGCGAGACACGAGCCGTGGTCGGTGGTAGGGCGGGTGTCGGCGCTGGGGTGAGGTCTTCCGTCACGACTGGAAGCTACTGCTGGCCGGAAGCGCCGCATGGCAGACCGGGCGGGCGAGGGCTAGTTTGGCCACGTCCACACACCAGGTACCGACGATGCGAGTTCGCTCCGCCCTGCGCCATGCCCTCCCTGCCGCCGCGTTCGTGGCGGCCGCGCTCCCATCCGGCCTCTCGGCCCAACAGCCCGCACAGGGCGCGGCGGTGCCGCCCGCTGCCGCGTCTGAGTTGCCGATGCGTCCCATCGGCCCGGCCTTGATGGGCGGCCGCATTGCCGACGTCGAGGTGCATCCGCGCGATCCGCGCACCTGGTACGTGGCGGCCGGGTCGGGCGGCGTCTGGAAGACCACGAACAGCGGCGTGACGTTCGCGCCGATCTTCGAGAAGCAGGCATCGTACTCCATTGGCGAGATCACGCTTGACCCGAGCAACCCAGATGTCGTCTGGATCGGCACCGGCGAGAACGTCAGCGGTCGCCACGTAGGCTGGGGCGACGGCGTGTACCGCTCGCGCGACGGCGGGCGCAACTGGCAGCGCATGGGGCTCGCGAATTCGCAGCACATCGGGCGCATCCTCGTGGACCCGCGCGACGGCAATCGGGTGCTCGTGGCCTCCGAGGGTCCGCTGTGGTCGGCCGGCGGTGAACGCGGCGTGTATCGCTCCACCGATGGTGGGGCGACGTGGACCGCCACGCTGCAGATCGACGAGCACACGGGCGTCACGGACCTCGAGTTCGATCCCTCGAACCCCGACGTGATCTACGCCGCGGCCTACCAGCGTCGCCGCCACGTCTGGGGCTTCCTCGCGGGCGGCGCCGGCTCCGGCATCTACAAGTCCACCGACAACGGACGCACGTGGCGCAAGCTGAGCGTTGGGCTCCCGACCGGCGAGATCGGCAAGATCGGCCTCGCCGTCACGCCCGCCGACCCGTCGCGGCTCTACGCCACGATCGAAGCCGCGGGCGACAAGCGGGGCTTCTACGCCTCGATGGACCGCGGCGAGAGCTTCGAGCGCCGCAACGCATACATCTCCGGCGGCACCGGCCCGCACTACTACCAGGAGATCGAAGCCTCGCCGACGGACCCGGACCTCGTCTACCAGATGGACGTGTTCCTCAACGTCACCCGCGACGGTGGGCGCACGTTCGCCAACCTCGAGACGGGCCACGACAAGCACAGCGACAACCACGCGCTGTGGATCGATCCCGCCGACGGCCGGCACCTCATCGTCGGTACCGACGGCGGTCTCTACGAAAGCTTCGACGAAGGCCAGCGCTGGCGGCACTTCCCGAATCTCCCGCTCTCGCAGTTCTACAAGGTCGCCCTCAACGACCGCTCGCCGTTCTATGACGTGCTCGCCGGTGCGCAGGACCTCGGCACGCTGCACGGCCCGTCGCGTACGCTGCATCGCGAGGGCGTGCGCAACCAAGACTGGTACGTGCCACTCGGCGCCGACGGCTACGGCGTGGCCTTCGAGCCCGGCAACCCGGACCTGATGTACCTCATGTGGCAGGAGGGCATGCTCGCGCGGAAGGACCGGCGCAACGACGAAACGGTGATGATCAAGCCGCAGCCCGCCGCCACCGACGCGCCGGAGCGCTGGAACTGGGATTCACCGCTGCTGGTCAGCCCGCACCGGCCGACCCGCATCTACTTCGGTTCGCAGCGCGTGTGGCGCAGCGATGACCGCGGCGACAGTTGGACCGCCATCAGCGGCGACCTGACGCTCGGCGCGCCGCGATACGCGCAGAAGTTCTACGGGCGCACCCCGAGCATCGACGCGCTGTTCGACCACGGCGCGATGTCGAAGTACGCCACCACCACCGCCATCGCCGAGTCGCCACGGGCCGAGGGCACGCTGGCCGTCGGGACCGATGACGGCATCATCCAGGTGACCAGCGACGGTGGTGCGACTTGGACACGCGCCGCGACGCTGCCCGGCCTGCCGCCGCTCTCGTTCGTGAACGACGTCGAGTTCTCGCAGCACTCGGCGCAGACGCTCTTCGTCGCGGCCGACGCGCACAAGATCGGCGACTTCACACCATTCCTGTTCGTGAGCGCGGATCTGGGCAAGACCTGGCGTAACATCGCCGGCGACTTGCCGCGCGGGGCCATCGTGTGGGCGGTGCAGCAGGACACGGAGTCCGGCCTGCTCTTCGTCGGCACGGAACAGGGCGTGTTCTGGTCACCCAACGCCGGCACGAACTGGCATCGCCTCGGCACGTTGCCGACGATTCCCGTGCGCGACATCAAGCTGCATGCCCGCGACCGCGATCTCGTCGCGGCCACCTTCGGCCGCGGCATCTTCGTACTCGACGACTACACGCCGTTGCGCGCCATCGCCGCCGGCGCGCGCGCCGACGTCGCGACGCTGCTCCCCGTGCGCGATGCCTGGTGGTACGTGCCCGCCGAGGTCGGACAGGCGCCGGGGCGCCCGGAGCTCGGCACCGATGACTACGCGCTGGAGAACCCGCCGGTCGGCGCGCTGTTCACGTACTACGTGGCCGCCATGCCCAGCACGGCGCAGGAGACGCGCCGTGCCGAGGAGCGGCGGCTCGCAGAGCGCAATGCCGACATCCCCTTCCCGGGCTTCGATCGCCTGCGCAGCGAACGTGCGGAACCGAGTCCGCGGCTCGTCGTCGCGATTCGGGATGAAGCGGGCACCGTGGTGCGCATGCTCGAACTGCCGTCACGCCCGGGCCTGCATCGCGTCAACTGGGACCTCCGCCACGCGAGCCCGGACGTCATCAACCTGAATCCACCGGCCTTCAGTCCGCCGTGGGCGGGCGAGGCGCTCGGGCCGCTTGCGACGCCCGGTACTTACACGGCGCAACTGCACCTCGTGTCCGCTGCGGGCGTGCGCTCGCTCGGCGAGGCCCAGCGCTTCGCGGTGAAGCCGGTGCCATCGGTGCCTGGGAATCCGGACTTCACGGTTGTCGCAGCCTTCCAGCAGCGCGTGGCCGCGCTGCAGCGGCGCGTGGGTGCGGCGGGCCGTGAGCTCGGCAGCGCGCGTGAGCAACTCCGGCACGCGCGGGCCTCGATTCCGGCGGCGGCGCGCCCGAACCCGGCGTTGTACGCGCAGGTGGACTCCCTCGCCGCTGCAGTTGCCGTGCTCGAACGGCGACTGAACGGCGATCCGGTGCGGGGGTCGCTCGACGAGCCGCAGGAGCACGCCATCGCGCCGCGGCTCTGGGCTGCTGCGCAGTACGAGCACCGGTATCCGCCCACGGCCACGCAACGGCGCGAGGCCGAGTTGGCCGAGACGGAGCTCACGGCGCTCGAGCGCGACCTTCAGAGGCTGCTCGATGTCGACTTCGGTCGCCTGCATGCGGCGATGTCGGCCGCAGGCGCACCGTGGAGTGCAGGGCGGGGGCTCTCGCGTCCCTGACTAGGAGCTGCAGGACAGCATCGAGCATCCGGCCTTGTGCCGGGCCCAGTCGGGGCGCTTGGCGGCGAACGCCTCGCGCCCCGGCTGCGCGTCATAAGGGCGCCGCAGGGTGTCGAGCAGGTCGTGCAGCACTGATGCATCGCCGGCAGTCGCGGCGTCGATCGCCTGCTGCGCGAGATAGTTGCGCGGGATGAATCGCGGATTCGCACGCGTCATCGCTGCCTGCGTTGCCGCAACGTCCACGCTCGGCGCGTGACGCGCGGCATGCCAGCGTCGCAGCCATGCGGCCATCGCCGGTGTCTGCGCGTCGCGCTTGGCCGCATCGTAGAACATGTCCCCCAGTGCCGTCACCGCCGCCGCGTCATCCTGCGGCACCTCGCCCTGCCACTCCGTGAGGGCACGGAAGAACAGCGTGTGGTCGCCTTCCACGTCAGTCAGGAGTCCGAGCCCTTCCTGTGCCAGGGCCTCGTGCGTCGCGCTGAAATCCGGGAATCCGAACTTCGTCGCCAACATCGCGCGGTATTCGGCGTTGAAGCGGTCGACATACGCGCCGAGTCCGTCCTTCAGTGGCTCGATGTCGGCGAACAGCGGCCGCAGCGCGTCGGCGAAACGTTCGAGGTTCCACTGCGCGATCGCCGGCTGGTTCGCGTACCGGTACCGTCGCCCGCCCGCGTCCGTCGTGTTCGGCGTCCAGTGCGGGTCGAAGTCGTCGAGGAACCCGTACGGGCCGTAGTCGATCGTCAGCCCCAGCACGCTCATGTTGTCGGTGTTCATCACGCCGTGCACGAAGCCCACGCGCATCCACTGGACGAGCATGCTCGCCGTGCGCGCGCAGACCTCGCGGAACCACTGCGCGTAGCGCGCCGGGGCTGCCGCGTCGATATGCGGGAAGTCCCGCGCAATCGTGAAGTCGGCCAGCTGGCGCAGCAGCGTCTCGTCGCCGCGGGCTGTGGCAATCTCGAAGTTGCCAAAGCGGATGAAGCTCGGCGCCACGCGGCAGACCACCGCGCCAGGCTCCATCTGCGGATTGCCGTCGTAGAACATGTCGCGCATCACGGGCTCGCCGGTGTGCACCACGGAGAGTGCGCGCGTCGTCGGCACGCCGAGGTGGTGCATGGCCTCGGAGCAGAGGAACTCGCGGATGCTCGAACGCAGGACCGCACGGCCGTCGGCCGTGCGCGAGTACGGCGTCGGGCCCGCGCCCTTCAGTTGCAGCTCCCAGCGTTCGCCACGCGCGTTGACCACCTCGCCAAGCGAGATGGCGCGCCCGTCGCCAAGCTGGCCGGCCCAGTGGCCGAACTGATGGCCTCCGTAGCAGGCCGCATAGGGTTGCATGCCGGTGAGCAGCGCGTTGCCGCCGAAGACCTCGGCGAAACGCGGCGATGTGTGGTCGTCCGGACCGAAACCCACGAGCTCGGCGACCTCACGCGCGTGCGCGAGCAACGTCGGTGTTGCGACGGGCGTCGGTGACACGGCGCTCCACGCGGCGCCATGTACCTGGCGCCGCTCGTTGGTGCCGCGCGGGTCGCCGGGAAGCTCGCGGACGAAGCGGTTGTCGAAGGCCAGCGGCGTCTTCACCGCGCTCCGAACCGCAGCACCGTCATGGCGCCTGTCTCTGGATCGCTGCCGATCCCCGCCACCGCAGTGAGCGTTAGCACCGGCGTGATACCGGGCACGAGGTTCGCCGGCAGCTCGACTACTGTCTTGAAGCGCCCATCCGCCTCGAACACGTCGAACACGCTCCTCGCGTGGCCGTTCGGCACCCAGCGCCGCACCCAGACCAAGCCATCGGGCGCGGCGAACACATCGAGGATCGGCGCGTAGGTCTCGGGCAGACGCAGTGCCCACACGTCGTCGGGGATCCCCGAGATCTGCGCGCGCGGAATGTTCGCGATGGAGTCCAGCCGCAGCCGCAGCGCCGCCAGGGAGTCACGCCGCTCGCCAGCCGGAATGCGAAGCGCCGGCGTCGCACGGCGAAACTCCCGCACGAGACGCCCGCTGCGGTCCACTTCGCGGATCACGTACTCGCGCCCGCTCGTGTACAGCACCGTGCCGCGCGGCGTGATGTCCCACGACGGCATGCCGGTGAAGGGCGCGCGGTTCAGCCCCGGCAGGATGCGCCCGCTGCCCGCCGACAGCCGCACGGACGCCCATCCCGACGGCACGTTCTCGATCACGGGCACGGCAATCGAGTCCACGCGCGCCCCAGCGGGGCTGAAGATCCACCATTCGCCCATCTGGCGGCTCTGGTCCATCACGTTGAAGCTCGGATAGTACAGCCGTCCCTGCGCGTCGAACCGGCTCGCCAGCGTGGACGTCCAGTCGTTCATCGCGCCGCCGTTGTACCGCGTCTCGTAGCGACTCAAGCGGCCGGTCGCCCCGTCCGCGGCGAAGCGCGAGACGTGCCCTTGATCGCGCACGTAGAGCTTGCCATCCGGTCCGATGGCGATGCCGGTCGGCGCGAGGAACTCGCCCGGTCCCTGTCCCTGCCGCCCGATCGCACGCTGCGACCGCCCACGCATGTCGAACACCCAGATCTTGTGCTCGGCGAAGTCGGAGACGTACACGTTGCCGCGGGCATCCACCGCGATGCCGGTGAGCTTCCCGAGCGAATCCGCCGTCGGGTGCTCACCTTCGACCACCGACCAGAGCAGCGGTAACCGAAGCGTGTCGCTACGCTGTGCCGCTGCGGGTCGCGGCGCAAACGACAGGCCGATGAGCGCGATGAGCGCGATGAGCGCGATGAGACGCCTGGGCCAACCGAACGCGATTGCCGATGTCATCACGACTCCGAGGTGAGAGCCCATTCGACACGATCGCCCACGCGAACGGTTCCCCCGCGAATCACCTGTCCGAACGCACCGCCGCCCCAGTCCGGCGCGAGCCTCGCCCGCAAACCGTCACAAGCCTCGTCCATGCGCTCGCAGGGCGTCGTGTGCCCGCCGATCCTCACCAGCGTCTCGCCGATGCGCAGCACGCGGTCGCGCGTCTCCACCAAGCGAATGCCGCTGATCATCAAGTTCGCCCGCCGCGCGCTGTAGGGAATCGCCGCCTGCAGTTCCTCCTGCATGCGGTCCCACACCTCACGCTCGATGATCGTCACGTGACGCCGCGTGCTGCGCCCGACGCTGCCGGCCAAGCCCTGGCCCGCGACGAGCTCGCCGGCGTCGAGCGCGTCCATCGGCCCGCGGTGCGCGCGCTTCTGCCAGATGGCCTCGAGGCGACCGATCGGCTCAGGCACCGGCCGACACCAAGCGCTGGATCGCTCGCAGGCCCTCGTCACCCACGTCGAGCGACCACTCGTTCACATACAGCTTGATGTGCTGCGCGCAGACCTCGGCGCTCATCTCCTGTGCATGCTGCCGTACGTAGTCGGCGCTGGCATCCGGATGGTCAAACGCGTGCTGCACGCTGGCGCGGATCGCACGCTCGGCGGCGCTGCGCGTCTCGGCATCGAGATCGGCGCGCGCGCAGATGCCCGCCAAGGGCACCGGCAGCGACGTCTCGCGCTCCCACCACCCACCGAGGTCCTGCGCCTTGTGCAACCCGTGCTCGTGATAGGTGAACCGGCTCTCGTGGATGATCAGTCCTGCGTCCACCTCACCGTTCGCGACGGCGCGCAGGATCTTGTCGTAGCGCAGCTCCACGGTGTCGCGCAGCTCGGGCGCGGCCAGCCGGAGCAGGCGGAACGCCGTGGTCTCCTTGCCGGGAATCGCCACGCGCCCTCGCACCGCCTCAGCCAGCGACATCGGCGTGCGCGTCACGACGAGCGGGCCGACGCCGTGCCCCAGCGCCGCACCGCTGCGCAGCATCGTGTAGCGATCGCCCACGGCGGCGAAGGCGCCGACGCTGAGCTTCGTCAGGTCGAACGCCCCGTCGTGTGCGCGACGGTTGAGCTCTTCGATATCGAGCAACACCGGCTCGATGCGGAACGGCATGCCGACGAGTCCGTGCGCCAGCGCATGGAACGCGAACGTATCGTTGGGGCAGGGCGAGTAGCCGAACGTCAGCGTGCGCATGCGGCGATCGCCTCCACGAGCCTCGGCGTCATCGCCGCGAGCGTCGAGAACGCATGGTCGAAGTGCCAGCGGCTGCGGTCGGTCTCCTCGATCTCGTTGGAGACGGCGCGGACCTCGATCGCAGGAACGCCCGCGAGCTGCGCGGCCCGCAAGACGGCGAATCCTTCCATCGCCTCGACGTCGCAGCCGACGCTGCCGCCCACGCGAGCCACCGTGGCGATCGGCAGGCGCAGGGCATCCGGCAGCGCCTGCGAGACGCAGGCGAGAAGCTGCGCATCGGGCAACACCTCCGAAGGCGCGAACTTCGCAGGCACGCGGAGGTCGGTGTAGCGCGCCGCTGTGCCGATCACCAATGCCGCAGGCCCGATCCCGCTTGCGCGCCGGGCTCCCGCGATGCCCACATGCAGGATTGCCCGCGGCCGATGGTCAGCGAGCACCGCCGCCACGTGTGCGGCGGCATCCACGGGCCCCACGCCGCACACCAGCGTTGCGCACGAGAGATTCGGCGCGAGCTCAGCAGGCGTCGCAGCGACTACGAGGATCTCCGGGGCAGCGACCATAGCTGGGAAAATAACCCCCGATGCCGAATCAGCGTTCGCGCCGGGCCGTGTCCGGCCACAGCTGCTGCAGCCATCGCACCTGATGCCGCAGCGCGTCGGCACGGGCGAGCGGGTCGGGGTCGAAGGCATTCTCCTGCTCGGCGAGATTGCGCGTGAGCAGGTGGCCGAGGCCCTCGTAGACGCGGAGATCGCAGGACTGGCGTTGCGCGGCGAGCAGCACGCAAAAGCGCTGCGCCCCTCGGAGCGGCGTCAGCGAATCCTCCGCGCCCTGGACGAGCACGGTCGGTGGCATGTCCGCGCGGCCGTTGGCCACAGGCGACACCTCGGCCGCCGAGGCGCGTCCGCGCAGCAGGCGACCAAAGTGCGCGTCGCCTTCCACATCCACGGCCGGGGAGAGCAGCAGCAAGGCGTCCGCGCCGCGCTCGGCCAGCGCCTCGGGACAGCCGATCGTCACCGTGCTGGCCGCAAGGTGTCCACCGGCTGACACGCCGTAGACGGCCACGCGCGAGGCGTCCACGCCCAGCGAGTCTGCCTGCAGCCGCGTCCAGCGCAGCGCCGCGCACACGTCGACGATCGCCTCAAGCGGCGTCGCCACGCTGTCGCTTAACCGATACTCCACCGCGAAGGCCTCGAATCCGCCTGCCGCGAAAGCGGCTGCCGCCGGATACACCCAGCTCGGGTCGCCGGCTGACCAGCCACCGCCATGCAGCAGGAGCACGGCGGGCCGGGCACTGCGCGCTGGGTCCGCCGACGCAAACCGATGGGCGCGCAGCGTGTCACCGCCAACCACCGCGTATGGCAGCAGCGCCTGCGGCATGGGGGACGCAGCCGCCGGGCCCGCCGTGCGGCAAGCCGAAGCGCCGAGCGCTACGGCGGCAAGGAATGCGCGGCCCGCGCACCGCGCGAGCCGACTGCTGCTGGGGACGTTGGGCACGAGTGGGGTGAGGGCGAACGAAATATCGGCGTCGCTGCTTGATTGCGCATCCATGGATGCGCAATCATGACGCTTCTCGTGTCCCGCCGCGATGCGCGCGGTCGCTATCTCAACACGCCGCCGAGCCGCCAGCCCAGTATCGCGCGGGTGCTGACGGCATTGTGGACGGAGCGCGGTGCGGTCACCCGCCCGCAGGCGCCTGTCCCGATCGTACCGCGCCGCGCCGACGATTTCCATGCAGCGCCGGCAGATGGACTCCGCGTCACGTGGCTCGGCCACGCGAGTAGCATCGTGGAGATCGAGGGCCTGCGCTTCCTGCTCGACCCCGTGTGGGCCGAGCGGGCGTCGCCGCTCGGCGCGATTGGTCCGCGTCGCTTTCATGCACCGCCGCTGCCGCTCGACGCGTTGCCGGTGATCGACGCCGTCCTGCTCTCGCACGATCACTACGACCACCTCGATGCCGCGGCCATCCGCCAACTCGCCGCGCGCGGACTGCGGTTCATCGTGCCGCGAGGACTCGGCGCGCACCTGGCGCGCTGGCGCGTGCCCGCCGCGCAGGTGCTGGAGATGGACTGGTGGGAGGAAGTGCGTCTCGGGGGCCTGCGCGTCGTCGCGACGCCGGCGCGTCACTTCAGTGGTCGCGCCTGGCACTTCGGCGACCGCGATCGCGCACTCTGGTGCGGCTTTGCGCTGATCGGTGCGCAGCGGCGGTTCTACTACGCCGGAGATTCTTCGTACTTCGGCGGATTCGCAGAGGTTGGCAGAGCCTTCGGGCCCTTTGACGCCGCGATGATCGAAATCGGCGCGTATTCGCAGGCCTGGCCCGACGTGCACATCGGGCCGGAAGCCGCGGTGCGCGCCGCGCGCGACGCACGCGCCGGCGTGTTCCTGCCCGTGCATTGGGGCACGTTCGATCTGGCGTTCCATGGATGGACCGAGCCCATCGAACGCGCCCTCGTCGCGGCAGCGCGGGAGGCGCAGCCGATCGCCGTGCTGCGCCCGGGCGCGCAGTGGACGCCGAGCGAAGGAGCGTCCGTCGACCGCTGGTGGCCGTCACTGCCGTGGCGCACGGCGGAGCAGTACCCGCTGCCGCTGCCCTAGGGTCGCTCTTGCTGTCCGGGCGCGCGCGGCGGCAACATTGAGCGTGGCCTACTCCCACGACAATCCGTCCGACAACGCCGCTGCGAGGTTCACCACCGACGGCACGCTGCACGGCCTCATCACCGGCGTGCTCGGAGTGTTCTTCACGGTGTTGCTGCAGGTGAAGGGCTACCTGCCCGGTAACCCGCTGATCCTCCCGATCGGCGGCGCCGCGGCGTTTTTCATCGGGCGCGGCATCGCCCGGGCGGCGTTCGGGGCTGGCGCGCAGATGGTCACGTCGGTGTACTCACCGAGCGGCGACACCACGAAGTACACGCCGACCTTCTCGCATATCGAGGCGCTGGAGATCAAGGGCGACCTGGATGGCGCCGCCGCCGCGTGGGACGCTGCCGTCGCGGAGAATCCGCAGAGCGTGCTGACGCTCGTGCGCGCCGCCGACTTTCACCTGCGGCTCCGCCAGGATGCCAATGCAGCCCTGGAGCGCTTCGTCGCCGCGCGTACACTCGGCACCGGCACACCCGACGCGCGCCGCTACGTCCAGCAGAAGATCGTCGACCTCTACCTCGGCCCGCTGCGGGATGACGGCCGCGCGATGGTTGAGCTGCGCCGGCTCATCGACGGGTTTCCCGGCACGCGTGAGGCGGATGGGGCCCGCGCCGCGCTCGCGGAGCTCAAGGCGCGTCGCGCCGACGCGTAAGGCCGGCACGTGCTCACGCTGCTGCTCAAGAAGCACGGTGATGGGCGGACGGCGCTGACGCTCGGGCGCGCCGACGGCACGCGCACCTGGCAACGGCAGGAGCGCCACGCCGCGTTCTTCGTGCCGCATGATCTCACGCACTTCGCCGTCGAATCGGAGCTCGGCCTGCGCCACGCCTTCTATGGTCTCGTCGCGCAGGGCTGGGACTTCGACGATTTCCTGCCGCCATATCCTCGGGGACCGCTCGGCGCGGAGGCGCTGTGGGCCGAGACGCTCGTCGGTCTCCTCGATGTCGAACGCGGCACGACCGCTCCCGGCGAGACGATGATGTCGGCAGACGAGTTCAACGCGCAACTCACGGCGAAGCTCGCCGACGCAGGGCTGGCGCCTCCGAGACACCTTGATGAGCGCACGCTCGCCGCGATCTGTGACCGACGTGAGGCGCTGCTCGCCGACTGGCACGCGCTCCCCGCGGGTGACACCCTGCGCCTCGTCATCGACGCGTGACGCGCAGCGGCGCATCGGTGGACGTGTTCCGGACCGTGGCGCGCGACGTCCAGCGCTAATCAACACCTAACGGAACCACGCGGCGCCCCTCGTGTTTAGAGGACACTCGCGCATCGCGCTTCGCGGCTGCGCCACTCGTTCTTCAAGCACATCAGGAGTTCACGTCATGCGATTCACCATCGCCGCGCTCGCGCTCGTCCTCGGCAGCACCGTTGCGTCCGCTCAGCATGCGGGCCACACCATGACCGGCCCGGCCGCTGCGCCGGCCGCGTCCACCAAGGACATCGTCACGGTCGCCGTCGAAGCCGGTTCGTTCACGACGCTCGCCGCGGCGCTGCAGGCCGCCGGCCTCGTCGAGACGCTCAAGGGCCCCGGCCCGTTCACCGTCTTCGCGCCGACGGATGCCGCGTTCGCCAAGCTCCCGGCTGGCACGGTGCAGGCGCTGCTCAACGACATTCCGCGTCTTCGCGCCATCCTCACGTACCATGTGGTGGCCGGCAAGGTCGAGGCGAAGGACGTCGTGAAGCTCACGTCGGCCAACACCGTGCAGGGCCAGCCGATCAGCATCCGTGTCGTCGACGGCAAGGTGCGCATCAACGATGCCACCGTCGTCACGCCGGACGTGCAGGCGTCGAACGGCGTCATCCACGTGATCGACACGGTCATCCTGCCGAAGAACTGAGTCCGACGCGCTGCGTCGCGTCATCTTGACGCGGCGCGGCGCAACCGGGACGTTTGAGGCCGATGCAAGGCCTCTCCGTTCCATCCTGGGCGCTGCCGCTCGCGGGTCTCCTGACCCTCGCCGCGGCAGCGCTCTGGCTTTGGCGGCGCTGGACGGCGCGCCTCGCGCGGCGGGCGCTGCTGCGCTTCCGGGCCCGCGTCGATCGCTTCAAGCTCACCGGCAAGCGCTACATCGTCCAGTCGCTGCTCGCCGATGAACGCATCGCCGCCGCCGTAGACGCACATGCCACCGAGCACGGTGTACCGCGCGCCCCGGTGTGGCGCCGCGTCGAGACGTATCTCGACGAGATCGTTCCCAGCTTCAACCTCTTCATGTACTACCAGTTCGGCTACGCCATCTCCAAGGCGGCGCTCGGACTCTTCTACAAGACCTCGCTGCGCATCCGCGACCCCAAGGCCTTCGAGGCCCTGCCGCGCGAGAGCATCGTCATCTACCTGATGAACCACCGCTCGAACGCGGACTATGTGCTCGCGTCGTATGGGCTCGCCGGCCAAGTCGCGATCTCGTACGCCGTCGGCGAATGGGCGCGCGTGTTCCCGCTCGAGTACCTGTTCAAGTCCTTCGGCTCGTACTTCATCCGCCGCCGCTATCGCGAGCCCCTGTATCACGCCGTGCTCGAACGCTATGTGCAGCTCATTACGCGCAATGGCGTGACGCAGGGCCTGTTCCCCGAAGGCGGCCTCTCCCGCGACGGGCGGCTGCGACCCGCCAAGATCGGCATGCTCGACTACATGCTCGGCACCGCGCGCGAGCCCGGCTTCGCCGAGCGTATGTACGTGGTGCCGGTCGGGCTCAACTACGATCGTGTGTTGGAAGACCGCACGTTGCTGCGCGAGTTGCGCACGACGGAAGGTGGCGTGCCGCCGTCGCGCCTGGCCCAGTTCCGCGAGGTGCTGAACTTCGCGGTCGGCAGCTTCGGGCGCCTCGGCACCGGCCGGTGGAAGCGCTACGGCCGCGCGGCGGTCGTCGTCGGCGACCCGATTCCCGTCGCGCCGTGGCTGGCGGACGTGGCCGCACGCGGCGCGCCGCTCTTCGCGCGCGAACGTCACGAGCGCCTCGCCGAGGTGCAGCGGTTCTGCGACGACCTCATGCATCGCATCGGCGCCGTGATCCCGGTGACCGCGGTGCCGTTGGTCTGCGCGGCGCTGCAGACCTTTGACCGCGAAGTCGTGGAGGAGCAGGCACTGTTCGCGCGCATCGAAGAGTTGCGCGACGTGTTGATCGCGCAGGGCGCGGAGGTGGTCGAGCCGCAGCGCGAGGCGGGGGAGACCTTCGAACGGGCGTATCGCATGCTGCGCATGCGGCGCGTGCTGCATCGCGAAGGCGACGCGTTCGTCATCTTGCCGCGCGGCCGCGAGCTCATCTCGTACTACGCCAACGGCATCGCCCACCTCTGCGGGGCGTACGAGCAGCGCGTGCGCGCGCAGGACGCGCTGCCGGTGGATACGCTGGTCGGGCTCTAGCGGGTCAAGGCGCCGCGCCCGGATACACCGTGGCGATTAGGGTGCCGGCCGAGAAGTCGAGGTACGCGTCGACGCGGATGATCCACGTCCCCGCGCCCGGCGATCGAATCATGCAGCGCTCGCTGCCCGTCTCCGTGAAGGACGCGCAGGTGTAGTCGTTGAGCAGTGGGAAGAGCTCGAAGTCCACGTACAGATCCGGGTCGCCGGTCGCGTCGAGCGCGACGACGAGCGAGTCGGTTCCGGCCGGCACCGTGATGCGGAACATCTCGAAGTCGCCGGAGCTTCCGCTCAATCCGGTCGTGGCCACCCCGGACACCAGTGCGCGTTCGCCGACCTGTGGCAGTAGCGACGCCGACAGCTGTGCGTCGCTGAACGCCGTATACCCCAGGACACTGATGAACCAGAGTCCGGCTTCGGGCGCCTCGAAGATGCACTCTTCCACCGGGAACGATGACTGTGAGGCGCAGTCGAACTCCGTTGGCTGCGGTGCGGCGCCGTATCGCACCGCGAGGTCTGCGTCGCCCGTGAACCCTGCCATGAGGACGCGCAGCTTTCCGCCACCTTCCGGCACCGTGAGGCGATAGACCTGCTCCGAGCCGCGCGCGCCGTTCACGGTGACCGCCTCTCCGAGTACGAGAACCGGCGACTCATCGGGTCGCGTCGGCAGGCCCTCGTTGCAGCCGAGGGCGGCAAGCACGAGCGTGACTGCGGCTGCCAGACGGGACCCGCGGCGGATGCGCATGCCACAGTATACCGCGCCGTCCGCCGCGAAGTTCACTCGGGGCTCAGCGCCCCAGCCACCACGCCAGCTTCACGAGGAACACGTTGCGGGCCGGCGCGCCGGACAGCGCTCCCAGCTGCGCGCCCACGTCGAGGTCGGCGCGGCCGTCCACGAAGCCCTCGCGCTGCTGCTGCCACACGAAGAACACGGTCGACCCCGGCCGCAGCTCCCAGCGGAGCACCGCGTTGCCGCGCAGCTCGCGCGCCGTGTAGTTGCGCTCGCGGAAGCTGAATGCGGCCGCGGGGCCCGCGCCGTCGGGGTCGATGACGACGTCGCCGAACGTACGTGTCACCGTCCCGCGGTCCACGCCGTACACCGCGAAGTCGAACTGCCGCGGCGTCGTGAACTCCTTGTACCGCGTGAACTGGCCCGCCGACGCAAAAGGCTGCAGGAAGAGCTGCAGCGAGACGTACGGCGAGAAGGTCCAGTCGAGGCGCGTGTTGAGCCGTGCCTCGCGCTGCTCGACGTCGGCGAACACGTAGCGCCGTCCGAAGGTCGTCGTGGCCAACGCGTCGTCGCGCGCCGTCACGTACTGGTCGACGATGTCGTTCCACGCGTACTCGGGCTGGACGCGCAGACGCAGCGCCGCGCTCGGCCGCCAGTCGAGCTCGAGGCCGACCCCGCGATTCCGCCGTCCGGCGCGATCGACGGCGATCTCGACGCCCGCCTCCATGATCAGCGGCTTGCGCGAGTCCGACTCGATGCCCAGTTCGATGCGCGAGGACACCGGTCGCGCCGCCAGTGGGCCGCCACGCAACAGGCGATCGTTGAAGCGGCCAGTCTCGACGTTGGCCTCGAGGTTCACGCCCCAGAAGTTGCGGAATCGCGCTTCGCTGAACGTGGCGAGTCGCCGCTCGAGGTTTTCGCCGGCGGTGGTCGCGGCCACCGTGCTGAACAGGCCCACGCCCCAGTTCTGGAACAGCGGTGTCTGCACCGGCTGGCGATAGAACATCCCCGTGCTCACCGAGCGCGAATCGGAGCGCGTCTGGAAGCCGATGTCGTTGCTCTCGAAGCCCGGGTCCAGCTGTTCGGCGGTCACCGACGCCGTGAGGCGGCCGGACGTCTTGGCGACCGAGAGCGCGTAGTAGCCGCCGCTGAGCGACGTGCGCGTCGAATCCACGGCGAGGTGGCCGGCGTCCGGCCGCTGGTACGACCGATAGTTCGCGCGCTGCAGGCGCAGCATGGTCGACTCCTCACCCCACACGGCGCTGCGCGAGGCCACGCCGGAGATGGTCCAGTCGCGGTCGCCCCAGGCGTGCTCGAAATCGATGCCGCTCACGAGCGCGCGACGCGGCAGGAGTGCCGCGAGTGCGCTGTCGGTCAAGTCGCGCTCCACCCAGCTGTTGAAACCGCCGATGGTCGTGTACCCGCCGCGCAGGAGGCGCCGCACGCGCGTCACCTGCGAGTTCGTCAGCGGCTCCACGGCATCGCGGGCGATCGAGTTGTCCGGACGTTGGTAGCGGCCCGTCTCGCGCGGCGTCGTGGCGTTCAGCACGCCGATCGCCCAACCGCCGGGTGTCGTGCCGCTCAGCTTGAGCGCCCCGAGGATCGGCGTCTGGTTGGGGATGTCGGTGAAGTCGCCGGGCAACCCACGCTGCGGCGCGCGGCCGATGCGCCGCGTGTAGAAGAAGTTCGGGGCGCTGTTGTCGTTGAACGTCGTCGTGCCGCCGAAGCGGAAGGTGTCGAAGTTCTCGAGGAAGAACGGGCGGCGCTCGGGAAAGAACACTTCGAACGCCGAGAGGTTCACCACCGCCGGATCGGCTTCGACCTGCCCGAAGTCGGGATTCACCGTCGCACTGAGCGTGAGCGACTTCGGCAGGCGCACGCGGAGGTCGGCACCGAGCGCCGCCTCGCCGTTGCGCGCGTCGACGAAGGGATTCCCCACTTCCGTCGGCTGCGTATTCATCTGCGAGCGTAGGTAGGGAATCACCTCGATGGGCACGCTGCCCTCGAGCGCGCCCATGCCCGTCATCAGGCCGTAGCGCGACACGTCGCCGGGCAGCGTGGGATCGCGCGGGCTCCAGTAGGCTTCCTCGCCGCGCCGCGCGATGATACGCAGGAACTGCAGGCCCCAGGCACGCGTCGAATCGCCGGCCGTGTAGCGCAGCTGCGAGAGCGGGATGCGGAACTCCGCCGTCCAGCCCAGCGAATCCACCCGCGCCGCCGATTGCCACACGGCGTCCCACTGCGTGTCGAAGTCGCCGTCGTTGAACGCGTAGCCGTCACGCTGCACGCCGCGCGGCGTCACCCCGAAGGCGAAGGCGGTGCGACGATCGCCGTACGAGTCGAAACCGACCCAGACCTGGTCGGCGTACACGTCGCCCACATCACGACGCGCGAGCTGCATGCCGATGGAATCGGGTGCCGTGTCGTAGAGCCGGAAGCCCACGTACACGTTGCTCCCGTCGATGAGCACCCGCGCCTCGGAGCGCTGCGAGGACGGCTGCAACGCGTTCGGTACCTGCTGGATCCAGTCCGTTGCCGGCTCAGCCCGGCGCCAGACCGCCTCGTCCAAGTGGCCGTCGATCGTGACCGGCTCGGAGATCCGCAGCACGCGCAGCGCGGGGCGGGGCAGCGTGTCGCCGCGCGCGGCCTGAGCCGCCGCGTCCGAAGGCAGCGCGGCGAGCGCGGTCACGAACACCGCGAGGCGGTGGGCCGCGCGAAGCGCGGCAGCGAACGGGAGGGCCATCGGGAGGAGGACGGGCGGGGGGTGGTGCCCGGGAAGCGGCGGACGCAGGGAGCTACGGCTGGACCGGGTCCGACGATTCAAAGGTAGGGGGTCCGGCCCGGCCTCCCTAGGTGCCCAGGTTGACCCTCAGCCCATGGCGGGCTACCTTCTAAGGCTCTGTTCCGTGCCGCCCGTCCGGGCGATCCACGTAGTTACAGATGTCCGAACACATCAGGGTAAGATGCCGACGATCAATCAGTTGGTCCGGCAGAGCCGCAAGGAAGTCGTCAAGAAGGACAAGGCGCCGGCTCTGAAGGAGAATCCGTTCAAGCGTGGTGTGTGCACGCGCGTGTACACCACCACCCCCAAGAAGCCGAACTCGGCGCTGCGCAAGGTCGCGCGTGTCCGTCTCGTGAACGGCTTCGAAGTCACCGCCTACATCCCGGGCGAAGGCCACAACCTGCAGGAGCACTCGATCGTGCTCATCCGCGGTGGCCGTGTGAAGGACCTGCCGGGTGTGCGCTACCACATCGTGCGCGGCAAGCTCGACGCCTCCGGCGTCAACGGGCGCAACAAGAGCCGCTCCAAGTACGGGACCAAGAAGCCGAAGGCGGGTGCCCCGGCTGGAGGTAAGAAGTAATGAGCCGCCGTAAGAGTGCCGTGAAGCGCAGCGTCCTGCCGGACGCGCGCTACGACAGCCAGACTGTCAGCAAGTTCATCAACGTCCTGATGTACCAGGGCAAGAAGTCCACCGCCGAGCGCATCTTCTACGGCGCGATGGACGTCGTCGAGGCCAAGGCGCAGCAGCCGGGCGTGCAGGTCTTCAAGCAGGCGCTGACCAACCTCAAGCCGGTGGTCGAGGTGAAGTCCCGCCGCGTCGGCGGCGCCACCTACCAGGTGCCCGTCGAAGTCCGCCCCGAGCGCCGCACGGCGCTGGCGATGCGCTGGTTGATCAGCTACTCGCGCGAGCGCAACGAGAAGTCGATGGCCGAGAAGCTGGCCGCCGAAGTGCTCGCCGCCGCGAAGGGTGAAGGCAACGCGATCAAGAAGAAGGACGACACGCATCGCATGGCGGAAGCCAATAAGGCGTTTGCGCACTACCGCTGGTAACTGCCAACTGCAGTTGGAAGTTGGGAGTTGAGAGTTGAAAGAGGGGCGAGCCGAGGATTCGGCTCGCCCCTCTTTCGTATCTCGTCTCCCGTCTCCCGCCGTTACTTCCAACTCCCAACTCACAACTCGTAACTGCAGTTGTCAGTTGAGTAAGGTCAGTTGCTCCACGGCGGCTTCACGTTGTTCGACCGCGCATACGCAATGAGCTGCCCCAGATGCTCATGCAGATGCCCGACCGTCCCCGTCATCCCCTGCAGCCTGGTCGCCTGCGTGCCGAACCAGTTGATGTTCTCGGTGATGTTCGCGTCGGTGTTCACGTTCACCGCCCGATGCAGGTGCGCGAACGAGGCTTCGAGGTCCGCGACGATCTGCGCCTTGGTCATGCCGCGTCGGGTTTCGTAGGCGACGGCCGTGCCGTAGTCGGCGGTGATGCCGGTGGCGGCTGGGGCTGGCGTCCCCATGTACACCGGCAGGATGTAGTTGTCCGCCGCGATGTGCTGCAGCACCTCTCCGATGGAGCGCACGCCCGGGGCCGGCCGCCAGCCGTAGGCGGACTCCGGAATCGCATTTGCGAGATCGACCAGCTTCTTCTGCGTGTCGTTCAGGTCACGGTGCATCGTGGCCATAAAGCCTTGCTGGGCATGCAGTTGCCGGCCAGTTGCCGGGCTGGCTGCGAGCGCGGCAACGGCGAGGACGAGAACAATCGGGCGGAGCAGGGGCCGCATACGGAACATCCGGGGCGAAAGGGTGGCGTGGGGACTGCCAGAGCCTACCGCTGCGAGCCATTTGTCGCAATCGGAGTCACCGACGCTAGAGCCTTGTCCGGTATTGACTTCGCCCAGATTGCGGATACTTTACTCAGGCTACGGTGAAACGCTCTCAAAAGCATTTTGCCGTCGCAGGTGTTCGGTCACAGTGAACACCCCGGAGCACTGCGTTCCGGACCTATGGGCCCGCCTACGTCGGCTAGCACGGTTTCGACCGAGACGCGCGGGGGGAGTGGACAGCCCGATCGATCCCGCTCTAGACGGTTAGAGCGCCGCGATTCCCGAAAAGCACGCAGGACAACTCAACATCAGGGGATAGTTCGCGTTGGCCCTTGATGCGCCGTGGGTCCCCAGTCGCGCTGCAGTGGCGACTGTACCCGGCGGATGCGGATGGACACCGGTTCCCCGGATGCTGCATGGGGGGAACGCCTGGTCCAGCCGCGTTTTTGTTCCCCATGAGCCTACTCAAGCCTGACTGATTCGATGCCTCGCACGACCGACCTGAAGTACTATCGCAACATCGGCATCATGGCCCACATCGATGCCGGCAAGACCACGACGACGGAGCGCATCCTCTACTACACGGGGAAGTCGCACAAGATCGGCGAGGTGCACGATGGTGCGGCCACGATGGACTGGATGGAGCAGGAACAGGAGCGCGGCATCACGATCACGTCGGCCGCGACGACCTGCTTCTGGATGCGCCACGGCCAGTCGGACAAGAAGGGCGAGGGGCCGGAATACCGCATCAACATCATCGACACCCCGGGGCACGTGGACTTCACCGTCGAAGTGGAGCGCTCGCTCCGCGTCCTCGACGGCGCCGTGGCCCTGCTGGACTCCGTCGCCGGCGTCGAGCCGCAGACGGAGACCGTGTGGCGCCAGGCGGACCGCTACAAGGTCCCGCGCATGATCTTCTCGAACAAGATGGACCGCGTCGGCGCGAACTTCGAGCGCTGCGTGTCGATGATCCAGGACCGCCTGACCAAGGACGCCCTGCCGATCCAGCTCCCGGTGGGGTCGGGTGAGCTCTTCACGGGCCACATCGACATCATCGAGCGCAAGCAGTACATCTTCGACAACGAGACGATGGGGAAGACCTTCTCCGTCGTCGACGTGCCGGCCGAGTTCAAGGACGCCGTCGAGGCCGCGCGTCACGCGCTGGTCGACAAGGTCGTCGAGCACGACGAAGCCCTCATGGAGAAGTACCTGGGCGGCGAGGAGCTGACGAACGACGAGATCCGCCACGCGATCCGCGTCGCCACCTGCTCGATGAAGTTCGTGCCGATCCTCTGCGGCGCCTCGTTCAAGAACAAGGGCGTGCAGGCGCTGCTCGACGCGGTCATCGACTTCCTCCCGGCCCCGAACGACGTGCCGGCCATCGAAGGCCACGCGCCGCAGCACGACGCGACGCCGGACACGCGCGAGGTCTCGGACGAGGCGCCGTTCGCCGCGCTGGCGTTCAAGGTCGCCACGGACCCGTTCGTCGGCCGCCTGACGTTCTTCCGCGTGTACTCCGGCGTGCTCAAGGCCGGCGCCCACGTCTACAACAGCACGAAGGACAAGCGCGAGCGCATCGGCCGCCTGCTGCAGATGCACGCCAACAAGCGTGACGAGATCGACGAAGTGCGCGCCGGCGACATCGCCGCCGCCATCGGCCTCAAGGACACGCGCACGGGCGACACGCTCTCCGACGAGGACAAGCCGATCATCCTCGAGGCCATGAAGTTCCCGACGCCCGTCATCGACGTGGCCGTGGAGCCGAAGACCAAGGCCGACCAGGACAAGATGGGCATCGCGCTCAACAAGCTGGCGGAAGAAGACCCGACCTTCCGCGTCCACACGGACGCCGAGACGGGCCAGACGATCATCTCCGGCATGGGCGAGCTGCACCTCGAGATCATCGTCGACCGCATGCTGCGCGAGTTCAAGGTCGAGGCGAACGTGGGCCGTCCGCAGGTGGCCTACCGCGAGACGATCAAGAAGCGCGTCGACAAGGTCGAGGGCAAGTTCGTCCGTCAGTCCGGCGGCAAGGGCCAGTACGGCCACGTCGTCATCAACGCGATGCCGGCCGAGCCGGGCCAGGGCTACGTCTTCGAGGACAAGATCGTCGGCGGCGTGATCCCGCGTGAGTTCATCAAGCCGGTCGAGCAGGGCATCAAGGAAGCCCTCGAGAACGGCGTGATCGCCGGCTACCCGATGGTGGACGTGAAGGTCGAGCTGGTGTTCGGCTCATACCATGACGTCGACTCGTCGGAAATGGCGTTCAAGATCGCGGGCTCGATGGCCATCAAGGAAGCGGCGCGCTCGGCGCAGCCGGTCATCCTCGAGCCGATGATGAAGGTCGAGGTCGTCTCGCCGGACCAGTTCTTCGGCGACGTGCTCGGCGACATCTCGGCCCGCCGCGGCAAGATCGGCGGCATGACGCAGCGCGGCGAGGCGCAGGTGATCGGCGCCACGGTGCCGCTCTCCGAGATGTTCGGGTACTCGACGCGCCTGCGGTCGATGACGCAGGGCCGCGCGGTGTACTCGATGGAGTTCTCGCACTATGAAGAGGTGCCGAAGGCCAAGGCGGATGAAATCATCGCCAAGGTCAAGTAACGGCAGATGTAAGCTGTAAGATGTGAGATGTAAGTAACCGCACCTGCAACAACACTTTCAACCAACTCAGGACGCAACAATGGCCAAGGCTAAGTTTGAGCGGAACAAGCCGCACGTGAACGTCGGCACGATCGGTCACGTCGACCACGGCAAGACGACCACCACGGCCGCCCTGACCAAGATCTCGGCGGACAAGTTCGGCAACACCAAGTACGTCGCCTACGACGAGGTCGCCAAGGCGTCCGAGTCGCAGGGCCGTCGTGACGCGACGAAGATCCTCACGATCGCCACGTCGCACGTCGAGTACGAGACGGTCAACCGTCACTACGCGCACGTCGACTGCCCGGGCCACGCCGACTACGTCAAGAACATGATCACGGGTGCCGCGCAGATGGACGGCGCGATCCTCGTGGTGTCGGCCGTGGACGGCCCGATGCCGCAGACCCGCGAGCACATCCTCCTGGCCCGCCAGGTGAACGTGCCGAAGATCGTGGTCTTCCTCAACAAGTGCGACCTCGTCGAGGACGCCGAGCTCCTCGACCTCGTCGAGCTCGAGGTCCGCGAGCTGCTCTCGAAGTACAACTACGACGGCGACAACGCCCCGGTCATCCGTGGCTCGGCGTCGAACGCCATCGCCGGCGACCCGAAGTGGGTGGCGACGATCGAGGAGCTCTACAACGCCCTCGACACGTTCATCCCGGAGCCGACGCGTGAAGTCGACAAGCCCTTCCTCCTCCCGGTGGAAGACGTCTTCTCGATCACCGGCCGCGGCACCGTCGCGACGGGCCGTATCGAGCGCGGCAAGATCAAGGTCGGCGAGGAAGTCGAAGTCGTCGGCTACAACTCCGACAAGAAGTCGGTGGTGACGGGCGTCGAAATGTTCCGCAAGCTCCTCGACGAGGGCTTCGCCGGTGACAACGTCGGCCTCCTGCTCCGCGGCATCGACAAGAAGGACATCGAGCGTGGCATGGTGCTCGCCAAGCCGGGTTCGATCAAGCCGCACACGAAGTTCGAGGCGGAAGTCTACGTCCTCACGAAGGAAGAGGGCGGCCGCCACACGCCGTTCTTCAAGGGCTACCGTCCGCAGTTCTACTTCCGCACGACGGACGTGACGGGCGCGATCGAGCTTCCGGAAGGCACGGAGATGGTGATGCCGGGCGACAACATCCAGATGAAGATCGAGCTCATCATCCCGATCGCCATGGAAGAGCAGCTGCGCTTCGCCATCCGCGAGGGTGGCCGTACGGTCGGCGCGGGTGTCGTGACCAAGATCCTCGCCTAACAACGAACGGGGAACGCCGGGGCGGTGAACGCCGCCCCCGGCTGACCCAGTGGAGAATCAATGGCTGGACGTATTCGCATCCGTCTCAAGGCATTCGATCACGCCGTGATCGACCAGGCCTCGGCGGACATCGTGCGGACCGCGGAGAAGACGGGGGCCCAGGTCTCCGGTCCGATCCCGCTCCCCACGAAGACGCAGCGCTGGACCGTCCTCCGCTCGCCGCACGTGGACAAGAAGTCCCGCGAGCAGTTCGAGCTGAAGACGCACAAGCGGGTGATCGACATCCTCGACTCCAAGGCTGTCACGGTGGACGCGCTGACGAAGCTCGATCTGCCGGCTGGCGTGGATGTCGAGATCAAGGTGGAGTAGCAACGACGGACTGCAGTTGAAAGTTGGGAGTCATGAGTTGGGAGTAGTTCCTGCCAACTCCCTACTGCCAACTCACAACTGCCCGTCGACAGTCCTCCGGCCTCAACGGATGCTGCAAAGGGCAGCACCGGGCCGCGACTAACGAATCAAGCGAGCAACTCATGATCGGTATCATTGGCAAGAAGCTGGGGATGACCCAGATCTTCGACGCACAGGGGCAGCAGATCCCCTGCACGGTGGTGGAGGCCACGCCGAATCCGGTGACGAAGGTCGTCACGCCGGAGCAGGCGGGCTTTGCCAGCGTGGAGCTCGGCTACGGCGCGCAGCGCCTGGCCCGCGAGTCGAAGAAGGGCGAGCGCACGCCGAAGGGCCGTCGCGCGACGAAGGCGGAAGTCGGGCACGCCAAGAAGGCGGGGCTCGAGGTGCCGCCGGCCGTCCTGCGGTCGTTCCGGCTCGACGATGCGCCCGGGAAGAACCCGGAAGTTCCGACGTACAACGTCGGCGACGTGATCAAGGTCGACATCTTCACGCCGGGTGAACTGGTGAAGGTGACCGGCACGTCGAAGGGGCGTGGCTTCCAGGGCGTGGTGAAGCGCCACGGCTTCGGCGGCGGTCCGAACACGCACGGCAACACGAAGCATCGCCGTCCGGGTTCGATCGGACCGGGCACCGACCCGTCGCGCGTCATCAAGGGCAAGAAGATGCCGGGCCACTACGGCGCCGAGCGTCACACCCAGATCAACCTGCGCGTCGAGAAGATCGATGCGGAGCGTAACCTGATCTACATCCGCGGCTCCGTCGCCGGCCCGACCAACGGGATCGTGCTCGTCCGCAAGCAGGGATAACCGATGTCTGAAACCAATAACTTCCAGGCGGCGGCCTTCACGGCGCTCGGCACCCCGCGCGATGCGGTGCAGCTGCCGACGGCGACGTTCGACGGCACCGTGAACATGCCGGTGATGCACCAGGCGGTGAAGGCGATGCTCGCCAACCAGCGCCAGGGCACGCACGCCACCAAGACGCGCCGCTGGGTGACCGGCGGTAACCAGAAGCCGTGGAAGCAGAAGGGCACCGGCCGCGCCCGTCAGGGCTCGACGCGCGCCCCGCACTTCGTCGGCGGCGGCACGGTCTTCGGCCCGCAGCCCCGTGGCTACGAGCAGAAGGTGCCGCGCCAGATCAAGGCGCTGGCCCGCAAGTCCGCGCTGAACGCCCGCGCGCGCGAGAACAGCGTGATGGTGATCGACCGCTTCGCGTACGATGCCCCGAAGACGGCGCAGCTCGTGCAGCTGCTGGCCCGTCTCGAGGTCGCGCACAAGAAGGCGCTGATCCTGACCGACGGCGTGAAGCCGATGGTCTACCTCTCCGGCCGCAACCTGCCGAACGTCGTCGTGATGCCGTACAGCGACGCCTCCACGTACGACATCCTCTGGTCGGATGTGGTGCTGGTCGAGGCTGGCGCGATCGGCCACGAGCTCTCGCCGGTGGCGGAGAAGGCCGTGGAGAAGGTGAAGGTGAAGAAGGCCGCGTCGAAGAAGGCGCCGAAGGCCGAGAAGGCCGAGAAGGCGACGGCCAAGAAGTCGGCGGCGAAGAAGGCCGCCCCGAAGGCCGCTGCCAAGAAGGCGCCGGCGAAGAAGGCTGCTGCGAAGCCTGCCGCGAAGAAGGCGGCGGCCAAGGCCGAGAAGGCCGCGAAGGCGGCCCCCAAGAAGAAGGGGAAGTAACCGATGGCAACTCTGCATCGCACCATCGTGCGCCCGATCGTCACCGAGAAGTCGTCGGCGGCGTACCAGGAGCGCGGCGAATACACGTTTGAGGTCCATCCGACGGCCAACAAGACGGCCATCAAGCAGGCGATTGAACGCCTGTTCGGTGTCACCGTGACGGGCGTCTGGACCTCGCAGCAGCGCGGGAAGCCGCGGCGCGTCGGCACGTCGGCCGGCCTGCGTCCCCGCTGGAAGAAGGCGATCGTGACGCTGAAGTCGGGCGACTCGATCGAGATCTTCGAGGGCTAAGACCAATGGGAATCCGTCAGTTCAAGCCCGTGAGCGCCGCGACGCGCTTCCGTTCGGTCTCGGATAACGCCGAGATCACGCGGAGCACGCCGGAGAAGTCGCTGACCGAACCGCTCAAGAAGAGCGGCGGCCGCGACAACCACGGCCACATCTCGATGCGCCGCCTCGGCGGCGGTCACAAGCGCAAGTACCGCATCATCGATTTCAAGCGCAACAAGCACGGCATGATCGCGACCGTGCAGCATATCGAATACGACCCGAACCGCTCGGCGCGCATCGCGCTGGTCGAGTACGCGGACGGCGAGAAGCGCTACATCCTGCACCCGAAGGGTCTGGCCGTGGGCGACACGATCGTCAGCGGCAAGGGCTCCGACGTGCGCACGGGCAACGCGCTGCCGCTGCGGGAGGTCCCGCTGGGCACCGCGGTGCACAACGTGGAGCTCAAGCCGGGCAAGGGCGGCCAGATGGCCCGCTCGGCCGGCACCAGCCTGCAGGTCGTGGCGAAGGAAGGCGAGTACGTGACCCTGCGCATGGCCTCGACGGAAATGCGCATGATCCACGGCGACTGCCTCGGCACGATCGGCGAGGTCGGCAACGCCGAGCATGAGTTGATCTCGTGGGGCAAGGCCGGCAAGACCCGGTGGCTGGGTCGCCGTCCGAAGGTCCGCGGTGAAGTGATGAACCCGGTCGATCACCCGCACGGTGGCCGCACGCGCGGCGGCCGGAACGTGGTGAGCCCCTGGGGCAAGAAGGAGGGCGTCAAGACGCGCAACAAGAAGAAGGCGTCGCAGCGTCTGATCGTCCGTGGCCGGAAGCGCGGCAAGGCCACCCAGAGCTAACAGGGATACGACATCATGGCACGCTCAATCAAGAAGGGACCGTTCATCCAGGATGCGCTGCTCAAGCGCGTCGTCGCGATGAACGCGAAGAACGAGAAGAAGGTCGTGAAGACCTGGTCGCGCGCGAGCACGGTGATCCCGGAGTTCGTGGGACACACGATCGCGGTGCACAACGGGAACAAGTTCATCCCGGTGTATGTGACGGAGAACATGGTCGGGCACAAGCTCGGCGAGTTCGCCCCGACGCGGTTGTTCCGTGGTCACACGGGCAACAACAAGACGGACAAGAAGGCGGCGCCGGCAGCAGCGGCGGCCCCGGCCAAGGGAGGCAAGTAAGCCATGACCGAAGCACGGGCCATCCAGCGGTCGACGCGGCAGTCGCCCTACAAGATGCGTCTGGTCATCGACCAGATCCGCGGCTTGGCGGTGAACGACGCGCTCGCGCTGCTCAAGTTCAGCAAGAAGCACGCGTCGCATGAGATCGCGAAGGTGCTGAACAGCGCCGTCGCGAACGCCGAGCAGGCGGCGCGCAACGCGAACACGTCGCTCGACGTGGACGCGCTGTACGTGAAGCATGCGATCGTGAACGAAGGCGTGAAGCTCAAGCGGTGGACGCCGGCGGCCATGGGCCGGGCGACGCCGATGCACAAGCGAACCAGCCACGTGGAGATCATCGTGGCCGAGAAGGAAGGTCGATAATGGGACAGAAGACGCATCCGATCGGCTTCCGCCTCGGCGTGAGCACGACGCATCGCTCGAAGTGGTTTGCCAAGAAGGATTTCCCGGCGCTGCTGAAGGAAGACGCGCTGCTGCGTAAGTACCTGAAGGCCCGCCTGGGCGGCGCGGCCATCAGCGACATCACCATCGAGCGGAAGCCGGGGAAGGTCGTCGTGACCATCCACACGGGCCGCCCGGGCGTGGTGATCGGCAAGAAGGGCCAGGCGGTGGAGGAGCTCAAGACGGAGCTCCAGCAGCTGACCGGCAAGGAAGTCGGTGTGAACGTCGAGGAGATCAAGCGCCCGGAGATCGAGGCGCAGCTCGTCGCCGACAACATCGCCGCGCAGCTGGCGCAGCGCATCTCGTTCCGTCGCGCGATGAAGCGCGCGGTGCAGAGCGCGATGCGCATGGGCGCGGAAGGCATCAAGGTGAAGTGCTCGGGTCGCCTCGGTGGCGCCGAGATCGCGCGCGTGGAAGGCTATCACGAGGGTCGTGTGCCCCTTCATACGCTGCGCGCTGACATCAACTATGCGACGTCGACCGCGAAGACGACCTTCGGCACCATCGGTGTGAAGGTGTGGATCTTCAAGGGTGAGGTCGTCGAGGGGCGTCGTGGCGGGTCCACGTACTCCTCCGACGCGTAAGGAGACTGACCGATGCTAGCACCGAAGCGGGTCAAGTTCCGCAAGATGTTCAAGGGTCGCACGACGGGTCTCGCCCGTCGCGGCGCGACGGTCGCGTTTGGCACGTTCGGCCTGCAGGCGCAGGAGCCGGCGTGGATCACCGCCCGTCAGATCGAGGCGGCTCGTGTGGCGCTGACGCGTCACATCAAGCGTGGTGGTAAGGTTTGGATCCGCATCTTCCCGGACAAGCCGGTGACGAAGAAGCCTGCCGAGACCCGCATGGGTAAGGGCAAGGGCTCGCCGGAACTCTGGGTGGCCGTGGTGAAGCCGGGCCGCGTGTTGTTCGAGATCGAAGGTGTGACGAAGGAGATCGCTCAGCAGGCGCTCGGGCTCGCCGCCGCCAAGCTGGGCGTGAAGACGAAGTTTGTGGCGCGTGAGGAGGCGCAGGGCAATGAAGGCTGACCAGATCCGGGAGCTGAGCGCGGATGAAATCCACGCCCGCCTGGCCGAGCTGGAAGAGGAGCGTTTTCGGCTCCGCTTCCGGGGCGCCACGGAGCCGCTGAGCAATCCGCTCCGGCTGCGCACGATCCGCCGCGACATCGCGCGGCTTCAGACGGTCCTCCGCGAGAAGGCGGAGCGTACGGAGGCTGCGCGCTAACGCGCGCAGGAATATGAAGAATGGCTGAAACGGAAAAGACCGCCGCCCCGACCCGCACGTCCCGCAAGGTGCGCACGGGCCTCGTGGTGAGCGATAAGATGGACAAGACCATCGTGGTCGCGATTGAACGTCGCGTGCCGCACCCGGTGTACGGGAAGATGGTGACGAAGACCAAGCGCCTGAAGGCGCACGACGAGGCGAACTCGGCGAAGGTCGGCGACACCGTCCGGATCGTCGAGACGCGCCCGCTGTCGAAGGACAAGCGGTTCCGCCTCCTCGAGATCGTCGAACGCGCGCGATAAGGGGAACTGACCAATGATCCAACAGGAATCGGTCGTGAAGGTCGCGGACAATTCGGGTGCCAAGAAGGCGCTCGTGATCCGCGTCCTCGGCGGCACGCGCAAGCGCTACGCCGGCCTTGGCGACAAGGTCGTGGTGGCGGTGAAGGACGCGCTGCCGAACGGCACCGTCAAGAAGTCCGACGTGGCGAAGGCCGTCGTCGTGCGCACGGTGAAGGAAGTGCGCCGCAAGGACGGCAGCTACATCAAGTTCGATGAGAACGCCGTGGTCATCATCGATGACAAGGGCGAACCGCGCGCCACGCGCATCTTCGGGCCGGTGGCCCGTGAGCTCCGCGAGAAGCGCTATATGAAGATCGTATCGCTGGCCCCTGAGGTGCTGTAACCATGCGGATTCTCAAGCAGCGCAAGACCGCGGGACAGAAGAGCGTCCTGCGTCATGCCCGCAACGCCGAGCGCGTCACGACGTCGATCACCAAGGGTGACACGGTGCGCGTGCTGCGCGGCGACGACAAGGGCAAGGAAGGCAAGGTCATCCGCGTGCACCTCAAGAAGGGCCGCGTGACGATCGAAGGCATCAACATCGTGAAGCGGCACCGGCGCGCGCGCACGGCCGAGGAGCAGTCGGGCATCATCGAGATGCCGGCCCCGGTGGCGCTGAGCAACGTGATGCTGCTGGACCCGAAGTCGGGGGAGCCCACGCGCATCCGCGCGCGGATCGACGCCGACGGTACGAAGGAGCGCATCAGCGCCAAGAGCGGGCAGGCTATCCCGCGCGGCCGCTGAGCGAGGACTGACCAATGGCGACGACCAAGACGCAGGAAAAGAAGAAGGGTGGCGCGGGCGAGAAGCGCGCGTCGATGCTCCCGAAGGAGCACAAGGGCGCGGGCCTTCCGGTCCCGGCCCCGCGCCTGCACGGCTACTACGTGAAGACGGTGCGCGGCAAGCTGATGCAGCAGTTCGGGTTGAAGAACCCGCACCAGGTGCCGAACCTCACGAAGATCGTGCTGAACGTGGGCATGGGCGAGGCGATCAAGCAGCCGAAGATCCTCGACGCGATCGTGGACGAGGTGGCGACGATCACCGGCCAGAAGCCGCTGCGCACGAAGGCGAAGAAGTCGATCGCCAACTTCGGCCAGCGCGAAGGCCAGGAGATCGGCGTGTCGGTGACGCTGCGCGGTGCCCGGATGTGGGAGTTCCTCGACCGCTTCATCTCGACGGCGATCCCGCGCATCCGTGACTTCCGCGGTCTCTCGACCCGCGCCTTCGACGGGCGCGGCAACTACAGCCTCGGCGTGAAGGAGCAGATGATCTTCCCGGAGATCAACTACGACCTCGTCGAGCAGATCCACGGGATGGACATCACGTTCGTGACGACCACGAACCGCGACGACCTCGCGTTCGCGCTGCTGCGCGAGCTCGGGATGCCGTTCCGCGGCGATGACAAGCCCATCGTCGTCCAGGGCTGAGGAAACCATGGCCAAGAAGAGCACGATCAACAAGAACGAGCGCCGCAAGCAGATGGCGGCGAAGCAGGCCCCGAAGCGCCGGGCGCTCGGTGCCATCGTGAAGTCCGTGACGGCGACGGAGGAGGAGAAGCGCGCTGCCCAGGTGGCGCTGCAGAAGCTCCCGCGGAACGGGGCCAAGACCCGCATCCGCAACCGCTGCCAGATGACCGGCCGCTCGCGCGGCAACCTCCGGGCCTTCGGCCTCAGCCGCATCGCGTTCCGCGAGATGGCGCTGCAGGGCTTGATTCCCGGGGTGAAGAAGGCGTCGTGGTAAAGGGGCAGTAGTGAGTTGGGAGTAGGGAGTTGGAAGTAACGGCTCTCACAACTCTCAACTCCCTACTTCCAACTGCAGTTTGTAGTTCTCTCAGAAGGTAGGCCCACCGGCACAACGCCATGGGAACCCCCTTCTTCCATTCCTACAGGTCCGGCGCTCGCCGGAAACCAGAGGAGCTTAGGTACTCAGTATGAGCATGACTGACCCGATCGCCGACATGCTCACGCGGATCCGCAATGCTGTCGGTTCGAAGCATCGCCGCGTGGACATCCCGGCGTCCAAGATGAAGGTGGAAATCGCTCGCCTGCTCAAGGAGAGCAACTTCATCACCGATTACAAGACCATCGAGACCCCCGAGGGCAAGAAGGTCCTCCGCGTGGCGCTCAAGTATGCCGGCAACACGCCGGTCATCCGCGAGCTCAAGCGCGTCTCGTCGCCCGGTCTGCGCCAGTACGTCGGCGCCGCGGAGATTCCCCGCGTGCGCAACGGCCTCGGCGTGGCCATCCTGTCCACCTCCAAGGGCCTGATGACGGACCGCGAGGCGCGCCAGCAGCGCACCGGCGGCGAGTTGCTCGCCCTGGTCTGGTAAGGAGACCACGCACATGTCGCGTATTGGCAAGCTTCCCATCACCGTGCCTGCGGGCGTGACGGTGAAGGTGGAAGGCAATGTGGTCTCCGCGAAGGGCCCCAAGGGGGAGCTCAAGCGGACGATCCACCCGGAAATGAAGGTCGCGCTCGAGGGCAGCACCATCACGGTGGAGCGCCCGTCGGACGAGACCGCGCACAAGTCGCTGCATGGCCTCTCGCGCACGCTCATCGCCAACATGGTCGAGGGCGTCTCGAAGGGCTATCAGAAGACGCTGGAGATCACGGGCGTCGGCTTCAAGGCCGAGCCGAAGCCGTTCGGCCTGCAGCTGGCGCTGGGCTATTCGCACCAGATCCAGTACAAGGCCCCGGCGGGCATCAAGCTGTCGGCGCCGCAGCCGACGCAGGTCGTGATCGAGGGCGCGGACAAGGAAGTCGTGGGCCAGGTGGCTGCGGAGATCCGCAACCTGCGCAAGCCGGAGCCCTACAAGGGCAAGGGCATCAAGTACCAGGGCGAAGTCATCCGGCGTAAGGCCGGCAAGGCGGGAGGTAAGTAATGCCGGGGAAGCGTGTACCGAAGACGCGTGCGGGGCTCCGCGCGCGCCGTCACGTCCGCGTGCGGGCGAAGGTTGCGGGTACGGCCGAGCGTCCGCGCTTGGTGGTGTTCCGTTCGCTCAAGCACATGACCGCCCAGCTGGTGGACGACGTGCAGCATAAGACCCTCATGACCGTGACGGACAGCGGCCTGACGGGCAAGAAGACGGAGAAGTCGGTCGAAGTCGGCAAGCGCGTCGCCGAGAAGGCGAAGGCGGCCGGGATCACGAAGGTCGTGTTCGACCGTGCGGGTTACCAGTATCACGGCCGCGTGAAGGCGGTGGCCGACGGAGCCCGCGAAGGCGGGCTGGAGTTCTAAATGGCTGAACAGAGTGGTGCTTTCGGCAATGGCGGCGGCCAGGGTGGCCGTGGTCGCGGTGGTCCGGGCGGCGGACGTGGTGGTCCGGGCGGCGGGCGCGGGCGTGGCGGGCCGGGTGGCCCGGGCGGCCGCGGCGGTCCGGGCGGTCCCGGCGGGCGCGGCGGTGAAGGCCGTGGCCGCGGCGGCCGCGACAACGCCCCGCAGCAGGAGCGCGAGGGTTCGGATCTCCTCGAGAACGTGATTGCCATCAATCGCGTCGCGAAGGTCGTGAAGGGCGGCCGTCGGTTCAGCTTCAACGCGCTCGTCGCCGTCGGCGACGGGCAGGGGAAGGTGGGCGTGGCGACGGGCAAGGCGAACGAAGTGTCGGAAGCGGTCCGCAAGGCCGTGGACGCCGCGCGTCGCCGGATGGTGAGCGTCCCGATGACGGGCGCGACCATCCCGCACGAGATCGTCGGCAAGCACGGGGCCGGCAAGGTCCTGATGAAGCCGGCGGCGCCCGGTGCCGGCGTGATCGCCGGTGGCGCGGTGCGTGCGGTGCTGGAATGCGTCGGCATCCACGACATCCTCACCAAGTCGCTGGGTTCGACGAACCCGCACAACATGGTGCTTGCCGCCCTTGATGGCCTCACGGCCCTCACGACGGTGGAGCAGATCGCCCGCGAGCGCGGCGTCGAAGTCTCGGCGCTGCCCTACAAGTCGCGCGCGAAGTCCAAGGAGGTTGTGTAAATGCCACGCACGTTCGTTTGGCACCGCACCCGCGGTCCGCAGCACACCGAGCCGAATACGCTCACCGAAGGCAAGGTCCGCATCACGCAGGTGCGGTCGGGCATCGGCCACGATAAGCGCATGAACGCGACCCTGGAGGCCCTCGGCCTCCGGCACCACCAGGACTCGGTGGTGCACCAGGACTCGCCGGCTCTGCGCGGCATGATCAAGCGCGTGCGTCACTTGGTTGAAGTGACGCCGGTCAAGGAGTAATACCATGAGCGACGAGAAGATCACCCTGGGCACCCTGGCGCGTACGCCGGGCTCGCACCGGAACCGCAAGCGCCTCGGGCGCGGCCCGGGCTCCGGCACGGGCAAGACGTCGGGCAAGGGTCACAAGGGCATCAAGGCCCGCGCCGGCCACCACGGCCCGGGCGGCAACAAGCCGCACTTCGAAGGCGGCCAGATGCCGCTCACGCGTCGCGTGCCGAAGCGTGGCTTCACGAATCCGTTCCGCGTCGAGGCGCAGGTCATCGGCCTCGACGACCTCGCTCTCGTGACGGGCAGCGAAGTGACCATGGAGACGCTCGAGGCCGCCGGTCTCGCCAAGGCGTCGAAGGGTCCGGCCAAGCTCCTCGCCAACGGCGAGGTGGGCAAGGCTTATACGGTGAAGGGGCTCAAGGTGAGCGCCGCCGCCAAGGCCAAGATCGTCGCCGCCGGCGGCGCGGTCGAGGCGTAAGACATGGCCCAGGCGAATCCGCTGGCGGCGGCAGGCAACATCTACCGCACGCCGGAGCTCTGGCAGAAGATCACCTTCACGTTCCTCTGCCTGGTGATCTACCGGGTGGGCTCGCACGTCTCCGCCCCCGGCGTGGACGTGACGGCGATGATGGACTTCTTCGCGAGCCAGGGTGGCGGGCTGCTCGGGCTGTACGACCTGTTCGTGGGCGGGAATCTTTCCCGCTCGACGATCTTCGCCCTCGGCATCATGCCGTACATCTCGGCCTCGATCTTCATGCAGATCGCGGCCGCGGTGGTCCCGGCGCTCGACAAGCTGAACAAGGACGAAGAGGGCCGGAAGCGCATCACGCAGTGGACGCGCTACGGCACGGTGGGCCTCGCGGCGGTGCAGGGCTACGGCTATGCGCTGTTCACGTCGGGCATCACCGGGGCAGTGGTCAACCCGGGCTCGGGTTTCATCTTCCAGATGGTGCTCTTCCTCACGACGGGCGCGCTGTTCGTCATGTGGCTGGGTGAGCAGATCACGGAGCGCGGCCTCGGCAACGGCGCCTCGCTGCTGATCTTCTTCTCGATCGTCGAGCGCTTCATCCCGAGCATCTTCCAGACGTTCGGGTTCGTGGCGACGGGCGCGGTGTCGCTGCTCTCGCTGCTCGGCATGACGGCGGTGATGGCGCTGGTCGTCGCCGGCGTCGTCGCGATGACGCTGGCGGCGCGCCGCATCGCCATCCAGATCCCGCAGCGCACGATGGCCAAGGGCCGTCAGCGCGAGGCGGCGAAGAACTTCATCCCGCTCCGCATCAACACGGCGGGCGTGATGCCGATCATCTTCGCCCAGTCGATCATTGTCGTGCCGGGCGCGATCGCGCAGTTCTCGGGCAACCAGCGCCTCGCGCAGTTCAGCGAGTATTTCGCGCCGGGTACCTGGGTGTACTTCGTGCTCTCGGCCGTGCTGATCATGTTCTTCACGTACTTCTACACCAGCATCATCTTCAATCCGGTGGAGCTGGCGGAGAACCTGAAGAAGCAGGGCGGCTTCATCCCGGGCATCAAGCCGGGTGCGAAGACGGCCGAGTACATCGACCAGGTGGTCACGCGCATCACGCTGCCGGGCGCCGCGTTCCTCACGGCGATCGCCCTCCTGCCGATCTTCCTCGCGGACCTGTTCGCGGTGCCGTTCCAGTTCGGCGGCACGTCGCTGCTCATCGTGGTGGGCGTCGCGCTCGACACGATGGCGCAGATGCAGCAGCACCTGCTGCTCCGCAAGTACGATGGCTTCATGAAGAAGGGTGCGCGCGTGCGGTTCCGCGGGCGCAACGTCCAGCAGGGCTTCTAAGTGATCGTGGTCCTGCTTGGGCCCCCGGGCGCCGGCAAGGGAACGCAGGGGGAGCGCATCGCCGCCGCCCTCGGCATCCCCAAGCTGGCGACCGGCGATGTGCTTCGTGCCGCCGTCAAGGAGGGCACGAAGCTCGGGCTCGAGGCCAAAGGCTTCATGGACCGCGGGGACCTCGTGCCGGACAGCGTCATCCTGGGCATCATCAAGGAAGCGCTGCTCTCGCCGGCGTATGCGAAGGGCGCGATCCTCGATGGCGTGGTGCGCACGGTGCCGCAGGCCGAGGGGTTGAAGCGCCTCACCGCCGAGATCGGCAAGGGCGTCGATGTCGTGCTGGATTTCCAGATCGACGACGAGCTGCTCGTCTCGCGCCTGTCGGGCCGCACGACCTGCGACAAGGAGCAGAAGCCGTTCACGGGCCTCCAGCCCGGGACGCCGTGCCCCGATCAATGCGGCGGCACGCTCATGCGCCGCAAGGATGACGAGCCGGAGGCCATCCGCAACCGGCTGAGCGTGTATCACGCGCAGACGAAGCCGGTCCTCGCTTGGTACGTGGGCCAGGGCGCGAACGTGCAGCACATCGACGCGGTCGGCTCGTTCGACGACGTGTTCGCGCGCGCGCTCAAGGCCGTCGGCCGCTAGTCGCGGCGAAGCCTCCCGTGATCCAACTCAAGAGTCCCCGCGAGCTCGAGACGATGGCGGCCGGTGGCCGCATCCTCGCCGCGACGCACCAGCACATCAAGCCGGCGCTCTTGCCCGGCGCGTCGACGCTCGACATCGACAAGATGGTCGAGGCGTTCATCCGCTCGCATGCGGGCGCGACGCCGTCGTTCAAGGGGCTCTACGGATTCCCCGGCTCGGCCTGCATCTCGCTGAACGAGGAGATCGTGCATGGCATCCCGAGTGCCAAGCGCATCCTCAAGTCGGGCGACATCATCACGGTGGATATCGGCGTGTACTACGGTGGCTTCCACACGGACAGCGCGTGGACCTACGCCGTGGGGCAGATCACGCCGGAGGCGCAGCGGTTGATGGATGTGACGGAGCAGTCGCTCTACGCGGCCATCAAGGAGTGCAAGCTCGGCAACCACATCGGCGACCTCGGAGCCGCCTGCTCGGCCGTGGTGGAGAAGGCCGGGTACTCGGTGGTGAAGGACCTCGTCGGGCACGGCGTAGGCGCCGTGATGCACGAGGAGCCCCAGGTGCCGAACTACGGCAAGCCGAAGCGCGGCCCGCGCCTGCAGGTGGGCATGACGCTGGCGATCGAGCCGATGGTGAACGCGGGCGGGCCGGCCACGAAGACGCTCGCCGACAAGTGGACCATCGTGACGCTCGATGGGGCGCTGTCGGCGCACTTCGAGCATACGGTGGCGATCACCGCCGACGGGCCGCGGATCCTAACGACCCTGTAGTCGCGCTGCCGGCGCTGCCGGCGCTGCTCAGCGGCGCCGGTGACAGCTACCGCGCGGCGCTGCGGAAGACGTGCCGATACCGCAGCGGCTGCGGCAAGCGCGGCGAGCTGACGGTGACATCGAGCGTCAGTGTCGTGCCGGCCGCCTCGAGGCGCCAGGCGTTCTCACGACGACCGTCCTCGGCTTCGAAGACCTGCCGCACCGTAACGCTGCCGTCGGGAGACGTCGCGACGGTCACGCGCGCCTGAAAGGGTTCGCCGGCGGCGTTGCGCCACTCGCGCGGGCTGCCGTCGCGCCGCGCGCGCAGCTCGGGCTGTCCCGCGTACTGCACGACGATGGAATCGGGCGGCAGCGCGAAGCGCACGTCGGCGGGTGGTTGGTTGGTCGCCTTGAGGCGGCTGCGGCCGATGCCGCGCGTGACAAAGCTCATCTGCGCGACGGCGCGCTCGATGGCGGCCGGTACGTCGTCGCTGGCTGCGGCGTCACGCACGAATCGGCCGACGAGGCGCTCGCTCGGGGCCGGTGCGCCGGCGGAGCTGCCGGGTTGAGCCGCAAGCGGCATCGCGAACACAAGCGCGACGCCCATCCACGCCAGCCACGACCTCATAGCTGCGCCTCGACCGCCGTCGTGGCCCGCGTCGCCGCGCTCGATGCAGCGGCGACCAAACGCTTCGCCTCCTCGGCCATCGGCGCACCCGCCGCCTTGTCGGGCATCCCGACGACATTGATGCGCACGTTGTACGCGGCGCCCTTCGCCGCCGCCTCGGCGAGCAGCGCGGCGACACCGGCGTCGGAGGCGGCATTGGTGTTGCCCTTCGTCGCGCAGATGGCCGCAAGCTCGGCGACCTCGGCGCACCAGCGCGCCGTTTCCAACGGGACTTCCGCGGCCTTCATCAAGGCCGCCTGGATCGCCACGGTGCGCGCCGAATCCTGCTCCGGCGTGTCCTTCGGCAGCTTGTAGGCGTTGCTCACCAAGGCGTACGCTGCCGCGTCTTCGTCCTTCAGCGCATGCAGGCGGCGCACCAGCGCGTTGGCGCGGAGGCCGAGTTCCTTCATCTCGTCTTCGACGGCCGCGTACTTCTTGCGGCCGACGGTCAGGCCCGCGACCATCTGCGCGAGTGCAGCGGCGAGCGAACCCACCAACGCGGAAACCGATCCACCGCCGGGCACCGGCGCCGAGCTCGCGACATCGCCGATGAAACCGCTGAGCGATTCGCCGCCGCTGATGGCGGCACGCACCTTGCGCTCGAGGACGAAGTCAGGCTTGTAGTCGCGCCAGCGCAGGTGCCGCGCGGCGGCTTCGAACAGCGCGCGCTCGGGCACCAGCCCCACGATCTCACTCCACGTGGGCGTGACACCCTGCGCCTCGGCTTCCATCTTCACCATCTCGTAGGCGCGGTGCAGGGGCGTGGCGTCGAGGTCGACGAGGTTCATCGAGACCTGCGCCTGACCATCGACCTCCATGCCGAGGCCCTTCACACCCTTCAAGCCGCCGCTCGACCCGCGCACGGCCTTCGCGACGTTCTTGGCGACCTGCAGGTTCTCCTTGCCGCCGAGGTAGACGTTGTAGGCGACGAGGAAGGGGCGCGCGCCGATGACGGTCGCGCCGGCGGTGGGGTGGATCTTGTTGGGCCCGAAGTCCGGGACGCGATTCGGGTTCGTCCCGATCTCCGTCCGTGCGAGCTCGAACTCGCCGCGACGGATGTCCGCGAGGTTGGTGCGGTCGGGCCGCGTGGCGGCGCGCTCGTAGAGATAGACCGGAATCCCCAGCTCCTTGCCGACGCGCTCGCCAAGCGTGCGCGCGAGCACGACGCAGTCCTCCATGGACGCGCCTTCGAGCGGAATGAAGGGGCAAACGTCGGTGGCGCCGATGCGCGGGTGCTCGCCCGAATGCTTGGTGAGGTCGATGCGCTCGCTCGCGACCTTGATGCCGCGGAACGCGGCCTCGGCGGCCCTCTCGACCGGCGCGACGAAGGTGACGACGGTGCGGTTGTGGCTCGGGTCCGAGCTCACATCAAGGACGACGATGCCGTCTACGGACGCGATGGCGTCACGGATGGCGTCGATGGTGGACTGGTCGCGGCCTTCGGAAAAGTTCGGGACGCACTCAACGAGAGACATGGCGCTCGCGGTCGGGTTCGGGGGTGAACCCGAAATCTAGTGTCGGTCCTAGAGGTTTAGCGTCTCCTGGACGGTATTGCCGCGCCGCGATGGTCTCGGGCCGGCGCGATCTTCGAAGGTAGGCTCCGCGAGTTCATCCGCGCTGATCAACTTCGACCCAAGAATGCGAACGAGGAGTGCTGCGTGGGTCGCGAACTTTGCGCAGCTGTGTTCAAGGACCCAGAGCAACTGCAGGAGTTCGTTGTCGAAGGTCCAGCGCTCCGGTCGAATGTCATCGAGCGGGGACGAGCGCTTCCCCGAGCGCTCTTTCATGCGGCCGGCCAACCAACGCTGGACGACCTTGTAGCCACTGACCTGAAACTCGTAGACCTCGGGTGAGACGCCAGTGAAGCGGCCATCACCCACCCTCAGCTCTCGCTTCGCGGCATCATACGAGAACGATTCTGGATACTCGGCTGGATCATCAGAGGTGCCCTTCGCGCACTTAATGGCGCCGGCGGGAATGCGGCCGGCGCGACGACTGGTAGGCACGAACCGTTCCCCGTAGGTGTGCAGGAAGAGCCATTCGCGGCCCAACGCGACGGCCTCGTCGAAGAGGCGCGGGTTCGTCGTGAGGGGAATGCGAGGGCCCGGAATGCTCAACTCATCGGCGAACGTTTCGGCATAGGCCGGCCCCGCGAGCATCGCGTAACAGTAGGCGAAGAAGTCCTCGGCCGAGACGGATTGGCCAAGGCGAGCGGTCAGCAGCGCGAGGATGCCGGTTGCAATGTTGGGCTCGCGGCCGTCGCGATCGCGGTAGAGGGGGACTATGTCGCGCCCGCCTCGAGCATTGAAGTAGTCCAGATCCGGCAAATAGCATGTTGCAGACGCTGCTCCTCCAGTTCCGAGCTGAAGCGTGAACTTCGTCGCTAAGTATACCTGACGCTCGCTGTGGCAATGCTGCAGTGAGGGGCGGAGATAGTCACCGACACGAGGGTCGATAATCGCGCTCCTGATGTCGAAGCTTCGATACGCGTACGGTTGCGAGCTTGGCATGGGCTCATCCGGCGTGAGCAAGCCAAGCGGTGTGAGCTTCGGTGAACCGGCGATCAGCGGTGCCACCTCTTTGGATATTTTGAGGTCGCGAGTCTCCTTGAAGACCAGGGCACGCGAGCTGCTAGCAAGCAGCGTGCGCCAGCGGACGTCCAGTGTCCCAACGTCCGCAGCGATCGGCCACGTCCGCTTGAATTGCAGTCCGCTCTCCTGCCACGGAAACAGATCCGTCAGTCGCGGCCAAGTGTTCCATGCGCCCCCAGTGCTCGGCAACATTGGCTCGTGCGGCTCGTTCGCTGTCACCGCAATCCAGGGCACATCGGCCAATGACCGGATCGACTCCAGTGCAGCGAGCTTCTCCGCAGTGCTACCATCGATCGCGTGGTACCACACCTTGCAGGCACCATCGGTTGGGCCACGGCGCACGCCGATGGCAATGCACACTGGCGTCTGGATCGCAAAGACGTTCTCGGACTTCCGCGCTCCGCGCCCCTCGCCGCCGAGATCGAGAATCCACATCTCCTCAAACGTGGAGCGCATTGTCGCCCTCACGCCAGCGAACGCGTGGCCGAGCAGATAGGACGAAGCAGTGATGAAACTGACAATACCCTTGCCCGCCCCGCCTTGCTGTTCGAACACCTTCCACAGCGCCCAGCGCCAGAAGTAGACGTAGTCGTTGTAGAGGTTCTTGGCATGCACCCCGTAGCCGAGGTCCGAGAGGGGTTCAATGAAGTCTTGGAGCAGAGGACGGCTGTCGTCACCGCCATCGCCGAACCGCACCCAGCCGCCCTTGCGCGGACCGGCAGCGGCGTTCTGCGCGCGCTGTTCACGGTCGTAAGGTGGGTTGCCGATGCAAACCATCACTGGAGTGCTTTCCTTCACCCTACGCGCGCGTTCGTGCTCTTCGCCGAGTTCCTTGTAGAGCAGCGGAAGGTGCTCTGGCGGCTCCTTGTGGGGCGACTCAAGGGTATCCGTCAGGTACACGCGCACGCCATCGGATCCTGGCTTGGCGTTCTCGGCGTGAATCATCTGCGTCAATCGCAGGTGCGCGACGGCGTACGGCCCGACCAATAGCTCAAAACCGTGGAGGTTCTTTGCTGCGGTGCTGGCCGCGCTGCGCCGAGCCCCGGTACCAGAGCGCGCTTCGACAGCGTCCAACGAGTGCTCCAACGCTGCCAGCAGGTACGTTCCAGTTCCCACCGCAGGGTCGAGCGTTATGACCTGAGGATCGGTAAAGTCGCGATCGGCGTCGAAGCGATCGCGCAACAGCTCGGCTACCAAGCGCACCTGGCAATGCACGACTTCGATCGGCGTGTAGTACACGCCCCGGTTCTTGCGCATCTCGGGGTCGTAGGCCGCCAGGAAGTCTTCGTAGAAATAGAGCCACGGGTCACCCTTGCTCTTCTTCATTAGCTGAGCCGGGTCCACCGCCGAGATCGTGCGCTCGAGATAGCTGAAGGGAATCGCGAGATGCTGACGGGCCTGCTCGTCGCTCAGGATCTTCAAGGCTGAGGCCAGCAGCGAGTGTCCCGTCGCGAGCGACTTGGCCGCTGCGTCGATGGAGAACGCGGTGTCGCCCTCGATGCGCGCAAGCAGGAGCGCGTAAGTCAGCGTCTGGGCGTACGCGTCGGCGAATTCCTCATCGCTCGCGGATGGGAACAGGTAGCGTCGCCAGTCCTTTGCGAGAGCGGTAAGCTCCTCGTTCTCCGCCTTCACTGCTGTGAGCACGGCGCCGCGCAGCAAGCGGCATAACGGTGCGAGAGTGGCGGCGAGCTGCTTGGGCGACGAGGGTGCAATCGGCTCCCACCGCAGAAACTCCCGCAGAACTGCAGTGAGCTTCGCTGCCGCGGGTGCGCTCACGGCATTCGCACCCTCGGTGATCGGATCCTCACCGATAGTTGCGCTCGCCACTCGCTCGCCGGACCGCATCAGGACGAACTCGCGCCCGTTGCAGTAGAGCAAGTTGGGTAAGCCTTTGAACCGCTCCCACTGCTGGCGATCGCCTCCGCGGAGCCGAGTTGGGTCGGCTGGCTTCTCAGGGGCCTTCAGCTCGACGTGGCCTGTGAGGAGTCCCGAGGTGAACACGCCGATATCGGGGCGGCCCAGTCCATCGTCGGCGAGGATCTCAGTGTGCGTACGCACTTCTAGCCCGAAGAGACTGCCAGCCGCCTGCAGCAACGTGCTAACGGGTGGCTTCAGTTGGTCTTCTGGCTGGTATCGCCCTTTGCTCTCGAAGCCGCGCTTCAGTCCGTCCGCGTACGCGCGCAAAGTCTCGACAAGCGTTTCGTCAACGCCGATGTCAGACACCTCGGGTGGTGCGGTCGGGACCTTCCGGCGACTTGGGGGCATCGGAGCGGTAGTGGCAGGGTCAGTCTGCTTGACGAAAGCCGCTGGCGGGCGACACGTGGTATCAGTGTCTCGCCCCCTGGCACATTCTAACTCAGGGGCACGTCTGCGCCAGCCACTCGCTGTTCAGTTCGTTCTTAGGCTCTGGTTCAGCCTGTTCTGCAGCCACCGGTGCATGGCCGGATTCCCCGCAAGCACGGCGCTCGGGCCGAAGGCCGTGAGATGCGCGCCGCTCATGTCGGTGGCTCGGCCCCCCGCCTCGCGCACGAGCAGCATGCCCGCCGCGAAGTCCCACGGCGACAGCATCATCTCCCAAAAGCCGTCGAAGCGTCCGCAGGCCACGCTGGCCAAGTCGATGCTCGCCGCGCCGGGCCGGCGCACGCCGCTCACATGCGCCATGACCGCCGCCATCTGGCGATGGTAGGGGTCGATGTCGTTCGGGTCCCTGAACGGGAACCCCGTGCCGATCAGCGCGCGCTGCGGATCGGTGATGTCCGATACGCGAATTGGCTGGCCGTTGAGCTGAGCGCCGCCGCCGGCGCGCGCCGTGAAGACTTCATCACCGGGCACGTCGTGCACCACGCCGACGACTGGCTCGCCGTCCACCAGGATCGCGATGCTGACCGCGTACTCGGGATAGCCGTGCAGGAAGTTCGTCGTGCCGTCGAGTGGGTCCACGACGATCGCCACCCCATGCTCGAGCAGCTCGCGCGGGACGCTGGCCGCGCTCTCCTCGGCGAGCACGGTGGCCCGCGGGACGCCCTCGCCCATCACCGCGAGGATGGCCGCTTCGGCCGCCAGATCCACCTCGGACACGAAGTCCGTGGGGCCTTTCGACCGCCAGTCGAGGTTGCGGATGTCCGGCGCGGCATCGCGGATCACCGCCGCGCCCGCCGCTGCCGCGCGCACCGCCACCGCCAGCCAGTCCGTGCGCTCCTGTTGAAGCCCCATCTCAGTCTCCGTAACTTCGTGGGATGACGCGTGTCTTCAGCGGGATCCAGCCCTCGGGCGAATTGCACATCGGCAACTACCTCGGGGCCGTCAAGAACTGGGTCGCGCTGCAGGGCCAGCACGAGTCGTTCTTCTGCATCGTAAACTACCACGCCATCACGGTGGCGTACCTGCCGGACGACCTGCGTCGCCGCACCCGCGACATGGCGATCTCGCTGCTGGCCTCCGGCCTCGACGAGGCCAAGTGCACGCTGTTCGTCCAGAGCGACGTGCCGGAGCACACCGAGCTGCAGTGGATCTTCAACACGGTCACGCCGCTGGGCGAGCTCGAGCGCCAGGTGCAGTTCAAGGACAAGGCGGGCAAGCAGGAGCAAGTCATGGCCGGCCTGCTCAACTATCCCGTGCTGCAGGCGGCGGACATCCTGCTGTACCTCGCCGACACGGTGCCCGTCGGCGAAGACCAGGTGCAGCATCTCGAACTCTCGCGCGTCGTGGCCCGCAACTGGAACGCCCGCTTCTCGCCCGACGCGCCGTACTTCCCGGAGCCGCAGCCCAAGCTCACGCCGACGCGGCGCATCGTCGGGCTCGACGGCCAGGCAAAGATGAGCAAGTCGCTAGGCAACACCATCGGCCTGCTCGAGACGCCGGACGAGATGTGGAACAAGCTGCGGCCGGCCATCACCGACCCGGCGCGGCAGCGGAAGACCGATCCCGGCACGCCGGAGAACTGCAAGACCGTCTTCGAGCTGCACAAGGCGTTCTCGAGCGCCGAGACGGTGAAGGAAGTGGACGAGAACTGCCGCGGCGCCAAGTGGGGCTGCATCGACTGCAAGAAGGTGCTGCACGCGAACATGGTGGCCGAGCTGACGCCGATCCGCACGCGGGCCGAGGCGCTGCAGGCCAATCCCAAGCAGGTGGACGCGTTGCTCGCCGAGGGCGGTCGCAAGGCACGGGCGGTTGCGCAGGAGACGATCCGCACGGTGAAGGACAAGATGGGGCTCGACGCGCGTGGATGAATTCGCGCAGTGGATCGAGGTGTTTCGCCTCGACCTCGGGGCGAAGCTGCTGATCGCCATCCTCGCGGGCGGCGCCATCGGGCTTGAGCGCGAGCTGCGGCACAAGCCGGCGGGCCTGCGCACCAACATCCTCATCTGCCTCGGATCGGCGCTGCTCATGGACCTCTCGATGCGCATCGCCGGCCCAAGCGGCGGCGATCCCGGCCGCATCGCGGCGCAGGTCGTGACGGGCATCGGCTTCCTCGGCGCGGGGACGATCCTGCACACGCGCGGCACGATCACCGGCCTGACGAGCGCGGCGACCATCTGGGTCGTCGCGGCGATCGGTCTCACGGCGGGCGCCGGGTTCCTCTTCGAGGCGCTGGCCGCGACGATCACCGTGATGGTCGTGCTCGAGGGCATGGGCTACATCGAGCGGCGCTTCTTGGACCGGCCCAGCGATACCGCTGAGGGCATTCCACCGGACGAGTTCGACGCGCGGACCGGCGGACGGCGTGGTGGCGATGCTTCGCAGCGCCGGCGGGCGAGCGATCGCCCGCACCAAGGCGACGACGCGTGAGCGGCGAGCGCCTGATGGTCGTGGACCTGCGCTCCACGGCGCAGGCCTTCAACCTGCCGGACCGCGTCGCGCAGGCGATCACCGATGCCACGCCCGCGGGCTGGCGCGTGCACATCGTCTCGGCAGTCACGGACTCCTTCGGTGACGGCGCGCAGGCGCCGAGCGAGGAGTCGTTGCGCGTGATTCCTGACGCCGAGGTCTACGTGGGCTTCGGCATGCCGCGGGCGCTGTTCTTGGCGGGCGCGAAGCTCCGCTGGGTGCAGACCGGAACCGCGGGCGTGGCGACGCTCCTGTTCGACGAGATGCGGAACGGCGCGTGCCAACTCACGAACGCGGCGGGGCTCTATGGCCCGACGATCGCCGAGCATGTGTTGGCTGGCGTGCTGCACTTCCTGCGGGCCTTCGATCTCGCCGAGGAGATGCGTCGCGAGAAGGTCTGGGACCAGAGCGCCTTCGCGACGCCGCGCGCGCTGGTGCGCGAGGTGGATGAACTGCACGTGCTCGTGGTCGGTGCGGGCGGCTTGGGTAGCGAGATTGCCCGTCGCTTTTCCGCGCTTGGGGCGCGTGTCAGCGGCGTGCGCCGACGGCCGGGACTCGGCCTGCCACCGGGGTTCGATGCCATCCACGGGCTCAGCGAGCTCGATGGCTTGCTGCCGCTCGCCGACGTGGTGGTGCTGGCCACGCCGCTGACGGAGGAGACGCGATCGGTCTTGGATGCCCGGCGCATGAAGGGCCTCAAGCCCGGCGCGATCGTCGCGAACGTGGCGCGCGGCGCCCTGTTGGATGAGGCCGCGCTGGTCGACGGCCTCGTGGCGGGCCGCATCCGCGGCGCGGTGCTCGACGTGTTCGCCAAGGAACCGCTGGCGGCGGATAGCCCGCTGTGGCAGCTTCCACGGGTCGTCTGGACGCCGCATGTGAGCGGCGTCTCGCCGCGCCGGTTCTGGGACCGGCTGCAGGACTTGATCCTCGACAACTGGGCGCGCTACCGGGCGGGGGATCCCCTCCGCAACCTGGTGGACAAGCGCGCCGGTTACTGAGCACCACTAGGCACCAACGGGCGCGATGGAAAAGATCATCAAGGCGGCAGTCGAGCGTGGGGCCAGCGACCTGCACATCAAGGCAGGCGACGTGTTCCGTGCGCGCATCGACGGCAAGCTGGTGCCGCTCACCAAGCAGGCGCTGACGCCCGACCAGACGAAGGCGATCGCGCTGCGGCTCATCGCCAACGAAGACGACCGCGCGCGCATCGACAAGATCAACGACTACGATTGCTCGTGGGGCGCGCCGGGCATCGGGCGCTTCCGCGTGAACATCCTGCGGCAGCGCTCGAGCTTCATGATCGTGATGCGCGTGATCCCGTTCGAGGTGCCGAGCTTCGAGCGCCTCGCGGTGCCCGGCGTGCTGAAGCAGGTGTCGGAGGCCGAACGCGGCATGATCCTCGTCACCGGCGTCACGGGCTCGGGCAAGAGCACGACGATGGCGGCGATGATCAACCACATCAACCAGCATCACAACAAGCACATCGTGACGCTGGAGAACCCGATCGAGTTCCTGCACCGCGACCTGCAGAGCTCCGTCACGCAGCGCGAGATCGGCGTGGACACGGAGAGCTTCCGTATGGGGCTGCGCGCGGCGCTGCGCCAGGATCCGGACGTCGTGTTGATCGGCGAGATGCGCGACGCCGAGACGATCGACACGGCGATGAAGGCCGCCGAGACGGGGCACCTGCTGATCTCGACGGTGCACACGCCCGATGCGCAGAGCACGGTGCTGCGGATCATGGCCATGTTCCCGCCCGAGGAACAGGACGTGGTGCGCGTGCGGTTGGCGGAGTCGCTGCATGCAGTGATCTCGCAGCGCTTGCTCCCGCGGAAGGACGGCAACGGGCGCGTGGCGGCGCTGGAAATCATGATCGTCACGCCGACGATCCGCGACCTGATGCTCGACCGCGACAAGGTGAATGAGATCCGCGATTACATCGCCGCGGGCCACGAGCAGTACGGCATGCAGACCTTCGACCAGCACCTCGAGCAGCTGGTGAAGGAGGACGTCATCGACCTCAAGGTCGCGCTGGCGGCCTCGACGCGCCCGTCAGACCTGGCGCTCAAGTTCAACATGGGTGGCTGAGATGCAGCTGCAGGGAATCTTCGCGCCGGTCATCTCCACCTTCCACGCGGGCTCCGAGGACCTCGATCTCGACGGATTCGCCGCGAACGTGCGCTCGCACATCGCGGAGGGCCTGGACGGCATGGTGGTCGCGGGCTCGACGGGTGAGGCGGCGTTGCTCAGCGAAGCCGAGCGCGGGGCGCTGGTGGCGACGGCTCGCGAGCACACGCCGGCGGGCAAGCTGGTCATCGCGGGCTGCGGCGGCGAGAGCACGCGGCAGACGGTGGCGCGGACGCAGCAGGCCAAGGCGAGCGGCGCCGATGCCGTCCTGGTGGTCGCGCCGCACTACTACGCGAATGCGATGACGGAGGAGGTGCTGCGCGCGCATTATCGGCGCGTGGCGGACGAATCGCCGCTGCCGGTGATCCTCTACAACATCCCGAAGTACATGCACTTCGCGCTGTCCGCGGAGCTGGTGGCGGAACTCGCGCAGCACGGCAACGTAATCGGCATCAAGGACAGCTCGGGCGTGCTCGACATGCTCAAGGGATTCCTCAAGGCGCAGTCGCCCACCTTCAGTGTGCTCACGGGCAGCGGCAGCGGCCTGCAGGCGGGGCTTGAGGCCGGGGCGCGTGGCGGCATCCTCGCGGTCTCGCTGTTCGCGGCAGGGTTTGCGCTCGAGGTGCTCGAGGCCGTGCGCGGCGGCGAGCCGGAGCGCGCCGCGAAGGCGCAGGCGCGGCTCAAGCCGATGGCCGATGTGATCGTGGCCAAGCTTGGCGTGCCCGGCGTGAAGGCGGCGATGGAGGCCGTCGGCAAGGTGGGTGGAATGCCGCGCATGCCGTTGCTGCCGCTGGATGCGGCGGGGCGCGCCGAAGTCGCTGCCGCGCTCGCCGGCTGAACCCCAAACGACTTCACCACGAAGACACGGAGACACGAAGGACTGGTTCCTTCGTGTCTCCGTGCCTTCGTGGTAATGGCGGTTGCAGTTGCCGTTCGCCGTTTCACGCCATAGATTCTTTCTACGCCCCGCGCATCCGCGGGGCGTTTTTTTGTGCCCGTCCGTGGGGCCTGGCTGCGTCTTCCGCCTGACCGAACATGTTCGATTCCAAGACCCGTACCATTGTCATTGTCGGCGCCCAGTGGGGCGACGAGGGCAAGGGCAAGCTCGTGGACGTGCTCGCCGAGCGCGCCGATTGGGTGGTGCGCTACCAGGGCGGCGCCAACGCCGGCCACACGGTGCACGTGGGCGATGAGTCCACGGTGCTGCACCAGGTGCCGAGCGGCATCCTGCATGCCGGCGTGCGCTGCGCGATCGGCAACGGGGTGGTGCTGGACCCGGAGGGCATGTTCGAGGAAGTCGACGCGCTGGTGGCGAACGGCGTGGACGTCGCGGGGCGCCTCTACTTGAGCGACCGCGCGCATCTCGTGATGCCGTACCACAAGCTGGTGGACAAGGAGAGCGCGGCGAGCAAGGCGATCGGCACGACGGGCCGCGGCATCGGGCCGGCGTACGAGGACAAGGTTGCGCGGCGCGGGGTGCGCGTGCTCGACCTCCGCAACCCGGCGCGGTTGAAGGCGCTGGTGGAGCGGGGAACCGCCCACGCGAATCACATCCTCTCGGGCTTCGGCTCGAGCAAGCGCGCTGACGCGGCGTTCACGCTCTCCGAGCTGGAGCGCATCGCGCCGCGGCTGCTGGCGATCGCCGAGGATGTGGGACTCGCGGTGCACCGTGCGCAGAAGCAGGGCGCGGCGGTGTTGCTCGAGGGCGCGCAGGGCTCGCTGCTCGACGTGGATCACGGGACGTATCCGTTCGTGACCAGCTCAAGCACGACGGCGGGCGGCGCGGCGATCGGCGTGGGCATCGGCCCGCGCTCCCTCGATGCCGTCATCGGCGTGGTGAAGGCCTACACGACGCGCGTGGGCGGCGGTCCGATGCCCACGGAGCTTACGGATGCCACCGGTGAGGAACTGCGGAAGGTCGGCAACGAGTTCGGCGCCACGACGGGACGTCCGCGGCGCTGCGGTTGGTTCGATGCCGTGGTCGTGCGCTACGCGGTGCGCGTGAACGGCCTCACCGGGCTGGCGATCACCAAGCTGGACGTGCTGGACGGCTTCGAGAAGATCGCGCTGTGCACGGGCTACAAGGTCGGTGGCGAGGTGATGTCCGAGTTCCCTGGCGACCTCGCGGAGCTGGAGGGAATCGAGCCCGTGTACGAGTGGTTCGACGGCTGGAAGTCGGATACGTCGACGGCGCGCAAGCTCAGCGACCTGCCGCGGGCGGCGCGGGTGTATCTCGACCGGATCGTGGAGCTGGTGGAGTGCCCGGCGCAGTACGTGAGCGTGGGGACGCGGCGGGACCAGATCATCGGGCTGTAGGGCGCACGCCGGCCGGCGTGCGCCAGGCACGGTGTCGGCGTGACGTCTGGCTGACGGTCGGTTGACGCTCAAGCACTTTCGCGACGCCGAGTGCCGCCCCGTGTGAGGCCGCTCACAGCCCAATAGCAGTCCCCTGCGCATCTTGCGCCGCACCACACTGCGGGAAACATTTAGCCTCGGTTGGGACCCCGGCGACGACACCGCGTCGTCGCCGTGGGTGAACGCCCGCCCCACATGTCCTTGGAGGGACTGTATGAAGCGCGCTGTACTCGCTGCCTCGCTCGTGCTCGTGACTGCTGCCTGTGGTGGTGGCGGCGCGACTCCCGGTCCGACGCCGAACCCGGACATCCCGACGTGGTACACGTCGATCCCGACGGACCCGAATATGCTGTATCAGGCGGCGACCTCCGAGTCGCGTGACCTGCAGCTTGCGGTGAACAAGGCGACGGCCGACGGCCGCAACGGCATCGCGCAGCAGATGGAGACGAAGTTCCAGGGTCTCTCCGAGCGCTTCCAGGAAGAGACGGGCCTGGGCGCCGAGTCCGAGTTGCTTGACCAGTTCCGCACGGCCTACCGCGGCGTCGTGAACCAGACGCTGAACGGGTCGCGCGTGAGCCGTCAGGAAATCAAGCAGAACGGCGTGACGTACCGCGCCTTCGTGTTGGTGGAAATGCCGATCGGTGCCGCGAACCAGGCGCTGATGCAGCGCATCCGCTCCAACCAGGCGATGTACACGCGCTTCCGTGCGGCCCAGGCGTTCGAGGAGCTGGATCGTCAGGTGAAGGCCTACGAGGAGTCGCAGCGCAGCGGCAATCCGTAAGCGTTCGGTTGTAGTCGTACCAGTTCTTCAGATGGAGACGCGCTGGTCCCGCCGGTGGCTGCCGCTGACGACAGTGGCTCTGCTGCTGGCGGGACTTGCCTGTGCTGGGGGACCCCGTCAGCCGGCCACGGTGACGCTTCGCGCGGCGCCGGTCAGCTACGCGTACCCCGTCTGGTTCGTGCAGGGGGGTGGGGTGAGCGGGTTGACGGTGGGCTATGCCCCGGCTTATACGACGAAGGCGGCGGCGGAGAGCGTGGCGGTCATCGATGCGCACGCGCGGGCTCGGCTGACGAGCCGGATGCGGCTGGTGGTGGAGAAGGGTTTCGAGGCGGTGGCTGGAGAGACACTGGAAAGTCAGGGCGAGGACAGCCAGGAAACGCCCCTCGCCGACAGCTTCCCGGTGTTCGTGAAAGGCAGCGTGACCGTGGGCGGCATGCACGTGGTCGCGGTGACCCCAGACTCCACGGGCCCGGGGTTGCCGAGCGGGCTGGTGACCTTGGGTTCGGAGCCCCCGGGCTGGATCCAGGTGCCGCCGGCGGCCGACGGCGACTGGTGGTACGCGGTAGGGGTGTCAACTGCGTACTTCCGGGAGTACTATGGATGGGATGAAGCCGAGCGCCACGGGCGGCAAACGCTGGCCCTGAACGCCGGTGCACGTATGCGTTCGTTGATGGAGCAGACGGAAGAAGAGCAGCGCGCGGTGTTGCAGGTCAGCACGGCCGTTGAGTTGGGTTCGGTGTCCGTGGTGTCGCGCTGGCGTGATGCCAACAACTGCTATGTGCTGGTCCGCGGCCGCGTATTGGCCGTTCGGACGCGGTAAGGTTCCCCACTGCTGGAGAGGATGACTGCCATGGTCCCCACCTACGTCACCTTGACTGGTCGCGCGCTCCGTGCGGCACTGCTGGTGCTTGTTGCCCCGCTCACCCTCGCGGCGCAGCAGTCGAACACCGCCGAGATCGAGGTCATCGCGGACAGCGTCGGCCAGCCGGTGCTGGTGAACGGCCGGCAACTGGGGACGACGCCGTCCACGCTGCGCATCCAGCCGGGCAACGGCGTGCGCATCGAGGTGGGCCGCGGCGCGCGGATGCGCGGCTTGTCGCTCGACGTACCCGCGGGCTCGCGGATCAAGGTTGAGATGACGATGCCGCGCGATACGCAGCCGCTGCCACCGGTGCGCACGGAGGCGGAGGTCCAGCGGCAGCTGTTGGCGTCGAATGCGTATCCGATGCCTCGCGAGCCGGTCGCGCCGGTGCAGCCGCGTCGGCCGGGGTTCTTCGGCAGCGTCCTGATCGGCGGTGCGCTGGCCGGCGGTGCGGCGTTCGCGGGCTCCGCGGCGCTGTGCGACCAGAAGTTCACGTCGCCGTCGCCGTCGGGCGGCTACGTCAACGGGCAGTACTATGCGCCGGGGCAGCACTCGCTCGGACCGCTCGCCAGCTGCCGGGCGGGCGCGGCCGGCATCGGTGCGCTGGTCGGCACGGGCGTGATCCACATGATCCGCCGCGGCGGATACCGTGGGAAGCAGGAGAGCTTCACGCGGGACCAGGCGCAGTACGCCACGGAGCGTACCGCCTACGAGCGTGCGGTGCAGCAGCGGGAGCAGCGCATCAAGGACGACGTGCAGAAGTCGCTCGACGAGGACCAGTCGCGTCGCCGCGAAGTGGCTTCGGCGAACGATCGCGCGATCCGCGCGAACCAAGAGCTTCCGCTCGTGACGTTCCTGAACACGCAGCGCACGCAGGTGGTCGGCGGGCGGACGAACTCGCAGCCGCCGCAGTTGCGCATCGAGAACGTGTCGTTTGCCGATGCGGACGGAGACTCGATCATTTCCGCCGGCGAGCGCGCCACGGTGCGCGTGCGGCTCCGCAACTCGGGGCGCGGGGCCGGCGTGAACGTGCGCGTCGAGGCCAAGTCGAATTCGCGCCTGCGCTTCCAGCCGGGACAGCTCGGCGCGGTCGCGCCGGGCGATGTCCGTGAGGCCGTGATCGAAGTGGTGGCCACGCAGGACGTGATTGACGAGCAGGCGGCGCTGGAGATCATCGCCGTCGAAGGCAATGGCTTCGACTCGCAGCCGCTGCAGCTCCAGGTGCCGGTGCTGGCGTATCGGCCACCGGACCTGCAGATCCTCGGTGCGCAGGCGGTGGATGGCGAAGGCAAGACGATCATCGCGCCGGGCACGCAGGCGACGGTCACGGTGCGCGTGCAGAACCGCGGCGAGGGCAAGGCGGAGAACGTGCGGGTGACGATCGCCCGCGGCGAGAACGTGTTCTTCACGGACGACTTCCAGGCGCCGACGATCACGCGCGAGCTCGGCACGATGCGTCCGGGGCAGTACGAGGACATCAAGGTCGAGGTGCTGCCGAACAACCGCGCGACGGCGTTCGCGCTGACGGCGGCCGTCACCGAAGGTTCGGGGCGCTACAACGTGCCGGCGCGCGACCTCGGCTTGGCGCTGAACAGCGCCTCGCGCGGCATGGCGCAGGTGGTCGCGGTGCAGGCACCGCGGCCCGTGCCGGGCGGCGCGTCGGCGGCCGCGGGGAGCTTCGGGTCCGACCTCCTGCAGAACATCCCGACCGTGGCCGAGAACCCCAACGCGATCGCCGTGATCATCGGCAACGCAACGTACCAGGGCGACATTCCGCCGGTGCAGTTCGCGGCGAACGATGCGGAGGTCATGGCCCAGTACGCCCAGAAGGCACTGGGAATCCGCCCCGGGAACATCATTCGGCTGAACAATGCCACCGGCACCCAGCTGCGCACGACCTTCGGCGTGCAGAACAATCCGAACGGTCGCCTGCGCAGCCAGATCCGTCCGGGCGTGAGCGAGGTCTTCGTCTTCTACTCGGGTCACGGGGCACCGGACGCCAGCGAGCGAAAGGCCTACATCATGCCGTCCGATGCCGACGCGTCGTTCCTCTCGACGACCGGTTTCAGCGTGGATGTGCTCTACGAGAACCTGGCGGCGATGGGAGCCAAGCACGTGACCGTGGTGCTCGATGCGTGCTTCTCGGGTGCAACGGGCAACGGCGACATGCTCATTCGGTCGGCCTCACCGATCGGCATCCAGGTCAATGATCCGGCGCAGCGCTTCCAGGGCGGGAATGCGACGATCATCGCGGCCGCCGAGGGCCAGCAGCTGGCCAATTGGTACGACGAGAAGAACCACGGCTTGTTGACGTATTTCTTCCTGAAGGGGCTGCAGGGTGCCGCGGACAAGGATGGCAACGGCGTGACGGTTGACGAGATGAAGGCTTTCCTGACGGACCAGTCGTACGGCATCCCATACGAGGCGCGCCGCCTGCACGGGCGCGATCAGACGCCTCAGGTGTTCGGCACCGGCAGCCGTGTGCTGCGTCCGGCACCGGCCGGCGGGCAGCCGTAATGCGTCAGCTTCGGTGGGGCCTCGTGGCCGCGGTTGCGTTGATCTCGTGCGTGCCGGAGATCACGGTGGAGCCGCCGGAGGCGGGAACGGTGACTGTCACGGTCGCATCGTCGACGATCCTTCAGGGTGGCACCACGCAAGCGACGGCGAATGCCGTCGACACGCGCGGTCGTGCGTTGACGAGCGAGCCGAGGACGTGGTCGTCGTCGAACAACTCCATTGCGACCGTGAGCCCCACCGGGTTGGTGACGGGTGTGGGCGCGGGAACCGCCAACATCTCGGCGACGGTACTCGGCCGAGCCGGATCGGTGGCGGTCACGGTGGCGCCGCCGGTGGCGTCGGTGCAGGTGACGGCGCCGGATTCATCGATTGTGCGCGGGCAGACCGTGCAGCTCACGGCCACGCCGCGGACGGCGGGCGGTGCGGTCGTGACGGGTCGCACGGTGAACTGGTCGTCGGCGAGCCCGTCGGTGGCGACGGTGTCGACGTCTGGGCTCGTGTCGGCCGTTGGGGTCGGGTCGGCCGTCATCACGGCGACCGTTGACGGCATCAATGGTACGTTGACGATCACCGTGGCGACGGACGTCGCGACGGTGCAGGTGGCGCCGACCACGGCGACCCTGACGGAGACGACCCCGACTCAGCAGTACACGGCTACGCCGCGCAACGCCGCGAACACGGCGTTGACGGGCCTTACCGTCACGTGGTCCAGCTTGGATACGACCATCGCGACGGTGAGCGCGAGTGGGCTGGTGACGGCCGTGCGTCCGGGGTCGACGACGATCCGGGCGACGGTGGATGGGGTGAATGGCAACGCAACGGCGAACGTGAACGTGTGTTTCCCCACCCCGTACAATTTCGGGCCCACGGTCAACGGGTCCCTGGTCTCCGGCGACTGTGGGGTGGCGGGCGGCGGCGTTGAGGATCTCTTCCGGTCCACCGAGCCGAGCACTCGGCTCATCTATTGGGCGATGCCGCAGCCGACGGCCGCCGGTCAGGTCTCCGTACTGCGAGAGCTGCGGCCTGGCGTGGTCACGAGCGATGCACTGCCGGCGGGCGGCGGCAACTTCGCCTATACCGTCGCGGGCGGCGGCACGACGCGGTTCCGCATCCGCACGAGCGGCTTCGCGTTGCCGTTCAACTACGAGTTCAACGTGCCGGCCTCCGATCCGGCGCAGTCCGCGTCGTGGCCGGCGGCTGCCTGCCGGACGATCCCGATCATCTACGGCTCCACGACGATTTCGGTGAACCGCGCACTGGCGGCTGGGGACTGCCAGTCGTCGTCGCGACTGTTCCATTCGTGGCTTGTCGCGCTGCAGGCCGGCGAGCAGATCACGGTCACGCAGAACTCCACGGCAATCGATCCCATCGTGTACATCACGCAGGGCGGCGTGGATCTTGCCTCGGACAACAACAGTGGCGGCGGCGTCAATGCGCGCCTCGTGTACACCGCGCCGTCGACGGGGAACTACGAAGTGCGCACGATGGCGGCGGTAGCCGGCACGTCGGGCGCATACAGTGCCACGTTCACGATCGCCCAGGCAGCGGTGGCGTCCGTGACCGTGACGAGTGCCGCAACCTCAGTCGTGCGCGGCCAGACGATCCAGTACACCGCGACGACCCGCGACGCCTCCAACAACGTCCTCACCGGTCGCACGGTCACGTGGTCCTCGGACAACACGTCCATCGCGACCGTCAGCGCGACGGGCGTGGTGACGGGAGTCGGCGTGGGTTCGACGACGATCCGCGCCACCAGCGAGGGCGTGCAGGGCACGCGTGCCATCACGGTCACCACCGACGTCAACGCGGTGGTCGTGACGCCGTCCACCTTCACGCTCAATGCAGCAGGCGCGACGCAGCAGCTGACCGCTGACCCGCGCAATGCGTCGAACGTCTCGCTCACGGGCCGCACGGTCACGTGGAGCAGCCTCAACACGGCCGTGGCGACGGTGAGCGCCAGCGGCCTCGTGACGGCGGTGGCGAACGGCACCGCCACGATCCGTGCCACGGTCGAGGGCGTGATCGGCCAGGCAACGGCCACCGTGAACATCACCGTCAATCCGTGCACGGCGACGGCGTACACGCTGGGCTCGACCATCAACGGCCAGGTCACGACGAGCGACTGCTTGTTCGAGACGAACTTCTGGGAAGACCGGTTCTCGTTCTCGCGGGCGTCGAGTGCCTACATCACCTTCCCGGTGACGCCCTCGGGTGGGACCGTGGACCTCGTCACGTACACCACGCAGAACAGCGCGGGCACGGGCACGCCATACTTCTGGACGCGCTTCAGCGCCGCGGGCACTGCGAATCGGTTGTTCGGCTCGGGGACCTTCATCTTCGCGGTCGGGAACGCGACCACGCCGCCCGTGAGCTACTCGCTCAGCTCGTCGGTGGCGACCAGCGTGCCGCCGGCCTGCCAGTCGTTGTTCACCATCATCGGCAACGGCATCAGCATCGGCAGCAGCTGGGATGCGTCATCCTGCACGCGGCTGGGCAAGCGCGAGGGCCGCTTCCGCGTGCGCCTGAACGCCGGACAGCAGATCACGGTCGGCATGTCGTCCACGATCGATACGTACCTCGAACTCTGGGCGACGAACGCGGACACCGTCACCACGCAGGTCGCGTTCGACGATGACGGTGCGGGCGGCACGAACTCGCTCATGACCTACACGGCCAGCACCGGTGGCTTCTTCGAGATCAAGACGACGCACTTCAGCAGCACGGCGCAGACGGGGACGTACACTCTCACCATCTCGACGTCGCCGCTGAGCATCCAGGCGCCGTCGCTGCTCTCGCCATCCGTGAACATGGGTGCGCCGCTCATGGCTCCTGCGCGACACCGAGGGCGGCAGTGAGGCCAGTCGGTGACATGAAGGTCGGGGTCGCCATCATCGGATTGTTCCTCCTGGGCGCCGCACCCGTCGGCGCCCAGGCCGGGCGCTGCTCGCCGGGCGTCGAGCAGGAGTGGCAGCGCCTGCGCGTCACGCGGTTCATTCCGCCGGACAAGTCGCGCGCGCAGATGGAGCAGGTGCTGCTCGGTGAGGCGCGGCGGCAGGCGGTGCAGCAAGCCGTCGGCATCACGGTCTCCACGAGCACCACGCGCTCGCAGTACGAGGCGATGGCCAACGGGGAGTCGCGTGAGTACCGCGACAACTTCTTCGAACTCTACTCGCAGGATGCGGCCGGCCTGATCGTCGAGGAGAAGCACACGACCACCAGCCGCGGGGCGGATTCGCTGTCGATCGCCTACGAGGCTCGCGTCGGTTGCGAGTCCGGGTCCGAGGCCGCGGGGTTCACCGCGTCCGTTTCGACGAATCAAGACACGTACCGCGAGAAGGACTACATCACGATCCGCGTCGAGGTGTCGGATTCCGCGCGCGTGTACCTGTTCTCGATCGCCCAGGACGGCGTGGCGCGGCTCATCTTCCCGAACCGCGTGGACCTGAACAACGCGTTCGGTGCCGGCGACGCCCGCTTCGTCCCGCGCACCGGCGCGCCGTACAGCTTCACCGCCGAACTCGATTCGCGGTTCGGGCCGTCGCAAAGCGAGATGCTGATGGGGATCTTCTACCGCGGCCGCGGCCCCGAGCTCTTCCGGAGTGCCGACGCGTTCCAGAAGGAGTTCACCCTCGAGGAAATCAATCGCGTGCTGCTGCGCGTGCCGCGGTCGGAGCGCAGTCGCGTGCTGGCCGGGTACGAGATCCGCAGCCGTGCCGACCGCTGAGCGGCGCGGCTGCGCCTTGTCGCGCTGCCTGCATCGGGTGCTCTTCACGGCCGCTGCTTCGACGGCGGTCCTGAGCCTCGCCTGCTCGTCGCCGCCTGCTGCGCGCCCCGCGCCCGCGGCGGCGCCCGCTGCGGATCCCTGGCCCGCGTCCTCCGGGCAACCGCGAAGCGCGAGCTGCGGGCCGACCCTCGAACAGGAGTGGCAGCGCATCCGGCTCGCCCGCTTCGTGCCGGCGGACCGCTCCCGCGCGCAGATGGAGCAGGTGCTGCTCAGCGAGGCTCGCGTGCTGGCGGTGCAGCAGGCTGTCGGCATCACGATCGCGACGACGACCTCGCGGGCGCAGTACGAGGCGATGGCGAACGGCGAGAGCCGCGAGTACCGGGACCATTTCTTCGAGCTCTACTCGCAGGACGCCGCCGGCGTCATCGTGGAGGAACGGCATCGTGCGGCGCGGCCGCACGCGGATTCGATCACGGTGTTCTACGAGGCCCGCGTCGCCTGCGACGCGGGCACGGAGGCTGCCGGCCTCACGGCGTCGGTGAGCACGGACCAGCTGGTGTACCGAGAGGGTGATGGCATCCGCATCACGGCGGAGGCGTCCGACGCCACGCGACTCTACCTGTTCTCGGTGCTGCAGGATGGGTCGGCGTGGCTGATCTTCCCCAACCAAGCGGATTCGTCGAATCGGCTCGCGCCGGGGACGCGACGGTCCATCCCGAGGCCGGGCGCCAACTACGAACTCAAGGCGCAACTCGAGCCGCGCTTCGGCGCCGCGCAATCCGAACTCCTCTTCGCCATCTTCTACACCGGCGATGGTCCGGCGCCGTTCCGGGCCCAGGATGCGTTTACGGCGAAGTTCTCGCTGGAGCAGATCAATCGGGTTCTGCTCCGCATCCCGCGCGCCGAGCGCAGCCGCGCGGTGGCAGGCTACGAGATTCGCGCGCGATAGCACGTTGCGCCTGCCCTAGGCATCTCAGTTGACGGGCAGCGTGCGGCCGGAGTTACGTTCGTTCGCGAATGCCGACCTCCGCTGACCTGCCCGTGCACCTGAAGTCGTTCGGGGCACCTCAACTCGAGCGACTCGAGGACGGGGTGGCGCACGCTGTCCTCCGCGGCGGCAAACCCCTCGCCCTGCTGATCTACCTCAGCACCCTCGACGGCCGCCCCGACACCCGCGAACATCTCGCCGACCTCCTCTGGGGCGACGAATCCCCGGACCGCTCCCGCGCCTCGCTCCGCCAAGCCGTCTACGCGCTCAAGCAAGCCCTCGGCGACGAGATCCTCCGTAGCGACCGCGAGTTCCTCTCCGTCGACATCGAGCGGCTGCCCAGCGACCGCCACGCCTTCCTCGCCGCCTCGCGTCGCAGCGACTTCGACGCGATGCTCGCCGCCTACGGCGGTGCCTTCTGCGACGGGCTGCCGATCGGCGGCGCGGTGGAGTTCGAACGCTGGATGCGCGCCGAGCGGCTGCGCCTGGAACGGCTCTTGTTGGATCAAGCCGCTGGTGTCATCCCGGCGCGACTGGCGGCCGGCGAGAGCGAGGCCGCGCTGCACGTCGCGCGCGAGCTGGATCGCCTGTTCCCCGACCGTTCCGAAGTCGTCGTGCAGCTCTTCGACGCGCTGGTCTCGACGGGCAATCGCATGGAGGCCATCGAGCGCCTGAGCGCCCACGGCGCGCGACTGGCCTCGCAGGAGATGTCGCTGCCGCCGCCGCTGGCCGAGCGCATCGCGCGGGCGCGGCGTGCGGCGGCGGATCCGGCGCACGTGCCGGCGGGGCCGGCGATGGCGCTCGCGACGGTCGGCCAACAGCTCGTGGGCCGCGAGCCGTTGCTCGGTGAGCTCTCGCGCATGGCGGAGAAGTCGCGCGCGGGCGCGGTGCAGCGCGTGCTGCTCTACGGGCCCGCGGGCGTGGGCAAGACGCGCGTGCTCGACGAGCTGGAGGCACGCCTGCGGCTGCGCGGCGCCCGCGTGGTGCGCGTGAGCGTGCAGCCGGCCATGCAGGACGTGCGCTTCGCCGCGCTGGTGGACCTGGTGCGCGCGCTGTGCGCGCTGCCGGGTGCCCTCGGCATCACGGAGCTCTCGGCGACGCAGCTCATCGGCATCGTGCCGGAACTGCGCGAGCGATTTCCCGGCGCGACGATCGCTCGTGCGGTGCGGAGCGACGCCGACCGCCGCCGCGCGCTGCAGGATGCGCTCGCCGACCTGCTGGCGTCGGTGTCCGAGGAACGTCTGGTCGTCGTGATGGTCGACAACCTGCACCACGCGGACGAGGAATCGCTGCTGGTGATCGGCGGGACACGGCCCATCGCCACCAGCCGCCTGCTGCAGCTGTGGACCTCGCGCAACTCGACGGACACCGCGGTGGGCACCGACCTCAGCGTGATCGAGGTCTTGCCCTTCGGCGTCGACGATATCCGCGCGCTGCTCTCGGCGGTGGCCACGCTGCCGGAGATTCCCTGGGCGGACGACCTCGTGGTCGCCCTCGAACGGCGCTCGCGCGGCGTGCCGCAGCTCGTGCTCGCCATGGTGCGCTCGCTCGGCGCGGCGCGCCTGCTGCACGTCGAGCGAGGGGCGTGGACCAGCGATCGGCCCGACGCACTGCTGGCGATGGCCAACGAGACGGCGGGCACGACGGCGCTCGTCGCGGGGCTCGACCCGTTGGCGCGCCTCTCGCTCGAGGTGCTCGCCACCTGGGGACGTCCGCTGGAGGAGCGCGATTTCATCGGGACCATGCAGAGTCGCACGGCGCCTCCCACGGAGGACGCCCTGCGCCAAGCGCTGCGTCATCTCGAAGGACTGGGGCTCGCGCAGTCCCGCGACCTCACCTGGGCCCTGGCGCACGATACCATCGCCGATGAGTTGCGCAGTGTGCCGGCGCCGGTGGCGGCGGAATCGCCGGCGGAGCTGCTGTTCCGCTACTGGCGGAGCGCCGAGCGACTCACCGTGGCGGTGCTGGGCCAACTCGCCCTGATCGCCGGGCGTGATGAATCGTCGGCGATGGCGGTGCGGTTGGGGCGCGCGGCGCTGGAAGCCCCGAAGGTGCGCGAGTCGGGACTGCGCGGCCGCGCCTTGGGGCGCCGCCTCGCGCGCATGTGTGGCCGGCCGGAGTGGGAAGGGCGCATCCTCCGAGGGTTCGGCTTCTGGGGACGCCAATCGGAGCGCGCACGCGTGCTCGCGACGGTTGGTGGCATGCTCCTGTTGGGCGCTGTCTCGTGGCTCGCGTTGCGGCTGCAGCCGCGCGTGGTCGTGCTGACGCCGCCGATGGCGGAATCGGGCATCAAGATCGCGATGCCGCTCGAGGTACAGCCGCGCGTGCGCGTTGAAGACGGATTCGGACGACCCTGGCGTACGCCACTTGCCGTCGCGGTGCGCACGGATGCGGGGCGGCTTTTTGGCGATACCATACGGACCACACGGGACGGCACGGCGCAGTTCGAGCGTCTGGCCTTGCAGCTCGACGCAGTCGAGGCGTCGGAGCCGGCGCGCCAAGTGCATCTGCTCGTGACCGGGCCGTGGTTCGTCCGCGCCGCGCGGGCGCCCATGACCGGTGTGTTCACCGGGACGGTCGGCGATGACTTCCGGATCACCAAGCTGGAGGTGAACCGCGTGCCGGTCGGCGACTCGTTGATCGTGGACGTCGCGGCGGGGGATTCGCTGCTGGTGGATCTGACCTTTCAGTACACCACCGTGCGCGCGACGGCGAACTACCTCGTCGGGGCGGCGGCGACATGGGAGCCTCGCGAGGACGCCTCGATCCGCCTCGCTGGACTGCCGCGGCCCGTGCACGAGGCGTGGCGCCACGTCACGTTCAGCCTGCGTGCCCCGTCGGCGCCGGGCAATCACTACGTCGTGGTGCTGTTCGGCTTGGACGACACCGTCGAGCACATGTTCGCGAGTACGAACTGGATGTTCGGCGCGCCGCGCTGGAATGACGGCGATGACATCCAGGACCAACCGCCGCAGTTCTACGAGGAGCTACGCCTCCTCGGGCGCGCGAAGGTGGGCCACACCATGCGCGGGCGGCTACGCACACGCCAGGCGGATGTGCGCGTCGGCGACTCGGTGAACGTGACGGTCAGCCCGTCGCGTGAAGAGGGGTGGGAATGGGCCATCGGGCGTGCCATCCACGTTCGCGTGCGCCCCGTGCGCTGAGCGGCCGCTCGGCGCCTACCAGGTCGGCTCAGGAATGGCGCGCGTCGCTGGCCGCCCGAAGCGGTAGCCCTGGAAAAGCCGCACGCCCATGTCGCGCAGCACGGCAACCTCGTCGTCCGTCTCCACGCCCTCGGCGATCACCGTGATGTCGAGTGACGCGCAGGTCTGCAGCGTGCCCGCGATGATCGCGCGGCGCGTGCGGTCCTGGTGGATGTTGCGGATCAAGGCCATGTCGAGCTTGATGAGGTCGGGCTCGAAATCCGCCAGCAGGGCAAGGCCCGCGTAGCCGGCCCCGAAGTCGTCGATGGCGGTCTTGAAGCCCTTCCGCTTGTACTCGGCGAAGATGCCCTTGAGATGCGCCCGGTCGCCGATGGGTTCGGCTTCGTTGACCTCGAAGATGATCTGCGAGGTGGGGAAGCCGAGTTCGGCGGCGGCCTCGAGTGTGACGCGGATGCAGGTCTCGGGGCGGTACACCGCGTTCGGCAGGAAGTTGATCGAGACCGGCGTCGACAGCTGCAGCTCGGCGGCGACGCTGATCGCCGCCACGCGCGCGGCTTGGTCGAAGCGATAGCGATTGTGGTCGTTGACCTTCGCCAGCACGTCCGCGGCGCCCTCGCCGTGGAGGCCCCGCACGAGCGCCTCGTGCGCGAAGACCGTCTTGGCCTCCACGTCCACGATGGGCTGGAAGGCCATGGTGATGGCGAAGTCGAGGCCTGCGCCGTCTCGGCAGGCGCGGCAGCTCAGGGCGGGCGGAGGGGAGGGCAGGGCGGGCACAGGGGAAGTATCGGCAGCACGCCGCGATGGTGCCAGATGGCGCGTGGCTCGGACCCCGGGCCGATACGCTGCGCGTTAGATTTCGGCTGGTCGCCCGCTCTCCCACGCCCGACTTTTCGCTCTCGTATGCGTCCCGACGTCCTCGAAACGCTCGTCTCGCTGGCCAAGCGCCGCGGCTTCATCTTCCAGTCCTCCGAGATCTACGGCGGCACGGGCTCGGTGTGGGATTATGGCCCGCTCGGCGTCGAGCTCAAGAACAACGTGAAGGCGCGCTGGTGGAATGCGATGGTGCGTGAGCGCGATGACGTCGAGGGCCTCGACGCCGCGATCCTCATGCACCCGAAGGTCTGGGAAGCGTCCGGTCACGTGAGCGGCTTCTCCGACCCGCTGGTGGACTGCAAGGCCTGCAAGGCGCGCTTTCGCGCCGACAAGCTCGCCGATGCCCAGTGCCCGCGGAAGCCGAGCAAGAAGCCGGGCGAGCACACGGATTGTCAGCTCACGGAGCCCCGGCAGTTCAACCTGATGTTCAAGACGTTCATGGGCCCCGTCGAGGACTCGGCGGCCGTCGTGTACCTGCGTCCCGAGACGGCGCAGGGCATCTTCGTGAACTTCCTGAATGTGCAGCAGGCGACGCGGCAGAAGGTGCCCTTCGGCATCGCGCAGATCGGCAAGGCGTTCCGCAACGAGATCACGCCGGGCAACTTCACGTTCCGCACGCGCGAGTTCGAGCAGATGGAGATGCAGTTCTTCGTCGAGCCGGGCACGGACATGGAGCACTTCGAGCGCTGGAAGCAGGCGCGCCTCGATTGGCACCTGGCGCTGGGCCTCGACCGCGACCGCCTCGAGTTCCACCAGCACGGCGAGAAGGAGCTGGCGCACTACGCGCGTGCGGCCTTCGACATCAACTTCGACTTCGGCGGCTCGCTGGGCTTCCAGGAGATCGAGGGCGTGCACAACCGCAGCGACTTCGACCTCACGCAGCACCAGCAGTTCTCCACGAAGAAGCTCGAGTACGTCGATCAGGCGGCGAACAAGCGGTATGTGCCGTACGTGATCGAGACGTCGGTGGGCGCGGACCGCGTGACGCTGGCCATCATGGTGAACGCGCTGCGCGAAGAGGCCGTCCCCGGCGAGCAGGAAGGACGCACGGTGATGGGCTTCCACCCGGCGCTGGCGCCCATCAAGGCCGGCGTCTTCCCGCTGACCAAGAAGGACGGCCAGCCGGAGATGGCGGAGAGGCTCGCCGCGGCGCTGCGCAAGAAGTTCAACGTGTTCTACGACGAGGCGGGCGCCATCGGGCGTCGCTATCGCCGGCAGGACGAGGCAGGCACGCCGTTCGGCATCACCATCGACGGGGACTCCACCGCGAACAACGACGTGACGATCCGCTTCCGCGACAACATGGGGCAGATCCGCGTCGGGGCGGACAAGGTCGTGGAAGTGATCGCGAAGTATCTCGAGGCCGATCACAAGACGGCCGACTCGGCATTGGTCGGCTGAGGCAGGCCGCATGTCCGCCAGCGACGCCAGTCCGCTCGACGCGCTGCGTGCGCGCGGCGAGGCCTTCCTCGAGGCCATCTCCGCGGAGTATCACGCGGCGTACGCCGGCCTCAAGGCCGCGCCGCAGATCCAGCCGATCTATGCCGCACACGCGGCGGCCTACGGTGACGAGGCGTTTGCGCAGGCGCTCGAGTTGCTGCGCGGCTCCGCCGAAGGGAGCGAAGACCGTCGCTCGGCGCGCCTGCTCGTGGACTGGCTGCTCGAATCGCGCGTCGGGCGCGAACTCGCCGCGCTCGACGAACGCGAGATCGCCTGGGAGAACGCCGCCGTCGTGTCGTTACCCGATGGCACGCAGGAGCCGTACCAGCGCGTGCCGATCACGCTGGGCAACACGCGCGACGCGAAGGCGAGGCACACGCTCGACGATGCGCGCGCCAAGCTCGTCCTGGCCGAGCTCGCGCCGATGCGGCAAGAAAAGCTCGAGCGCGAGCACGAGGTCGTGTCAAAGCTCGGCATCGCCGGCAGCTACAATGCGACCTGGGAGACCCTGAGCGGCATCTCTCTCGCCGCGCTGCGTGCCGAGTGCGAAGCCTTCCTGCGTGGCACCCAGCACGTGTGGGACGACGTCTTCCCCGAGTTCCTGAAGAAGGGACTCGGCATCACGCCCGACGAGGCGACGCGCGCCGACGTGGCCGCGCTGATGCGCGCGCCCGAGTTCGATGCCTATTTCACCGCGGAGGCAATGGAGCGCCAGGTGCGCCGCCAGGTGACGGAGATGGGCATCTCGCCGGACGCCGAGGGCCGCGTGCGCTACGACACCGGCGAACGCGAAGGCAAGCGGCCGCGGGCCTTCTGCGCGCCGGTGCGCATCCCCGACGTGGTGCATCTCGTGCTGCGCCCGCACGGCGGCCAGAACGACTGGATGACGCTGCTCCACGAGCTGGGCCATGCGCTGCACTTCGCCAACATGCACCGCACGCTGCCCTTCGAGTTCCGCTGGCTCGGCGACAATTCCGTGACCGAAGGCTACGCGATGCTCTTCGATCACCGGCTCAAGGACCGCGGCTGGCTCGCGCGCTACTCGGGGCTCGACAAGAAGGCGATGCCGGCGTTCCTCCGCTACATGGGCTTCGAGGAGCTGCACTTCGTCCGGCGCTACTGCGCGAAGCTCATTTACGAGACGGAGCTCCACAGCGGCGCGGTTGCGTGGTCGGCGCTGCCGGACCTGTATGTCGAGACGCTGACCAAGGCGACGGGGTTCCGCTACCAGCGCAGCGATGCGTTCGTGGATGTGGATGCCCGCTACTATGCTGCGCGCTACCTGCGCGCGTGGCAGCTGCAGGCCTTGCTCGATGAATCGCTGCGCGAGCGCTTCGACGACGACTGGTGGCGCAATCCGCGCTGCGGACCGTGGATGGTCGAGGAGCTCTTCGCGCACGGGCAGCGCGAGCTGGCGCACGAGCAGGCGGAGCGGGTGGCGGGGAAGAGGCTGTCCTTTGCGCCGGTCATTGCCGGCATCGAACGCATGCTGGGCTGAGCCATGGCGACGGTGTACCTGAACGGCAAGTTCGTCCCGAAGGGCGAAGCGATGATTTCGGTGGAGGATCGCGGGTTCGTCTTCGGCGATGGCATCTACGAGGTGGTGCGTGCCATCGGCGGCCGACTCTTCGAGTGGCCGGCGCACGCCGAGCGCCTCGCCTATGGGCTGCGCGAGTTGCGCATCGATGCGACGGGCACGGACGCGCTTGGCGACGTCTGCCTGCAGTTGCTGCGCGACAATGCGCTCACCGAGGGCGAGGCCACGCTGTACCTCCAGGTGAGCCGCGGCGCCGCGCCGCGCACGCACTACTTCCCGCCCGCGGGCACCGCGAACACGGTCTATGCCTCGGCGTCGCGCTTCGTACCGAACATGGAGATGCGCAACAAAGGCGTGAAGGCGATCACGTATCCCGACCAGCGCTGGGCCCGCTGCGACATCAAGACCGTGAACCTGCTCGGGCCCGTGCTGGCGCGACAGGCCGCGGTGGAGCAGGGCGCGTACGAGGCGATCCTGCACCGCGATGGCATGGTCACGGAAGGTGCCGCGACCACCTGCTTCGCGGTGATCGATGGCGTGCTGCGCACCACGCCGCTCTCGAACTACCTGCTGCCGTCCATCACCCGCGCGGTGTTGATGGAGATCATCCGCGGAGCGGGGATCCGCTGCGAGGAGCGTGCATACACCCTGATGGACCTGCGGAAGGCAAGCGAGATCTTCGTCTGCGGCACGACGACGGACGTGCAACCGGTCGTGACGCTCGATGGGCAGCCGGTGGGCGATGGAGCGCCGGGACCGACGACGGTGGCGATCCGCGAGCTGTTTGCCAAGCGGCTATACGGCCGCTGAGCCGCATGGTATCCACGGCGTTCCGACCGCTGGGCGATTGATGCCCCGCCGCAAGCGCTGGCAACTCCCCGACGCGCCGCCCACGCCGGCGGCCGAGGACTCGACGGGTCGCGTCTTGGCGGAGATCGCCCACGCCGTCCTCAACGCCAACGACGCCCGCGACGCGTACCAGTTCGCGCTGGATCGCGCCTGCCCGGCCGTCGGGGCGGCGCTCGGGGCGGTGTTCCTCCTGGAGGGGGCCGCCGAGGTCATGCGCCCCGTGGCCGCGCACAATTGGCCTGATCGCTGGCGCCGCTGGCTGGGGGAGATGCGTGTGCGTGTCGGCTTCGGGCCGGCCGGCGAGGCGGCCGCCGAGCGCCGCCTCATCGAGGTCGGCGACGTGTTCGCCGACCCCGCGCTCGAGGACTGGCAGGACGTGGCGCGCGAACTCGGCTTCCACGGCATCGTCTCCGTGCCCCTCGCCGGCCCGGCTGGCCTCGCCGGAGCGGCCAGCTTCTACTTCGCGACGCCTGGGGCGCAGCGCCCGGGGACGAAGGCCATGCTCCGCGTCGTCGGCGACCTCCTGGCCACGGCCCACGAGTTGGAGAGGCTCCGACGCCAGTTGCGGCTCGCCGAGGCCGCGCTCGAGGACGAACGCTCCGCGGTGGCGCCGCGTAGAGGGGACAGCGAAGCAACCGACGTGTAGATTTGAGGTGTCTCATCGGCACCTCTCAGGAGAACCCCCCAACGTGTCTCGTCATCAGCAGTCCGGCCGCACGCTGGCAGCAGCAGCGCACCGCCATGCCCGCCGCCGACGTCCTCGCGCATGCGCGCGACTTCTTTGCCCGACGCTCCGGCATCTACGCCGCGTTCCTCGAGAAGCAGGGCCCGAACTGGATGAGCCTGCGCGGCCAGGGCGGCGAGGAGATCGTCATCGCCGCCACCGAAGAGGCCGGCGGCACCGCCGTGAGCGCGTCGAGCTACATGTTCGACGCCCAAGTGGCCCAGTTCCTCTCGACCCTGCCGCCGGCCGTCGAGACGGCCGGGTCCGTCGCGTGAGCGCCGCCGTCAACATGCTGCGTGCACGCCCCGGCGTGCTCGCGCTCGGCGCCGAGGCCCCGAATGCCATCACCGTGCGCGTGCAGATGCCCGAACTCTGGGACACGCTGGCCGTGCGCTGCGCGCCGGACACCTCCGTGCTCGCGCTCAAGCAGGCCGCGCTCGACGCCTTCCTGCCCGTGCACCAGCCGACCGTGGACTTCGTGATGAAGTTGCGCGGCTTCGAGGTACTCGATGAGTCGCAGCCGCTCGATGTGGCCGGCGCACGCGATGGCTCCACGTTCCTGCTCACCTACCGCCATCGGCGGCCGGTCCGCTGAGCGCTGCATCCGTCGCCCCGCAGCCTGATCGCGACGCCCTGCTGGCCGCCGCGCAGCGTCTGCGCGCGGAGGTCGGCAAGCGCATCGTCGGGCAGCATGAGGTGCTCGACGAGATCCTGATGGCGCTGGTTGCCGGCGGCCACGCGCTGCTGGTCGGCGTGCCCGGGCTCGCGAAGACGCTGATGATCCGCTCGGTGGCCGAGGCCATGTCCCTCGACTTCCGGCGCATCCAGTTCACGCCCGATCTGGTGCCCAGCGACATCACCGGAACCGAGCTGTTGGAGGAGGACACGCAGACGGGCCATCGCGCGTTCCGTTTCGTGCAGGGCCCGGTGTTCGCGAACATCGTCCTCGCGGACGAGATCAACCGCGCACCGCCGCGCACGCAGGCCGCATTGCTCGAAGCCATGCAGGAGCATCGCGTGACGGCGGCTGGCGCGACGATGCCGCTGCCGGAGCCGTTCTTCGTGCTCGCCACGCAGAATCCCATCGAGCAGGAAGGCACGTACCCGCTGCCCGAGGCGCAGCTCGACCGCTTCCTCTTCGACATTCGCATCGGGTATCCCGGGGCGGACGAAGAAGTCGCGATCCTGCGGGCCACGACGGGCGTCGACAACGCGCCGCTCGCGCCGATGCTCGATGCCCACCAAGTGCGTGACCTGCAGCGCATGACGCGTGAGGTCGCCGCCGCGGATGCGGCGCTGCGCTACGCGGCCGCGCTCGCCCGCGCCACGCGGCCGTCCGGCGACGAAGCGACGCCGCTCGTGAAGCAGTATGTCCGCTGGGGCGCCGGGCCGCGCGCCGGTCAGGCGCTGATTCTCGGGGCGAAGGCAGCGGCACTGCTCGCCGGCCGGCCGAATGTGGCGCCGGCGGACATCCGTCGCGTCGCGCGCCCGGTGCTGCGGCATCGCGTGCTGCCGAACTTCGCGGCCGAGGCCGAAGGGATCACGGCGGAGCGCATCGTCGAGGACCTGCTCGAGCGCGTGCCCGAACCCCGCGGCCTCACCGGGATCTGACGATGCCGGTCGGCCCGTACGGCGCGTTGCTCGACGCCGTGCGCGGCGTGCGTTGGCCCGCGCGGCGGCCGGTCGCGCAGGGCGCGCCTGGGGCGCACCAAGCCCGCTCGCGCGGCGTCGCGCCGGAGTTCGCCGAGTACCGGCCGTATCGGCAGGGCGATGATCCGAAGCGACTGGACTGGAAACTGCTCGCCCGCAGCGACAAGGCCTTCGTGCGGCTCGCGCCCGATCACGCGGTGCTCGGCACCACGCTGCTGCTCGACGCGAGTGCGTCGATGGCGTTCCCGGAGAGTGAGCCGAACAAGTGGCTGCAGGCGAAGCGCCTCGTCGTGGGGCTCGCGGCGGTGACGCACGCCAGTGGCGATCCGGTTGGCGTGTCGATTGCCACGGCGGACGGCCTGCGGCGCTTGGAGCCGCGGACGCGCGCGGGTATCGTGGGCGACATCGCGCGCAGCGTCGACGTCGTGCAACCCGGTGGTGCGCCGCCGCTCGCCGATGCGGTGACCTCGGCGGCTGCGCGTGTCCTTGTGGTGACCGATTGCCTCGGCGACCTCGAGATGCTGCGCCGGGCGCTCGCGCGGCATATCGCACGGGGCGGTGAGGCGTGGCTGGTGCATGTGGTCTCCGCGGCAGAGCTAGAGCCTGCCGCGGATCCGATGCTCGCCGTGGACCCGGAGGATGCCAGTCGACAGCGGCCGTTGTTCGCGGCGACGCGCGCCGGGTATCAGGCGCAGTTCGCGGAGTTCCGGGCGGCGACGGCCCGCGCGCTGCGAGCGGATGGCGTGCAGTACGTCGAGGTGCGCGATGACGAGCCGAGCGAGGCGGCGGTGCGGCGCATCGCGCGTCCGCCGGAGACCGCGCGATGACGTTTGTGCTGCCGTGGGTCTTCGCGCTCGGGGTTGCGACGGCGGCCGGCGTGGTCGCGCTGCACCTGCTGAGCACACAGCGTCCGCCCGTTCGTCCGCTGCCGACGGCGCGCTTCGTGCCTGAGTCTGACGTGCGCGCGGTGTCGCGCACGTCGCGGCCGACAGACCTGCTCTTACTGGCGCTGCGCGTGCTCGCGGTGCTGCTGATTGCCGCAGCGTTTGCGCAGCCGATTCCCGATGCGCCGGGGCCGGCGGTGCGCCGGGTGGTGGCTCTCGAGTGGACGACCGCGCTCGTCGACGCCGACGCGGCCCGCACGCGCGCAGCGGCGCTGCTGGGCGACGGCGATGCCTTGGTGGTGTTCGACACGGCGGCCCGCGTGCTCCCGGCAGCCTCGCTGGAGGGTCTCGCGCTCCCGACGGTGCGCGCGGCTGCGCTCTCGCCGATGCTGGTCGCAGTGCGTGATGCGGCGGCGACGATTGCGCGGGGGGCGGATTCGCTCGCGGTGACCGTGCTGAGCGCGTTCCCCTCCGAGGCATGGGACGCCGCGACTCCGGCGCTACGCGCGACGTGGCCGGGGCGCGTGGAGCTCGTGCAGCTCGCGGCTGCGGTCGACACGCTCGTGGCGCCGCCGACACAGCTTGCGTCGATCGGAACGGACGATCCCGTCGCGGCCGGCGTCGCGTCGCTCGACGATGCGTCCGCCGCTCCCGGTGCGCTGAGGCAGCGCGGTGCGCATGCCGTCCGGGTGCAGCGCGGCCCCGTCGGCTCTGAGGATTCGCTCTGGCTGCAGCGTACGGCCGGCGGCGTGTTGCTGGCGTGGCCAGACGATACGACGCGGCCCGTGCGAGCGGATGGCGTCCTGGGGACGCTCGGTGAAGAGGCTGCGCTCGTGGCGCCGCTGGCGCGCCTCGACCTCACGATGTCCGCGACGGGATCCGCCGACCGTGCGGCGAACCGCATCATCGCCCGCTGGCGCGACGGCGAACCCGCTGCAGCCGAACGCGCGCTGGGGCAGGGCTGCCTGCGCGAGGTGGGCATCGGCGTCCCCGCGCGCGGGGACCTCACGCTCCGTGCGCCGTTCCTGCAGCTGCTGCGCGTGTTGGTGGAACCCTGCGGTGGCCAGCGGTCGCCGTCGCCGGAGGACTCCGTGCTAGCAGCCTTTGCCGGCTCGGGCACGCTTGCTGCTGCCACCGCATTCGCGGGCTCGCAGGCGACGTCGGCACTCACGCCGTGGTTGTTGCTGCTGGCATTGGTCCTTCTCCTGTTCGAGCAGTGGTGGCGCCGCCGGGATCAGGCCGATGACGCTCGCTAAGCGCCTTGCGGCCGCCCGCACGCGCATCCTCGGCGCGCTGCTGCTCCGTGCCCTGCTGCTCGGCGCGGTGGCCGGGCTCGCCAGCTTCGCGCTCCTGTTGCTCCTCGATGTGGCGATTGGGCTGCCGCACGGCTTGCGAACCGTGACCACGTCGCTGCCGTGGGCGCTGGCAGCGCTGGTGCTTGGCGTCGGCGCGATCCGCGCCGTGCGCAACGTCCATCGCACCGACGATGAAGCGCTCGCCCTCTGGTTCGAGGCGCGCATTCCCGAGCTGCAGTACGCACTGGTGACGCGCCTCGGTGCCCCGCTGCCGTCGCTCGATGCGCGGATTGCCGACGCGCCGCTGGAGACCGTCCTCGGCGGCGCCGCCCGGGCGGCGCTGCGTCCGCCGGCGATCGCGGCGGTGGTTGGCGTTGCATTGCTCTGGTTCATGCCCAGCGGCGCGGTGGCGCGCATCGCGAGCCCACGCCCCGGCGACGCGCTCGCGCGCCCGGGTGCGGCGGCGCGCGCCGTCAGCAATCCGCTGGCGACGATCGTGGCCGACGTGTCGCCGCCGCCGTACAGTGGCCTCGCGTCGACGAGCGTCGACGATCCCGCCGCGCTCACGGCGCTGGTCGGGAGCCGCATCCGCGTTCGCGGGTTCGGAGGCGACGTGCGCGCCAGCCTTGGCGAAGCTCCCGCGCTTGCGGCGGCGCCCGATGGCAGCGGCTGGGCGGTCCTAGTGACCATGCCGGAGCGTCCCACCGCCATGCGACTCCGTGCGGGCGCCGAGGAGCGCGTGCTCTTGCTCGACCCGCTGGCGGACTCGGTGCCGGTGCTGCGGCTGGACACTCCGCAGCGCGACAGCGTGATGCGGCGCGCCACGGGCGGCTTGCCGATCGCCGCCACGCTGCACGACGATCTTGGACTCGCCGCGGCGAGCTTCGAGGTCATCATCAGCAGCGGGGACGGCGAGCTGTACGAGTTCCGCTCCCTCACGTTGTCGGCACGCCGCTTCGCGGATGCCACGCGCGACGACCGTATCGCGGGCGCGTTGAATCTCGACTCGCTCGCCCTCAAGCCCGGCGACATCCTGCACCTGCGCGCCGTCGCGACCGACCGCAACGACGTCACGGGCCCGGGCCGAGGCGTGTCGGAGACACGCACGATCCGTCTCGCCCGCGCCGATGAGTACGACAGCGTCGCCGTGGATCCCGCGCCGCCGTCCGAGCCCGAGAAGGACGCCCTCTCGCAGCGGATGATCCTGCAACAGACCCGCGAGTTGGTCGCGCGCGTGCCGCGGCTCTCGCGCAGCGCCGTCGTGCGCGAGTCCCGCATCATCGCTGTGGACCAGACCAAGCTGCGGCAGCGGGTCGGTCGCGTCGTGTTCGAGCGCCTTGGCGAGAACGAAGGCGAACACGCGCACTTTCCCGGCGACGGCCATGCACACGGTGAGGAGCGTCCGCTCGATCCAAACGATATCCTGGCCGCGGCGGAGCGCGCCGCGAACGCGGACCCGACGCGCAGTCTCGACAATCACGGGGAAGAGACGCCGATCGTGGCGCTGAATCGCCCGTTGCTCGAGGCCTACAACCACATGTGGCGTGCGGCGTCCGAGCTCGAGCTCGGCGAACCGGCGGCCGCGATTCCGTGGATGGAACGCGCCATCGCCGCGCTCCAGGCGGCACGCGCGGCCGAACGCATCTACCTGCGCGGCCGTCCCTCGCCCGTGGTGGTGGATCTCGCGCGCGTGCGCCTTGCCGGGAAGGACGAGGGCGCCCCGACCGGCCGCAGTGCGCGCCCGGTTGCCGATCCGACGCGCGCCGAGCGGCTGGCGCGCTTTGACCGCGTGCTCGGACTCGTCACCGCCGCGCCAGCTGCCACCGCGGACTCGCTCCTGATGCTGCGCGTCAGCCTGCCGGAGTCCGCGCGCCGTGAGGCCGCGGCCTTGGATGCCGCGGCGAACGCGTTGCGGCGCGGTGGTGACGTGACGGCGGCGTTGAGTGCTGCCCGTCGTGCCTTGGTCGCGACGCCTCCGCGTCGCGGGGCGCTCGGCGCGTGGGGGCAGTGATGGCCGAGTTCAACTGGGCCACCGCGCAATACGACTCCGGCGACTGGGACTCGGCGCCGATGGTCGCGCCGAATCTCATCGACTCGATCGCGCGCTACACGACGATCGATGTCGCGCCGACTGGCGTGGTCGTCCCGCTCGGCTCGCGCGACCTGTTCAAGTATCCGCTGGTGTTCCTCACCGGCCACCTGCCCGTGCGCTTCAGCGACGTCGAGCGCGACACGCTGCGCGAGTATTGCCGACGTGGTGGATTGCTCTTCGTGGACGACCATAACCACGACATCGACGGCGAGTTCCACCGCACCGCTTGGGAGGAGATCGCGCGCGCCGTCGGCCCGCTGCGCGACCTGCCGAACGACCACGAGCTGTATCGTGCGTTCTTCGAGTTCCGCGACGGGCCGCCGACGACCAGCCACGAGCTCAACGGCTGGGGCGACAACCTCGTGCACAAGCACCTGCAGGCCGTGCTGCTCGACGGGCGCATCGCCGTGCTCTACAGCAGCAAGGACTACGCGTCGGAGTGGAACTACCATCCCGACAACAAGCGCTTCATGTCGCAGGACAACACGCGCTTCGGCGTGAACGTGGTGGTGTATGCGCTCACCCGCTGAGTCGCTGCGGCGCGCGTGGCGCATCGAGGGGTTGCTGCGGGGCGCGGCGCTGGCGGCGCTGGCCGTGGCGGTGGCCGCATCGTTCTGGCAGTTGCGCCGCGGCAGCGATGTGCCGACGACGCGGCACGCGGAACTCGGGGGCGCACCCGATGCGGTGCTGCGCGACTCACTGGCCGCGCTCGCGCGCGCCGGCCGCGCCATCACGTGGTCCGGGCCGCTGCGGGCGGTGATGGCCGTGGCCGAGCCGCTGCGCGAGCCGCTCCCTGCCTGGCGCATCGCGGCAGTCGGCGATAGTGCCTTGGAGCTGCGCGATTCGCTCGACGTCTTGGACTCGCTCAACGTGGCGGGCGTGGTCGTCACTGAGCCGACCCGCGGCGCGCCGCAGCTGCGCGAGGCCGCGTCCGTGGCGCTCGCCGGCATGCCGACCCCTGCCGCGCCACAGTCCGTACTCGTGCTGGGTCTCGTGGGCTGGGAAACGCGCTTTGCGATGGCGGCGCTGGAAGAACTCGGGTGGTCCGTCGACGCGCGTCTCGAGCTAGGCCGCGGCCGCAGCGTCACCCAGGGTGCAACGACACCGAACCGAGCGCGGCATGGCGTCGTCGTGGTCTTCGACAGCGCGACCGCGCGCCGTGATGCGGCCGCACTCGAGCGCTTCGTGCGCGCGGGAGGCGGAGTGATCCTGGCCGGCTCGGCAGCCGCGAGCCGCGCGCTGCCGGCGCGCGCCGATTCCGTGATTCTTTCCCGTGGAGACAGCAGCGTCGTCGCGCGTGCGCGCCGCGTGGGGCGTGGCCGTGTGCTCGCGCTGCCGGAAGCGGAGACCTGGCGCTGGCGCATGCAAGGCGAAGGCGCGGCGGTCGAGGAGCACCGCCGTTTCTGGTCTAGCTTCGTCGGCATGGCCGCTCCCGCCGCGCTCGGCGCGCCGCAAGCGGACGCGAGGGCCTCCGCGCCGCGCGCCGCCCTGACGCAGGCGCTGGGCCCTGAGCGTCCCGACGCGCGCCGCTCCGTGCCCACGCCCGCTACCCTTCCGTGGTGGTTGGGCCCTCTCATCTTGTTGGCCCTGTTCGCCGAGTGGGCGTCCAGGCGCCGCCGTGGAGTTCCATGAGTCTCGCGTTCATCTCGCACGCCGATTGCGGCCGCCACGACAACGGATGGAAGCATCCCGAGCACGTCGGTCGCGTCCGCGCGATTACCAGTGCCCTCAAGTACCATCCCGAGCTGTTCATGGCGCTGGAGCTGCTCGAAGGGCGGCACGCCACCGTCGAGGAGCTCGCGCTGTGCCATGACCGCGGGTACATCGACGCCGTGCGCGCACTGAGCGAGGCGGGCGGCGGCCGCTTCGACGCTGACACCGCGGTGAGCGAGGGCAGTTGGGACGCCGCGCGCGCCGGCGTGGGCTGCGTGCTCGAGGCCGTGGAGCGTGCGATGGACGGTCGCAACCGGCGCAGTTTCTGCGCGGTGCGCCCGCCGGGGCATCACGCGCTGCGCGCGCAGGGCATGGGGTTTTGCCTCTTCGGCAACGTCGCCATCGCGGCGAAGCATGCGTTGGTGCGCGGCGCCGGGCGCGTGCTCATCGTGGATTGGGACGTACACCATGGGAACGGCAACCAGGCGCTCGTCGAAGACGACCCACGGATCCACTTCGTGTCCATGCACCAGTGGCCGTGGTATCCGGGGTCGGGCGCCGCGGAGGACCGCGGCCCGCGCAACACGGTGTGGAACGTCCCGATGGGGCCGGGGCTCGCGCCGAAGCGCTATCTCGACGCGCTGTTCGGCGCGGTCGATGCCGCCACCGCGCATTGGACGCCTGACCTCGTGCTGGTCTCGAGCGGCTTCGACTCCATGGCGCGCGATCCGCTTGGCGGGTTCACGCTGGAGCTCGAGGACGTCGCCACGCTCACGCGCGGGCTGGTCGAACGGGCCGAGCGCTGGTGTGGCGGGCGGTTGGTGAGTGCGCTGGAGGGCGGGTACGAGCCGGCACGCGTCGGGGCGGGCGTGATTGCCCACCTGCAGGCGCTGCAGTGAGGCCGTCTGGCGGCGGAGCCGGGACGCCGTAGCTTCCCCACATGCCGAAGAAGCGCCGCGCCTCGCTCCGCCTGCACCGGCACGAACGCCACCATGCGCCGCCGACGCAATCCACGCCGCGCAGCTGGTTCCGCGACGCGCAGGGACGCGTGCACCGCGACCTCGAGCACGCCGCGCTCAGCCGCGCCGTCGCGTCGGGCGAGGGCCTGCTGTGGGTGGACGTCCAGGCGGCGAGCGCCGAGCAGCGCGCGCTCCTCGGCACGGTCTTCAAGTTCCACCCGCTGAGCATCGAGGACACCACCTCTGCCGAGGGTCGCGTCAAGGTCGAGGAGTTCCCCGAGTACATGCTCGTCGTGGTGCGCGGCGTGCGCTTCGTCGCCGAGACGGAGGACCTCTACGACATCGAGACGTTCAATCTCTGGACCTTCGTCGGGCGCAACTTCGTGGTCACGGTCCACGGCCCGCACGCGCCCGGCGTGGATGCCGCCGTGGACCGGCTCGGGCGCGATCCGACCTTGCTCGAACGCGGTCCCGGGCGCCTCATGCACCACATCCTCGACGCCACGGTCGATGCCTACTTCCCGATCGTCGACCAGCTCGATGATTTCGTGGACGGGCTCGAGGAACGCGTGTTCGTGCACTTCGACCAGGAGGCGCTGCGGGACATCTTCTCGGTGAAGCGACTGGTCCTCACGCTACGCCGCCACCTCTCGCCCATGCGCGAGGTGTTCAACGTGCTGCAGAGTCGTCCGTCGCCGCACGTATCGCCGGACACGCAGGTCTACTTCCGTGACGTGTACGACCACGTCATCCGGCTCAACGAGAACCTCGACACCTACCGCGACCTGCTCTCGAGCACGCTCGACTCGTACCTGACGCAGATCTCCAATCGCATGGGGTTGGTGACCAAGGGCCTGACGGTGGTCGCGACGCTCAGCGTGCCGTTCGTCGTGGTGAGCGGCATGTGGGGCATGAACTTCGCGCAGATCCCGCTCTCCGACTGGCCGCACGGGTTCTGGGTGATGCTGGCGGTGCAGCTGGGGTTGGGCGGCGGCCTCGTATGGCTGCTGCGCCGCAACGGTTGGCTCTAGATTTGACTCGTGTTCTGCCCTGACTGCGGTACCTGGAACCGGAGCGCCCTGCGCCATTGCGCGCAGTGCAACCGCGCGCTGCCCGACCTGCCGTCGGCGGTGGATGCACCGGACCACCTGATCACCTCGCTGCGGCACGCCACGGGCCAGCGCTATCGCATCGTGCGGCGGATCGGCGCGGGTGGCATGGCGGATGTGTACGAGGCACGGCACCACCAGCTGAACCGGCCGCTGGCCGTGAAGGTCATGCATGCCCACCTCGCGCGGGACCGCGAGATGCGCGAGCGCTTCCGGCGCGAAGCCGAGGCCGCCAGCCGGCTCGGCCACCCGTTCATCTGCGCGCCGCTGGACTACGGCGAGACCGAGGACGCCGTGTATCTCGTGCTGCCGTTCCTCGGTGGTGGCTGCTTGGCCGACGACCTCATGCGGGAGCGCACCGTCGACGCCGCGCGGACGGCGCGCATCGCCGCGCAGGTCGCGACCGCGCTCGATTACGCGGCGCGGCAGGGCGTCATCCATCGCGACGTCAAGCCGGACAACGTGCTCTTCGATGCCGACGGCAACGGCATCCTCACGGACTTCGGCATCGCGACCGCGTACTTCCATGGCCGCATGACGGCCGGTGGCCGCGCGATGGGGACGCCGCACTACATGGCGCCCGAGCAGGCGATGGGCCGCTTCGTCGACGGGCGCGCCGATCTCTACGCGGTCGGCGTGATGATGTACGAGTGCCTCACGGGCGCCACGCCCTTCGACGGCCCCGATGGCTACGCGATCGGCTACAAGCACGTGCACGAGCGGCCGAAGCCGCTGTCCAGCGTCGCGCCGGAGGTCCCGCCAGGGCTCGCCGCCATCGTGATGGCCCTGCTCGAGAAGGACCCGAACGCGCGCTACCAGCGCGGGCACGATCTCGCCGACGCGATCTACCACTGGATGCACGAGACCGGGATCCGCGAGGAGCCCCCGGTGCGCGCCGCGCGACCGCAATGACGGTAGCCGCGCGCCTCGTTGAGGTCGCGCTCCCGCTGCCGCTGCTGCGCACCTTCACGTACGCGGTGCCGGAGCGGACACGGCATCCGCTCCTCCCGGGCAGCCGCGTCGTCGCGCCCGTGCGCGGCAAGCGCGTCATCGGCATCTGCGTCGGCGAGAGCGATGGTGCGCAGCTGGGCGGCAAGGAGGCCAAGGCGCTGCTCGACGTCCCCGATGCGACACCCGCGCTGCCGCCGGACCTGCTCGCCGTCTGTCGGTGGATCAGCGAGTACTACGTCGCTCCGCTCGGGCTCGTCTGCCGTGCCGTGCTCCCGGCCGCGCTCGGCAGCGCGACCAAGCCCGACGCACCCGGCAAGCAGGAGCGGATTCTCGTGCTCAGCGGCGAACTGCCAACCCTGCTCGGCCGCGACGAAGCCTTCAAGCGCGCGCCGCAGCAGCGCCAGCTCTACGAGTTGCTCGAACAGCTGGGCGGTCGTGCAGCGGTCACGCATCTCGTCGAACAGTTGGGGTGCACGCCAAGCGTCGTCACGGGACTCGTGAAGCGCGGCCTCGTGCGCATTGAGCAGGCCAGCCGCCTGCGCGACCCCTTTGCCGACCGCAGCGTCGCGCGCGCAGCCCTGCCGACGCCGACGCCCGCGCAGCGCGAGGCCATCGACCGCATCGTCGCGAGCCCGCCCGGCGCCGTGACGCTGCTGCATGGCATCACGGGCAGCGGCAAGACGCTCGTGTATCTGGAAGTCCTGAAGGAGATGGTGCTGCAGCAGGGGAAGTCGGCCATCGTGCTCGTGCCGGAGATCGCGCTGACGCCACAGGCTGTGGATCGCTTCCGGGCCGTGTTCGGCGACCAGGTCGCCGTCCTGCACTCCGGCCTGAGCGACGGCGAGCGCCTCGATGCCTGGCGCGCCTTGCAGCGCGGGGAGCGTCGCATCGCCGTCGGCGCGCGTTCCGCGGTGTTCGCGCCGCTCGAGAACCTCGGGGCGATCATCGTCGACGAAGAGCACGAGGCGAGCTACAAGCAAGCCGAGACGCCACGCTACCACGCGCGCGAGGTCGCCATCATGCGCGCCCGCGAGACCGGCGCGCGCTGCGTGCTCGGCTCGGCGACCCCGGCGCTGGAGACGTGGGTGAATGCGCGCGACGGACGCTACGGCCAGATTTCGCTGCCCGAACGCGTGGGTGGCGGCGCGCTGCCCCCCGTACGCGTCGTGGACCTGCGCCAGGAACTCCGCGCGGCGCCCGCACCCCAGCGGGCCCTTCGCAGCGTGCTGAGTGTGCCGCTCGAGCGCGCCCTGCACGATCGCCTCGCCCGCGGCGAGCAGAGCATCCTGCTGCTCAACCGCCGCGGCTACGCCAGCTTCGTGCAGTGCGACGAGGGCCATGTCGCGACCTGTCCTAACTGCTCGATTTCGCTGACGTATCACCGCACGCCCGAGCGCCTGGTGTGCCACTACTGCATGCACCAGGCCTCCGCCGAGTCAAACTGTGCGGACTGCGGGTTGCCGTTCAAGCGGCAGCGAGGCCTCGGGACGCAGCAGGTGGAGCGCCTGCTCGGCGATGTGCTCCCCACCGCGCGCATCGCGCGGATGGACGTCGACACCACCAGCGGCAAGTGGGCGCACACGGCGATCCTCGATCGCGTCGCGAGTCACGAGGTCGATATCCTGCTCGGCACGCAGATGATCGCCAAGGGTCTCGACTTCCCGAACGTGACACTCGTGGGCGTGATCGATGCGGACATCGGCATCAACCTGCCGGACTTTCGCAGTTCTGAGCGCACGTTCCAGCTGCTCAGCCAGGTCGCAGGCCGTGCCGGGCGCGGGCCGAAGGGCGGGGAAGTCTTCATCCAGACGCGCGCGCCGAGCCATCATGCCGTGCGCTGCGCGATGACGCACGACTACCTCGGCTTCGTCAACGAGGAGCTGCCGGCGCGCGATTCGCCGCCGTATCCGCCGACGCTCCGGCTGGCGAATGTCGTGGTCAGCGGACTCGACGAAGCGGCGGTCGCTGCGTTCGCCACGGAGGTGGCGGACTGGCTCACGCAGGCGGAGCTCCGCTTCGGCCTCGGCGTCACGCTGCTCGGACCCGCGCCCTGCCCACTCGAGCGCATCAAGAACCGCTGGCGCTGGCATGTGCTGCTCAAGAGCGAGCGGCAGGCGCCGCTGACGCGGCTGCTGCGCGGCCTGCTGACGGGGATTGAGGTGCCAGCGCGGCACGACCTGCGCCTCGTGGCGGATCGCGACCCGGTCAGCCTGCTCTGACCGGCGTCGGGAGGGCGTCCTGAGGTTCCCTCCAGCCCCCTCCGGGGCGAGATTTCACCCATGACGCAGACCATCCCCCTCGGCTCGGACGCACGCGAGCGTTTCGTCCTGGAAATCGCGAACGTGTTGGCGCCGGAGCGCATTGTCGAGGCGTACTTCTTCGCGCCGCTTCGACAGGGGCAGATCGAGACGGGCGTCTGCGTGCTGGCCGCGCTGCCCGAGGGGGCGGACCCGCAGCCAACTGAGCCGGTGTCTGGTGATTCCAGCGACACCGAGGCCCTGGCCGAAGCCAGCGCTCCCGCCTTCCCCGAGGGCGCGCGCATTTCCTCGCGCCACGTGGTCTACTCGGCGCGCTACCGCTGGACCCGCAAGGGTCCGGAGCGCGGCAAGTGGGAGTGCGAGGTGATCGCGGAGGCCGACGCGCCGTTGATCACCGTCGAGGCCGTGGTGCAGGGCGTGCAGCGGCGCGCCAGCGAGCCGCTCGAGGTCCAGAAGATCGACGGCGACGCCGTGCGCGCGATGGTGGCCGAGGCCCAGCGGCAGTGGCCGAAGACGGCGTAACCTCCGCCTTCGTGCGGTATCTCCGCGAGCACAATCTGCCCGTGACGGCGCAGCGGCTCGCGATCGCCGAGGTGTTGTTGAGTGCCGACCGCCATCTCTCGGCCGAGGACGTCGCCGCCGAAGTGAGTGCGCAGGGCCGCAAGGTCGGCACGGCCACCGTGTATCGCACCATCGACACGCTGCTGGAGAGCGGGCTCATCGTCGAGCGGGACTTCGGCGAGGGCTTTCGTCGTTTCGAGCCGGCGCGCGACGTCCCGAACCATGAGCATCTCGTGTGTTCCGTCTGTGGCAAGGTCGAGGAGTTCCGCGATGAGCGGCTCGAACGCATGACCACGATCGTGGCGGAGTCGCGCGGCTTCGCTCGCCAGAGCCATCGGCTCGTGATCCACGGTGTGTGCCGCGACTGCCAGCGCGGCGGCGCCGCCACACCTTCGCCGTCGCCTTGGGGGCGTCGCTAACCATGGAAACTGCTGCCTCGCTGAGCCTTGCCATCGCCTTCGGCGCGGGCATCCTGAGCTTCCTGAGCCCGTGCGTGCTACCCCTCGTGCCCAGCTACATCACGTTCATCACGGGCATGAATTACGAAGACCTGCAGGGCTCGCGGAAGGACACGCTGATCCATGCGCTGCTCTTCGTGGTCGGTTTCTCACTGATCTTCCTCGCCTTGGGAGCCGGCGCGACCGTCTTCGGACAGGTGATGATCCAGAACCGCGACATCATCAGCCGCATCGGTGGCGTGCTCATCATCGTGTTCGGCCTCTACCTGCTCGGCGCGTTCAACCTCTCGTTCCTCATGAAGGACACGCGCCTGCACCTGGCCGATAAACCGCTGGGGTATTTCGGCAGCGTCGTGGTGGGCATCGCCTTCGGCGCCGGGTGGTCACCGTGCATCGGCCCCATCCTCGGCGCCATCCTCACGATGGCCGCGAACGAGAACGACGTGAGCCGCGGGCTCACGCTGCTCGGCGCCTACTCGGCGGGCCTGGCGATTCCCTTCGTGGCCTCGGCGCTGATGGTCGAGCGCTTCCTCGAGGTCTTCGCCAAGGTGCGGCGGCACATGATCTGGGTGAACCGCTTCGCCGGCACGTTGCTGGTGTTCGTCGGCGTGCTCATGCTCACGAACCGCTTCACGATCCTCGCCAACTGGCTCCAGGCGTTCACGCCGGAGTGGTTGTTCAACCGGATCTGAGCGCGGGCTCCTCGGGGCGGCCCGCCGGGTCGCCCTCGATCTCGTCCTCCAGCTGCTGCCGCCGCAACAGCGTCCAGTAGCGCCCCTGCCGCCGCAGCAGCTCGTCGTGCGTGCCCTGCTCGGCGACGCGGCCCTCGTCGAGCACCAGGATCCAGTTCGCATCGCGGATCGCCGTGATGCGGTGCGACGCGATGATCGCCGTGCGGCCGGCCAGCGCGTGGCGTAGTTCGCGGAGAATTGCCGCTTCGGTGTGCGTGTCCACCGCCGAGAGCGCGTCGTCGAGAATCACGACGCTTGGCCGACGCGCCAAGGCGCGGGCGAGCGAGGCGCGTTGCTTCTGTCCGCCCGAGAGGTTGATGCCGCGCTCGCCGAGCATCGTGTCCCAGCCGCCCGGAAACCCCTCGATCGTCTCACGCAGCTGCGCGACCTCGGAAGCCCAGCGCGCATCGTCCGGGTTCTCGCTGCCGTAGCCAAGGTTGGTCGCAAGCGTCTCGCTGAAGAGCAGGCTCTCCTGCGGCACGAAGCCGATCTCCTGGCGGAGCACGGCGAGCGGGATGTCCCGCACGTCGACGCCGTCGATGAGCACGCGGCCCCCCGTGACGTCGGCGAGACGCGGAATGAGCTCGAGCAGCGTGGACTTGCCCGAGCCCGTCGCGCCGACGATGCCGAGCGTGGCGCCCGGCGGTACCGTCACCGAGATGTCCTGGAGGACCTCGCGCGGCGTCTCGCCCTCTCGTGCCGGGTAGGCAAAGCGCACGTGCTCCAGCGTGATGCCGCGTCCGCCGCTGGTTGGCGGCAGCGGCACGGCGACGCGCGGCGGCGCCGGATCGGCGACGGCCGGCGTGGCATCGAGGATGTCGAGCAGGCGCGTCATGGACGCCGCGCCGCGCTGGAAGAGGCTGGTGACCCAGCCCAACGCGATCAGCGGCCAGGTGAGGTTCGCGAGATACAGGCCGAACGCCACGAACGCGCCCACGCTGATGGTCCCCGCCACGACCTGCGCGCCGCCGAACCCCAGCACGGCGGCCGCGCCGAGGCCCGCGAAGAACGTGAAGCTCGGACCCATCATCGCATTGAGCCGCACCAGCGCGACGTTCCGTTCGAGGTAGTCGCGCGAGATGTCGTCGAAGCGCCGCTGCTCGGCGTCCTCCTGGCGGTAGGCGCGGATGATGCGGAGGCCCGAGAGGTGCTCCTGCACGAGCGTGGTGAGGTCGCCGAAGCGGGCCTGCACGCGCTCGAAGCGGTCGTGGATCGCCTTGCCAAGTCGCAGTGTGATCAGCGGCAGCACGATCATCGGCGCGAGGGCAATGAGCGTCAGCCGCGGCGAGATGGCGATCATGAACGACAGGGCGAACACGCCGCCGAAGATCGTGTTCGTGAGGTACATGATGGCCGGCCCGACGGCCATGCGCACCGCGCCGATGTCGTTCGTGAGCTTGGCCATCAGCTCGCCCGTGCGCGTGCGCCCGTACCAACCGGGGTCGAGCCGCGCGAGGTGCGCGAACAGGTCCTCGCGCAGGTCGTGTTCGATGATGCGCGAGACGCCGTTGAGGATCTCGCGCATCTGGAACCGGAATACCGCCATCCCCAGGGTAACGCCGACCATCGTGGCGGCGGTCTTGAGGATGTCGCGGAGAGGCGCGCCGGCGGCCATCGCGTCCAGCGCGTGCCGGATCAGCGTCGGCAGCCAGCTGAACATCGCGGTGGAGAGCACCACGCAGAGCAGCCCGTACGCGATGCGCCAGCGGTACGGTTTGACCCAGGGCAAAACCCGCGTGAGCGAGGTCACAGTCCCGCCACGGCGGTTGAGGAACTGCGGTCCAAGCGCGAAGTTCTACCGCAACGCGGGACCCCCACACCAGGAGATGGCATATGCTGAAGAATTCTATCCGGCAGTCCGTATTCGCGCTGGCCGTCGTGGCCGTTGCCGCCTGCGGCGGCGGTGACTCGTCCGAGGCGGCGCGCGAGATCGAGCTCGCGCCCGCGGATTCGGGCGCCGCGCTGAGCGACGCACCGGCGCAGACCGCTGCCCCCGCCGCGCCGACGCCCGCCACACCGGCTCCCGCGCGGTCCACGGCTGCGGCGCGGCCCACGACATCGACCCCGGCCGCGGCGACCGCCCGCACCGGCGCCCTCTCCGCGGGCGCCACGCTCGCGCTGGCCTCGGGTTCGCGCATTTGCACCAACACCCACAAGGTCGGCGATCGCTTCACTGCGACCACCACGGCCGATGTCCAGGCCACGAACGGCGTCACCATCCCAGCCGGCTCTGAGGTCACGCTGGAAGTCGTCGAGTCCGCGCGCGGCCAGAACGGCCGTGACAACGTGAAGCTGGCCTTCAAGCCCGTTTCCATCTCCGTGCGCGGCGCGAGCAGCAACCTCACGGCGGACGTCACGCGCGTTGCGGCGCTGGAGTACGACCGCGTGCAGAGCAATACAACGCAGGCGGGCAAGGTCGCGGCAGGCGCTGCGGTCGGTGCCATCGCCGGCCAGGTCGCAGGCCGCGACACCAAGAGCACGGTGATCGGCGCTGCGGTGGGCGCCGCCGCGGGTGGCGCGGTTGCCGCCGCGACCACCGACTACCATGGCTGCCTTGCAGCCAACGCGGCGCTCACGATCACGCTCACGGAGCAACTGACGGTGCGCGGCTAAGCCCTCCGCCGTCGACGAAGGGGGGAGGCGCCGCGCGGCGCCTCCCCCCTTCGTGCATCAGTACCCGACCGCGCCGCCGCTGCCGCGCGGCTCGTGCACCCCGTGCCACACGCTGCCACTGCGCATGACGGCATTCACGTTCGCAATGCCACCCTGCGCCGTGAGCTCGTGGCCCATCCGTCGCAGGCGCCGTAGCGTGCGGTCGTCGAAGCCCTGCGACTCGTGGCGGATCGCATCCGGCAGCGCCTGGTGATGCATGCGCGGTGCGCGCATCGCCTCGGTGAGCGGCATGCCGAACTCGATCACGTTCAAGATCACCTGCGTGGTGGCCGTGATGATCGTCGGGCCACCCGCGGCGCCCACCACAAGCAGCACGTCGCCCTGCGGATCCAGCACGATCGTCGGTGACATCGCACTCAGCATCCGCTTGCCCGGCTGGATCGCGTTCGCCTCGCCCTGCACGAGGCCGAACATGTTCGGCGTGCCCGGCTGTGCGGCGAAGTCATCCATCTCGTTGTTCAGGAAGAACCCACCGCCGCGCACCCACACCGCGCTGCCATAGCCGCCGTTGATCGTCGTCGTGGTCGCGACGGCATTGCCCCGCGCGTCCACCACCGAATAGTGCGTCGTGTGCTCGGGCTCCGGACCGCTCTCGAACGCCGGTGTCCGTGACGCGCGTCGGCGGCTGATCTGCGACGCCAGCCCCGCCGCGTACTCCTTGCTCACCAGCTGCTCACGCGGCACCGGCACGAAGTCCGGATCCGCCAGCTTCGCGTTGCGGTCCATGAACGAGCGCCGGAACGCCTCGGCCAACAGGTGCACGTATTCGGGGCTGCCGAATGGCGGCAGCGGGGCGAAGCGCTCGAGGATGTTGAAGGTCTCACTCATCGTGATGCCGCCCGAACTCGCCGGTGGCATCGTGATCAGCGTATGGCCGCGGTACGTGGTGAGGATCGGCTCGCGCCACTTGGGCTCGTAGCGCCGCAAGTCCTCGCGCGTGATGATGCCGCCGCCCTGCCGCATCTCTTCGACCAGCGCTTCGCCCACCGGTCCGTCGTAGAACGCCTTCGGCCCCTGCTCGGCGATCAGCTGCAGCGACCGCGCGAGCTCCGGCTGCCGCAGCGTGCTGCCCGGCGCCGGGGGCGCACCGTTCGGATAGAACGTCGCGCAACCGGCGAACTCGCAGAGCCGCCGCTGCGCGCCGCGCAGCGAGAGGAACAGCGCGCTGTCCACCGGGAAGCCATCGCGCGCGAGCCGGATCGCCGGCGCCATCACCTCGGCCAGCGACTTCGTGCCGTAGCGCTCCAACGCCGCCGCCATGCCCGCCACCGCGCCGGGCACGCCGCTCGCGAGATGGCCCGTGAGGCGACGGTCGGTGAGCTTGCCCGTGCTGTCCACGTACATGTCACGCGTCGCCGCCAGCGGCGCGACCTCGCGGTAGTCCAGCGCCGCCGTGCGCCCGTCGGCCATGCGGATGGTCATGAAGCCGCCGCCGCCGATGTTCCCGGCAAACGGATAGGTCACCGCGAGCGCGAAGCCCACGGCGACCGCGGCGTCGACCGCGTTGCCGCCCGCGCGCATGATCTCCGCCCCCGCGGCGCTCGCCAAGTCGCTGTTGCTCGAGACCATCGCGTTGGCCCCCGTGACCGGCTCCCGCAGTTCGGGAAAGCGCCAGCCACCCGCATACGTGCCGCTCAGTCGCGCGTCGGTGCCGGCGCTCGGTTGGCGGCAGGCGGTCAGCGCGACCGCGAGAAGGGTCAGGCTCCACAGCGTGCGACGCATCACCGTTCGACTCCCGTGGCCCGCCAGCGCAGGCCGATCCGTGTGGTATACTGCTCCTGCGACCGACGGGCGCCGACCGGCAGACCCTCGCGCGATCCGATGGCCGTCGTGTAGTCCTGCATCAGTTGCAGCGCGAACCGCTCACCGAGCGGCATCACGAACCCGTAGCTGATGGCAATCGCGAACGCGTTCTGCGCCTTGGCCTCGGCGTCGCTGAGCGCATCCGTTCCGGAGTAGTTCGCCCATTGCGAGAGCCCCACGCCGATCTCGAACAGCTGCCCGAAGCTGCGCGGCTCGGGCGAGCGGAACGTCGCCAGGACCTGTCGGAGTTGGATGTCCCCGCGCGAACTCGTGCTGTTGCCGCGCTGGATCGGCACCGAGGCCAACGTGCCGCTCACGCCGATCGCGCCGGACTTGAGCCCGACGTCCACGCCCGCGCGGTACTGCCAGGTGTCGCCGAGGAACCAGTTCACGCCGCTGATGCCGTCGAAGCGGTTCTGCGCGATGAAGTAGCCGCCCGAGGCGTGCACGCTCACCGGCATGCGGCGCGCGTCGGCCATCGGCACCTTGATGAGCTGGGCCGTCGCGCCGTGCAACGGGAGGGCCATCGCCGCGGCGAGCAGCCCAAGGATCGCGGCGGGAACCCCACGCCGTCGGGTGCGAGTCGGAGTCACGACAAGTAACTTACGCCAATGCTTGACCCGCGCGTAACCGAGCGCCGCAACCCGCGCAGCGCCGACGTCGACCTCGCGACTCCGCTGGAGATCGTGGACCTGATGAACGCCGAGGATCGCACGGTCGCCGACGCCGTCGCGACGCAGCGCGAACCCATCGCCGCGACCATCGCTCTCGTCGAGCGCGCGTTCCGTGACGGCCATCGCCTATTCTACGTCGGCGCGGGGACCTCCGGCCGCCTCGGCGTGCTCGACGCCGCCGAGTGCCCGCCGACCTTCGGCAGCGATCCGCAGATGGTGCAGGGCATCATCGCCGGCGGCACGGCGGCGCTCACGCGGGCGCAGGAAGGCGCCGAGGACCGTCCCGACGGCGCACGCGAGGATCTCACGGCCGCGGGGGTGCGCGCGGGTGACGTCGTCGTCGGCATCGCCGCCAGCGGCACCACGCCGTACGTGCGCGCGGCGCTCGCGCATGCCAAGTCGATCGGCGCGCGCGCGGTCATCCTCGCCTGCTCGCCGCCGCCGGCCGAGCTGCTCGCCAGCGTCGATGTCGCCATCCTGCCGATAACCGGTCCGGAGGTCGTCACGGGCTCGACGCGGCTCAAGGCCGGGACAGCCACGAAGCTGGTGCTCAACACCATCACCACCGGCGCCATGGTCCGGCTCGGCAAGACCTATGGCAACCTCATGGTCGACCTGCGCGCCACGAACGACAAGCTGCGCGACCGCGCGGAGCGCCTCGTCATCGGCACCTGCGGCGTCGAGCGCGACGAGGCCCGCCGGCTGCTCCAACGCGCCGACGGCCATGTGAAGCTCGCCATCGTCATGCGCAAGCTCGGCCTCGACGCCGACGCTGCGCGCGCGCGGCTCGACGCGGCCGGCGGTGTGATCCGCCGCGTCATCGCCGAGGCCCCGCCACCGGTGGAGCGCGCGTGAGCGACGTGCTCGTTGGCCTCATGTCGGGCACCTCGCTCGACGGCATCACGGCCGTCGTCGTGCGGTTCGTCGAGGCGGAGAACGGCGCGGTCACGCCGGAGCTGTTGGCGCACGTCGAGCGTCCGTACGCGGCCGGCCAGCGTGCCCGCCTCGCCGCGGCGATGCAAGGCGCCTCGGCGGCGGAATACACGCGGCTCGATTTCGCGCTCGGGGGGTGGCTCGCTGACGCCGCGACTGCGGCCATTGCCGAGGCTGGCGTGGCGCGCGGCGACATCCGCGCCGTCGCGTCGCACGGACACACCGTGTGGCACCTCGGCAGCCAGGGCACCTGGCAGTTCGGGCAACCCGCGGTGATCGCCGAGCGCACGGGGCTCGACACCATCGCCGACTTCCGCGTGCGCGACGTCGCGGCCGGTGGCGAAGGCGCTCCGCTCGTGCCGATCGCCGACGCGCTGCTGTTCTCGCGGCCCGATGCGTGGCGCCTCCTCCAGAACCTCGGTGGCATCGGAAACGTCACCGTCCTGCCACCGCTCAGCGGCCCCGACGCCGATCTCACCGCCGTGCGCGCCTTCGACACCGGACCCGGCGTGTGCATCGTCGACGGCGCGGTTCGCCTGCTGCGCCCCGGCCTGGCCTTCGATCGCGACGGCGTACTGGCGCTCCAAGGGCGCGCCATCGAGCCGGTCATCGAGGAGCTGCTGCGCGACCCATGGTACGCCGCGCCGCCGCCCAAGAGCACGGGCCGCGAGCGGTATACGGCGGCGTTCATCGGGGACTTCGTGGCGCGCTGCCGCGCCGCGCGCGCCGGCTGCAGCGACGAGGACGTGGTCGCCACCGCCGTCTGGTTCACCGCACGCAGCATCGCGCTCGCCGTGCAGCGCTTCGTGCCGCAGGACGTGGGCGACGTGCTGCTGTCCGGCGGCGGTGCCCGCAACCCGGCCCTGCGCGAGGCCATCGCGATGACGCTGTCGCCTCGCCTCGTGCGGCCGTTCGGCGAGCTGTATTTCGACGGCGACGCCAAGGAGGCGGTGGCCTTCGCCTTCCTCGGCTGGCTGCACCTCCGACGGCGCGCCGGGAACGTGCGCGGCGCAACGGGCGCTCGCGGTCCGCGCGTGCTTGGCGCGCTGTATCCCGCCTGATGCATCCGTTCGGCGCGTTGCTCATCCCCGAGCTGCGCTGGGATCGCGATCACGGCTTCTCGCACCAGCAAGGGCTGATCGACGACGCGCTGGAGCTCGGCGTCGGCGGTTTCGTCATTGCCAACGGGCCCAAGGAGCGCGTCGCGGAGCTGGCGGCGTCGCTGCAGCAGGCGTCGCCGCATCCGCTGCTGATCGCCGCGAACGCGGAGCGTGGTGCAGCCTCTGCGCTGGAGGGCGGCACGGGCCTGCCGCCCTTCGCCGCACTGGGCGCGCTCCGCGACGAGGATGTGCTGCGCCGCGCCGCACGCCTCACCGCGCGAGAGCTGCGCACGGCGGGCGTCACCTGGGCGCTCGCCCCCTGTGCGGATCTTGCGGTCGAACCGGCCAATCCGTTCATCGGCGCGCGCGCGCTGCACCACGATGCGCAGCGAGTCGCCGAGTGGGTGGTCGCATGGATCGACGCGGCCCAAGCCGAGGGCGTGCTGGCGACGGCGATGCACCTGCCGGGCGAAGGTCGCGCACGCAGCGATCCGGCCGTCGGCCCCAGCGCGATCGACGCGCCTGGCGCCGGGTTGTGGGGCACGGATCTCGTGCCGTTCCGCGCGGCGGTGGATGCCGGCGTGGCAACGGTTCTCGCCTCGGCGGTGTCGTATCCTCGACTGGATACGACAGGAGCGGAGGCCGCGTGTTCGCGCGTCATCCTCCGGGAGCTGATGCGCGATGAACTGCAGTTCGAGGGCCTGTTGGTGGCGCCGCCGCCGAGCACGGCGGCGCTGCGCGTGCGCGGCGACGAAGGCGAGGTCGCCGCGGCGATGCTCGCCGCGGGTTGCGACCTGCTGCTGGCCCCGCATGATGTAGTCGGCGTGCACGAGGCGATCGAGCGCGCGCTCGACGCCGGTCGTCTCGAGTGGGAGGCACTCGACGCCAGTGCGCGGCGGCGTGCCTTCTGGGCCGCCTGGGGCCGTGGCGGTGTGCTGCGCGAGCCCACGCTGGACGAGGTGCTCTGGGCGCGCCAGGTGAGCGATACGGTCGTGCACGCCCCCCGGGGTGTCTTCGCGAACGTTGGGCCGGTGGTGGACGTCATACTGGTAGACGACGATGCGCCGTCGTCGCGTGCGGACATCGCGGCCTTCGCGCCGTTCCTCGCGACGTTGCAGGCGGTTGGGCTCGGACCGCGCGTGGTGGACGGCCCCACCGACGAAGGACGCGGTGCCGTGTGCCTCGCGGTCCGGGGCGCACCGGCACCCGGGCGCGGACGTGCGGGGTATCACACGGCGACGCGCGCGCGCGTCGCCGAGCTGGTGCAGCAGGCACGCGCCGCGCGACGCTCGGTGGTCGCGGTGCTGTTCGGGCCGCCGGCGCTCGCGGAGGAACTGCCGGAGGTCCCGAACGTGATTTGCGCCTGGAGTGCCGACCGGGCGATGCAGGAAGCTGCCGCACGACGACTGGCCTGACGTGGTCGCAGAACCTCGCGGCTCGCTGCACCCGTAGATACACTATCCTGTACCCGCCCGCTCACACCGTGTCCGAATTCACCGCCCAGCTGCAAGCCGCCCTCGCCCCGAGCTACACGCTCGAGCGGGAGCTCACGGGCGGCGGTATGAGCCGCGTGTTCGTGGCCACGGATACCACGCTGGGGCGCAAGGTCGTCATCAAGGTCCTGCCGCCGGAGCTCGCCGCCGGCGTCAACCACGAGCGCTTCCGCCGCGAGATCCAGGTCGCGGCGCAGCTGCAGCATCCGCACATCGTGCCGCTGCTGAGCGCCGGTGAGCAGCATACGCTCATCTGGTACACGATGCCGTACATCCACGGCCTGTCGCTGCGCGAGGCGCTCGCCCGCGGCGACCGCTTTTCCGTGCGCGAGGTCGTGCGCATCCTGCACGAGGTGGCCGAGGCGCTTGAATATGCGCATGGCATGGGCGTGATCCATCGCGACATCAAGCCGGGCAACGTGCTCATGCAGGGGAGCCACGCGCTGGTCACCGATTTCGGCGTGAGCAAAGCCATCTCGGCGGCCATGCCGCAGTCCGGCTACACCAGCGCCGGCATGGCCATCGGGACGCCGGCGTACATGGCGCCGGAACAGATCGCCGCGGATCCTGCGGCCGATCATCGCATGGATCTCTACGCGCTCGGGCTGCTCGGCTATGAGCTGCTCACGGGCAAGGTGCCGTTCAAGGAAGCCTCGCCGCAGCAGACGATGGCCGCCCAGCTGACCCGCGAGCCGGAACCGGTCGAGCGCTCGCGGCCGGACGTGCCGGTCGCGCTGCGCGCACTGCTCTCGCGCCTCCTGCAGAAGGCGCCCTCGGACCGGCCGGCCAGTGCGTCAGAGGTCGTCGCCGCCCTCGATGCCATGGGCAGTGGCTCCGGCGAAACGCTGGCCATGCCGCCCATGGCGCCCAGCCGGGGCCGTCTGGTCGCCATCGCGACGGCCGGCGTGCTGCTGGTCGCGTCGGCCTGGTTGGCCGGCCAGCGCCGCGGCGAGGCCGTGGTGAGCTCGCAGATGCGCGATTCGATCGCACTGGCGGAGTCGCTGCAAGCCGTCGCCCCCGCCGCGACCATGCTCTCTCGCGAGGACTCCGTGGCGATTGCCGCCGCGGTGACGCAGCGCATCGCCGAGCGGCCGCAAGTGGCGCCCGCCGAGCGACGGGATAGCGTGTCGCTCACGCTGCTCGCGGATTCCATCCGCCGCGAGATCCAGCGCGTGGTGTTGGACTCGCTGATGCGCGGCATGCGCGTGCCGACCCTGCGATCCGCCGACGCCGCGGCGATGGCGGCCGAGGCGGAGGTGATGGCCCGGGAGGCCGCAGCGGTCCGCGGGTCGGCGCCTCCGGTCCGCCGGGTGGTCGTCGCGCCACCGCGGCCGTCGCGCGGGCGCCCCGACCTCAACGTCGCCGCGGACGTGCTCGTGGATTCCCTCAACGCCGGCTTCGCGCGCAATCCGCGCTTCGCCGTCGTGCCGCACGATTCCGTCGAGGCGGCGTTGCAGCGCTCGCGCACCGTCGATGCCGTACGCGAGGCCCTCGACGCCGACATCATCATCTCGCTCTCGTTTATTCCCACACCGGACGATTCCATCACGCGGTTGCTGCAGGTGCGCGACCTCGGCGTCGCCGACGGACGGAGCGAGATCCGCATCATTCCGTCGCGCGTACCGCAGACGGATCCGACGCGCGGTGCCGCTGAGGTCTCTCGCGACGTGCAGCGCACCTTGTTCGAGATGGAACGCGCGGCGCGTCAGCGCCCTGGCCCCGCGGGCACGCGGGTGCGCGTGATCGACGGCATCAGCGCGCCGCCGGCACCGCCCCGTACGCCGAACGTGCCTTAGCGCAGGACCGCGCGCGCGTCCGTGGGCAGTTGCGCCGCGAGGCGCGACGCCGGCACGGCGTAGACAATGCGACCACCGCTCTCCGTGGCGCCGCCGTAGATGACGCCGACGACGATGCCGCGGCGGTCGAAGACCGGCGATCCGCTCGATCCCTGCGCCGCAAACGCGTCGAGCTGCACCGTCTCCGGCACGCGCTTGCTCACCGTGCCCACGCTGAGCGTCGCCGAGGGCGTCAAGGTGTTGATGCTTCCGCTCATGCCCGCGGTGCCCGTGCCCAGCGGATACCCGAGGATCGCCACCGGGCGGCCCACGCCGGTGGTCGCATCGTCGCGCGCGACGCCGTTCACCACCGGATACGTGCCGGCCGTCGAGAGACGCAGGAACGCCAGTTCGTCGCTCTCGCTCACCAGCTCGATGCTCGCGCGCTTCCACTGCCCAGTCGTGCCGTCGAACGCGACGGCGATGCGCTGCGCGCGCGTGCCATCGGGGCGCTGCACCACGTGGCGGTTGGTCACGATCAACCCGCTGGGCAGCACGTTGAAGCCCGTGCCGGTAGCCTTGGACGAATCGGGGAACTCGACGACCAGGAAGACGATCGCCCGCTGGTTCGCATCGGCGATGGCCGCGTAGTCCATGCCCGCCAGCGACGCGGTGCGCGTCTGCGACTCGCGCACCGCCGCCGCGGCCGCCGAGAGATCGCCGCCGCGCGCCTGCTGTTCGCGCAACTCGCGCGAGAGCCGCTCCGACTCCGCGCGCGCCGCCGCCAAGGACGCATCGGCGATGCCCGTCTCGCCGAGCCGCGCCTCGAGGGCTCGCGAGAGCGAGTCGTTGGCCGCGACGAGGGACGCGAGCTGCGCCCGCGTCTCCGCGGCGCTCTTCCGCGTCACCCATACGGCGACGAGCGCGCCGGCGATCACCACCACCGCCAGCCCCGCCACAATGCGCTTGAGCGCGCCCGTCTGCTGCTCGACGGCGATCGCCACACGCTCCGTCGTGTTCAGGCGCGGCGCGCTCGGCGCCGCGGCGGCGGTCGGCATGCCGCGCGACGGCGAGACGCTCGGTTGCTCGCCCACGATGCGGAACTCCGCCTGCGGACCGTCGGCCCCGAAGGTGACCACGTCGCCGTCGGCCAGCGCGCGCTCTCCGGAGACGGCCTGGCCGTTCACGAACGTGCCGTTGGTCGACCCGAGGTCCACCAGCACGTGGCGATCGCCGACGATGCGCAGCTCCGCATGCCGCGACGAGACATCGAGGTCGCGTTCGGCGTCGAAGCGCAGGTCGTTGATGGGGTGCCGCCCGATGGCGACGATGGACTTCTCGAAGCGCTCGCGCGCGCCGGCGCGCGCGCCTTTGGTGATGCGGAACTCGACGGCCATCAGCCGCGGCGCCACCACATGAACAGCGCGACGAAGGCGACGAGGAATGCGAGGGCGCCGAAGTAGATGCGCAGCGTGTTCGCCGGGATGCGGCCGCCGGGTGGCGGCGGTTCCGGCAGCTTCGCGCGCACGGTCGGCGGCGCGATCTCCGCCGTCGGGCCGCGGCCGGCGCTCCCGACCGCCACCTTGGGCGGCGCGAGAGTCTCCGCCTCCACCGTCGGCGCTTCGGCGGGGGCGTCGTCGTCATCGGCCAGCGCACTGAGCTGCGGGATCGAGCTGCGGTCGAGCGGTACCGTGGGACGCTCCTGCGAGCCGCGGTACACGCGGTGCGCGAGCGACTCCGCGCCCGCGTCCGGCAGCCCCTCGCCTTCGAATCGCGCCGCCACCACCGTGATGTTGTCCGGGCCGCCGGCCTCGTTGGCGAGGTCGATGAGGCGCTTGCAGACGTTCACCAGATCCGGCTCGCTCTTCACGACGTCGGCGATCTCGTTGGCGCGCACTTGGCCGGAGAGGCCGTCCGAGCAGAGAATCAGCACGTCGCCGCGCTTCACTTGCTGCGACGTGAGGTCCACCTTGATCTTCGCTTCGGGGCCCAGCGCCTGCAGGATGATGTTGCGCCGCTCGCTGACCTCGGCTTCTTCCGGCGTCAGCTCGCCCGCCTCGATCAGCTTCTGCATCAGCGACTGGTCCTTCGTGATCTGGATCGCCTGGCCGTCGCGCACGATGTAGCCGCGCGAGTCGCCGACCTGGCAGAGGTAGAGCGTGTCGGCCAGCAGACCGGCGATGGTCGCCGTGGTGCCCATGCCGCGATTCTCGGGATGCGCCGCGGCGTATCCGTGGATCTTCGCGTTCGCGGTCTCGGTGGAGGCCTTGAGCGCATGCGCGAAGGTCTCGGAGTCGGTGGACTGCGACTGGCGCCAGCGCGCGTCGAGTTCGGCCAGGATGGTCTCCACCGCCATCTGGCTCGCGACTTCACCCGCGGCGGCCCCGCCCATGCCGTCGGCCACCATGAACAGCGACCCGCGCTCGCCGCAGACGTGGGTGCGGACCTCGGGCTGCAGGGTCGCGTTGAACGCCGTCAGGTCGGCGACGGCGAACGTGTCCTCGTTGTGCTCGCGCGTGCGGCCCACGTCCGTACGTCCGAAGACGTGGACGATGACCTTGCCGTTGGGAGTCGGAGAGCCCGTCACGAGACGCGGGTGCGAGGTGAAGTGGAACGCGGCTGGAAAAACTTACGGGGCACCTGCGAGGGGCGCGAGGTTGCTGCGACCCGAACGGTGGTGATGTGCGTCACTGGCAGTTGGTACTCTTGATTTCCGCAGCCGCCTTCGCCGTCCCGTCGTTCGGCGGGAATGCTCTGATTACTGAGTCAGCGTATGCACAGCCGCGATCGAGATCGTACAGGCCGTACGCGAGCATCTGCACCACGTACCACTGCCCGAGGTCGACTCCGGTCAGGTTCGCGCGGAGGGGTGCAGACTCCCGCGCGATACGCATGCCGTCGGCTTCGGTGACCTCTGCGTTGAGCAGGGTGCGCTGCCAAGCGATGAGTCGATCGCGCACCGGCGGCCCCGCAGGAGCCGGCGGCGTCGTCGGCGCCGGATTCGGCTGTGTCGCCCCACCCGTGGTTCCGCCGCCACTCGGCGGTGTCTGCGTGCCCGTATTCTGCGGCGGGGTCTGCGTTCCGGTGTTCTGCGGCGGCGTCTGCGTGTTCGTCGACGGGCCGGGTCGGTTCGTGTTCGCCGGGGGACGCGTGTTCGTACCCGTGTTCGTCGGTGCGTTCGTGCCCGTCGGGTTCGGCGTCGGCGCGTTGTCCGGCAGCTGATTGCTCATGTTCGTCGTGCCACCGGTGTCCGCGCCGGTCGCGCCCGCGAGCTGCGTCACGCCCGCAGTGTCGCCCGTGATCTCGCCCGCGGGTGAGCCCGTGAACTGCTTGACGGCGAAGAAGCCGATCACCGCCACCGCCGCCACCCCACCGACGATCGGGACGATCGGCGACTTCTTCTCGACGGCCACCGGTGCGGCCTTCGCTGGCGCCGCGGCACCCTTGCCTGCCACCCGCGTCGGCGGCGGCGCTGTCGCGGCGGTCCTCGCGGCCGGCGTCTTGGCGGCGGCCGTCGCCGCGCCGATCACCATCGTCGCGCCCTCGGCGGCCTGCGTCGCTGGCAGCGCCGCCACCACTTCGGCGAACTCGCGGCCGAACTGCGCCGCGCTCTGGTAGCGCTCCGCCGCATCGCGGGCCAGCGCATGGTCGAGCACCGCCTGCAGCTCCTCGGGCCACGACACATCCGGCCGGATCTCCGCCAGCGTGCGCGGACGGTCCGTGAGCCGCATGATCATCGCTTCCTGCGCCGACTCGCTCGGGAACGGCAGCTTGCCCGTGAGGCAATTGAACGCCACCAAGCCCAACGAATAGATGTCGCTGCGGCCGTCGAGCTTGTCGCCCGCGAGCTGTTCGGGGCTCATGTACTCCGGCGTGCCAACTACGAGGCCCGTCTTCGTCACCTTCTGCGCATCGCTCGAGCTGGCCTTCGCGATGCCGAAGTCCACGACCTTCACCAAGTCCGAGCCGTCGCGGTTCTTCGCGACCATGATGTTGTCGGGCTTCAGGTCGCGGTGCACGATGCCCGCGTCATGCGCGACCTGCAGCGCGTCGGCCACCTGGTGCACGATGCTCGCCGCGCGCGCCGGCTGCAGCGAGCCGCCCGCCTCGATGAGATCCGTGAGCGCCTTGCCCTCGATGAACTCCATCGCGAGGTAGATCAGCCCGTCGGGCGTCTCGCCGAAGTCATAGATGCCGCAGATGTTCGGATGCGAGAGCCGTGACGCATTGCTCGCTTCGCGGTTGAACCGCGCGATGGCATCCGGATCGGAGTTCATCCCGGGGTGCATCACCTTCAGCGCGCTCTTGCGGCCCATCTTCACGTGCTCGGCCAGGTACACGGCACCCATGCCGCCTTCGCCGAGCTTCTTGATCACATGGTAGCGGTCGGCGACGACCGAGCCGAGCAGGTCTCCACCCGTATTCGAGGAACGCAGCGCCGTGCCGTCCCGCGGGCAGAATCGCTCGCTGAGGGGATACTCGGTGCCGCAGGTGGGACAGACTTTCTGTTCGCTCACAAGCTCTCCACGCGGAGGGTCTGGTCGCCCAGGAGGATCTTCTGGCCGGCCTTCACGGGCCGCTCACCGCGCACCGCGACCGCGACGCCGTTGCGGCTGCCGAGGTCGAGCACGATGAACTCGAGATCCTCGCTGCGGATCTCGGCGTGGCGGCCACTCATGGTTTGGTCGTACGGAAACAGCCAGTCGCCCTCTGCCCGGCCCACCACGACGGAGCGTGCAGGAGACAAGTGGCAGCTGTCGCGCGCCGAGCCATCGGCACGCAGCTGCTGCAACACCGCGACGTCGGCACTCGGCGTCGCGGATCCGAGGCGACGCGTCGCGTCGGCCTCGGGGGGATTCGGGCCCGGGTATCCGAGCCGGCGAAAGCGGATGATCTGCGAGCCGACGAGGATGGAGTCGCCGTCCTGCAGCTTGTAAGGCTCGGTGGCGTAGAGCCAGGTGCCGTTGCGGGACCCGAGGTCGCGCAGGAAAAGCTGGCCGTCACGGAATGAGAGCTGCGCGTGCACCGGACTCATATAGACGTCGTCGGGGAAGCGCAGCTCGCCGTCGGCACGCCCGATGGTCGACTCGCTCGATTCCATCGTGACGGACTTCACCGTCTGGCCAGTGCTGTCGAGGATCGAGATCTTCGGGCCGGAGACGGCGGCGCGCGCGGAGAAGACGGCGGTCCCCATGGCGGGCGTGGGCGGCGGCTCTGGCGCACCGGCGACGCGTGCACCGCAGCGTGCGCAGAAGACGTCCGCGCCCGGCGTCACCGGGTTCATGCACGAGCCGCACACGGCGGTGCTCTTCGCTGGCGTCGCTTCTGCCGCGACGCGGCCGCCGCACTTCGGGCAGAAGGGCAGGGCCGGATCGACAGGCGTCTGGCAGTAGCGACACGGGGTCTTCACGCCAGAGGCACCGCCGGGCCTCGCGTCGACCTTGGCCGAGACGCGCGTGTCCGGCACGACGCCACCACCGCCGATGTTCGGGACGGGGATGAGCCGCGCGCCGTTCGCCACGACTGGCTTGCCGCAGTCGAGGCAGAACTTGGAGGCGGGGTCGTTGTCACGGCCGCAGAACGTGCAGCGAATCACGGTGGGCATGAGGGTGGAATCTTGCGAATATAGGGCGGGGGGGCGGTGGGGGCGAGAGGGGTTGGCTTCTAACTGCAGATGTGAGTTGTAAGCTGTAAGCTGTAAGAGGCGCGCGAATGGTCGCTGCGCTCAACCCATCGCTCTCATCGCTTGTGCCTCACGACTCACATCACGCTCACGACTCCGTACCCGTTCATGCGCCGGGTCTGCTGCGTGCGCCTCGGGTTCCCGCGACGGCGTGGGTGCATGCTGCGGCGACCATCATCGGGGACGTGACGCTCGGCGAGCACGTGAGCGTGTGGCCTGGCGCGGTGCTGCGCGGGGATCGCGACGCGATCGTGATCGGCGCCGAGACCAATGTGCAGGATGGCGCGGTGCTGCACTGCGATCCGGGGATGCCGTGTCGCATCGGGGCGCGGGTGACGATCGGGCATCGCGCGGTGGTGCACGGCTGCACGATCGAGGACGGCGCGCTCATCGGCATTGGCGCGATCGTGCTCAACGGTGCGGTGGTGGGGGCGGGCTCGCTCGTGGCCGCGGGTGCCGTGGTGGGCGAAGGGGAGGTGATTCCGCCCGACTCCTTGGTGGTGGGCGTGTCGGCGCGTGTGCGGCGACCGTTGTCGGACGAGCAGCGGACGCGCGTGCGTGGCGGCTTCGTGACCTATGTGAAACTCAAGGAGCTGTATCGTGCGCGCGGCTGACGCGTCGGTATGGTGTGGGTACTGTGCGAGCAGGCAAATCACAAGGGACTAGCGGGCCGGGAAGGTTCGGGGTACGTTGCCTCCCCATCGCGAACGGGACCCGAAACGCTGTGCGGGGAACGAATCGCTAAGTTGTTGATTTGTAATGAGATGCGATATTTAGCTGGTGACGGGTGAAGTGTCGCGTCGGTGTCGCTGGACTGAGGGTGCAAGGGCCAGCGACTCGGGCGTGGAAAAGCCGAGTCCCGTGACCGTTTCGTGATGCTAGTCGTATAAGTCGTTCCCTTTGAGTGGCTTACCAAGTTCTTGCGCGGAATCACAGGCGCGGTAGCTTGGACGCCCTCGACCCCTGGGCCGGACAGATCCTCGACGGATCATTGCCGGAATCGCCCCAGGTTTGGCCCAATACCCTTCGTTGGAGAAGTTGCTATGCCGCTCCCCGTAAACCCGCCCGCCACGCCGGCGACGCTCTCGCAGAACGCGCGTACCGTTCTCGAGAAGCGCTACCTCGTCAAGGACAAGTCTGGCAAGCCGGTCGAGACGCCAGAAGACATGTTCTGGCGCGTCGCGACGACGATCGCCGAGGCGGATCGCAAGTACGGGGCGACGGACAAGCAGATCGAGAAGACGGCGAACCAGTTCTATGAACTGATGACGCAGCGTCGCTTCGAGCCGAACTCGCCGACGCTCATGAACGCCGGCCGTCCGCTGGGCCAGCTCTCCGCCTGCTTCGTGCTGCCGGTGGATGACGCGCTCTCCAACGGCCAGTCGGGCATCTACGACACGTTGCGCTCGATGGCGCTCATCCATCAGTCGGGTGGCGGCACGGGCTTCTCGTTCTCGCGGCTGCGCGCGCGCGGGTCGATGGTGCGATCCACCACCGGCGTCGCCAGCGGCCCGATCTCGTTCATGCAGCTTTACGACGCGTCCACGGACGCGGTGAAGCAGGGTGGCACGCGCCGCGGCGCCAACATGGGCATCCTGCGCGTCGATCACCCGGACGTCATGGAGTTCATCACGTCCAAGGAAGACCTCACGAAGATCACGAACTTCAACATCTCCGTCGCCATCACGACGAAGTACATGGAGGCGTTGAAGGCCGGCACGTCGTACGACCTCATCGACCCGGCGACGAAGAAGGTCGTCGGCCAGATGGACGCGAAGGAAGTCTGGGACAAGATGATCGAGGGCGCCTGGCGCACGGGCGAGCCCGGCGTGTTCTTCATCGACGAGGCCAACCGCTACAATCCGGTGCCGCACCTCGGCGCCTACGAGGCGACCAACCCCTGCGGCGAGCAGCCCCTGCTCCCGTACGACGTCTGCAACCTCGGCTCGATCAACGTCGGCTACTACGTGAACGACGGGAAGATGGATTGGAAGTCTTTCGCCAAGGACATCCACCTCTCCACGAAGTTCCTCGATAACGTCATCGACGCCAACAAATACCCGCTGCCCGAGATCGACGCGCTGTCCAAGCGCATCCGTCGCATTGGCCTCGGCGTGATGGGCTTCGCCGACGCGCTCATCAAGCTCGGCATCGTCTACGACTCGCCGGAAGGCGTGGAGTTCGGCCGCAAGGTGATGGAGTTCGTCGACGTCGAGGGCAAGAAGGAGTCGGCCCGCCTCGCCGAAGAGCGCGGCGCGTTCCCGGAATGGGCGCAGTCCATCTGGGGCCCCGACGCCACCTGCGCGCGTGACGAGAACGGCAACCGCATCCGTCCCGAGCTCAAGCTGCGCAACTGCAACGTCACCACCGTCGCGCCGACGGGCACGATCTCCATCATCGCCGGCTGCTCGTCGGGTCTCGAGCCGCTCTTCGCCGTTGCCTTCATGCGCAACCAGGCCGGCGTCATGATGCCGGACGTGAACGAAGACTTCGTCGCCATCGCCAAGAAGGAAGGCTGGTACTCCGACGCGCTCATGGAGCGCATCGCCAAGACGGGCTCGGTCATCCAGCCGGAAGTGCCGGAGAAGTGGCAGAAGGTGTTCGCCACGGCGAACAACATCGCGCCCGAGTGGCACATCCGCATGCAGGCCGCGTTCCAGGAGCACTGCGACTCGGCCATCTCGAAGACCACGAACTTCTCGCACGCCGCCACGCAGGACGACGTGCGCAAGATCTACGAGCTGGCGTACGAGATGAAGTGCAAGGGCGTCACCGTGTATCGCGACGGCTCGCGCGACGGCCAGGTGCTCTCGACCGGCGCCACCGCCGAAGCCGCCGCCAAGCGTGATGGCAAGGCCGACGAAGCCTCGCGCCAGGAGCTCGCGGACCTGAACGAGCGCCTCGCCGAAGTCACGGCCGCCAACCAGCGCCTGCAGAAGCTGCTGTTCGACGCCGAGGCCGAGAACCTCCAGCGCCGCCAGAAGCGCGCGCGCCCCGACGTCCTCAAGTCCACGGCCATCCGCAAGGAGACGCCGCTCGGCACGATGTTCGTGCACATCACCGAGGACGACAAGGGTCAGCCCTTCGAAGTGTTCATCAACCTCGGCAAGGCCGGTGGTTCCGCCATGGCCGACGCCGAAGCGATGGGCCGCCTGATCTCGCTCTCGCTGCGCTCGGGCATCCCGATCCAGCAGGTGCACCGTCAGCTGCGCGGCATCTCCTCGGACCGCGCCGTGGGCCTCGGCCCCAACAAGGTGCTCTCCGTGCCGGACGCGATCGGCCTCGCGCTGGAAGACTGGATGCGCACCAAGCAGGGCGTGCAGCAGGAGCTGCTCACGACGGCCGAGACGCTGGCCGCGCCGGGCGCCAAGCCGGTGGTGCAGCAGACCGTGACCGCCGGGGGCACGCAGATGGCCTTCGAGTCCGTGAACACGGGCGAGAACTTCATCGGCACCTGCCCGGATTGCGGCTCGCAGCTGGAGTTCGCGGAAGGCTGCGTGAAGTGCCACGTGTGCGGGTTTAGCGAGTGCGGGTGAAGCTGTAGTCGCGCACCTCATCCAGCGAGACGGGCATCCCCAGCCGGGTGCCCGTCTCGTCGTACGTGACGGTCCCCCAATCGCAAACGATGCGGAGATTCCGCTTTGGCGAATACGAGTCTTTCGGCGATTGAGCTCTTTGCGGGAGCAGGTGGGCTCTCGCTCGGTGCAAGCTGGGCGGGTATTCGCCCCATAGCGTTGTTTGATAACGACGTGGAAGCGTGTGCAACCCTTCGACGCAATGCCATAGGCGTGCATGGGATTCATCCGAACTCGATTCGAGATGAGAATGTCGAGTCCGTCGATTTCAGCGATTTCAAGGGACGCGCAGATATCCTGCTCGCCGGTGCACCATGCCAGCCTTGGTCCCTAGCTGGTAGCCACAGAGGGCCAGACGATGCTAGGAACCTATTCGCACATGTGGTCCGAGCGATCGCACAGATACAGCCGCGGGCGATTGTTATCGAGAACGTACAAGGCCTGATTCGACCGAAGTTCCTGCAGTATAGGAATCAGCTGCTCGAGTGGCTTTCTTCTCCTCAACTTCTCCAGATCGTTGGAAGTGACCGTGGCGCTGCCCGGGGCCGATCTGGCAGGAACAGAGCAAAAGGGTACACCGTCTATCCCCCAGTTCTTCTCAATGCAGCCGACTTCGGAAGCGCCCAAGTTAGGCAGCGCGTCTTCATCGTCGCGTTCCGGAACGATGAGGATGTTGAATGGTCGCCCCCGGTCAGGACCCACTGCGCGTCGGCGCTGATTCGAGCGCAAGTCGACGACGGCGCGTACTGGCGCCGACACGGAATCAGGGTTCGAAGAACAGCTGAGCGACGTCGGGCCAATCGTTCTTGCGAGGTCGCAGGCTGCACCCATGAGCCGTGGGTAACAGTCCGTGATTGCCTCAAAGGACTGCCAGACCCGCGATCGTCAGGTATTCCTAGCCTGCAGCACGTGTTCGTGGGCGGGGCTAGGACGTACCCTGGTCACTCTGGTAGCGACGTGGATTGGCCTTCAAAAACGATCAAGGCCGGAGTTCACGGAGTTCCTGGGGGCGAGAATACACTTCGACATCCTACGAACGGCCGTGTTCGATACCTGACGGTCCGGGAGGCCGCAAGATTGCAGGACTTCCCCGACGGCTACGAGTTCGCACCTTCGTGGTCGCGTGCATTCAGGCAAATTGGCAACGCCGTCCCGGTCAAACTCGCGAAAGCCGTTGTCGAGAGCGTGGCTCGCTCGCTGATTGATGTGAAGCGTGCAGGGGCCGCATAGGGAGACGAACGACGTTCGGAGCACGAAATGAGCTTCTATTGGGCCGACGAGAGTGTGTCCAGCCTCGCGCAATTCGTAGCACTCTTTGAGAAGGGAGGCAGATTCGCGAGTCTGGCGAATCACTGGTTCAGAGGTGAGGGCAAGGCTCGGAAGCGTGGGTCCTTGCTGCCATCTATCTCGCGAGCTGGATCGACCGTCCAGCGAGAATGGGGGCTATATCAGCGTTTTCGGCAGAATGCCTCCGCATTCCTGCCGCATTCGTCGCTTTCCGCGTGGGATTGGATGTTTTACATGCGACACTACGGTATAGACACTCGGCTGCTCGACTGGTCCGAGAGTGCGCTGGTCGCACTCTACTTCGCAGTGGAGAAGCCGGAGAACGACAATCGCGGAGGGGTGGTTTGGTGCCTCGATCCAGTTCGTCTCAATGAACTGGCGGGTTCGGGCCGACAGATCCACTGTGCCGGGCTAGATGTCACTCTGGACTCATACACGATAGAATCCGTGAAGACCTCACCGGACGACGTGTTGTTTCAGCCGCTTGCATTCATTGCTCCGCGTTCGTTCCCCCGTCTGGTTGCTCAGCAAGGGGTGTTCACGGTTACCCATCGCAACCCGGTTGCGCTCGACGCTATCCGCGATGACTCGCTCCTCGCGCGCGTTCGAGTTCCGGCTGGAGCGAAGACGCGGATTCGTAGTGCGCTTCAGTTGCTCGGATACAGTCGGCTTTCGCTGTATCCAGAGCTTCAAAGCCTTGCAGTGGGAGGGGCTCGATGAGTCGATTTCGGATGACCAAGATGCCTTCCGAGCAATCCACGGTGGAGCATCTCATTGGTGAGATGGAGAAGTTCAACCTTGAGCCGGACTACCAGCGACAGTCCGGAATTTGGAGCATCGAGAAGCGACAGCTTTTTGTTGATTCCCTCATCAATGGGTACGACGTTCCAAAGTTGTATTTCCACCTGCTGAGTAGAAGTGGGGGTTCGTCTGCGCGCTACGCCATCGTTGATGGCAAGCAGCGTCTGGAGACCGTTCGCGGATTTCGAGACGGCGACTTTGATCTCAGTCTTGATTTCCTAGATGCAACCGCCAACAAGAACGAAGACGCTGCGGCCGGAATGGGGTATCGGCAGCTCTCAAAGGAGCAACCTGCGCTTGCGGCTCGGTTCTCAAAGGCGTCGCTTGATGTGGTTGTTATCGAGACCGACGAGGAAGAAGTCATCGAGGAGCTGTTCTCTAGGTTGAACGAGGCCGTACCTCTGAATGCACCGGAGAAGCGCAATGCGATCGGTGGTGCGATTCCGCCGATAATCAGAAGGCTCGTGAAGCGCCACAGGTTCTTCCGAAGACATCTCCCAATCGAGAATAGCCGATACCGCCAGTATGACTTGGCAGCCAAGTTCCTTTACCTGGCGCACGCTGGTCAGTTTGTAGCAACGAAACGTCGCGATCTCGATGACTTCGTGCGGCAGTATCGTGATACAAAGGGTCGCCCTGTTCGATTGGCAGAGGCTCGCCGACTTTTGAGTCGTGTGAGTCACACTCTGGATCGGATGGCCTCGGTCTTCGAGGAACAAGATGAGTTGCTCTCATCTGTCGGCTTGGTCACGGTCTATTTCATGGCGTTCCTGCTCGAGGAGAAGCGGGCGACCGGCTCGAGTCTGATGGTACGGTCACGCTTGGTTGAATTCGATGCGCTCCGCCGTCACAACCGGTCCGTGCTTCGCGCTCAGCAGGCCGCAATCGCGCGGGGCGAAACGGCTGGGGGAGAGCGCACCGTAAGACAGGATCTCGCGATCTTTGACCGACTGATGCAAAGCCCGAACGACGGGCAGGCATTGGAGTACCGCTTCAAGATTCTTCAAGCGTTCCTGCGCGACTCGCAGTTTCGTGAGCGACTTCCGAAGGAGCTAGAAAGGAAGGTGACTGCCTGATTGGTCTGCCGCCGGAGTGGCTGAATCGAGACAGGACACAGGGGAGTGAGGCAGACGTACAAGTTGCTGGAACGGCGCGCGCAGCTACGATCGCGCGGTGTTGACCGCGCTGTACCAGCCAAAGGACCGATAGAGTGTTCCAAGCTCGCGACCTGAGATGCGCCACTGGCTCCGCCGCTTAGTGCGAGTTCCGGTGTCGGTAGTCTCGAGCTTGATTCCCGGATCGTAGTACACTGCGCCTCGAACAACGGCGAGCAGGAACGACAGAAAGCTCGTACCCTCCGCGAGTAGTGTCGATGCGCCGTACGCGTACGAGCGGCTCGGGTGGTTCCGCCGAACCGAGGGTACGTATGCGGCGTGAGCGTGCTTGCTGTTCCAGTGCGCGAGGAGCGGGGAAAAAGACCACGATGCTGCAACGATGCCAGTCGGGTCCAAGAGTTCGAGTGCGCCGTCAGCGCGGACGAGCGTTTCGCTTTCCACATCGAACCCATTTACGGTCAGTCGCAGCCCGGTGCTCGCGTGCGTAACGCCAAACTTATGTATGCCGCCGAAATTCAGCCTCTTCGGCCTGCCCAGTTTGTCAGGGTAGCCGAACCTTCGTACGAAAGCCTCCACGCCTTCAGACCGATAGAAGCCGCCTGTGGGCTCCGGTGTCATCAGCGTTACGGTACCGATGCGTGGCTGGCTGAGGTTGGCCACCGTTGCCGATTTCACCTCCCAGCCGAGGAAATCCGGCTCCGCCCGGCCGTTGGCAAGAATGCCGAGTTCCGATTCCAGCGTGACCCCGCCGCAGTTGCTGCCGGTGCACGGGGCTCGACTTCCATCCGGGAGGAGACGCCATGACTCGATCCATCCCTTCTTCGAGATCGCGTCGACGCGCCGCAAGAGTTCGTGCGTCGTTTCCTTCGCGCTAAGGCCGCCGGGAACGCCGAGGTCAAGTAGAACGCCGATGGTTGGCAAGTCGCCGAGCGCACGTATCTCGTGCGCCAGCGAAGTGGCGGCGCCTGCGGCGATACCAAGGATCTGGTCAGTCGCCGTGACGCCGAGCAGCAGCACACGTCCTTTGTCTCGCACGGTAAGCACATCATTCGGTGCCCACTGAGCTCCCCGAAGGAATCCAGACATCCGTACTTCGGGATACTGCGGATAGAGGATGAGTTGAGCCGCCGGAGCGGGGAAGGCACGACCCTCGTCGTCGAGCCACGAGAACGTCAGCGCCGACTTGAAGATCGGTTCGCCGTGCGTACCGCTGACACCCGGAACGGGTTCGCCACCCGGAATGACCTGCAGCACTTCGAAGTCGCCGCCGAGGTAGACCTGGTTCTTGCTGTTGTCGTTCGGTGCCAGCGCCTTCGCGTAAATTCGGCGAGCTCCGTGGTCGCGAAGCATCTGCTTCGCAGCAGCGAGTGAAAGCGCGCTCAAACAGCCCTCCGCTAACCCTTGACGGCGGGAGAAAATGAGGACATATTGACCTCTATGTCTCCCGCCGAAGAAAACCCGGCACTGCGTACGGTGCACCACGCGCTCCGCTTTTGGACCCAAGCGGAACTGGCCGAACGAGCCGGCGTGCAGCCGCGGACGGTGCGGCGATGGGTGGCGGGAGAGTCGGTGCCAAAGTGGGGAGTCATCAAGGGCATTGAGGATGAGCTAGCACGAGACGAGCGTCCGCGCCAGCCCGATTTCACATTCATCGACTTGTTCGCTGGCGTCGGCGGCCTCCGGCGACCCTTCGAGGAGCTGAATGGCAGATGTGTCTTCACTTCCGAGTGGGATGCGCACGCCGCGCGCACATACACGGCGAACTTTCCGGATGGCCACGAAATCTGGGGTGACATCACCCAGAAGGATCCGTCAGAGGTACCCAACCACGATTTGTTGCTTGCGGGGTTTCCCTGCCAGCCGTTCAGCCTGGCGGGAGTCTCGAAGAAGAACAGCCTAGGCCGGGCGCACGGCTTCCTCGACAAGACTCAGGGCACGCTGTTTTTCAATATCGTAGAAATCCTTAAGGCGAAGCGGCCGAAGGCGTTCTTGCTTGAGAATGTGAAGAATCTCCAGAGCCACGATGGAGGACGAACCTTTACGGTGATTATGGGCGCGCTGAGTGAGCTTGGATACCGCGTAGAGCCGAAGGTGATTTCGGCGGCCTCGTGGGTGCCGCAGCGGCGTGAACGCGTGTTCCTGGTCGGCTTCAGACGCTCGATGAAGGTCCACTTCGACTTCGACTCGATCAAGGTGCCGAAGAAGAAGCCAAAGCTCGGTGACATCCTGCATTCGGCAGACGAAGAGCCAGAGGCGCCGTTCACGAAGGTTGTGCGTGGGAGGACCGTCGTTCACGAGCGGTACACCCTGAGCGATCACTTGTGGCAGTACCTGCAGGCGTATGCCGCGAAGCATCGTGACAAGGGCAATGGCTTTGGCTGCTCCGTGTTCGGTCCGGAGGATGTCGCGCGCACCCTGTCCGCACGGTATCACAAGGACGGCAGCGAGATCTTGATCGGGCAGCAGGGCAAGAACCCGCGGCGACTGACGCCGCGAGAATGTGCTCGTCTGATGGGCTTTGAGACTCGCGAGGGGAGTCGCATGAAGATTCCGGTCTCCGACACTCAGGCTTATCGGCAGTTAGGAAACTCCGTGGCAGTGCCGGTGGTTCGGGCAATCGCGAAGGAGTTGGTTCCGAGGTTGCTGCGTCCGGAGCTCTTCCCGCTGAAGCAACAGGAGATGGAGCTAGCGGCAGGGTAGCATCGACGGCACGGTTTCTATGACGTCTTGAGGAGGCTCGCGGTGTTCTTGTCGTGACTGCAATAGCTTTCGCTGATGCCCCGCGTTTCCGCCGTCCGCAGCCGCATCATGGCCGCCATCCGCGGCAAGGACACCAAGCCGGAACTGCAGGTCCGCCGCGCCATCCACGCCGCAGGCCTGCGGTTTCGTTTGCACCATCGCGACCTACCCGGACGCCCTGACATCGTGCTCGGCGGCATCAAGACCGTCGTCTTCGTACACGGCTGCTTCTGGCACGCGCATTCCTGCCAGACCAGCAAGCCGAAGACCCGCGCCGCGTTCTGGCAGCGGAAGTTCGAGGCCAACCGTGCGCGAGACCGGCGCGTGCGTTACTTCTTGAAGGCGGCCGGCTGGCACGTGCACGTGATCTGGGAGTGTGAGCTCAAGCGAGAGGCCCCGCTGCGCAGATTGGTGCGCGTCCTGCAGCAACGCCGGCGCGCTATCCGGTGACTAACCGCAGACCACTATGCCAGCACACGTCTTCATCGCGACCTCGCTCGACGGATACATCGCCCGCCTGGACGGCGGCATCGATTGGCTCCCGCAACCCAGCGGCGACGCGGACGTGGACGATCACGGCTACTCCGCGTTCATGGCGGGTATCGATGCCATCGTCATGGGTCGCAACACCTACGAGACGGTCCTCACCTTCGGTGCGTGGCCGTTCGAGAAGCCCGTGGTGGTGCTCAGTAGCGGCCAGGTGCGCATTGCGCCCGAGCTCGCGGGCAGGATTGTCGCGATGGCCGGCGAACCCGCGGAGATCATGGCGGCCTGCGCCGAGCGCGGCTGGCAGCATCTGTACATCGACGGCGGCGTCACGATCCAGCGCTTCCTGCGCGCCGGGCTGATCGAACGCCTCATCGTCACGCGCGTACCGGTGGTACTGGGCACCGGTCTCCCGCTTTTCGGTGCCGTCGAGCGAGATGTTCGCTTCGCGCACGTGCGCACGCAGGCGTATCCCTCGGGGCTGGTGCAGAGCGAGTATCGCGCGCTGTGACGAGCATCACGCGTTCGGGCGCGTCGCAGCGGTGACGCATCGCGCCAACGCTGCAGTCTCTCGCATGAACCTCTCCACGGGAGACTGTGATGTCACGCTCGACGCTTCGTTCCACGATCTTGTCGCTGACGGCCGCCGCCGGGTTGCTCGCCGGCGTCGCCGCATGTGATTCGCCTACCGGTCTCGGCTCCGGCACGCTGAACCTGTATCTCACCGACGCGCCCGGCGATGTGCTGTCGGCGGTCGTGACCATCGATCGCATCTACCTGCAGGCGGACTCCAACGACGCCAGCGGTCGCATCATCCTGCGTGAGGAAGACGTGACCACCGACCTGCTCACGTTGGTGGACTCCACGCAGGCGCTCATCGAAGGCGTCGAGATCCCGGCGGGTCGCTACGGCCAACTGCGATTTGTCATCAGTGGGGCCTACATCGTCGTGGAAGGCGAAGGCGGTACGACGCAGATCTACGCGTCGAGCCCGAGCTACGCCGCGTTGCCGGCGGGCGCGGTCGTGACGGGGACTCTCCAGATGCCGAGCTTTGCGCAGAGTGGACTCAAGGTGACGCTGCCGAACGATGCCTTGGTCGTGGCCGACGACGGGACGGTGTCGCTGGTCGTGGATTTCGACGTGGCCCAGAGCTTCGGCCGGCTCGCCGGCGGATCGGGCATGTGGGTGATGTCGCCGGTGCTGCGCGGCGAGCTGCCGTCGACGGCACCGTAACACGAGGGCTGCCGGGGGCCAGCCCAGGCCGCAGGCGCCAATCCGCCCTCTGATGGTATAGCGAGATCAGGGTCCGGCCCCCATCTTGGGGCCGGACCCTGATTCGTCGGAGCCCCCGGTATGACGCAGGCGCCACGCAAGCCGTTCGATGACGAGATCGACGTGTACGGGCTCACCCATCCGGGCAAGGTCCGGCCCGTGAACGAAGATCATTTCTTGCTCGCCGCGATTCACAAGCGGATCCGCGTGCTCTCGACCAGTCTGTCGATCGAGGCCGTGACCGCGCGCGAGGATCGCCTGGCCTTCGTCGCCATGGTGGCGGACGGTGTCGGCGGGCTCGAGAGTGGCGAAGAGGCCAGCGCGACGGCCCTGGAGGCGGTGCTCCATTATCTCGGAGAGAGCACCGACTGCTATTACCGGGCCGAGGCGGGCACGGACGAGTTCGAGCGCGAGTTGGTGGCCGCGGCGATGCGCGCGCACCAGGCCGTGAAGGATCGCGCGGCCGCCGACGGGCATGGGCAGATGGCGACCACGCTCACGATCTACATGGGCGTGTGGCCCACCTACTACCTGGTGCAGGTGGGGGATTCCCGCTACTACCTCTACCGCGACGGTACGCTGACGCAGGTTTCGCGCGACCAGACGGTCGCACAGGATCTCGTCGACCGCGGCGTCCTCACCGCGGAGGCGGCGCAGAAGACCAAACTGGCGCACGTACTGTCCTCGGCCATCGGCGGAGACGAAGCTACGCCGGTGGTGACGCGCCTGCGGTCGGAGTGGGGCACTGCGCACCTCATGTGCAGCGACGGGCTCACCAAGCACGTGAGTGACGCGCGCATCGCCGAGGTCCTAGGGTCGATGACCAGCGCCAAGCAGGCGGCGGAGCAACTGCTGCAGGAGGCGCTCGACGGCGGCGGGTCCGATAACATCACGATCGTCGTCGGCCGCACGGCGCCGAAGCCAGGACGCGGATGAGTTCGCGGCGGACGCTGGCGGATCGCCTGCAGCGGCCGCTGCAGACGGTCACGCTCTCCTACGCGGTGTTTGCCGCGCTCTGGATCTACTTCTCGGACGCGCTGCTGGGCCAGTTGGTGCGCGATCCCGCCCAGTTGGTCGCCCTCAGCGTCTACAAGGGGCTCGCCTTCGTCGCGGTGACCTCGGCGTTGTTGTGGTTGCTGATGCGGAGACTCATCGGGACGGTCGTAAGCCGCGAGGCGGCGGAACGGCAGCGCCACGACCAGCTTGTCGCCGGGCAGCAACGCATCCTCGAGGGGGTCGCGCACGGGTCGGCCCTGCGCACCTCGCTCGAGGAGATCGTGCGGTTCATCGAGGGTCAGGCGCCCGGCATGCAGTGCTCCGTGCTGCTGCTCAACGTCGACGGTAAGACCGTGCGGCACGGCGCCGGGCCGAGTTTGCCTCCCGAGTACATGGAAGCCATCGACGGCTCGCCCATCGGCCCGATGGCCGGCAGTTGCGGCACGGCAGCGTTCACGCGCGAGCCCGTGTACGTGGAGGACATCGCCACGGATCCGCGCTGGGCCGCGTACAAGGACTTGGCGCTCCCGCATGGCCTGCGGGCCTCCTGGTCGACGCCCATCTTCGATGCCGAAGGACGCGTGCTGGGCACCTTCGCCATGTACTACCGCCGCGTCGCGCTGCCCACGCCGGACCATCGTCGCCTCATCGACGTCGCCACGCAGCTCGCGTCGATCGCGATCAGTCGGGCGCGCACGGAGCAGGCGCTGCACGAGTCGGAGAACCGCTTCGTGGCGTTCATGGAGGCGGCGCCGGCGATCGCGTGGGTGACCGACGAGCAGGGGCGCCACCTCTGGATGAACCGCGCGTGGAGCGCCGCGTTCGGGCTCGATCGCGAGCGCTTCATCGGCCATCGCGCCGAAGAGCTCGTGCCGGCCGATGTCGCGGCACGCATCCGCGCGACCGACGTCGAGGTCATGCGCAGCGACGCGCCCGTGCACATCCCCGAGGATCGCACCGAGTACGGCGGGCAGCCGCGATGGTGGAACACCGTCAAGTTCCCGTTCCGCAACTCGGTCGGCGAGCGGTACCTCGGTGGCGTGGCGATCGATATCACGCCCCGCAAGCGGATGGAGCAGGAGCTGGCCGCGCTGCGCACCCGCCTCGAGGTCGTGGTCGAGAACCTGAAGGAAGGCCTGATCATCACCGATCCCGATGCGAGCTTCGTGCACTGGAATCCCGCGGCGCTGCGCCTGATCGGATTCGACGATCCCGACGAGGGGCGCGAGCGCCAGGCGGAGTTCTCCCAGCTCTTTGACGTGGCCACGACGGACGGCATCACGCTCCCTGCGGAGCAGTGGCCGCTGGCGCGTGTGCGCCGTGGCGAGGTCCTGAACGACTTCGAGGTACGCGTGCGCCGCAGGGGCGGTCCCGGCGAGCGCCGCCTGAGCTACTCCGGCCGCTGCGTGACGCTGGAGAACGGTGCCTGCCTCGCCTTCGTGACGATGACCGACGTGACGCAGCGGCGTCGCCAGGAGCAGGAACTGCGCGACTTGAACGTGGGCCTCGAGGCGCGCGTCGAGACCCGGACGCGCGAGCTCCGCGATGCGGTACTCCGGGCCGAGTCGGCCGATCGCATCAAGTCGGCGTTCCTCGCCACGATGTCGCACGAACTGCGGACGCCGCTCAACTCGATCATCGGCTTCACCGGCATCCTGCTGCAGCAGCTCGCGGGGCCGCTCAATGACGAACAGCGTCGGCAACTCGACATGGTCCGCAACAGCGCACGGCACCTGCTCGCCCTCATCAACGACGTGCTCGACATCTCGAAGATCGAGGCCGGCCAGCTCGAGGTCCGCTCCGAGACGTTTGCCCTGCCGCCGGTGCTGGAGCACCTCATGGCGACGCTGCGCCCGCAGGCGGACCGCAAGGGACTGACATTGCGGCTGGACGCCGCGGAGGCGCCGCTCACGATGGACAGCGATCGGCGCCGCGTGGAGCAGGTCCTGCTGAACCTGCTCAGCAATGCCGTCAAGTTCACGGAGCGCGGGCAAGTTACGCTGCGAGCCGATACTCTTGCGGACTACCGCCGGGAGCCCGGTGGGCCGGCGGTACCGGCGCTGCGCGTCCTTGTCCGGGACACCGGCATCGGGATCGCCGAACGGGATCTCGCCGCGCTCTTCGAACCCTTCCGTCAGGTCGACTCCGGCCTGTCGCGGCAGCACGAAGGCACGGGCCTCGGTCTCTCGATCTGCCAGCGGCTTTGCGAGCTGCTGCAGGGGGAGATCCGGGTTGTGAGTGAAGTGGGTGTCGGCAGTACCTTTACCGTGGTCCTCCCCCTGCGGCTCGACTCCTGACCGTGACCAAACGCATCCTGCTGATCGAGGACAACGAGCAGAACCGCTACCTCGCGACCTTCCTCCTGGAGCGCCACGGGTATCGGGTGGAGATGGCCGTCGATGGGCGCTCAGGCGTCCACGCCGCGACGACGGCGCCACCGGACCTCATCCTGCTGGATATCCAGCTCCCGGGTATGGATGGCCACGCGGTGGCGCGCACGCTCCGGGGCATCCCGACGCTCGCGCGCGTGCCGATTATCGCGGTTACGTCGTACGCCATGGTCGGCGACCGCGAGAAGGTGCTCGCTGCGGGCTGCGACGGTTACCTCGAGAAGCCGATCGACCCCGACACATTCGTGGCGACCATCGAGGCGATGGCCGGCTTCCCGCCGTCGCGCCGGGCCGATCAGTGACGCGCGTCCTGATCGTCGACGACAAGGACGAGAACCTCTACTACCTCCGGGCGCTGCTGGGCGGACACGGCTATGTGGTCGATGAGGCGCGGCATGGCGCCGAGGCGCTCGTGGTGGCGCGCAGCCACCCGCCCGATGTCGTCGTCAGCGACCTGCTCATGCCGGTGATGGACGGGTACACGCTGCTGCGGTACTGGAAGGCCGACGCGACCTTGCGGCGGGCACCGTTCATCGTGTACACCGCGACGTACACTGAGGAGAAAGACGCGAAGCTGGCCCGCGATCTCGGGGCGGATGCCTTCATCCTCAAGCCGTCGGAACCCGAGGACTTCCTCGCCGAGCTCGCGGCGGTGCTCTCGCGCGGCACCTCGGACACGGAACCGCGGCGGCCCGTGGCCGACCAAGAGGAGATCCTCCAGGTCTACAGCGAAGCGCTGATCCGCAAGCTGGAGGAGAAGTCGCTGCAATTGGAGGACGCGAACCGCCGCCTCGGCCGCTCGACGATGCAGCTCGAGATGGCGGGACGTCTCGCGCGCCTCGGGGGCTGGTGGCTGGACCGCGGTGCGCGCCACGTCGTCTGGTCGGACGAGGTGTGCCGCATCCATGGGGAGCCGGAGGGCACGGCGCCCGATGTCGAGCGGGCGATCGCGTACTACGAGGAGCGGCATCGGCCGATCATCCGGCGGGCGGTGGAGCGTTGCTTCGCCGACGGCACGCCGTGGGACCTGGAGCTCGAACTGCACAGCCGCGATGGCCGGCACCTCAACGTGCGGGTGATCGGCGAGGCCGTGCGGGACGACATGGGGCGGGTGTCCCGCATCCAAGGGGCCTTCCAGGACGTGACGGAGATCCGGCGTGCGCAACGCGAGCGTCGCGACCTGGCCCTCCGGCTGCAGCAGACGCTCGAGAGCATGTCCGATGCGGTCCTGATGTTCGATCCCGCGTGGCGCGTCGTCTTCCTGAACCCGATGGGCGAGCGCTTGCTGCACCGCTCGCGTGCCGAGCTGCTCGGCAAGGTCGTGTGGGAGGAGTTCCCCGAGGCGGTGGGCAGCACGTTCCAGGTCGAGTACGAGCGCGCGGTCCGCACCCGCAGCCGCGTGCAGTTCGTGGAGTACTTCACGCCGCTCGAGACCTGGTTCGACGTCACGGCGTATCCGACGGACGACGGGCTCGTGGTCTACTTCCGTGACGTGACGGCGCGGCGCGAGGCCGACCGTCGTCTGGCACAGCAGGCCACGATGCTCGACAAGGCGCAGGACGCGATCCTCGTCCGCGGCCTCGACGATACGATCCTATACTGGAACAAGAGCGCGGAGCGCCTGTACGGCTGGACGGCCGACGAAGCCATCGGCCGCAACGCGCATGAGTTGGTGAACGACGGCTCCGCCGAGTTCGTGGAGGCGAAGCGCGAGCTGATGTCGCGGGGCGAGTGGACCGGCACGCTGCGCCAGGTCGCGCGCGATGGGCGGCGCGTCGTCACCGAGTGCCGCTGGACGCTGGTCCGCAACGACGCCGGAGAACCGGAATCCGTCCTCGCCATCAACACGGACGTCACCGACCGTCGCAACCTGGAGCAGCAGTTCCTGCGGGCGCAGCGGCTGGAGAGCATCGGCACGCTCGCGGGCGGCATTGCGCACGACCTGAACAACGTCCTCGCGCCGGTGATGATGTCGCTGGACCTGCTCCGCGATCTCGCGGGCCCACAGGGGCACGATCTCATCGAGAGCCTCCGCAGCAGCGTGGGACGCGGTGCAGACCTCGTGCGGCAGGTGCTGTCCTTCGCCCGCGGCCTCGATGGGCGCAAGGAGCGCGTGGATGCGCGGACCGTGGTCCGCGAGATCGAGGCCGTGCTCCGCGAGACGTTCCCCAAGCGCATCGAGATCGTCGTCGAAGTGCCGGATGCGCCCGCCCGCCTGATGGGAGATCCGACGCAACTGCACCAGGTGGTGATGAACCTCGCCGTCAACGCCCGAGATGCCATGCCGAAGGGCGGCCAGCTCCGCATCGTCGTCTCGCGCGAAGACCTCTCGGGTGCGGCTGCGGTGCAGCTCCACCTCGCGCCCGGCCGCTACGTGCGCGTCGCGGTCGCCGATAGCGGCGCGGGCATCTCACCCGAGCACCAAGAGATCATCTTCGAGCCGTTCTTCACGACCAAGGACGTGGGGCACGGCACCGGGCTCGGGCTGTCCACGGTGCAGAGCATCGTGCGCGGGCACGACGGGGCCATCCAGCTGCAATCCGAGCTCGGGAAGGGCAGCATCTTCTCGTGCTGGTTCCCGCTGGTCGGCGCAGACGATGAACAACCCTCGGCGCCGAATCCGGCACGCCGGCTGCCGCGCGGCGACGGAGAGTTCATCCTCGTCGTGGACGACGAGCCGAGCATCCGCGCGGTGGCCGATCGCATCCTCACGCGGCATGGCTATCGCGTGGCGACCGCGGCCGACGGCCACGAGGCGTTGGAGCGCTGGCGCGAGCACCGCACCGAGCTCGATGCCATCATCACGGACGTCGCGATGCCCGGCATGGACGGTCCGGAACTCATCGCCGCGTTGCGCGCCGAGGGCGCGGACGTCCCCATCATCGTCGCCAGCGGCTACGTCACCGACGAAGGGGCGGGGCGCCTGCTCGAGGTCGCCACCGAGTTCTTCGTCTCCAAGCCGTTCTCGGCGGAGACGTTGCTGACGACCCTGCGCGGCGTGCTCGTCGGCCGCTGAATCGCCGCGGGCCCTGGGGTATCTTTCGAGGCGTGTTCTCCCTTCTTCTGGGACTGCCATGCGAACCCCTGTCCTGCTTGGATCACTGGTGACCCTGCTTGCCGCCTCCGCGTCGCTCGACGCCCAGGGGCTCACGCCGTCGAACCCCAACGATCCCTTCCTCTGGCTGGAAGAGGTGGAGTCCGAGCGCGCCCTCACGTGGGTGCGTGCGCGCAACGCCCGCTCGTTGGTGGTGCTCGAGGGTGACCCGCGGTTCGCGACGCTGAACGCCCAGGCGCTCGAGATCGTCAACGCCACCGACCGCATTCCCGCCCCGAGCTTCTGGGCCGGCGGCATCTCGAACTTCTGGCAGGATGCCGTCAACGTGCGCGGCCTCTGGCGCCGTACCTCGGTGGACTCGTATGCGTCAGTCGCGCCCGTCTGGGAGACGGTCCTCGACGTCGACGCGCTCGCGCGCAGCGAAGGGAAGAACTGGGTATTCCGCGGCGGCGACTGCCTCGAGCCGGACGAGCGCTACTGTCTCGTGCAGCTCTCCGATGGCGGCAAGGACGCCGTGGAGATCCGCGAGTTCGACGCCGTCGAGCGGCGCTTCATCGACGGGGGATTCCGCTTCGCCGAGGGCAAGCAGAGCGTCGCGTGGATCGATCGCAACACCTTGCTCGTGGCCCGCGAGTGGGCGCCGGGCGAGATGACCAACTCCGGCTACGCCTACGTCGTGAAGCGCGTGACGCGGGGGCAGCCGATCGAGCGCGCCGTGGAAGTCTTCCGCGGCGAGAAGTCCGACGTGTCGGCCTCCGGGTTCGCGCTGCGCGACGCCGACGGCCGCGTCGCCGCGACCTTGCTCTACCGCGGGCGCACGTTCTGGGAGAGCGAGATCCATCAGCTGACGCCGAGCGGCACGCGGCGCCTGCCGTTTCCGGCGCGGCAGAGCCTGCACGGGCTCGTCGATGGCCAGCTCCTGTTCACGGCGAACGAGGACTGGAACGGCTTCAAGGCGGGCGATGTGCTGAGCTACGACCTGGCGGCGTTGCTGCGCGAGCCGGCGCAGGCCAAGGCCGAACTCGTGCTGCGCCCGGGACCCCGTGAATCGATCGAGGGCGTCGTCACCACGAAGTCCCGGCTCGTCGTCGCGCTCTACGAGCACGTGCGTGGCTCGGCCTATGCCTACCAACGCGGCACGAATGGCTGGACGCGCACCCGCTTGCCGCTGCCGGAGAACGTGACGGTGGCGCTCGGCTCCGTCGAGCGCGGGAGCGACCGGCTGTTCGTATCGATCACGGGATTCCTCACCCCGCAGTCGCTGTACCTCGCTGATGCGGCGGCGGCCACGGCCACCGTGGTGAAGCAGGCGCCGGCCAAGTTCGATGCCACGGGTCTTGTGGTTGAGCAGCACGAGGCCACATCCGCGGATGGCACGAAGGTCCCGTACTTCCTCGTGCGCCGTGCCGATGCGCCGCGCGACGGCACGACGCCCACGCTGCTCTACGGGTACGGCGGCTTCCAGGTCTCGCAACTGCCGAGCTACAGTGCCATCCGCGGCAAGCTCTGGCTCGAGCGGGGTGGGGCCTTCGCCGTCGCGAACACCCGCGGTGGCGGGGAGTTCGGCCCGGCCTGGCACCAGGCCGCGATCGGCGTGAATCGCGATCGCGCGCACGAGGACTTCCTCGCCGTTGCGGAGGATCTGGTCGCCAAGCGGTTCACCTCGCCGCGTCGGCTGGGCATCCAGGGCGGTTCGCAAGGCGGGTTGTTCATGGGCGTCGCCATGACGCGGCGTCCCGACCTGTTCAACGCCGTCATCATCGGCGTGCCGCTCTTCGACATGCTGCGCTACCATCTGCTGCTCGCCGGTGCGAGCTGGATGGGCGAGTACGGCAACCCCGAGATCGCCGAGGAGCGGGCGTGGATCCTCAGGTACTCGCCGTATCAGGCACTGGCCGCCGGCAAGGCGTATCCCGAGCCGTTCATCTTCACGTCCACCAAGGATGACCGCGTGCATCCGGGTCACGCGCGGAAGGCGGCGGCGCGGCTCGAGGCGCTGGGCTATCCCTACCTGTACTACGAGAACGTCGACGGCGGGCACTCCGCCGCGGCGAATCTCGTTGAGAGTGCACGGCGTAATGCGCTCGAGTACACCTACCTGACCCGCAAGCTCATGGACACCCCGTGATGCGGAGCCGGCGATGACCCCCTGGGTAACGCGGCTCCTCGTGGCGAACATCGCGATGTTCGCCCTGACCTATACCGTGCTGCCGAGCTTCGTCACCGAGCTGCTCGTGTTCGTGCCGCGCGCGATCCTCACGCGGCCGTGGACGGTGGTGACGTACATGTTCCTGCACGGCGGCCTTTCGCACATCCTGTTCAACATGCTGGGCCTGTTCTTCTTCGGCTCGCGCGTGGAACAGCGCTTGGGCGAGCGGCGCTTCATCACGCTCTACCTCGTGAGCGGCATCTTCGGGGCGATCGCCTCGCTCATCTTCACACCGAATGCGGCCGTGATCGGCGCCTCGGCGGGCGTGTTCGGCGTCATGATGGCCTTCGCGATGTTCTGGCCGCACGAGAAGATCTACATCTGGGGCGTGATTCCGGTCGAGGCGCGGATCCTCGTGCTCGTCACGACGGCCTTCGCGCTGTTCGCCGGTCTCGGTGGCCGTGGCGGCGGCGTGGCGCACTTCGCCCACCTGGGGGGCTACGTGGGCGCGTACGCCTACCTCTGGTACCTGCAGCGCAACAGCGCCCAGCGGCGGTTCAAGGCGCAGATGACTCGCGTCGAGCCGTCGGTGAAGCGACAGGTGGCCGTGCACCGGGACCAGCTCGATCTGCAGGGCGTGCACGAGCTCACGCGGGACGAAGTGAACCGGATCCTCGACAAGATCAACGCCGGCGGGATCGAGAGCCTGACGCCCGAGGAGTTGCGCTTCCTCTCGAACTTCGCGCCCATGGACGACAGAAAGCCCCTGCCGCCCGCGTAGGGCGGCAGGGGCTTTCGCTGCTCGTGGTCGGTCAGCGGCCGGCGGGCTCCAGCCGCACGAGGTTCGTCGGGCCCCCTGCGCGATCCTCGACGGCGAGGTAGACGAAGCCGTCCGGCCCCTGACGCACGTCGCGGACGCGACCGCGGCGCGAGAACAGCTGTTCTTCCTCGACGACGCGCCCGTCCTCGATCTTCAGGCGCCAGAGCACCTCGCCCACGAGGCCGCCCGAGAACACATGGCCCTGCCAGCCGCTGAACGCCGTGCCCCGGTACTGCATCAGCCCGGACGTCGCGATGCTCGGCACCCACACCTTCACCGGCTGCTCCATGCCGGCGCGCGTCGTGCCTTCGTGGATGTTCGTGCCGCTGCGGTAGTTCACGCCGAAGCCGATGACCGGCCAGCCGTAGTTCTTGCCCGGCTGGATGAGATTGAGCTCGTCGCCGCCCTGCGGGCCGTGCTCGGTGGCCCACACGTTGCCGGCGGCGTCGATGAGCAGGCCCTGCGGATTCCGGTGCCCGTAGCTCCAGATCTGCGGCAGCGCGTCGGTGCGCCCGACGAACGGATTGTCCGTCGGCACGCGGCCGTCATCGTGCAGGCGGATCACCTTGCCGTTGTGCACCTTCAGGTCCTGTGCCGGATGCGCGGCGAGGTCGCCCTGCGGCGGCACCTGCCGGTCGCCCACCGTGATGAACATGTAGCCCTTGCCGTCGAACGCGATGCGCGAGCCGTAGTGGCCTTGGCCGCGCGACCACGCGTTCGCTTCGAACACTTCCTGCACGTCGTTCAGGCGATCGTTGGCGAACCGCGCGCGGATCACCGCCGTCGTGCTTTGGTCGCCGGCTGCGTTCGGCTTCGCATAGGAGATGTAGAGCAATCGATTGCGCGCGAAGTCCGGATGCGGTACGACGTCGAGCAGGCCGCCCTGGTTGCCGACGCGGATCGCCGGCAGACCCGCCACCGGCTCCGCGAGCAAGCGACCGCCGCGTACGATGCGCAGGCGGCCGGCACGCTCCGTGACGAGGATGTCGCCGCCGGGGAGGAAGGCGATCGACCATGGGTTGACCAACCCTTCGGCAACCGTGACCACGCGATACGGATGGTAGATCGAGCGCAGCGGCGCGTCCTGCGCCGGGAGCGACGGAGCGAGGAGCACGCCGGCGAGGGCTGCGGCGGACAGCAGGCGGATCGACATCAAGACTCCAGGATGCGGGAGGAGGATGCACGAAAACTGGCGCGCGCCGGCCCGGAGGCAAGCGCGCGCCAGCCCAACCCGCCGCGCGGCCGCTCAGTTCCCGCGGGGCTTCTCGCGTGAACTGCCGCGCGTGCCGCGCGTGCCGCGCTCGCCACCGCGCGCCGAGCTGCCCCCGGACGACTTCGGCGCCGAGGCGCGGGGCGCTGCCGAGCCGTCGCGTGGCGCACTCGCGCGGGGGGCGGATTCGCGTTCAGCTCGTGGCGTTGAAGCTCGTGGCGTTGAAGCTCGTGGCGTTGAAGCTCGGGGCGTCGAAGCCCGCGGCGTCGAAGCCCGCGGCGTCGAAGCCCGCGGCGTCGAAGCCCGCGGCGTCGAAGCCCGCGGCGCTGTCGCGCGCTCGCTCGATGCCCGCGGTGCGCTCGCCTCGCGGCGCTCGCTGCGCGTCACTGGCGCACGGGGTGCGCTCGGTGCACTCGGTGCCCCTCGATCGTACCCACGACTCGGTGTCGGCACTGCGCGCTGGCCGTAAGCGTCGTCGCGCGGCACCGCTCGGCGCTCGGCCACCCCGCGCCCGTCGCCATCGCGGCGGAATCCGCGGTCATGGCGCTCGAAGCCCGCGTTCCGATGCACCACGCCGTAGCGACGGACGTAGCGCGTATCCCAGCGGCGATGCACCACGCCGCGGTTCACGACGATGATCGTATGCCGCGGTGCCACATAGATCGGATTTACGACGATCCACGGACGCGCCACGACCGCCCAGCGTGGGCCATGCGTGTGCCAGCCGTGGTGGTAGACGCGATGGCCCCACCAGTCGACGTCGTAGGTGAGCCACACGCCGATGGGATGCCCGATGCCCCAGCTCCAGTACGCGGGATGCGCGTGCGCGATGTAGACCGGCCGATGGTAGATCACCGCCGGGTCGTAGGTCGGCACGTAAATCACGCGCGGCTCCGCCGGGACGATGCGGATCACCTCCCGCTCGACCACCACCTGCTGTTGCGTCGTGGTCTGCAGGTTGCCCTGGGCGCTGGCCATCCGGCGCAAGCGCTGCACGGCATCCATCACGTCCGTCGGCTGCGTGGCGTAGGCCTGGCCGAGTGCCGTCATCCAATCTTCGCCGTCGGCGAGGAGGTTAAGCACCGGCTGATAGCGCGCCACCGCCTTGACGCTGATCTCCCAGGGCATCTGGTCGATGTTGTCCGCGCCGAAGGCCTTCACGTGTGCCTGAGCGGCGAGCACCTGTTCGGGATACGTCGCGGCGACGAGCACCTGTGCGAGGATGGGGTCCGGATACAGCGCGATCGGCGCGAGGAGGTTGTCGAGCTCCTCCTGCGTCCACGAGTCCGCCGCCGCCCCCTGAGCGAACGCATCCTGCGCCGCCGGCGCTGCAGTCGGCACCGCGAGGACAAGCGCCGAGACGAGTTTCCAACCGAGAGTCGAGCGCCGCATACGGCCTCCATGAGTAGCGCGGTCGCCGGGTGATACCCGTCCCGCCGGGGGTGTTCCGCGAGTTCCATGACCGCCCGCCGCATGGGGTAGACCTCAGCGACGGTAGCCCTGGGGGTCGGCCAGGATCCCGGCCAAGTGAACTTCTGGACGCCAGCGCGGTTCCGTAGCTTCCTGAAGCCCGCGGGCCGTCTCGTCCGCTGGGAGCGCACGTCCGTCTACCAGATTGCACTCGTGGAACGCGCCTGACGCAGCAGTCGGGCAGGGGAGTCACGGCGATGTCGAAGGCGCTGGTCAGTCACGTGTTGGCCGCGATTGCGTATCGCACGCAGAAGGCGCTGCGCGACGCGCCGGCGTCGTATCCGGAGTTCGACGCCGGCGCACAGGCGCGACGACCCGTCGAGATCCTGCGCCACATGACCAGCGTGCTGGGCTATGCGCGCACCTTCAAGGTCGGCGGGACGTATCCCATCAAGCCGGAACCGCTCGAGGACTTCACCGCCGAGCAGCGGCGTTTCCACGAGATGCTCGCGGCGGTCCGCGACGCGCTCGCCGACGATGGATCGCTGGGCAGCCTCACGCCCGAGCAAGTACTGCAGGGTCCGTTGGCGGACGTCATGACGCACGTCGGGCAGCTCGCGATGCTCCGGCGCATGTGCGGCGCGCCAGTGGCGCCCGAGAACTTCATCTTTGCCGACGTGCGGGTAGACCGGCTCGACGCTGACCAGCCGGCACCGGCGCGCCCTGACGCCGACTGGCCGGAACGGCCGCGCTGAGCTGACACCCGCAGCGGCATCGCCCCGTACGCACCGCTGACCCCCACCGGAGACGGCGATGGAAGAGATCAAGGTGACTGGCGCCAAGCTGCTCGAGAAGGTCAAGGCGCTCATCAAGGAAGGCAATGTCCGGCGCCTCGTGCTGCGTAATCCGCAGGGGCGCGTGCTCATGGATGTGCCGCTCAACGCCGGCATCGCGGCCTCGGCGCTGCTGCCCCTCTGGGCCGCGATCGCGAGCATCGCCGTACTCGCCACCGACTACACGATCCTCGTCGAGCGCGAAGGCCCGCCCGCGAAGTGACGGCGGCGTGACGGCGGCGTGACGGCCGTCACAGGCGCAGCACTTCGCGCTGCGCCATCGTGTATCATCCAAGCGTCGGCCAGCCGCGGTCGCGGCCGGCCCCTTCACCCTCTGCCGGATTCGCCATGCTGGCCTCGTTCCGTTCCCGTGCGCTTCTCGTCCTGACGGTGTTCTCCCTCGCCGCCTGCGGCGAGGAAACAGAGCTGCCGACCGATCTCGCGACTGCCGAGGCGACGGAAGACATCGAACTCACGCAGGCCGCCTTCGACACGCCGCAGACGACGGCGCTCGTCGATCTTGGCGTGGAGATTGACCAGGCGCTGATTGCCGCCGGTGGCGGCGCGACCTTGGCGTCCGTCGTGGCGGCCGGACCGGTGGCCACCCACGCGGCGCGTCGCAGCGTCGTCGAGCGGATTGAGGGGGTGGACGCCGGTACCATGACCGCGCTGCCCGCCTCGAGCCTCGGCAAGACCTTCGAGTGGGACGTCGTCGACGACCGCTACGAGATGACGGCCCGGACGGGCGCGCCGGTCAACGGCGTGCTCTTCGTCCTCTACACCGTCAATCCGATCACGGGTGAGCCCGCCGAGCCGCTGGTCGAGGTGGGGACGGTGAGCATCACGCAGGGTGGCACGGCGAACAGCCCGTCCGCCGCGCTGACCGTGCGCAACACCGCCGGCACGTCCGTCTTCAGCTACACCGCCACGCTCGGTGGTACGCAGTCCGTGCCGTCGTTCAACGTGTCGGGCAACGCCGGCGTGGGACCCAACGCCGCGACGTTCTCCCTCACCGTCGGCGTCAACATCGTGAACCAGACGTTGACCGCCGACTGGCGCACGACGATCCCGACCCGCGCCCTGACCACGCGCTCGACGCTCGGCATCAATCCCAACACGGGCGCCATCACGCTGCGCGGCGTCATGCAACGAGGCCTGCGACGCGTCGAGATCAGCGGTTCGTTCAACACCGAGTTCGGCGGCCAGTTGACCGTCAAGGTCGGGGACCGGACGTTCGCCCGCATGGTGCTCGATGGCGCGGGCGGCGTCGCCATCACGAATGCCGAGGGCCAGCCGCTGACGCCCGAGGAGGAGGCGACGCTCGAACTGATCTTCGAATGGTTCCAGTCGTCCCTGACGTGGTCCAACGCGCTGCTCGATCCCGTCTACGCGGCGCTGGGCGTGGAATGATCGGACCGAGGGCCGAAACCCCCGTTCTGCCGGGGGCGTAGGCCCGGATGTCCTCCGAACAAACCCTCAGGGGACCGGGGCTGTCAGATACCTGACGCCCTGCGGTCCCCTGAGTGTTTTTCTCCCACCCCCGGCTCCCGATGCGCCAGTTGTCTCTCGCCCTGCGCATGCTGCGCAAGACGCCGTTCGTCACGGCGGTCGCAGTGCTCTCGCTCGCCCTCGGCATCGGGGCGAATGCGGCGATCTACTCGATGTTCGACCAACTCTTGCTGCGCGCGCTGCCGGTGCCGAACGCCCATGAGTTGGTGAGCTTGGCATCGCCAGGTCCCAAGCCCGGCAGCACCTCGTGCAACCAGCAGGGCGAGTGCTCGGCGACGTTCTCGTATCCGATGTACCGCGACCTCGCCGAGAAACAGTCGGCGTTGGCGGGCATCGCCGCGAGCCGGATCTTCGGGGCCAGCCTCTCCGTCGATAACGAGCCGAGCGTCGGCGAAGGCGCGTGGGTCTCGGGCAGCTACTTCCCGACGCTTGGCGTGCAGCCAGCGCTCGGCCGCCTCCTCGGCCCCGACGACGACCGGATTCCCGACGGCCACGATCTCATGGTAATCAGCCACACCCTGTGGCGCGACCGGTTCGCGTCGCGGGCGGATGTCGTGGGCAAGTCCATGATCGTCAACGGACGCTCCATGGAGATCGTCGGCGTGCTGCCGGAGTCGTTCACCGGGACCACCGCGGGCTCGCGTCCGCTGGTGTACATCCCGCTGGCCATGCGCTGGGCCTTCTCGACGTCGGGATACAAGGGCTACGAGAATCGCCGGGACTACTCGCTGTACGTGTTCGGCCGGCTGAAGCCCGGCGGCACGCTCGCGGAGGCGCAGGCCGCACTCAACACGCTGTACCAGCCGATCCTGACGGAAATCGAGGCGCCGCTGCAGGACGGGATGAGCGACGCGACGTTGGAGCGCTTCAAGGCGCGGCGCATTGAACTCGAACCGGGCGCCCGCGGCCAGAGCCGCATCCACGCCGAGGCGCGTACCCCGCTCCTGCTGCTCTTCGCCATCACGGGGACGGTGCTGCTGATCGCCTGCGCCAACGTCGCGAACCTCTTGCTCGCCCGCGGCGCCGGTCGTGCCACCGAGATGGGCGTCCGCCTCGCACTGGGCGCTTCACGCGGGACGTTGCTGCGCCAGCTGATGACGGAGTCGCTCCTCCTGTCAGCGCTCGGTGGCGTCGTGAGCCTGTTCGTGGCGCGCTGGACGCTCGCGGGGATCGGCAGCTTGCTGCCGCCCGAGGCCGCCGCATCGATGACCTTTGCCGTGGATTGGCGCGTGATGGCCTTCGCGGCGATCCTCGCAGTCGCCACCGGCTTCGTCTTCGGCCTCTATCCGGCGCTGCAGGGCACCCGCGCCGACCTCATCTCGGCCATCCGTGCCGGCGCGGGACAGATCGCCGGCGCGCAGGGCTCGGCGCGGCTCCGCAACGCGCTGGTGACGGTGCAGATCGCCCTGTCGATGGCGCTCTTGGCCTCGGCCAGCCTGTTCGTGAAGTCCTTGAGTCAGGTGTCGAAGGTCGACCTCGGCATCACGATCGAGGATGCCATCACCTTCTCGACGTCGCCGGCCCGCGTGGGCTACGATACGCTGCGCTCGGGGGTGTTCAATCGGCGGCTCGAGGAGGAGTTGAAGAGCCTGCCGGGCGTCACGGGCGTGACCTCGTCGATGGTGGGCCTGCTCGCGGGCAATGACTGGGGCAACGACGTACGTGTGCAGGGCTTCGAATGCGGGCCGGATACGGACTGCAATGCCGTGTACAGCGAGGTCGGTCCGGAGTTCTTCACGACGTTGGGCGTGCGCATGGTCGCGGGGCGCGATTTCACCGAATCGGACATCGCGGGCGCCACGCAGGTCGCGGTGGTGAACCAGCGCTTCGCCGAGAAGTTCGGTCTGGGCAGCGATGCCGTGGGCAAGTTCATGGGGCGTGCCGGAGCCGACGGCGATTCGTTGCGCATCCTGATCGTCGGCCTGGTGCCGAACATCGCGTATAACAACGTGCGCCAGGACGAGCCGCTGCCGGTGTTCTACATCCCGTGGAGGCAGAACGCACGCACGACCTTCATGAACTGGTACGTGCGGAGCTCGCTGCCTCCGGAGCAGTTGCTGCCGCAGATCCCGGCCCTGGTGAAGCGCTTGGATGCGTCGCTGCCGGTGGAGGACCTCAAGACGATGCCGCAGCAGATTCGCGAGAATGTGTTCCTCGATCGCATGATCAGCATCTTGGCGAGCGCGTTCGCCGTGCTGGCGACGCTGCTGGCGGCGGTGGGGCTCTACGGCGTGATGGCGTACTCAGTCACGCAGCGGACCCGCGAGATCGGCGTGCGGATGGCACTCGGCGCCGACGCGGACCGCGTGCAGGCGTTGGTGCTGCGCCAGGTCGCGTGGATGTTGGCGATCGGCGGCGCGGTGGGGCTGGCGGCGGCATTTGCGCTGGGTCGGGCGGCGCAGTCTCTTTTGTTCGAGATACAGCCCTACGATCCCGTGGCGCTTGGAATCTCTACGGCCCTCCTCGCCGTAGTGGCGTTGGGTGCCGGTTACCTGCCGGCCCGCCGCGCCTCGCGCGTGGATCCGATGCATGCCCTCCGTTACGACTGACGCCTGAATGGACATTGTCCGAACTCCCCCCAAGCGCACGGGCCGCAAGGTCGCCATCGGCGGCGGCATCGCGGCCGTGCTGCTCCTGACCATCGCCGTCGCGAGGCTCGACCCCGCGGTGCCCACCGTGGCCCGCGCGGGTGTGATCATCGACTCCGTGCGGCGCGGCGACGTGACGCGCGAGGTGCGCGGACCAGGGTCGCTGGTGCCCGAGCAGATCCGATGGATCACGGCCCAAGCGTCGGCGCGCGTCGAGCGGCTCTACGTGCAGTCCGGCGCGGCGATGGGTGCGGGCCAGCTCATCCTCGAGCTGTCGAACCCCGACCTGCAGATCCAGACCATGCAGGCCGAGCAGCAGGTGCGGCAGGCGGAGATCGACCTGCTCAACCTGCGGACGAACCTCCGGAGCGCGCTGCTCACGCAGGAAGGTGTGGTCGCGACGACGCGCACGCAGTACGTGAGCGCCTTGCAGGAGGCGGCCGCTGCCGATTCGCTCATCAAGCGCAACCTGGTGAGCGAGTTCGACCTGCGGAACCGCCGCGCCCAGGCCGAGGAGATGACCACGCGCCTGCGCCTGGAGCAGGAGCGGCTGCAGCTGATGGCCGGTGCCATCGACAGCCAGATTGCCGTGCAGGCGGGGCAGGTGGAGCAGCTGCGCGCCATTGCGGCGAACCAGCAGGCGCGGCTGCGCTCGCTGACGGTGCGCGCGCCCGATGCGGGCGTGCTGCAGGAGCTCGATCTCGAGCTCGGGCAATGGGTGCCCGAGGGGACCGCGCTCGCGAAGGTGGTGCAGCCGGGCCGCCTGAAGGCCGAACTGCGCATCCCCGAATCACAGGCCAAGGATGTGGCGATCGGCCAGCCAGCCAGCGTGGATACGCGCAACGGCATCGTCCGCGGTCGCGTCGCCCGCAAGGACCCGTCGGCGGTGGGGGGATCAGTGCTCGTGGACATCGCCCTCGAGGGGCCGCTGCCGGCGGGCGCAGTGCCTGACCTCTCGGTCGATGGCACGATCCAAGTGGCCCAGATGAATGGCATTCTCTACACGGGTCGCCCCGCGGTTGGCGCCGCGAGCGGCTCGGTCACGATGTTCAAGCTGGAACCGGACGGCGTGCATGCCGTACGGGTGCAGGTGGAGCTGGGCCGCAGTTCCGTGAATACGATCGAGATCCTCCGCGGCCTCGAGCCCGGAGACCGCGTAGTGCTGTCGGACATGACCCAGTACGCGAATGTCGATCGCGTACGCATCAAGTGAGGCTGGAATGACGACGTTGATCCGCATGGAAGGCATCAAGAAGGTCTTCACGACGGATGAGGTCGAGACGCACGCGCTGTCCGACATCCACTTCTCGATCACCAAGGGCGAGTACGTGGCCATCTCCGGCCCGTCGGGTTGCGGCAAGACGACGCTGCTCTCGATCCTCGGACTGCTCGATGCCCCGAGCGGCGGCGTCTACGAACTCGCGGGCCACCGCGTCGAGACGCTCTCGCCGGCCGACCGCGCGCGCGTCCGCAACCGGCAGATCGGCTTCATCTTCCAGGCCTTCAATCTCATCGGCGACCTGACGGTGGCGGAGAACGTCGAACTGCCGCTGACCTACCGCGAAGACATGAGCGCCAGCGAGCGCAAGGACCGCGTGGCGCGCGCGCTCGAGCGCGTGGGCATGAGCCATCGCGCCAAGCATTTCCCGGCGCAGCTCTCGGGCGGTCAGCAGCAGCGTGTGGCCGTGGCCCGCGCGGTGGCCGGCGACCCGGCGATCCTGCTCGCCGACGAGCCGACGGGTAACCTCGACTCGAAAAACGGCGAGGCCGTGATGGCGCTGCTGCAGGAGCTGCACGGGCAGGGCAGCACGATCTGCATGGTGACGCACGACCATCGCTACGCGCAGCATGCCTCGCGCGAGGTGCATCTGTTCGACGGTAAGGTGGTGCAGCCGGCGATGATGGGCGCCGCGTAGCCCCTCGCCAAACGCTCGGCGCGGGTGCAGCGTAGAGGGCGCAACGGCGGGTCCCCTCTACGCTCACCCCGAGGTTCGTGTATGCGTGCTGGCATGCTGCGGCTGGTTCCGGTGATCCTGTTTCTCGCGGCCTGCGGCGGCGCCGCCGGTACGTCCGGCAGCGCAAGCGCCGGGGCCGCGCCCGCAGCCGCCCGAGGGCCCAGCCCCGAAGAGCTCGCGGCCATCGCCCGCGGCGACTCGCTCTTCAACGGTGGCGGGTGCCAACGCTGCCATGGCCAGAAGGGTGTGGGCGCCCAGAACGGGCCGAGTCTCGTGGCCGGTCCGTGGCTGCACGTCGACGGCTCGAAGGCGCAGATTGCGGCGCTGATCACCCGCGGCGTGCCGCGTGAGGAGTTCAAGAACAGCGAGCGCCCGTTTGCGATGCGGCCCCGTGGCGGCCCGATGAACCTCACCGACGCCCAGGTGCAGGACCTCGCCGCCTACGTCGTTTCGATCTCACGCGCCAAGTCCGCGCGCTAACCCTTGGACTCCATCCCGATGTCGAAGCCCCTGGCCCTGTTCGCGCTGCTGCTCGCCATCGCGCCGCTGCAAGCCCAGCGGCTCGCCGCGCCGTCGCCCAACGCCATCAGCGAGCTGCGGGACACCATCCTCGTCTACGGCCAGGACCGCGGCGCGCTGCTGCGGCGCTGGACGGTCCCGTACTCGGTAGATCGCGCCGCGCGCATGCGCACGTTCTATACGGAGTGGCGCGCGCGACTCCAACGCATTGACTTCGCGCGGCTCTCGCAGGAAGGCAGGATCGACTACCTCCTGCTCGACAACCGCCTTCGCCAGGAGCTCGATCAACTCCAGCGCGACGACCGTCTCGCCGCCGAGATGAAGTCCTACGTGCCGTTCGCTTCGACCATCGCGGGATTCGAAGAGGCGCGCCGTCGCCTCGAGACGCCCAATGGTCAGCTGGCCGGTCGTGCGCTGGCCGACATGGCGAAGCAGATCGACTCGCTGACCAAAGCCGTGCGCGCCCGCGCGCCGCAGAGCGCGCAGATCCCGCGCGCCGAGCGCATCACCGGCCTGCGCACGGTCGAGTACCTCGGCGACCTGCAGACCCAGCTGCGCAACTGGAACCGCTTCTCGTCGGGCTACGATCCGGAGTTCACGTGGTGGACGGCCGATCCGTTCCGGCGCGTGAATGACGGCATCACGGGCTACCAGCGCGCCATCCGCGAAGTCGTGATTGGGCAGAAGCAGGGCGAGGAGGAGCCGATCATCGGCGACCCGATCGGCGTGGCCGGCGTGAACGCCGACCTCGCGTTCGAGATGATTGCCTACACGCCGCAGGAACTGCTGGCGCTGGCCGAGAAGGAGTTCGCGTGGATCGAAGCCGAGCAGCGGAAGGCGGCGCGCGAGATGGGCTTCGGCGACGACTGGCGAGGTGCGCTCGAGAAGGTGAAGCAGGCCTTCGTGCCGCCGGGCGACCAGCCGGCCATGGTGCGCGACCTCGCGCGCTCGGCGGTGAAGTTCATCACCGACCGCGACCTCGTGACCGTGCCGCCGCTCGCCGACGAGGTGTGGCGTATGGAGATGATGCCGCCCCGGCAGCAGCTGGTGTCGCCGTTCTTCCTCGGGGGCGAGATCATCCAGGTCGCGTATCCAACCGACTCGATGCAGCACGACGACAAGTTGATGGCGATGCGCGGCAACAATCCGCACTTCTCGTTGGCGACCGTGCACCACGAGCTGATTCCCGGGCATCACCTGCAGGGCTTCATGACGCAGCGCTACAATGCGCACCGCCAGATGTTCAGCACGCCGTTCTGGGGGGAGGGCTGGGCGCTGTGGTGGGAGATGCTGCTGTGGGACAACCAGTTTGCGCCGACGCCCGAGGACCGCATGGGCATGTTGTTCTGGCGTTCGCACCGCGCCGCGCGGATCATCTTCTCGCTGCGATTCCAGATGGGCCAGATGACGCCGCAGGAAGCCGTGGACTTCCTGGTGAATCGCGTGGGCCACGAACGCGCGAACGCCGAGGCAGAGGTGCGGCGCTCGTTCAACGGCACGTACTCGCCGATGTACCAGGCGGCCTACATGCTCGGCGGCCTGCAGTTCCGCGCGTTGCATACGGAGCTCGTGAAGAGCGGGCGCATGACGAACAAGGAGTTCCACGACGCTATCCTGCAGGGTGGGCGGATGCCCGTCGAGATGGTGCGGGCGCGGATGCTGAACCTGCCGCTTACGCGCGACTGGAAGCCGGCGTGGCGTTTCTACAATTGACGTGATGCGCCATTCGCCCATCAGTCTCGCCGACGTCGAGGCCGCCGTCGCGCGGCTCGCCCCCCACCTCACGCCGACGCCGGTGCGGCAGTACCCGCGCCTCGACGCCGACATCGGCCACGGCATCACGGTGTTCGTGAAACATGAGAACCACCACCCGACGCAGAGCTTCAAGATCCGCAACGGGCTCAACGCGGTGCTCGGACGCAGCGCGCCGGAGCGCGCGCGTGGCTGCATCGGGGCGAGCACCGGCAACCACGGGCTCGGCATCGCGTACGCCGGGCGGCTGACGGGAACGCCCATCACGGTCTGTGTACCGGTGGGCAACAATCCCGAGAAGAACGCGGCGATCCGGGCGCTCGGCGCGACGCTCATCGAGGCGGGGGCGCGCTACGACGAGACGATCGCCGAGTGCCGGCGTCTCCAGGAGGCCCAAGGGCTCGCGCTGCTGCACTCGACGAACGATCCGCTCGTCGTGGCCGGCGCCGGCACCATGACGCTCGAGTATCTGCGGCAGGCGCCCGAGCTGGATGCGCTGATCCTGGCGCTCGGCGGAGGCTCGCAGTCCGTCGGGGCGCTCACGGTGGCCGCGGCGCTGCGGCCGTCCCTCAAGGTGTACGCCGTGGGGGCGACCGGCGCGCCGGCGCAGTACGAGAGCTGGCGCCGCGGCGAACGCCTCGAGGGTCAGGCGTCCGACACCTTTGCGGAAGGCATCGCGACGGGGTCGGCGTATGCGTTCACCTTCGACGCGCTGCGCGAGGGACTCGCGGGTTTCGTGCAAGTGACGGACGAGGCCATGCGCGCGGCAATCCGCGACCTGCTCCGCTACACGGGGAATCTCGCCGAGGGGGCCGGCGCGGCTGGGCTCGCGGGGCTGCGCGTGCTGGCGCCACAGCTCGCCGGTCAGCGCGTCGGCATCGTGATGTGCGGTGGCAATCTCAGTCTGGCGGAGTTGCGGCGGACGATGGATACGCCCTGACCATCATCGCGTCGACCAGCTGGCGGAGCACGTCGGGGCGATTGCCCTGCATGTGGTTGCCGGGCAGCCACACGAGTTCCTTGGGCGCCAACGCGGCCGCGTAGAGGATCTCCACCGAGCGCCGGGGGATCTTCTCGTCCGCCTCGGCGTTGAGCATCACGACCGGGCGCGGCGCGACCTGCGCGATCCAGCGTTCGGGCGTGAAGCGCGGGCCAGACGCCAGCACGTTCGCGAGGTGCGAGACCGGGGCGCGCAGCCAGCGATTCGGGATCTCCTTCTCCAGCCCGCGATCGATCATCGCGTGCGTGTCGCCGCCGCCGTGCGCGAGCCAGAGCCGCGTGACGCGTGGGTCACGTGCGGCGGCGATGGTGGCAAACGGCGCACCGAAGCTTGCGCCGACCAACTCGACGCGCGTGCTGTCCACGTCGGCACGCGCCAGGAGATAGTCGAGCGCGAGATGCACCGCGGGCGGCGTGTCGTAGAGCGCGCGCCTGATGAGCGGTACCTGCGCGACGATCTCGAGGCCCTTGGCCCGGTGGTTGCCCTCGAAGGGGTACTCGAGCGAGGCAAAGACGGCGCCCCGCGTATCACCGATCAGCGCGCCGGCGCCGCGGCCGCGTTCGTGGCCGCCGAGGATCAGGAACAGCGGACGCCGCGTCGAATCCCGCTCGGTCGCGGCGGGAATCGGGCGGCGGATGGCCAGCGCGATGCGCTGGCCGGTGTTCGAGGTGAGGCGCAGGTGAATCTCTCGCGTACCGGCGGAGTCGGTCGTGGACTCTTCCTCGATGGCCGTGACCTGGCCCCGCCGCGCCTCGAAGTACGGGACGGGATCGCGCAGGAGCCATGCAAGCATCGCGGCGGCGCCGATCAGCGCCACCGCGATGCTTCCAGCGATCCAACGCCAGATGCGCCGCACGCTCAGGGCTTGAGCGCCTTGACCTCGGCCGGGAGCTCGAAGAGCTTCGCGTCCTGCGGGCCGAACTCCATCGACGTGGTGGTCATGGTCATCTGCATGCCCATCATGTTCGACTCGATGCGATGCGGCATCAGGAGGCCGCTGACCGTCTTGTAGTCGCGCATGAACATCTCGACTTCGATCTCGCCGGCCTGCGACATCTGCTTCGTGACCGAGCGCACGAGCAGGCCCGAGGCGTTGGAGAAGCAGTCGGTGGACTCACGGCCTGACTTCCACGTGAACTTCACGCAGGTCGTCATGTCACCGGCCGCGTCGTAGGTGCCGGCGGGCTCCATGGCGGAGAACTGGTCGGGACTGCGCGCGATGCTGTTGAGCGTCGAGCCTTCGATGAGGGCCGCCGCCTCGAGCCCGCCGAGGACGCGCGGGCCCTGCATCGGATCGGTGGACCACGCGGTGCTGCCGTCATGCCCCTGCTTGATGGTGCCGAGGCCCGGGATCTCCGTGACCACGACGAGGAGGTTCGGGCGCGCGGCCACGGCGTTGATGGTCATCGACATGCCCATCGCCGGCGCTTCCATGTTGACGGTGGACTTCATGCCCTGGATCGACGCCAGCGCGCCGCTGGGATCGACCGCCTTGTTGTAGCGGTCGAGGATGGCGGTCGGCGTCTGCGCGGTGAGGGTCGGCGCGGCGGCCGCGACGGCCACGAGGGCGGCAAGGGCGGAACGGAGGATACGGCGGGACATCGGTACTCCTGTGGAGGTGGGGTTCTACGCGATGTGCGGGGTTTACGGACGCGACAGCGACTCGGCGAGCCACGCTCGCGCGGCTTCGAGGGCGGCGTCGCGTCCCTCGGCGAGTTCCTTACGGACCAGCGGCGCGCGAGTGTCAGGTACTACCCCGACGCCTTCGATTCGGCGCCCGGAGGCGTCAACGTGATCGGCGATGGGGTGCATCAGCACGTCGCCGGACGGCAGGCGGAGCATGGCGGCCGGCAGGGATTGTCCCGCCGACGTCTCACCGAACACGCGGGCCCGTCCGAGCGACTGCATCCCCGCAGCGAAGAACTCCGACGCGCTGGCGGTCATGCCATCCACCAAGATGGCGACGGGCGCAGAGATGACGCCGACGCGTTCGCCGGCCGGCGTCGCGCGGCGTGGGTTCGCGGTGAGGCGCAGGTCCGCGCCGCGCCCGCGCATGGAGCCCAAGGACCAGGTCGAGTCCGAGAAATGTCCAGCGAATCCGCCGATCATTCCTACCGCGCCGCCGCCGTTCCCGCGCAGGTCGATGATCACGGCTGGTGCCGTGCGCGCGGCGAAGGCAAAGCGGTCCAAATCCTGGATGACGACGGGGAACCAGCCGCTGAAGCTGATGATCGGAATCGTGACTGCACCGCGCGGGGTCGCCACGGGTGTGCTGTCCAGCGCGGCGCGCACCATCATCGGCGGCAGGTTGCCGTATCGCGAGAGACGGCCCGGCGCTGCCGCACGCACGAGCGTGTAGCGGCGCATACCGCCGTCGAGGCCGCGCACGGCGAGCGTGACGCTATCGCCGCTCGGCCCGTCGAGTCGGCTCGTCATCACTTGCAGGAACAACGTATTCGCTTCGTGTACGCCGCTGTCGAAGGCCCGCCGCAGACGCACGCGGACGGAGTCGACCTCGAGGCCATCGACGGACACGAGGGCGTCCCCGGGTCGCACGCCCGCCTGCGCGGCCGCGCTGCCCGGCACGACGCGCCACGCGACCAGCGTGTCGCCGGCGAGGCGAGGGACGATGCCCGCGGTGCCGGGTGTCGCGCTCGCGGGCGTACGCGTATTGGTTGCGCTGGGAATCGCGTCGGCCGGAATGAGCACGAAGTGTGACTGGCCCGGCACGCGAATGAGCGTGCGTATCGCCGTCCTCGCCTCGTCGAGCGTGGGCGACGCGCCGAGGGCACGGCGCAGCGAGTCGTGCGCAGCCCGCCACCGACCGTTCACCAACGCGGTGTCGAAGTAGGTGCGGGCCATCGCACTCCACGCCGAGTCGAAGACCGCCAGCGGTGCGATCTCCTGCGCCGCGAGGCGCGACGTGCCCGTGAGCGCGAACGCGCACACGAGGGTGAGCACTCCGACGCGCGCGTGGCGCGACCCTAACGGCATGGACTCAGGCACGCAGCAACTCCGGGTCGTCGTGGCGATCGGGCTCGCGCCACGCGAGGATCGCGCTCGGTAGGGTGAGCAGGTAGATGAACAGCCCCGAGAAAATGATGTTCCACTCATCATACGTCGAGGGGACCCACCACAGCTTGAGGTCAATGCCGAGTGCGATCCAGATGACGCCGAGCAGGACAATGCCGGACGCGATTCGGTACGCGTCCAGGTATGCAGCGTTGCGCAAGGCGAGCTGCCGCTCGTCGAGCCGGCTGTCGATGTCATCGCCGATCGCCTTGCCGACGCGGCCCACGCGTTCGATGGCGAACTGCCAGAGGATCAGGATGGTCATCGCCAGGTGAGTGAGCGCGAAGAAGTTCGAGTCGCGCATCGTGATCCACAGCAGCACCGAGAGCAGCGGATAGCTCGTCGCGAAGATCAGGATGTTGCGGCGGCGGACGTGCAGTGGCGGAATGGTCGCGGTCGTCGTGGTCATGGACGGGTACCTCGGTCCGAGGGAAGGGCGTCAGGGCGGGCGTAGACCATTTGCGAGAGCGGGGCGAACGGCTGGCGCGAGAAGATCGCCTCGACCGGCAGCGCGAAGAGCTCGGCGATGCGGAGCGCGAGATCGAGCGATGGGTTGTACTCGCCGCGCTCGAGGTAACCGATCGTCTGGTAGTTCACACCGAGGGCTTCCGCGAGTTGCTGGCGCGTGAGGTCCCGTTCGGCGCGGAGGACCGCGAGCCGGTTATGGATGCGCGGACCTTCGTTGGATGCGCTTGATGTCTTCATGGTGCACGTAATGTTGTATACATACAACAAAATGTCAACATTATTGGATGGAAGGTATTGTAACAACTACTGCATGAACGGAAGTCGTTGTGTCTGCTACCTTTAGGGCGTGACGCACACCGTTCTCCCCCCCGCCGACTGCGCCGCGCTCGTGCCCGAGCTGCTCGAGACCCGCAACCCAAACGTCTGGGTCTATCGCTATTCGCACCCGCAGGCCGGGTGGACGCTCTCGATTGCGACGCACGCGCCGCCGGGTTCCGGCAAGCTCTCGTTGGGCGGATTCCGCATCGCGCCGCTGGAACGCACGGAGTCGCCGGGGTTCACGACCGACCGCGAGAGCATCGCCCTCGCGATGGGTATGGAGGAGAAGGTCCACTGGTCACGCGTGATTCGCGTCGGCGGGCCGTTGGCGTTGCGCGACCTCACGCGGGTGGTGGGCGGCAAGTGCGTGCTCGCGCCGACGCCGGAATCGCGCGTCGGCAATCCCCGCGACGCCGAGATGCTGGCCTGGGCGGCGGAATGCTTGGCCGACTGCGAGCGGACCGCGGGTATCCATATCACGACGGGGCAGGATCTCGGACACGGCCGCATGCATGGCGGCGCGATGGGATCGCTGGAGTTCCTCAATGCGCGTTTCGCGGGCAGCGTCGTCGCCGACACGTCGGTGCCGACGGGTGAGGGCAACTACCAGATCCTGCACGGGATGCTGCGGGCCTTCGGATTGCCGCTCGAGCGCACCACTGTCGGCTTGATTGGCTGCGGCAACATCGGCATGCACATCATCGCGCAGCTGCGGCAGCACGCGGGCGTGACGATCCTCGCCTGCGAATCGCGGGACGAGCGCCGCGCCGAGTTGGAGGCGATGGGCATCCGCACCTGGGGCCCGGAGCGGAAGCAGGAGTTCCTTGCGCTGCCCATGGACGCGTTGGTCGTGAACGCGGCGGGCGCGACGCTGGATTCCGTGTCCGTGGCCGCATGCGCGGCGAACGCGCGGTTGAAGGTCGTCTGCGGCAGCGAGAATCTCGTGATGCCGGACCAACATCGCGGGGTCGAGACGCTGCGCGCCGCGCAGAAGGTGTACGCGCCCACGGAGCTTGGCGGCATGATGGGCTATCTCACCGCGGTGGAGCAGTATCTCGCGGTGATCGAGGGCAAGCGCTTCGAGGTGGCGACGATGCTCGAGGCGGCGAAGCGACTGGAGGTGGCGGGGTACGAGACGACGGCGCGCATCATCGCGGGTGGGCATCGCGAGGATTTCGAGACGGCGGTCACGGCGTTGTACGCATGACGGGACACTGGGCGCCGACGCCTTGACGTGCGCGTCGGCGCCCGATAGCCTTCCCATCACAACCGAAGCCCGTGGTGATTTGCCGCGATTGCCGCCACGCTAAACAAAGTGCTAAAACGCTACGAGCCCGCGGCGACCCCGTGGGTTTTTTCGTTCACACGGTGTCGCTTCCGGACCGTCCCCTGCGGCCCTCTCGATCGAGAGGGCCTTTGCGTTTCGCGGTGTCCTTTCATCCGTGGAGCGCCTGTGTCCCCGTCCGCCATCCCGCCGCATCCCTCGTCCGCATCGCGTGCGCCGCAGCGCCTCGCGTTGCCGCCTCTCGCGCTCGACAGCGGGCGAATGCTTCGCGATGCCACCATCGCGTACCACGTGGACGGTGCGCTCAACGCCCGCCGCGACAACGTCGTGCTCGTGTTGCATGCACTCACCGGCTCGGCTGATGCTGCGGGCGATTGGTGGGCGCCGCAGATCGGGCCCGCGCGCGCCATCGATACGACGCGGTGGGCCGTGCTTGCGCCAAACCTGCTCGGCTCGTGCTACGGCAGCTCGGGACCGAGTAGCATCGACGGATTCCCGGTGCTGACGGTGCGCGACCAGGCGCGTGCGATCGCCGTGCTGCTGGAGCGCCTCGGCATCGAGCGCGTCGCGCTCGTGGTCGGCGGATCGCTCGGCGGCATGGTGGCGTTGGAGTTCGCGGCCGGCTTTCCCGGCCGTGCGCTGCGGGCCTTGGTGTTCGCGGCGCCGGCGCGACTCGGCGCGGGTGCGATTGCATGGTCGGCGGTGCAGCGGCAGGCGCTCGCGTTGGGAGGCGACGCGGGACTGGCCTTGGCGCGGCAAATCGCCATGCTCTCATACCGAACGGCACCGGGGCTCGATGCCCGATTCGGCCGCGAGCGCGGTCGTGACGGCAGCTTCCGTGTGAGCGAGTGGCTGGCGCGGCACGGCGAGCGACTCGTGGCGCGCATGGATGCCGAGACGTATCGCACGCTCATTGACGTGATGGACACGCACGATGTCGCGGGCGATCGCGGGGGCATCGGCGAGCGGCTGCGGGCCTCGCGCACGCAGTTCACGGGCGTCGGGATTCCCGGCGACCTGTTCTGCGACGCCAGCGAAGTGCAGGCGTGGGTCCGTGCGGCCGGCGGCGCGTATCGGGAACTCCACTCGGTGCATGGGCACGACGCGTTCCTCATCGAGCATGCGCAGGTGTCCGCACTGCTCCGCGAGGCGTTGGGCGAGTCCGCGACTGCTGCGGCGAGCGCGGTGGAGGTGGCCGCATGACGTCAGTCGTGAAGGTCGCGGTGGCCGGCTGCGGCACCGTCGGTGCGGCGCTGCTTGACTTGCTGGAGCGGCATGGCGAGGCACTGCGGCAGCGTCGCGGTGTGCGCTACCAAGTCACGCGCGTGCTGGTGCGGGATGCCGATCGCCCGCGCGCGGTGTCGGTGGACCGCGCGCTGTTCACCGATCGCGTGGACCACTTCCTTGAGACTCCCGCGGACATCGTGGTCGAAGCCATCGGCGGCACGACGGCGGCGCGCGCCGTCGCGCATGGCACGTTGGTGCGCGGCCGGCGATTGGTGACCGCCAACAAGGCCCTGTTGCGCATCGAAGGGCCGGCGCTGGATGCGCTGGCCCGCGCGCATCGCGCGGCCGGTGCCACGCTCGACTTCGAGGCGGCGGTCGGGGGCGGCGTGCCGGTGGTGCGCCTGCTGCGCGAGTCGCTGGCCGGCCACGGACTGCATCGCATCCGCGGCGTGCTCAACGGCACCACCAATTACATCCTCTCGCGTGTCGAGCAGGGCGTCCCGTTTGCGGACGCACTCGCGGCGGCGCAGCGGGCGGGCTTCGCCGAAGCCGATCCCACGCGCGACCTCGACGGCACCGATGCCGCGGACAAGATCGCCGTGCTGGCGTGGCTGGGCTTCGGCGTGGATCCGGCGGCGCTGCGCGTGCGCGCGACGGGCATCGATGCGTCGTTGGCGCTCGAGGCGCGCGCGGCCGCGCGGCGTGGACGCGCCGTGCGCCTCGTCGCGACCGCTGTCCGCATCGGCGACGGCGTGCATGCCACCGTCGCCCCCCGCGTGGTGCCGCGCGGGCATCCCTTCGCGCAGGTGCGCGACGAACAGAACCTCATCCAACTCGAGAGCGAGAGCGCCGGCACGTTGACCGTGGCCGGTGCGGGCGCCGGTGGCTCCGCCACCGCGTCCGCCGTCCTCGCCGACATCCTTCGCCACGGAGCCACCAATGCCGCATCCTGAAACGCTCGCCATTCGCACGCAGCATCCGACCACGCCGAACCGCGAGCACTCGGTGCCGCTGTTCCTCACGTCCAGTTTCGTATTCGACGACGCCGAGCAGGCGCGCGCGCTGTTCGCGGAGGAGCTCGAGGGGCCGGTGTATAGCCGGTACTCGAATCCCAACACGGACGAGTTCGTGCGCAAGCTCTGCCTGCTCGAAGGTGCGGAGGACGGAATTGCCACCGCGTCCGGCATGAGCGCTGTGTTCACGGCGATCGCGTCGCTGGTGCACTCGGGGGACCACATCGTCGCGGCGCGTGCGCTCTTCGGCTCCTCGCACCAGCTGCTGACGCGGGTGTTTCCGAAGTGGGGCGTCACGCATACCTACGTGGACGGCGGCGAGGCGGAGGCCTTCGCCGACGCGATCACGCCGGCGACCAAGCTCATCTTCGTCGAGACGCCGTCGAACCCCGGCCTCGACCTCGTGGATCTCGAGGCGCTCGGGCGGCTCGCGCAGTCACGCGGCATCCCGCTCGTCGTGGACAACTGCTTCTCGACGCCCATCCTGCAGCAGCCGATCGCGCTCGGCGCGTCGTTGGTGGTGCACTCAGCCACCAAGTTCATCGACGGTCAGGGCCGTACGCTTGGCGGGGCGATCGTCGGGCACAAGGCGCTCGTCGCCGAGGCGCGGTTCCTCGCGCGGCATTCGGGACCGGCCCTCAGCCCGTTCAACGCCTGGGTGCTGAGCAAGAGCCTCGAGACGCTGGCGCTGCGCCTCGAGAAGCATTCGGCGAACGCCCTGCACGTGGCACGCTGGTTGGAGACGCATCCAGCCGTGCGGCGGGTGCGCTATCCCCACCTGCCGTCGCATCCGCAGTTCGCGCTCGCGACGCGGCAGATGCGCTGGGGCGGGGGCGTGCTGACGCTGGATGTGGGGAGTTACGAGACGGCGCGCCGGGTCATCGATGGCCTGCGGCTCTGCTCACACTCGCCGAACCTCGGCGACGTGCGGACAATCGTGACGCATCCGGCGTCGACGACGCACTCGAAGCTGACCGAGGAGGAGCGGCAGCGCGTGGGCATCACGCCGGGGCTGCTGCGCATCTCTGTCGGGCTCGAGCATCCCGACGATGTTGTCGCGGACCTACGGGCTGCGCTAGCTGTCGGTTCTAAAGAGGTTGTTCACTGAGGCATAACTGAGGAAGCTGGAGGTGCGAGCCACCCAACCTTCAGCCAGAGGCCTCAGTGAACATCCACAACAATGCGCGATTGACCGCCTGGGGGCGAGCCGAGCTCGTCCGCCGGGTGGTCCTCGACGGCGAGCCGGTGCGCGCCGTCGCCGCGGCCCTCCACATCAGCCCGAGCACGGCTTACAAGTGGCTGCGCCGCTTCGCGGCCGGGGGCTGGGCGGCGCTGGCCGACCGCTCCTCGCGCCCGCATCGCTCGCCGACCGCCACGCGGCCGGCGCTCATCGAGCGGATTCTCCGCCTGCGCGCGACGCGGCTCACCGGGCCGGAGATCGCGGAGCGGCTCGGGCTCGCGGTCTCGACCGTGGGCCGGGTCCTCACGCGCGCGGGCCAGGGCCGGCTGAAGGGCCCGGGGGCGACGGGCGGGCCGCGCTACCAGCGCGAGACGCCCGGCGAGCTCGTGCATGTCGACACGAAGGCCCTCGATCGCTTCGTCACGGCGGGCCATCGCGCGCACGGCAACCGCTCGAAGGTCGGCCGCCGTCGGGGGCTCGGGCAGGACCATCTCCACGTCGCGGTCGACGACGCGACGCGGCTCGCGTACGCGGCGCTGCTACCGACACAGGACGCGGCGGCGTGCACCCGCTTCCTCGAGGCGGCGCGCCGCTGGTTTGCGCAGCTGGGCATCGCCGTCACCGGTGTGATGACCGACAACGCCAAGGCGTACACGAGCCACGCGGTGCAGGCCGCGCTGGCCGCGCACGGGATCCGGCACCTGCGCACCAAGCCCTACCGCCCGCAGACGAACGGCAAGGCGGAGCGCTTCATCCAGACCGCGCTCCGCCGCTGGGCCTACAAGAAGCCATACCGGACCTCGGCGCACCGCAACGCGGCGCTGCCCGACTTCCTAGATTGCTACAACGTCGAACGGCCGCACCGGTCGCTCGGCCGCGTCCCGCCGCTGCTCCACTTCCTCATGCAGCGTGAACAACGTCCTTAGAACCGACAGCTAGCGGGCGCGGAACTTGTCGAGCGCGGCCTTGGTGAAGTCGCTGAGGACCATGCGGCCGCTCATGGCGGCACGCTCCGCCATGCGTGATTCCCAGTCGTCGATGTCGCGCCAGAAGATGCGCTTCATCTCGCGCATCGCCTCGGGGTTGTAGCCGGCGAGGCGCTGCGCAAACGACTGCACCACGGCGTCGAGGGCGTGTGTGTTGTCGACAACCTGCGAGTAGAGGCCGTGGCGCTCGCACCACTGGGCATCGTGCCAGTCGGCGTGGACGGCGAGGTTCATGAACGGCGCGGGACCGAGCTTGCGCTCGAGCACTACGCCGACGACGAAGGGCCCGATACCAACCTGCAACTCGGAGAGCTTGGCCTGCGCGGTCTCGACGGCGAAGGAGTAATCGCTGGCGGCGATCACTCCGAGGGCTCCGCCGGCGGCGCGGCCGTGCACGCGCGTGATCACGAACTTCGGCGCGCGGACCATGGCGAGGATCACGCGGGCGAAGCCGGAGAAGAAGTCCTGGCCTTGCTCGGGCGTGGCGACGGCGGTGAACTCGTCGAAGCTGGCGCCGGCGCAGAAGGCGCCTTCGCCGGCAGAGCGCAGGACGATGACGCGGGCGTCGGGGTCGTTGCCGAGGGTGGTGATACCCGCGGCCAGCTCGCGCAACAGCGCGGAGGGCAGGGAGTTGCCCTTGGGGTGGAAGAACTCGACGGTTCCGATGCCGTCGGCGACGGAAAGCTGGACGCGTCCGTCCGTGAGGGCGCTGGGGGCGGGGCTGGTCGGCGTCATAGCGGGAAACATACTAAATTGCGGGCTATGGCCCAGACGACCGTTCCCCAAGAGGATCCGGCGCTCCTCGCCGCCTTCGAGGCGCGCATTGCCGCCGGTGAGAGCATCGAGCCCAAGGACTGGATGCCGGAGCGCTACCGCAAGCAGCTGACGCGCATGATGGCGCAGCACGCGCACTCGGAGATCGTCGGCATGCTCCCCGAGGGCAACTGGATCACGCGCGCGCCCTCGCTGCGGCGCAAGATGAGCCTCATCGCCAAGGTGCAGGACGAGGCGGGGCACGGCCTCTACATCTATTGCGGCACCGAGACGCTGGGCGTGGACCGCCACGACCTGTTCAACCAGCTGCTCGACGGCTCGGCCAAGTACTCGTCGATCTTCAACTACCCGACGCTGAGCTGGGCCGATATGGGCGTGATCGGCTGGTTCGTCGACGGCGCGGCGATCGTGAACCAGACGGTGTTGGCGAAGGCCTCGTATGGGCCCTACGCCCGCGCGATGGTGCGTATCTGCAAGGAAGAGAACTTCCACAAGCGCCAGGGCTTCGAGATCTGCGCGACGCTCGCCAAGGGCACGCCGGCGCAGAAGGAGATGCTCCAGGACGCCGTGAACCGGTTCTGGTGGCCGTCGCTGATGATGTTCGGGCCATCCGACAAGGATTCGCCGAATTCCGCCGAGCTGCTCAAGTGGCGCGTGAAGCGGAAGACCAACGACGAGCTGCGTCAGCGCTTCGTGAACCTGACCGTGCCGCAGGCGCAGGCGATTGGCGTGACGCTGCCGGATCCGGATCTCAAGTACAACGCCGAGACCAAGAACTGGGAGTTCGGCGAGATCGACTGGTCGGAGTTCTGGGAAGTGGTGCAGGGCAACGGGCCGTGCAACGCCGAGCGGCTGGCGGCGCGGAACAAGGCGCACGATGACGGGCAGTGGGTGCGCGAGGCGGCGTTGGCGCACGCCGCGAAGCGGTCGGCGAAGTCCTCGGCGGCGTAACTGCTGTCACCACGAAGGCACGAAGACACGAAGGGGTTTTTCGATGAGCGTTGAACAGTCTTGGCCGTTGTGGGAAGTGTTTACCCAGGGGAACCAGGGTGAACCCTTTGAGCACGCGGGCTCGCTGCACGCGACGGACGCGGAGCATGCGCTGCAGAACGCGCGCGATGTGTACACGCGGCGCGGCGAGGCGGTGAACCTGTGGGTGGTGCCGTCGTCGGCGATTACGGCCTCGGCGCCGTCGGATGCGGGGCCGTTCTTCGAGCCCGGCAACGAGAAGGCCTACCGGCACCCGCAGTTCTACAAGGTGCCGCAAGGCGTGCGTGTGTTTTGATGGCGAAGCACGAGGAGGAAGAAGGCGGCATCGCGGCCGGTGAGGCGAAGGCGGGCGTCGGCGCGGTGGCCGGGACGCGGGGGCCCCAGCTAGGTGCGCCGCTGGTTGAGTACTTCCTGCGGCTTGGGGACGATCGCCTCATCCTCGGGCATCGGATGTCCGAGTGGACGGGGCACGGGCCCATTCTCGAAGAAGACATCGCGACGGCGAACATCGCGCTGGATCTCATCGGGCAGGCGTCGCAGCTGCTCAAGCTGGCGGGCGAGACCGAGGGCAAGGGGCGCGATGAGAACGCGCTGGCCTATTTTCGGGACGGGACGCAGTTCCGGAACTGCCTGCTCGTGGAGCTCCCGAAGGGCGACTTCGGCGACACGATGGTCCGCCAGTTCCTGTTCGATGCGCAGAGCGTGCTCGTGCTCGACGAGCTGACGAAGTGCGGGCACGCCGAGCTCGCGGCGATCGCGGCGAAGGCGATCAAGGAAGACAAGTATCATCTGCGCCACTCGAGCGAGTGGGTGGTGCGCCTCGGGGACGGCACGGACGAGAGTCACGCGCGCGTGCAGGCGTCGCTGGATCGCCTGTGGAGGTACACGGGCGAGCTCTTCGCGACCGACGAGGTGGATCGCGCCGTTGCCGCGGCGGGCATCTCGATTGACATGGCGGGCATCAAGGCGCGCTGGGACACCATCGTGAACGACGTACTCGGGCGCGCGACGCTGACGCGGCCCGCGGACGGCCCGATGCAGCGCGGCGGGCGGCGCGGCCGCCACACGGAGCACATCGGCCACCTGCTCGCGACCATGCAGAGCGTGGCGCGGGCGCATCCCGGCGCGACTTGGTGACCTTCAGCCGCGACCGGGTGTTCGAGATCCTCGGGACCGTCCCCGATCCCGAGGTGCCCGTCATCTCCGTCGTCGAGCTTGGCATCGTGCGCGACGCCGCGCAGCGCAGTGATGGGACCGTCGAGGTGACGATCACGCCGACCTACAGCGGCTGCCCGGCGATGTTCGAGATCGAGCGCGACGTCGTGTCCGCGCTCGAGGCGGCCGGTGCGCCGTCCGTCGAGGTGAAGACCGTGCTCTCCCCGGCGTGGACGACGGATTGGATCCCCGAGACGGCGCGCGAGAAGCTGCGCAAGTACGGCATCGCGCCGCCGGGGCCGGCAAACGACGGCGGCTTGGTCACGCTGGTGCGCGCCAAGCCGCCGGTGCAATGCCCGTGGTGCGGCTCGCGCAACACCACGCTCAAGAGCGAGTTCGGGTCCACGGCCTGCAAGGCCATCCATGTCTGCAAGGACTGCCGGCAGCCGTTCGACGAGTTCAAGGCGATCTAGCCTACACCTGCTTCACCTTCCAGCGACCGCGCCGGAAGAGGATCGCGCTGACGATCGCCAGCGCGGAGTACGCCATCGGCACGGCGATGAACACGCCGCGGAATCCCAGGTCGGTGCGCTGCGACATCCACCAGGCCAGCGGGATCTGCAGCACCCAGAAGACGAAGAAGTTGATCCAACTCGGCGTGCGCGTGTCGCCCGCGCCGTTGAAGGACTGCTCGAGCACCATGCCGAGCGCATACAGCGGGAAGCCCAGCGACATGACGCGCAGCGCATAGCTCGCGACCGCACGCACGTCGGCTGCCTCGCTGAACCAACTCACCATGGTCGGCGCGAAGATCCAGAATGCCACGCCCGTCAGGCCGAGCACGAGCATGTTGATGCGCGCCGCCACCCACACCGAGCGTTCGGCGCGATCGGGATTCTCCGCGCCCAAGGCTTGGCCCACCATCGTGGCTGCGGCGGCCCCGACGCCGTACGCGGGCATCAAGGCGAACAACAGGATGCGGATCGAGATCGTGTAGCCGGCGACCGCCGCTGCGCCGAACGTCGACGTGAGCCGCACGAGCCAGATCCAGCTCATCGAGCTCAGCGCCACCTGCACCGTGCCCCAACCGGAGAGCTTGGCGATGCTGAACATCGTCGCCGGCTCGACGCCGAGGTGGTGCTTGTGCACGTGCAGGTTGCCCTCGCCGGTGCTCAGGTGCCACAGCGCCCAGAGGAACCCGATGGCGCGGCCGATGAACGTGGCCCACGCGGCGCCGACCAACCCGAGCTCCGGAAAGAACCCGACGCCGAAGATCAGCAGCGGGTCCAGCACGATGTTGATGGCGTTGCCAAGCATCAGCACGCGCATCGCCACGGCGGCATCGCCGGCACCACGGAAGGCCGCGTTCACGAGGAAGAGCAGGAACACCGCGCCGTTCGCCGCCAACGACACCCGCGCGAAGCCCGTGCCGACCGCGAGCACCTCGGCATCGGCACCCATCAGCGCGAGCAAGTCGGGCGCGAAGATCGCGCCGAGGACGCCGAGCACGGAGGAGAGGAGCAGGCCGAGGAGCAGGGCCTGGACCGTGGCGCGCGCGGCGGCGTCTGGGTCTTTCTCGCCGATGCGGCGTGCCACCGTGGCGGTGGCACCGATGCTCAGGCCCATCGCGACGGTGTAGATGACGACCATCAGCGATTCGGTGAGCCCGATGGTTGCGACGGCGGCGGGGCCGAGGCGCCCGACGAAGAAGGCATCGACGACCGCGAAGATGCTTTCCATCGACATCTCGAGCACCATCGGCACCGCGAGCAGGAAGATCGCGCGCCCGATGGGACCCTGCGTGTAATCGTGCTCCGCGCCGCGGATGGCGTCGCGGATGTCGCGCCAGAGACCGCTCGACGCGGGTGCGGGGGCTGCGGTGGATTCGGGACTGCTATGCATGCAGAACGCTCACGGAGTCAAAAGAAGACGCCCCCACTGCTGAGCGAAGCAGGAGGGGCGTGGAGTCCGCGAGGCGCGGCCGGAGTGGCGCGGCTACCCGAGGTGCCCTGCTTCGCAAACGCATACCGGACCGACGACGTCGGTCATCGCCGGGCGGAGCCGGACGGCAGCGTGGGTGGTGGCGAGCAGGATCATCGACGTGAGGCTCAGGTTGGGGAAGCGGTCGGAAGGTACAGCGGGATTCAAAGTCGGGCAATCCCCGATGGGTCTAGATGCGCAGTATGCGCTCCACGGCCGACACGATCTCGGCCTCACCCGGGAGTACCGCGGCGAGGAGGTCCGGATGGTACGGCATCGGGATGTCCTGCGGCGCGAGGCGCTCGACGGGGGCATCCAGATACCAGAAGGCCTCCTGCGTGACGGTCGCGGCGATCTCGGCGCCGAAGCCGGCGGTGATGTTGTCCTCATGCACGATGAGGCAGCGGCCCGTCTTACGCACGCTGGCCAGCACGGCGTCGCGGTCCCAGGGGGCGATGCTGCGCAGGTCGAGGAACTCGACCGCGTCGCCCATGGGCTTGATGGCATCGGCGATGCGATGCACCATGGCGCCCCAACTGACGAGCGTGAGCGCCTTGCCCTCCTGGACGAGCCTCGCCTTGCCGAACGGCAGCACGTAGTCGTCGCCGGGATAGCGGGCTGCGCCATCGCCGGTCATGAGCAGCGCGCGGTGCTCGAAGAAGATCGTCGGATTCGGGCTGCGCATCGCGGCGCGCAGCAAGCCCACGGCATCGGCGGCGTTCGACGGCATCGCCACCTGCCAACCATACGCATGCGCGAAGCGCACTTCGTCGCTCAGCGAGTGCCAGGGATCGCCCACGTCCTTGCCGAAACCGCCGGGCATGCGCACCACCATCGGCGAGGCGAAGCGATTCGCCGTACGCCAGCGCAAGGTGCCGGCATTGTTCAGTTGCTCCGTGGCCGGATCGGCGTATTTGCGGAACTGGATCTCGGCGACGGGCATGAGCCCGCTGATGGCGAGACCGGCGGCACGGCCGATGATCCCCTCCTCGCTGAGCGAGGTGTCGAAGACGCGGTCCGAGCCGAACTGCTTCTGCAGGCCTTCGGTCACGAGATGCACGCCGCCCTTCTTGCCGACGTCCTCGCCGAAGACGACGACCTTCGGGTTCACGGCGAGTTCATGGCGCAGCGTGCGGCGTACCGCCTCGGCGAAGCGCAGCAGCTCGCCTTCGTCCTGCGCGGCATCGCTGCCGCCGAGCTTGCGGCGCTCGGCGCGACGCAGGCCGCCGAAGGCCTCGGGCGCGTCGTCGGTGTCATTGGCGTAGCGATGCTCGGCGATCTTGCTGGCGTCAGGCTTCGGGCGATTCCGCGCCGCCGCCAGCGCACGCTCGACGTCGCGCGCGACTTCCGTCTCGAGCTGGCTCCATTCGGCCGCGCTCATCACGCTGGGCACGAGGAAGCTGCGGAGCCGCGGCAGGGGATCGCGCTTCTGGTCGGCGGCGATCTCGGCGTCGCTGCGGTATCCCTTCTGGTTGTCGGGCCCAGAGTGCGACGACAGGCGCGGGACCGTGAGGCGGACGAGCGCGGGACCCTCGCCGCTGCGCACGTGCGCGACGACTTCCTCGAGCAACCGCGCGGACTCCGCGGGATCCGTCCCGTCGCCATCGCGGATCAGGAGGTTCTTGAACGAGGCCAGGTTCTCGGCGATGTTCGCGCCAGGCGTCTGGAAATCGCCGCTGACGGAGATGCCGAGGTTGTTGTCCTCGATGTAGAACAGCATCGGCAGCTTGAGCGTCGTCGCCATCGTGAGCGCCGCCCAGAAGCCGCTCGTGGCCACGGAGGCATCGCCGCCAAGCGCGACGCCGATGGAGCCGTTGAAGCGATAGTCCTTGAGGATATCCCGATAGTACGTGATGCCCTGCGCCCAGCCGGCGGTGGGTGTGTACTGCGAGCCGACGTCGCCGGCCATCGGCAGGACGATGCAGCCTTCTTCGCGCGGGAAGTTGCAGACGACGCCGATGTCGCGGCCATCGGAGAACCCTCCGGCGCGGCCCAGCGGTGAGCCGAGCGCATCTTCGAGGGTGAGTCCCAGCGAGAGCAGCAGCGGTCGGCTGCGGTAGTACGCCCCGGCGGCGTCGCGCTTGCCGGTCAGCAGCTGGCCGAGGATGACCTGTGCCATGTCATGGCCGCGGGCCGAGAACTGGTAGAGGACCACGTGGTCCTTGGGGACCGTCGCGCGGTTGCGGTTCGTCTGCTCCTCGACATCGTCGAGGGCGCGCGAGCACAGGACGTGGTAGGCGACCTTGCGCCAATCGAGGGCGGGCCCGGCGGGCGGTTTCGTCTTCGGCGGCATTGGGGCCAAATCTAGCATCTGGAACTGCTTTCACCACGAAGGCACGACGACACGAAGGAATCGGCGCCGTGAGGCCCTGCGCGCTCAGCGATGCCGCCGCGCGCGGAGGATAGGAGTGCCGGGCACTGATTGGACACGACGCCGGACGGTTTCCTCCGTGTCTTCGTGTCTTCGTGGTGCGTGTCGTAGTCTGTGCCCTTGGGCAGCACCACGCTGTAGATTTCCCCCTATGCCGAGCATCCTGAGCGAACTGAAGGACGGGGTCCTGGAGCTGACCCTGAACCGGCCGGACGTGCTGAACAGCTTTGACCGCGCGATGGCGCAGGCACTGCAGGGGGAGCTGGCGCGGGCCGCGGGCGAGCCGGAGATCCGGGCGGTGTTGCTGACCGGCGCCGGGCGCGGATTCTGCGCGGGGCAGGACCTCCAGGAGGCGCTGCCCCAGGGTGACGGGCCGATGCCCGACATCTCCGAGATTGTGCGTGCGAGCTACAACCCGATCATCAAGGCCATCCGCACGCTGGAAAAGCCGGTGGTCTGCGCGGTGAACGGCATCGCCGCGGGCGCCGGGGCCAATCTCGCATTCGCTTGCGACCTCACGATCGCCGCCGAAGAGGCAAGCTTCGTCGAGAGCTTCGCGAAGTTGGGGCTGATTCCCGATACCTCCGGCACGTTCTTCGTGCCGCGGCTCGTCGGGTCGCAGCGGGCCACCGGCATGTTCTTCCTTGCCGGCAAGGTGAGCGCCAAGCAGGCCAAGGAGTGGGGTCTGATCTGGGACACCGCGCCGGGCGCCGAGCTGCTGGCGACCACGCGAGCGCTGGCCGCGTCGTTGGCCACGCAGGCGACGCGCGGCTTCGGGCTCACGAAGCGCGCGATGAACGCATCGTGGGCAAATGGCCTCGACGAGCAGCTCGAGATGGAAGCCCGCTGCATGCAGGAAGCCGGGCGCACCAAGGACTATGAGGAAGGCGTGCGCGCCTTCCTTGAAAAGCGCGCGCCGACATACCGAGGGCAGTGACGATGGCGCACGCACTCGGCAGCGAGATTGTCGTCGGGGTGATCGGCGCGGGCACGATGGGTGCCGGCATCGCGCAGGTGGCCGCCGCCAATGGGCACCGCGTCGTGCTCGCCGATGCGTCGGCGGCGGCGGTCGCCAAGGCCAAGGACGGGCATGCGAAGGCGATGGCGCGCGACCTTGAGAAGGGCAAGCGCACGCAGGCCGACGCGGATGCCGTGCTCGCGCGCATCCAGTACCTGCACGGTGTCGGCGCCACGGAGCTCGCGGCCTTCGCGCCCTGCGGTCTGGTCATCGAAGCGATCGTCGAGGACCTCGGCATCAAGCAGGCGCTCTTCCGCGCGCTCGAAGCGGTGGTTGCGCGCGAGGCGGTACTGGCGTCGAACACGTCGAGCCTGAGCATCGCGGCGATTGCCGGTGGCTGCCAGCACGGCGAGCGCGTGGTGGGCATCCACTTCTTCAATCCGGCGCCGGTGATGGCGCTGGTGGAAGTGATCCCGGCGCTGGCGACGGACCGCGCGGTGCTGGAGGCGAGCCGCGCGCTGGTGGAGCGCTGGGGCAAGCGTCCGGTGGTGGCGTCCGACACGCCGGGCTTCATCGTGAATCGGATCGCGCGCCCGTTCTATGGGGAGTCGCTTCGGGTGCTCGAGGAAGGGATTGCCGACGTCGCGACGATCGACTGGGCCATGCGCACGCTCGGCGGATTCAAGATGGGACCCTTCGAGCTGATGGACCTGATCGGCAACGACGTCAACTACGCGGTGACGCGCAGCGTGTTCGAGGCGATGTACTACGATCCGCGCTATCGGCCGTCGCTGACGCAGCGCCGCTTGGTCGAAAGCGGCTGGCTGGGGCGCAAGGCGAAGCGCGGCTACTACGACTACCGCGACGGCATCGCCGCACCGACGCCGACCGAGGACGAAGTGCTCGGCCGCACGATTCGCGACCGCGTCGTCGCCATGCTCATCAACGAGGCGGTGGATGCGGTGCAGCTCCGCGTGGCCTCGCCGGAGGACATCGAGCTCGCGATGACCAAGGGCGTGAACTATCCCCGCGGGTTGCTCAGCTGGGGTGACGCCCTGGGTCCGGCCGCGGTGCTCGCCACGCTCGAGTCGCTGCAGCAGGAGTACGGCGAGGACCGCTACCGGCCGAGTCCGTTGCTGCGTCGGGTCGCCAAGGGCGGCGGGAAGCTGCTGCCGTGAGCGCGCAGGATGTGATCGCGCGGATGTTCGCGCAGGATGCCTTCTCGCAGTGGCTCGGCATCCAGGTGCTGGAGGCCCGCGAGGGCTACTGCCGCCTGCAGATGACGGTGCGCGAGGAGATGACGAACGGATTCGGCACGGCGCACGGCGGCATCGTGTTCTCGTTCGCCGATACCGCGCTGGCCTTCTGCACCAACGCGAGCGGCGAGATCAGCGTCGCGCTCGACTGTACGATCAGCTACCCGGCCGCCGTGAAGCCCGGCGACGTGCTCACCGCGGTGGGCGAACAGGAGACGACGTCGCGCAAGGTGGGATTCGCGCGCGTCACCGTGACCAACCAGGACGACGTGACCGTGGGGCATTTCCGCGGCACCGTGTACCGCACCCAGAAGCCCCATCGATGATCGACGCGTTCCTCGTAGACGGCATCCGTACGCCGATCGGCAACCTCGGCGGCGCACTCAGCGCCATTCGCCCCGATGACTTGGGCGCCCACGCGATCCGCGAGCTGCTCAAGCGGCATCCGGCGCTGGATCCGGCGCGCATCGCCGATGTGATCCTCGGCTGCGCGAACCAGGCGGGCGAGGACAACCGCAACGTGGCGCGCATGGCGCTGCTGCTGGCCGGCGTGCCGCAGACGGTGCCGGGTGAGACGGTGAATCGCCTCTGCGCGTCCGGCTTGAGCGCCGTGGCGAACGCCGCGCGCGCCGTGAAGGCGGGGGAGGGCGATCTGTACGTGGCCGGCGGGGTGGAGTCGATGACGCGCGCGCCCTACGTGCTGAGCAAGAGCGCCCAGCCGTTCGGCCGTGACATGCAGCTCTTCGATACGGCGCTGGGCTGGCGCTTCGTGAACCCGCTGATGAAGCAGGCGCACGGCACGGACTCGATGGGCGAGACGGCGGAGAACGTGGCGGCGCGGTACCACGTGAGCCGCGAGGACCAGGATGCCTTCGCGCTGCGCTCGCAGCAGAAGGCGCTGGCGGCACGCAACGACGGACGGCTGGCCGAGGAGATCGTGCCGGTGCTGATCCCGCAGAAGAAGGGCGATCCGCTGCCGGTGCAGCACGACGAGTTCATTCGGCCGGACACGACGCTGGAGAAGCTCGCGAAGCTCAAGCCGGCCTTCCGCCACGACGGGCAGGGAAGCGTCACGGCGGGCAACAGCTCGGGGCTGAACGACGGCGCCGCGGCGCTGTTGATCGCGAGCGACGCCGCGCTCCAGCGCGAGAAGCTCAGCCCGCTGGCCCGCGTGGTCGCCAGCGCCGCGGCCGGCGTGGAGCCGCGCATCATGGGCATGGGCCCCGTGCCGGCGACGCGACTCGTGCTCGAGCGCGCGGGGCTGACGCTCGACCAGATGGACGTCATCGAGATCAACGAGGCGTTCGCAGCGCAGGGGTTGGCGTGCCTGCGCGAGCTCGGTGTGGCGGATGACGACGCGCGCGTGAATCCCAACGGCGGCGCGATCGCGCTCGGGCACCCGCTCGGCATGAGTGGCGCGCGCCTGGCATTGACCGCAGCGCGCGAGCTCAAGCGGCGGAAGGGACGCTATGCCTTGGCGACGATGTGCATCGGCGTCGGCCAGGGCTACGCGGTGATCCTCGAGCGCGCGTAAGGGATCGCCGCCGTGAGCATCTACGCCTTCGACGGTTTCATTCCGGTGGTGCATGAGAGCGCCTTCGTGCATCCCAAGGCGTCGGTCACGGGCAACGTGATCATCGGCAAGGACGTGTACATCGGCCCGGGCGCGGCGATCCGCGGTGACTGGGGCGGCATCGTGATCGAAGACGGCTGCAACGTGCAGGAGAACTGCACGGTGCACATGTTCCCCGGCGTGACGGTGGTGCTGGAAGCCGGCGCGCACATCGGGCACGGGGCGGTGGTGCACGGGGCGCGCATCGGCGCGAACGCCCTGATCGGCATGAACGCCGTGATCATGGACAACGCGACGGTCGGCACGGGAAGCATCGTGGGGGCGCTGTGCTTCGTGCCGACCGAGATGCAGATCCCGCCGCGCAGCGTGGTGGTGGGGAATCCGGCGAAGATCGTGAAGGAGGTCAGCGACGACATGCTCGCGTGGAAGGGCGAGGGCACGGCGCTGTACCAGCAGCTCCCCGCGCAGATGCGCGCGAGCTGGCGGGAAGTCGAGCCGCTGCGCGAGGTCCCGCAGGACCGGCCCGCGCAGTCGAACGCACTCAAGACCTGGAAGCAGACCAAGGAATCGCGATGAAGCTCAAGAATTACGCGCTCGGCCAGTGGGTCGAGGGGACGGGCAAGTCCACCACGCTGTTCAATGCCGTCACCGGCGAGCCGGTGGCCGAGGCCTCCAGCGGTGGATTGGACTTCAAGGCGATGGCGGAGTACGGGCGGCGCGTCGGCGGGCCCAAGCTCCGCGCGATGACCTTCCATCAGCGGGCGGCGATGCTGAAGGCGGTCGCCAAGTACCTGACGGAGCGCAAGGACGCGTTCTATGCGGTCAGCGCATACACGGGTGCGACGAAGATCGATAGTTGGATCGACATCGACGGCGGCTTCGGCACGTTCTTCGCGTATGCGAGCCGCGGGCGCCGCGAGTTCCCGAACGAGACCTTCCATGTGGAGGGTCCGACGGAGCCGCTGTCGAAGGGCGGCACCTTCATCGGGCGCCACATCTGCGTGCCGCTCGAGGGCGTGGCGGTGCACATCAATGCGTTCAACTTCCCCGTGTGGGGGATGATGGAGAAGTTGGCGCCGACGCTGTTGGCCGGCGTGCCGGCGATCGTGAAGCCGGCGACGGCGACGAGCTATCTCACCGAAGCCGTGTTCAAGGAGATGATCGCGTCGGGCATCCTGCCCGAGGGCGCCGTGCAGCTCATCTGCGGCAGCGCCGGCGACTTGCTCGACCACGTGACGGAGCAGGACGCCGTGGCGTTCACGGGCTCCGCGGCGACGGGGCGCATGCTGAAGGAGAGCAAGGCGATCGTCGAGCACGCGGTACGCTTCAACATGGAAGCGGACTCGCTGAACTGCGCGATCCTCGCGCCGGACGCGGCGCCGGGTACGGAGGAGTTCGACCTCTTCATCAAGGAAGTGGTGAAGGAGATGACGGTGAAGGCCGGGCAGAAGTGCACGGCCGTGCGCCGCACCATCGTGCCCGCCGGCATGGAAGAGGACGTGATCAAGGCGATCCGCGCGCGGCTGGAGAAGACCACGGTCGGCGATCCGTCCGTCGAAGGCGTGCGCATGGGGCCGTTGGCCAGCAAGGCGCAGGTGCGCGACGTCGGGCTCGCCGCCGAGCGCATCCGCACGGCGGCGGAGCGCGTGGTGGGTGGCGGGGATTTCGCGGTGGTCGGTGCGGATCGGGAGAAGGGCGCCTTCTACCAGCCGGAACTGATGTACTGCGCGGATCCGTTCGCGAAGACCGAGCCGCACGACGTCGAGGCCTTCGGCCCCGTGAACACCGTGATGCCGTACCAGACGCTCGACGAGGCGATCGAGCTGGCGCGTCGCGGACGCGGTTCGCTCTGCGGCTCGCTGGTGACGGCCGATCCGGCGACGGCGCAGAAGGTCGTGCTCGGCGTCGCGCCGTACCATGGTCGCCTCCTCGTGCTCGACCGCTCGAGCGCGAAGGAGAGCACCGGGCATGGCTCGCCGCTGCCGAATCTCGTGCACGGCGGACCGGGCCGCGCCGGGGGTGGCGAGGAGATGGGGGGCGCGCGCGGCGTGCTGCATTACATGCAACGCACGGCGGTGCAGGGGTCCCCGAGTGTCCTCACGGCCATCACCCGCGAGTGGACGAAGGGCGCGACCGAGACGACGGACGCGGTGCATCCGTTCCGGAAGACCTTCGACGAACTCCACATCGGCGATACGCTGGTCACCGGCACGCGCACGATCACGCTGGATGACATCGTGAAGTTCGCCGAGCTCTCGGGCGACAAGTTCTATGCGCACATGAACGACGAGGAGGCGCGGTCGAACGGCATATTCGAGGGCCGTGTCGCGCACGGGTATTTCATTGTGTCGGCGGCGGCGGGATTGTTCGTCGAGCCCTCGCTCGGACCGGTGCTGGCGAACTACGGACTCGAGAACCTGCGCTTCACGAAGCCGGTGTACCCAGGCGACACGATCCAGGTGCGGCTGACCGTGAAGCAGAAGACGGCGAAGGACACGCCGGAGGGTGGCATCCCGCAGGGCGTCGTCGAGTGGGATGTCGAAGTGACAAACCAATCAGGCGAAGCGGTCGCGTTGTACAGCATCCTCACCCTCGTGCGGCGCGCGGCATAGATCCGACTTGTGCCGATAACTGACGGGGTGCCCTGCGGCACCCCGTTTTGCGTTCCGTATAGAACTGGACCGTGTCAAGGTATTTGACATTGCGAATCAGTGTTTCCCTGACAATCGTTGCGTGACTTGGCGTCCCCGCGCCATCCCCCCTGTACGAGACCGGTGGCGTGACCCGAATACTTCGCTCGATCGCAATTCGGTTTCCATTGCTGCTTGCCGCGATCGTCATGGCGGTGGCGGTGGTGACGGGGCGACTCGCGAACCGCGAGATCGGCGAGGTGCTCGTGAGCGCGGCCCGCGCGGACCTTGAACACGGCGCGACACAGCTCGCGCAGCTGCTGGGCAACGGCATCCCGGCGGCGCGGCGCACGCTCACGGAGGCGGCGCGCGGCCCGCAGCTGCGGCGTGCGCTCGGTCCGCGAAGCTCGGAGGCGGAGGCGGCGGCGCTGCTCGAGGCCTATGCGTCGGCACCGGAGACGGGCACGCGTGCCGCCGCGAGACTCCTCACGCCTGACGGCGATGTGCGCGCCTCGTGGACGCGCGTCGCCGGTGCGACGTCGATGGGGTGGACCATCGGTGGCCTACGTGAAGGCACGTTGCCACGCGATTCGGCGACGATCGGGCCCGTGGTCGCCATTCGCGACACGACGCCGGGCTTCGTGGCCGTGGCGCCGGTGGTCAGCGAGGACGGGGCCCTGCTCGGATGGCTCGAGGAGGTTCATGTGGCGCGCGGGACGGGCGCCGCGGAGATCCGCGCGCTGATCGGCATCGAACGCCTCTTGCTGGGCTCGACCGAGTGGACGGTCTGGAGCGACTTCGATCGCATCGTGCCAGGTCCGGAGTTCACCGCTGCGCCGGATTCGGTGCAGCGCGTCGCGTCGCCGGGTGGCGTGACCGCGCTGGGCCTCGGGCGGGCGGTCCCCGGCACGCCGTGGCTGGTGTGGGTCGAGCGGCCCGAGGCCGATATCATGGCGCCCATCCGGTCGTTCCTCGATCGCATGTGGCTGGCGACGCTCGTGATAGCGGGTGTCGGCGCGGCGTTGGCGTGGTTACTGGCGCGCTACCTCGCCGCGCGCATCCGCGTGGTCGCGGTGGAACTCGATCGCACGTTGGCCGCTCACGGCGCGCCGCCCGCCGCCGAGCCGGGGCTCGCCGCGGCAGACCCGGCCGACGAACTGCGACAGCTGGAAGAGTCGTACGCGGCGTTGGAAGAACGCCTGGAGCAACGGCGTCGGCTCGACGAGCAGGTGCTGCAAGCGCAGAAGCTCGAGGCCGTCGGGCGCTTGGCCGGTGGCATCGCCCATGACTTCAACAATCTGCTGACGGTGATGGCCTCGTATGCCGGCATGGCCCGCGAGGGCCTCGCCCCCGATTCGCCCGAGGCGCATGATCTTGACGAAGTGCTGAAGGCGATCGATCGGGCGACGGCGCTCACGCGGCAGCTGCTGACCTTCAGCCGGCAGCGACTCAGCGACGTGCAGCCGCTGGACCTGAACGGCGTGGTGCGCAACACGGACTCGATGCTCGCCCGCCTCATTCCCAGCAACGTCGAACGGCGCATCGAGCTCGCCACGGACCTCCCGCCGATCGAGGCGGACGCCACGCAGATGGAGCAGGTCTTGGTGAATCTCGTCGTCAACGCGGTCGACGCGATGCCCGACGGAGGGCGACTCACGATCCGCACGAGCCGGTCGCGCCTGTCGGGGCTTCATGGGGCGGATTCCACGGCGCCGGCAGAGGACTGCGTATGCCTCGAGGTCAGCGATACCGGCGTCGGCATGGACGCGGCGACCCTGGCGCGCGTCTTCGATCCCTTCTTCACGACCAAGCCGCTGGGCAAGGGCACCGGGCTGGGGCTGGCGACGGTGCACGGCATCGCACAGGCGGCAGGGGGGCGCATCGTGCCGCAGTCCGAGCCCGGGAAGGGCACCGCGATGCGCGTGTACTTCCCGCTGGTGCGGCCCGCGCAGGAGGCTGAACCTGACTCGGCGAATCCCGGTTCTTCGTCGCGCGCCTTGGCGATCACCGGCGAGGCGTTGGTGCCAGGCCTCGTCATGCTCGCGGAGGACGATCCCTCGACGCGCATGGTGATGAAGCGCATCCTCGAGGCCGGGGGGCATCGGGTCCACGCGCACGAGACCGCCGACGCCGCCCTCGCGTGGCTGGAGACCTGCCCCGCCGGGTCGTTCCCGATCGCGGTCATCTCCGATGTGATGATGCCCGGCATGAACGGCATCGCGTTCGCGGCCGTGCTGCGGGAACGATTCCCGCACCTGCCGGTGATCCTCGTGAGCGGATACGCCGACGTTCGGGACCGGATCCCCGCGGACCTCGCCAGCCGCCCCGTGATCCTCGAGAAGCCGTTCACGGCTTCGGCGTTGCACGCGGCGCTTCGGCGCGCCGTGCGCCACGCGCGGTCAAGCCGTCAGGCGTAGCCCCACCCAGGTGCCGGCCGCGGCAACGCTCGCCGTGAGGACGACGCCCCACGCGAGGTCCACCGGCACCACGCCGGAGGGGAATCCCTTGAGCAACGCCAGCGACGTCAGGTCGAACGCGGCGTAGGCCGCGAGGCCGAAGACCCCGCCGAGGGCGGCGGCGCGCAGCACGCTCTGCTTCTCGATGCCCGGCAGCACGCAGAGCACGACAATCGCCGCGACGTAGATCAGATAGAAGGCGATAGCCGCGCCCCACTTGGTCTGCTCCGCGAGCAGATGGCCCATCTGGCGCTGGTAGAAGCCTTTCGCGACGAAGCCAAGCCACGCGATGTCGAGGGCGAAGAACGTCGCGGTGCAGGCGGCGTATAGCTTCAGGTAGAAGGCCATGGGGCGCGGCTCCGTCGGGTCAGCGGACGGTGATGCGGATCGGCGCGCTCACGAGCTCGCGCGAGATCACCTTGTGCTCGTGGTCGCCGAGCACGGCGCGGAGCGTGTAGGTACCGGGGGCCAGCGTGAGCGTGGTCTCGATGGCGCCGGTGCCGAAGTGGCGATGCAGCGAGTCGGCCGGGATGAGTGTGCCCGGCGCGCCGGCATCGGTGTTGATCAGGATGTGGAAGTGCCCGGTACGCGGAAAGTTCACGCTGGCCGGTGCGACGCCCCAGTTCTTCAGGCCGAACACGACGGTGAAGGTGCGCGGGACGGTCGCGCCGTCGCGGGGCTCGCGGATGGAGATCTCCGGGGCGGGCGTCTGGGCGGGCGTCGCCTGCGCGCGGAGGGTGGGCGCGGCGGAGACCACGGCGAGCAGGGCGGCGGCGAGGAAGCGGATCGGCATCGGGCGGGCGAGTGAGGGACGAACGGGCGGATACCGGTGAGACCGGCACAGGGAAGTAAACCCCTGGCACCCCGTACAAGTTCGCTCCGTCGCGGCTTGCGGCACAGAGGTTCGTGGCGCATCGTCATGCAACCTTCATCGCTTGGAGTCCTCCTTGATTCGCCGGCTGGCTGTCCTCTCCTCGTTGGCCCTCGCTGCGATGGCCTTCGCCCTGCCACCGGCCGACCGGGCTGACGAAGGCGCCGTCCGTCGAGCGTCCCACACGATTACCATCACGCTCAAGTGCGAGACGCGCGACGGATTCGCCTCGCCCGACACGTTGCGCATCAAGCAAGGCGATACGGTCTACATCGAGCTCTCGCCGGACTCCGACGTCAGCAACTTCGTCGTGACGCCGAAGCCGCGGATAGGGATTCTTCCCGGCGCGTGGCCGTACCGTACGCGGCAGCTGACTGGCGGCCCCGGCAATCGCGCCGCCGCAGCGGACATGAAGCCGAACGCGGAAGGCCACTATCGCTATAACGCGCAGGGCGCATGCCCGGGCGGGCCGCCCGCGAAGTTTGACCCCGACATCATCGTCGAGCTCTAGCCCGTCGTGACGGCGTCCGGCGCCCCCGTCCCGGATCGCATCGGCCCGTACCGCATCCTCGATGTGCTCGGCGAGGGCGGTATGGGCGTGGTGTACGAGGCGGATGAGACGGGCCCGGTCCGCCGCCGTGTCGCGCTGAAGGTCATCCGCAGCGGCTTCGCCACGCGGGAGGTCATCGCCCGCTTCGACGCCGAGCGCCAGGCGATGGCCCTCATGGACCACGCCGGCATCGCCAAGGTGCTCGCCGCCGGCGCGACCGAGAACGGCCTGCCCTACGTCGTGATGGAGCTCGTGCGCGGGATGCCGCTCACGACCTACTGCGATTCGCACCGCCTGACGATCGCGCAGCGCGTGGATCTGTTCATCCAGGTGTGCCACGCCGTGCAGCACGCACACCAGAAGGGCGTGATCCATCGTGACCTGAAGCCGAGCAACATCCTGGTGGTGGAGGAGGACGGCGAGCCGCGGCCGAAGATCATCGACTTCGGCATCGCCAAGGCGGTGGGCGGGCGACTCACCGAGAACACGCTGATCACGCACGTGGGCGTCGCGCTGGGCACGGCGGCGTACATGAGTCCGGAGCAGGCGGACGGCAGTGCGCTCGACGTGGATACCCGCGCCGACATCTACTCGCTCGGCGTCATCCTCTACGAGTTGCTGTGCGGCAAGCTGCCGATGGATCCCGAGCAGATGGGGTATCACGTCTTCCTCGCCGGGCTGGCGTCGCGGGAATGGCTGGTGCCGCTGCCCAGCGTACGCTTCGCGGGACTGGAGTACGAGAAGACCACGGTGGCCCACCTGCGGCGCACGGACCCTGAGCGGCTGCAGCGGGATCTCGCGGGCGACTTCGATTGGATCGTCCTGCACGCGTTGGAGCCGGATCGCGCCCGGCGCTATCCGACGGCGAACGCCCTCGTGCTGGACCTGCAGAGGTCCCGCATGGACGAACCCATCGCGGCGCGTCCGCCGAGCGCGGCGTATCGCGTCGGGAAGTTCGTGCGACGGCACCGGGCAGGCGTTGCGGCGGCGAGCTTGGCGCTCTCGGCACTCTTCGTGAGTACGGTGCTGGCGACGGTGGGGTTGGTGCGTGCCCGACGCGCCGAGGAGCGGGCGCGCATCGAGGCCATGGCGGCGCAGTCCGTGACGGATTTCGTCGTGGGACTGTTCGGCGTGTTCGATCCCGAGCAGTTCAGTGCGCCGGTGCCCGCCGGCGACATCACCGCCCGCGAGCTCCTCGCGCGCGGTGCCGAGCGTGCGCGCGTCGAACTCGCGGAGCAGCCCGAAGAGCGCGGTCGCATCCTGCATACCATCGGCCGGGCGTACCTGTCGCTCGGGCTTTTCCCGGATGCCCTCGAGCAGCTCAAGGACGCCGCGCGCGCGCGCGAGGCGGCGCTGGCCCCCGACGCCGACGAGCGCTTCGACACCTACTACGCGCTCGGGCAAGTTTTTCGGACCATGGGCGAGTGGGCGATGGCCGACTCGATGTTCCGGCTCGTGCTGACCGCACGCCAGCAGCGGTACGGCATGGGTAGCGACGAGACGTCGGTAGTCATTGGTGCGATGGGGCTGTTGCGCTGGCGGATGGGCGAGTACGCGGCGGCGGAATCGCTGTTCTCGGAAGCCGTCCGCCTCCACGACGCGTCGCAGCAGCGGGACGACCTCCGGCTCGCCCGGGATCTCTCGGGTCTCGGCATCGCGTATTGGAGCCAAGGGCGGTTCGCCGAGGCGGAACCGAACATGCGCCGGGCACTTGCCCTGCGCGAGGCCGCACTCGGGCCGTACCACCCCCATCTCGCGAGTGCGAACAACAATCTCGGGGCCATCTATTACTCGCTCGCGCGCTACGACGACGCGCTGCGCCACTACGAGCGGACGCGGGAGATCTACGAGCGCACACTGGATCCCGACCATCCGAACATGGCGTCGTTGCTGAACAACATCGGCGAGACGCAGTGGAAGCTCGGGCGCCTCGCCGAGGCGGAGAGCCTCCTGCGGCGGTCGCTCACGATCAAGGAGACGCGTCTGACCGCCACCGATGCGTCGCTCGCGGTGACGCTCCACGCGCTGGGCGGCGTGATGCGCGATCGTGGGGATACCCGCAGCGCCGAGTCGTACTGGCGGCGCGCGCTGGACATCCGGGCGGCGAAGCTGCAGCCGGGCGACCGGAATCTCGTCGAGACCGCGAGGGCGCTGGCGGACCTGCTGCGCAGCACCGGGCGGGGCGCCGAGGCTGCGAGCATCGCCCGTCGGTATCTCGAGGGCTGAATCCCGGGGCGGTCCTGGCCCGTAGGTGCCCTGCACCTACGACGCGCCCTTCCACCCGTACCGCCGATGCAAGCGACCCCCTCCGCGCAGCCCGCGCCCGCCCCTGCAGCAAGCGCCCCGCAGACCACCGCGCCGCAGAGTCCGGTGCTGCCCGGCGGTCCCTACACGGCACGCGAGATGTACGAAGCCGCCTCCACGCAGCGGCGCCTCATCCGCGACCAGCTGGCCAACGCCGAGGGCGAGCGCGAGGAAGTGGCGCGGCAGCTGCGCCAGCCGGGTGTCGAGGGCGTGGACAAGGAGGGGCTTGAGCAGCATCTGCGCGCGCTCGACATCCGCGTGCTTGACCTGCGCCAGCAATTGGCCGATGCGCAGTTGCGCGAGTCCCAAGCGGCGGCGGTGCCCGGGAGTACCACGCCGTCACCGGAGGAGAGCAGCGCCGATCGCTTCGAGGTCGTCATGACGGTGGGCGTGCTCCTGACACTCGCGATGGGATTCCCGCTGGTGATTGCCTACGCGCGGCGTCTCTGGAAGAAGGCGGCGGTGACGGTCTCGATGACCCCGGAGCTTGACCGCCGCCTCGATTCGATCGATCGCGCGATCGAGACCACGGCCCTGGAAGTCGAGCGCATCGGCGAAGGCCAGCGCTTCGTGACCCAGCTGCTGGCGAATCGCGCGATGCAGGATGCCGCGCAAGCGCTCCCGCCCAGCGCGGATTCGCGACCGACGACGTAAGCGTTCGGGTGGGCCCCTGCGTAGGTTGCGGGATGCCCACTGCGAACATGTTTGCCTACCCGCGACAGGACGCCGTCGCCGGATTCGTCGTATTCCTCGTCGCGCTCCCGCTGTGCCTGGGCATCGCCATCGCATCGGGAGCACCGCCCGTCTCGGGGCTGGTGGCGGGCGCCGTCGGTGGACTGGTGGTGCCTTGGATCAGCCGATCCCCGCTGTCGGTGACGGGTCCGGCGGCCGGCCTGACGGCCATCGTGCTCGCCGAGACGCAGGCGCTTGGGTCGTTCGAGCTGTTCCTGACGGCGACGCTGGTCGCGGGCGTGCTGCAGGCCGGACTCGGCTTCCTGCGAAGCGGACGCTTCGCGGCTCTCGTCCCGTCGGCGGTCATCAAGGGCATGCTCGCCGCGATCGGCATCACCATCGTGTGGAAGCAGCTCCCCGTCGCGGTGGGCGCGGCAGGCCTCGCGGACCTCGCGACGTCGTTCAACGTAGGCGCCGCGCTGCTCACGCTGCTGTCGCTGGTGATTCTCTATGGTTGGCGGCATACGCCGCTCGCGAAGATCGCCGTGCTCTCCCCGGCGATGGTCGTCGTGCTGCTGACGAGCGTGCTGGCGGCGGTGTTCAGCGGCGTGTCGGGCCTCGCACTCGCGCCGGCGCAGTTCGTCGACGTCCCCATCGGCGGCGCCACGGCGCTGCTCGACGCCATGCCGCGCCCGGATTGGTCGGGCTTCGGCATCGCGGAGATGTGGGTCGCCGCGGTGACGGTCGCCGTGGTCGCGAGCATCGAGACGCTCCTTTCGTTGCAGGCCATCGACCGGTTGGACCCGCTGCGCCGCAGCAGCCCCCCGGACCGCGAGCTCATCGCGCAGGGCACGGCGAACGCCGTGTCCGGGTTCCTCGGCGGCCTGCCCGTGACGGCGGTCATCGTGCGCAGCGGGGCGAACCTCGCCGCCGGCGGGCGCGAGCGCATGTCGGCGCTGGTGCATGGCGTGTTGCTCGTGGTAGCCGTGGTCTATGCGGCGCCGTTGCTCACGAAGATTCCGCTCGCGGCCTTGGCGGCGGTGCTGATCCAGGTCGGGCTCAACCTCTGCAAGCCGGCCCTGTTCTCCACGCAGGTGAAGCTTGGCTGGACGCAGTTCGCCCCCTTTGCGCTGACGATCGCCGCGGTGCTCGCGCTGGACCTGCTCAAGGGCGTGATCGTCGGCATCATCGTCGGCATCGCGTTCGTGCTGTATCAGAACTCACGCGGGGCGATCGTCCAGGAACGCTCGCCGAGCGGCCAGCTCCTGCTGCGGTTCCGGCGCGACGGCACCTTTCTCTCGAAGCCGGCGATCGTCGAGATGCTCGAGGCGATCCCCGACGGCGAGCGCGTGCTGGTGGACGGCACCGGCGAGTACATCGACCATGACGTGAAGGAAGTGTTGGCGTCGTTCCTCGCGGACGCGCCACGGCGCAGCATCCTCGTCACGGTGACGGGCATCGATCTATCGATGGCCGCGCCGGGCGGCGGGCACTAGACTCTCTGTTTCGACCCTCAACCTCGACCGAGCATGCGAACGATCCTCCGCTTCCTCCGGGCCGCCGTGCTGATGCCGCTCGCGGGCGTCACGCTGGCCGCGCAATCTCCCGCGCCGTTAGTCGGCGTCCGCGTCGATGCCGACCGCAACAAGCTGCTGCTGGAGATCCCGCAGGCGCAGCTGAACAAGGACCTGCTGCACCAATCGGTGCTGGCGACCGGCGCGGGTGTGAACGCGCTGGGCCTGGATCGCGGACAGGTCGGCGGCGAGGTGGTGTTCCGCTTCGAGCGTCGTGGCCGCCGCGTCCTGATGGTCGCGGACAACTGGACCTCGCGCGCGCCGGCGGCCGACGCGGCGGGGCAGCGGGCCGCGGCTGAGGCGTTCCCGCGTGCGGTGCTCGCGTCGTTCCCCATCGAGAGCGAGGCCGACGGCCTCCTGACGGTGGATGCCACGGGATTCTTCCTCACCGACACCTATGGCGTGGGTGAGTCGCTGCGCCGCGCGCAGCAGGGCAGTGCGCGCGTGGACGCGGCGCGCAGCTGGTTCGAGTCCGATCGCACGAAGGCCTTCCCGCGCAACGTCGAAATCCACGCCGTGCTCACGTTCAGCGTGGACAATGCCGGACCGGCGCTGCGGCGGTGGGCGGCCGATCCCAGCGCACCGGTGTTCGAGATCCACCACTCGATCGTCGCGCTCCCGGAGGCGGATGGCTTCCGTCCGCGGCAGGCCGATCCACGCTCTGGGTACTTCGGCACGGGCTTCCTGGACTTCTCGCAGGGCTTGGACGGCACCTATCGCGCGGGCTTCATCAACCGCTGGCGGTTGATTCCCAAGGACCCCGCGGCGTACGCACGCGGCGTGCCGACGGAGCCGACGAATCCCATCATCTACTATCTCGATCCGGGCATCCCGGAGCCGTACAAGTCGGCGTTCCGCGAGGGCGGCAATTGGTGGAACACGGTGTTCGAGGCCGCGGGCTTCAAGAACGCGTTCCAGGTGCGCGACCTGCCGGCCGGCGCCGACCCGATGGACGCGCGCTACAACCTCATCTACTGGGTGCATCGCAACGGCCCCGGCCCGTCGGTGGGCCCGTCGTTCAGCGATCCGCGCACGGGCGAGATCGTGCGCACCGTGGTCCGCATGGATTCCTACCGCTCGCTGGTGGACTACAACATCTGGGCGGGCCTGGTTCCCGCGGCGGGTGCACGCGGACTGGGCGTGAGCGCTGAAGCCTTCGCAATGGCCCGCCGTCGGCAGCACACGGCGCATGAGATCGGCCACACCCTCGGGCTCTCGCACAACTTCATCGCCGCCTCGCAGGGCCGCTCGTCGGTGATGGACTATCCGTTCCCGCTGGTGAGCGTGGGCGCGAACAACACGATCGATCTCTCGCAGGCGTATGCGCCGATGGCGGGTGCGTGGGACTCGTTGGCGATCCGCTACGGCTACACCTGGTATCCGAACGCGCAGGCGGAGCGCGCCGGCCTCGACCGCATCACGCAGGAGATGCTCCGCCGCGACGTGCGCTTCATCGCCGACCAGCATGCCGGCGCCGACGGGTCGATCCCCAACGCCACGCGCTGGGTGGAAGGCGCCTCGATGACCGACGCCGTGAACCGCACGATGGCCGTGCGCCGCGTCGCGATGCAGGCCTTCGACGAGCGCGCCATCCAGCCGGGCGAGCCGATGTACCTGCTCTCGATGCGCTTCCTGCACGTGTATCTGCATCACCGCTATTCGCTGGAAGGGCTGATCAAGACGGTCGGCGGCATGGACTTCCGGTACGCGCTGCGCGGCGACGGCCAGGTGCCGACGACGGTGATCCCGGCGGCCGAACAGCGCGCGGCCTTGACGATGGTGCTTGACGCCGTGCAACCGGCGCAGCTCGAGGTGCCGGAGCGCGTCCTCGCGTTGATTCCGCCGGTCCCGCCGGGTGGCGACGCGACCTACGATTGGCTGCCGCGCGCCGGCTCGACGGTGGATCAGGTCGAACTCGGCGGCGGCCTCGCCACCGAGGTCATCGAAGGCCTCATGGACCGCGAGCGCATGAACCGCGTGGCGCTGTTCTTCGCGCGCGACCGTCAGCAGATGAACATCCACGAGCTGATGGAGACGATCCTCAACCGCAGCTGGTACGCGCCGGATGCGACGACGCCGAGCCAGCAGGCGCTACAGCGCGCGCTGCGTCGCGTGGTGCTGAACACGATGCTCGACCGCGCGGGTGATGCACGCGCCGACGCCGATGTGCGGCAGGTGGTGGCCTACCATCTGGACGCGCTGCGGCAGCGGTTGCAGGGGCAGTCGCCGACGCCGGCGATCGCCAACCAGGCGTTGCGCGAGGCGGCCCTGCGGGAGATCGCCGTGTTCTTCGACGGACGCGATGATCCGTCGAAGCGGACGCGGTACCCGGTGATCGCGCTCCCTTGGCCCTGAGTGTGCGCGGCGGACGCGCTTAGCGTCCGCTGCCCATCAGGAAGCGGCAGGCGGAATCGCCGCGGGCTTCGCAGCTCACCTCCTCGGCCCAACCCTTGGGGCCGAGGAGGGCCTGCGCGAGCCTGCCGAAGGTGCCGGCGTAGAAATCGCAGATGGGCTCGCTGGCATGCTGACCGGCGCAGAGCGGGCAGTTCTGCAGGGTGATCTCAGCCGGATCGCCCGGCGTGAGGTGCACGTTCGCGCTGCCGGCGAACGTCCACGTGTGCTTGCCGATGGCTGTGAGCAGGACGCGCAGGGCCATCCCGCTCGGCAGCAGCGGCAGCAGCCACTGCGCCGGCTTGGGGATGCGGTGCGCGAGCAGGTAGTCGCCGGTGCGGCGACCGGACTCCTGCATGACGCTGCGGGCGAACACGACGCCGTATGCGTCATGGACGGCGCGGACCAACGCGGTGGCCTTCGACTCCTCGACCATATCCTGCGGCAGGTGCTCGAGGTCGTGCGCGGTGCTTTGCCACAACAGCCGTGCCGTGGCATCCCGACCGAGCCGATCACTCAGCGCGTGCGCCGTCTGGATGAGGACGTTGGGGCCGATGCGGCCGCTCGTCACAGCGTCCGGCTGAACACCCGATCGGTGGTCCGGGGCGGCAGGTAGGCGTCGAAGGGCAAGCACAGGTTGCGCAGGAAGTAGCGACCGAGCTCGGTGACCGCGACGCGCTCGGATTGCACGGTGACGAGACCGTCGCGGGCGGTGGCCTCGAGCGCGTCGAGCGCCGGGGCGAGCGACTCCGGCACGCTCGCGCGCGGCAGCTCGAGGTTGCAGAGCAGCTGCTTGATGAGGCCGCCGCGAAGGCGATCGTCGTCCGTGAGCACGTGGCCGCGGACGAGGGGGAGCGCGCCGGCCTGCACGCGCTCGCGCCACTCGCCGAGCGTCGCGGCGTTCTGCGCGAAGACGCCGTTCACCTCGGAGATGGAACTCATGCCGATGCCGAGCAGGTGCGGGCCGGTCTCGGTGGTGTAGCCCATGAAGTTCCGGTGCAGGCGACCTTCGCGCTGGGCGACGGCGAGCGGATCGTCCTGGCGCGCGAAGTGATCGAAGCCGATCCACGCGTAGCCGGCATCGGTGAAACGGTCCACGATGTGGCGAAAGAGTTCGACGCGGTCGACGGTGCCCGGCAGCGCCTCGAGCGGGATCGCGCGCTGGTGGGCGCGCTGATTCGGCAAATGCGCGTAGCCGAACGACGCGATGCGGTCCGGATGGAGGGCGAGGACCTCGTCGATGGTCGCGTCGACGCTGGCGCGGGTCTGGTGCGGCAGCCCGTAGATGAGGTCGAGGTTGATCTGCGCGAAGCCGGCGCGGCGGGCCTGCTGCACGACGTCGCGGACCAGTGCGACGGGCTGGATGCGCCCGATCGCCCGCTGCACGTGATCGTCGAGGTCCTGCACGCCGAAGCTGACGCGCGAGAACCCGAGGCTGCGCAGGTGCTGCAACTGCCCATCCGTGACGACGCGCGGATCGCACTCGACCGAGAGCTCGGCGCCGGGCTCGAAGCGGAAGGCGTCGGTGAGCAGGCGGAGCGCGCGCTCGGTCTGCGCGCCCGTCAGCAGGTTTGGCGTGCCGCCGCCCCAGTGCATCTGGTGGACAGGTCGGCCCCACCCGAGTGCGTCCGTCAGCAGGGCGAGTTCATGCGCGACGTCGTCGAGGTAGGCGTCGACCTTGTCGCGCCGCTGCGTGGGGATGGCGTTGCAGCCGCAGTAGAGGCAGCGCGTGGCGCAGAAGGGGAAGTGCGCGTAAAGCGCAAAGGGATCCTGTGAGGGAACGGCCCGCAGGGCGTCCGTCCAGCGCTCGGCGGGAAAGTCGGACGACCACGACGGGACCGGCGGGTAACTGGTGTAGCGCGGGCCGGGCACGTCGTACTGATGGATGAGCGGTTCGGCGATCGTGACCATGGGGCTCGGCTGAGGTACTCCCGAACTTCGCCGGGCGCGCCGGGGGCTACAATGCGGAGAACCCCGCATGTGGCGTAGGGATTTTGCCGGGGGTCGGGCGCACACTTCCCTCCCGGTGCGTACTGGAGCGCCGCGGGTCCCGGCCCCCGCTTTCCGGCACTCGTGCCCACGCCGTCGATGTCCCGTCCCGTGTTGATCCTGTTCGCGCACCCCGCGTACGAGAAGTCGCGGGTGCATGTCGCGGTCGCGGCCGCCGTGCGTGACTTGCCGGGCGTGACGTTCCACGACCTCTATGAGGAGTACCCCGACCTCGATATCGACGTCCGGCGGGAGCAGGCGCTGCTCACCGCGCACGAAGTCGTGGTGTTCCAGCATCCCTTCTATTGGTATTCGGTCCCGCCGATCCTCAAGCAGTGGATGGACCTGGTGCTGGAGCACGGCTGGGCCTACGGTGCGTCGGGCCGCGCGCTCGAGGGCAAGACGTTGCAGGTGGCGATGACCGCGGGCGGGCGTGAGCAGGCGTATGGGCCCGAGGGATTCAACCGCTTCAGTTTTCGCGAGTTCCTCGTACCCGTCGAGGCGACGGCGCGGCTGTGCCGCATGCACTTTGCGGAACCCTGGGTGGTGCCGGGCACGCATGTCATGGATGCCGCCGGCATCGCGGCGGCGGCGGAGTCGTACGCGGCGTTGATCCGCCGGCTCGGGGAGGGCTAGGCGATGCAGGACTTCTTGCTGTCGGCGACGGTGTATCTCGCCGCGGCGGTCATCGCCGTCCCGATCGCCAAGCGCCTCGGCCTCGGCTCCGTGCTTGGCTATCTCATCGCCGGCGTGGTCATCGGGCCCTCGGTGCTCGGTGTTGTCGGTGCAGAGGGCCAGGACGTGATGCACGCCGCGGAGTTCGGCGTGGTGATGATGCTGTTCGTGATCGGGCTGGAACTCGAGCCCGCGTTGCTGTGGCGCCTGCGCGGCGCGCTGCTGGGGCTCGGCGGCGCGCAGGTCGTGATCACGATGCTTGCCGTGGCCGGCATTCTTGCCGCGTTCGGATTCGCGTGGCAGGAGGGCCTGGCGACGGGTGCGATCCTCGCGCTGTCGTCCACGGCCATCGTGCTGCAGTCGCTGCAGGAGAAGGGCTGGATGCGCAGTGATGCCGGCGAGAAGTCGTTCGCCGTGCTGCTCTTCCAGGACTTGGCGGTGATTCCCATCCTCGCGCTGTTGCCGCTGCTGGCGACGCAGGCGGTGGTCGCGGGTGGGGACGGTCATGGTGCGGGCGCGTGGGCGGAGCACTTGCCGGGGTGGCAGCGCGCGTTGGTGACGTTCGGTGCCGTGGCGGCGATTGTCGGCGTTGGCCGGCTCGTGGTACCTCCCGCGTTCCGCAGCATCGCGAAGGCGCGGCTGCGGGAGACGTTTACCGCAGCCGCGCTGCTCCTCGTGATCGGCATCGCGGTGCTGATGCAGCTGGTGGGCCTCTCGCCGGCACTCGGCACCTTCCTTGGCGGCGTCGTGCTGGCGACCAGCGAGTTCCGCCACGAGCTCGAGAGCGACGTGGAGCCGTTCAAGGGACTGCTCCTCGGCGTGTTCTTCATTGCGGTGGGCGCGAGCATCGACTTCGGGTTGATTGGCGAGCGGTTGCTGCTCGTGAGCGGCGCGGTGGTCGGGTTGGTGGCGCTCAAGTTCGCCGTGCTCTGGGGCATCGGGCGCGTGGCCGGCATGGCGCGCGACCAGCACCTGCTCTTTGCGCTGGCGTTGGCGCAGGGCGGCGAGTTCGGCTTCGTGCTGGTGTCGTTCGCGACGCAGAATGGCGTGCTGGGCGAGGCCGTGTCTGGCGTGCTCGTGGCGGCCATTGCGCTGTCGATGGCGGCGACACCGCTGCTCCTGCTGTTCTGGGAACGCGTGATTGCCCCTCGGGCGCAGGCGGCGTCCCGGCCGGTGCGTGCGATGGACCGCCCGGAGTCCGAGCATCCCGTGCTGATCGTCGGGTTCGGCGACTTCGGGAGCTCCGTGGGGCGCCTGCTGACGGCGGCGGGCGTGGAGTGCACGGTACTCGACCTGGATGCCGATCGCGTGGACGTGCTGCGCCGACTCGGCCTGCGGGTGTACTTCGGTGATGCGTCCCGCGAGGACCTGCTGCGCAGTGCCGGCATCGAGCGGGCGCGGCTTGTGATCCTCTGCGTCGGTGATGCCGCCGCGAACCTCGAACTCGCACGCCGCATTTCCCACGCGTTCCCCCATGTGCGCGTGCTCGCGCGCGCGGCCGGGCGGCTCTCGGCCTACGAGCTCTATGAGGCCGGTGTGGCGCACGTATACCGCGAGTCGGTGGATGCGGCCGTGCGACTGGGGGCCGATGCGCTGCAGGCGCTTGGGTGGCGGGCCCATGCGAGCTGGCGACTGGCGCAGGCCTTTCGCAAGCGGGACGAGGCGAACACGCAGCGGCTGGCGAGCATCTTCCGGGACCAAGAGGCCCACCTCTCGGAGGCCCGCGCCGCGATCCGGGACCTCGAGCGTACCCTGCGCGACGATCGGCTCTCGCCGGCCGTCCAAGACGAAGCGGCGTGGGACGCCGAGAGCCTGCGGCGGGAGTTCAAGGGCATGACCGACGGGAAGCCACCTGTCCCGCAGTAGCCTAGGCCGAAAGATTTCGTCAGTTTGAAGGATGCCCAATGCCGATGCAGCCGTCATTGCCGCACCGGAGCGCGTGAAAGCGGTGGAAGCCACCGGTTTGCTGGACTCGCCGGCCAGTCCCGCGTTGGACCGCCTCACCCGGCTGACGACGCAGCTGCTCGGCGTGCCGGCATCGGTGGTGACGCTGATCGACCGCGATCGCCAGTTCTTCGCGGGCGCGAGCGGCCTCGGGGAGACGCTGGCGGCGTCGCGGCAGACGAGTCTCGATTACTCCTACTGCCAGCATGTGGTCGCGAGCGCCAAGCCGATGGTGGTGACGGACGCCGTGAGTCATCCGCTGGTGTACGACAACCTCGCGACGCTCAAGGACGGCATCCGCGCCTATGCCGGCATGCCGTTGATCGACTCGAACGGACAGGCGTTGGGCTCGTTCTGCGCCTTCGACACGAAACCACACGAGTGGTCGGAGCGCGACCTGCAGATCCTGCATGACCTCGCGCAGGCGGCGATGACGGAGATCGAGCTGCGCTTCGCCGGGCGGTTGCTCGAGGAACAGGGCGAGCAGCTGCGCGCCCTGCTCGACAACACCGACGAGCTCGTGGCGCGCTTCGGTCTCGACGGCGCGCTCACCTATGCGAACGCCGCGTGGCGTCGACTGCTGGGGCATCCGCCGGAGCCCCCCGTGGCGGGCTACCTGCAGTCGAAGCTCTCGGGTGTGGGACGCGAGCGCTTCGACGCTGCCTGGGCCGACGCACAGGCAGGCGAGCCAAGCGATGATCTCGAGCTCGGTCTCCTGTTGCCGAATGGCGATACTGCCCTCGTGCAGCTGCGCTTGGTTCCCGTGCGCACCAAGGGTATCGCGCGCGGCGTGCGCGTGTATGGTCACGACGTCACCGACCTGCGGCGCGCCGAGCGCGCGAAGGACCAAGTGATCAGCCTCGTGAGCCATGAGCTCCGGACGCCCATCGGGGCGGTGCAGGGCGCGATGCAGTTGCTCGAACGCCTGTTGCCATCCCCCGTGCCGCCGAAGGTCGCGGAACTGGTCGCCCTCGCCAAGCGCAACGCCGATCGCCTGCTGACGCTGGTGAACGACCTCCTCGACCTAGATCGCCTCGAGGCTGGCTCGGCGCCGTTCGAACCCGCGCTGCATCGCATGGCGGAGATCTTCACGACCGCCCGGGACGCGACGCAGCCGTTGGCCGAGCAGAAGGGCGTGCATCTCGAGTTCGGCCCTGGCGCGTCCGTCATCTTCGGCGATGCGACGTGGCTGGCCCACGTCGTCATCAACCTCGTCGCGAACGCCATCAAGTTCACGCCGGCGGGCGGCCACGTCCGCGTCCATTGCGTGGAGGACGAGGGCCAGGTGCAGGTGCGCGTCACGGACACCGGGCGCGGCATTCCCGCGGCGGACGTTGGACGGATCTTCGAGCGCTTCGCGCAGGTGCAGCGCAGCGATGCCACGGAGAAGGGCGGCAGCGGGCTCGGCCTTGCGATCGCCCGCACGATCGTGCTCCAGCATGGCGGACGCATCTGGGTCGAGAGCGAGGTCGGGAAGGGTACGACCTTCGCGTTCACGTTGCCGACGCGTCTCGCTGCGCCGTAGGTTCAGGGGCACACCCAAGCCAGAGGTTCCGATGCGTCCGTTGTTGCGCGCCGCCTGTGCGATTCCCCTGCTATCCTGCGCGCTCGCGGCGCAGCCAGCCGCGCCGCAGGGCTGGCGCAATGAGTACTTGGCCGTCATGCAGGGCACGGCGGACAAGTACATCCAGCTGGCCGAGGCGATTCCAGCCGACAAGTATGAATGGCGTCCGGCGCCCGGTGTCCGCAGCATCGCGGAGGTGCTGCTGCATGTGGCGACGGCGAACTACGGGCTCGCGCCACGACTTGGCGGACAACTGCCGGCCGGCGTGAACGTGCAGGGTCTGGAGCGCAGCACGACGGCGAAGGCGGAGGTGCTGCGACACCTCCGCGCGGCCTTCGCACATTTTCGCGGCACGGTCGAGGCTTTCCCCGAGGCGGACGCCGGACGCATGGTGCCATTCTTCGGGCCGCCCCAGATCACGGCGCGGCATTTCCTCTACTTCAATGCAGACCACAACGGTGAGCACCTCGGCCAGCTCATCGCCTACGCGCGCATGAACGGTGTCACGCCTCCGTGGTCGGGCGGCGGAAACTGACGGAGACACGAAGGGCCGACCCGAGATGGGTCGGCCCTTCGTCCACGTGGTGCGTGCCTGGCAGTAATGCGCCGTCCACGATCCTTAGAACGTGATCTGCACGCCCGTCGTGAAGATCCGATCCGTCGTCTGGAATCCGGGTTCCGGCAGGTTGTCGAAGCGGACCACGTACGAGACCTTCACGCCGATGCGCGCCGAGATCGGCGCCACGAGCGACGACTCGGTGTTGACGCGCCAGTCCTCGGTATCCTTGAAGTTCGGGATGCCCTCGACGGCCTGGAGGAAGTACGAGGCGGCGGAGAACATGTGGCGGTACGCCAATGCCGCGCGGCCGGCGGGGAAATCATTGATCACGCCCGTCGTCGACTTCTGCTGCGTGACGCTTCCGCCGGCTTCGATGCGCAGCGTGTCCTTCGGCGCCCCGATGGCGCGCCACGCGATACCGAGGTTCTCCTCGAAGCGGCGCTCGATGCCGGCGAAGGTGTTGCGGTCGTAGGCCACGGTTGCGAAGGCGCTGAACACGCCGCCGAGCTTGTAGTCGCCGCGGAGGCCGGCCCTGAGGAAGTTCGTGTTGACCGTGCCCTGCTGCTCGCCGTAGACGAAGTTGAACGTCTGCTCGAGGCCGAGGCGGCCGCGCGACTGCGTCAGCTTCTGGCCCACGCTGGTCGTCGTGACCTGCGAGTTGCCGGCGGCCTGCACGTAGCCGAAGTCGGCGGTGATCTTGGTGACGACCGGGGTGGCCTCCTGCGCACGGGCAGAGGCCGCGAGGAGCGCGAGCGCCAACGGCGCCAGGCGATGCAGTCGGGACATGGGACCGAGTGTGAAGGGAAGGAGACAATCTAACGCGGGCGCGTCGCTGGCGGCACGATCGGCGGCCGGTTACACTCCGCGCCAATGGCGACGACCATCTACGACGACGCGGCACGACGGGAGTTGCTCCGACGCCTGGACACCCTGCGTCCCGACCTCCCCCCGCGCTGGGGGCGAATGACCGCTCCGCAGATGGTGACGCACATGCTGGAGGCGTTTCGCATGCCGTCCGGCGACCTGCGCATCCGCCGTAGCTTCGTGCCCCTGCGCCCGCTCGTGCGCTGGGTGATGCTGTACGTGTTGCCGTTCCCCAGGGGTGCGCCGACGGCTCCGCAACTGCTCCGGCGCGTCCCGTCCTCGTGGGAGTCCGATGTCGCCGCGTTGCGCAGCGCCATTGCGCGCGCGACGCGCCCCGATCCCGGCGCGCCGATCGGCGATCACCCCATCTTCGGCGACATGAGCATCGACGACTGGGGCGTGCTGATGCACAAGCACACCGACCACCACCTCCGGCAGTTCGGGGTCTAACCGCGCCACGCGGGCAGCTTACCAGCGCCAGTCGCGATAGAGGTCGAGACCGAGCTGGTAGATCTGCGTGAAGGTGCCGATGCGGTTGCAGGGGGCGGACCCCGGCGTGAGCGAGAGCTCCGCACTCAAACGCTCGCGCGGACTGTACTCGGCCGTCACGCCGAACCAGGCCGGCAGCGATTGGGCCGCGCGGTTCTCGCCCCGGCACACGCCGCCCGAGAGCCGCAGGTAGGAGTCCGTCCCGACCTGCGTACCGGCCGTGAGCGCGAACGAGTTGAGCAGGCCTTCGAACGAATTGAGCGTGAAATCGCGCGGCGAGTCGCCGGCCACGGTGACCACCTGCAGTTCGCTCAAGAAGGGCAAGCGCGCGCCGAGGGCACGTTCCGCGGCGCCGCCCAGCGACGGTACCAGGGCCGCCGTGGCGAGCCGCACCGCCGACGCGCTCTGCCCATCGAGCACGAAGCTTGGGGCGCCGAAGAGCAGGTAGGAGATGATCTCGGTGTCGCTGGCCGTGGTGCCGAGGTCTCCAGACGACAGGATGAGGCGTGGCGACTCCACGGAGCCGCTGAGGCGCGCGCCGATCTTCACATCCTCGCGCTGCGCCTGGCGGACGGTGTACGAGGTATGGATGTCGAGCGTCGGGGGGATGCTCAGGGGACCGTTGAGGCGCACGAGTCCGCTGTCCACCTGGAAGGTGCGCTGGAGCAGGCCGAGGTCGAGCCGGAACGTGCCGCGCGTGGCGAAGATCTCGCCGCGGATGTCTGGTTCATCCAAGGTGCCCGCGGCGGCCACTTCGCCGGTGAGCTGCACGTTGGCCTCCGGCGAGCGCAGCCGCACTTCGTTGCCGAGGCGCAAGCGCACGCCCTCGAGCCGCGGGGCGAACTGCGAGGCGGCCTCCTCCGCGGCACGGTCCTCCTCGAGGGCCAACGCACGCCGCCGCTGGCGCCCGATGAAGAGGTTGGCCTGGGGCACCGTGACATCGCCGCCCAACGCGAGCGAATCGAGCGGTCCGCGCATCCGGAGCTGCCAACTGACGTCCGCCTCGGCGGTGCGCGGATCGTCGATGACGCGGAGGTTGCGCGCCACGGTGCGCAGGTCCGCGCGCCAGCCGTCGGCGCTGCGGTAAACGGCACCTTCGATGGCGGCCGTGTCCTGCTCGGCGCGTTCGTCATTGAGCCGCGCGCGCTGGATGATGATGGAGTCCGGTGCCAACGAGACGTCCATGAGCAGGTCGCGGAACCCGGTGCCGAGGGCCGGCACCACGAAGGCGCCATCGCGCACGAGGAGGAGGCCGCGCGGCTCGATGTTGCGCCACGTCCCGGTGACCTGCACATCCGCATCGAGACCGCCCTGCAGTTCGCGCACGCCGGTGGTGAGCGCCTCGAAGCCGGCCAGAGGCGTGCCGTTCGCGGTGAGGCGCACGTACAGCGGGCGCTCGAGCAGACGCTCGTCGAGCGGCATCGCCTCCAGCGAGAGATCCACCGGCAACTCCGCGGTCAGCGCGATGGCGTCGCGCTGGAGCATGCGGGTGTCGAGCTGGAGGTCGGCGCGGCGGTCCGCGTAGCGGGCCGTCATGCGCAGTTCCGGCGCCTCGCGGTCCTCGACGCGCGTGGAATCGAGTCGCAGCGTCATCGCCAGCGTCGGCTCGGCCATCGTGCCGCCGAGGTCTGCGTCCGCGGTGAGCAGGCCGTCGATCCGCGGGGGGATGGCACCGGTGAAGCGCGCGTGCTTGAGTGGCACGCGCAGGGCCTGCGCGCGCAGCGCGATTGGACCTGCCGAGTCGAGGCGCGCCGAGAGGGCGAAGCGCGCGCCGTCACGGCTGAGCAGCAGCAGCGAGTCGATCTCCAGTCGATCCGGTCCGCGGTAGAGGCGGCTCGGCCGTGCCAGCCGCCAGTCGGCGTCGCGGGTCCTCGCGCTCAGCGAGTCGACCTTGAGCTCCAGGCTGTCGCCCATGAGGTGCAGATCGGCGCGGCCCTGTGCGACGAGCGTATCCAGTGCGATCATGCGGAACGACGCATCGACCCAGCGCGGGTCGCGCACGGTGGCTTCCGCGCTCAGGCGATGGATCGCCGCCGTGCCGGCGACGGCGTCGACGAGGTCGAACGTCGCGAGGCCCTGCGTCGCACTCGGCACGCCGTCGAGCAGGAGTTCGCCGTCGATGTGGCGCACCGCGTAACTCCCCGCGTGCAGCGAGTCGCCGCTCAGCGTGGCGCGCACGGCCATGGTATCCAGCGAGCCGAGCGCCAGGCCTTCGATGCGCAGGCGCCCGCCGAGCGAATCGGCCCACGCGGTGGCGAGGGAGTCGCCCAGTAGCGCCGCCAACGCGGGCACGGAATCCAACGTGGCGGTGAAGCGCAGCGTGTCGCGGAGCTGCGGATCGCGCGCGAGGCGTCCGCGAGCCGTGACGTGGCCGGCGTCGAGCGCGAGCCGCAGCGTATCCACGCGGAGGCCGCCGGGTTCCAGCAGCAGCTGCCCGATGCCCTCGCATATGGGGAAGCCATTGAGGCGCGAGGCGGTGTCCAGGCGGAAAGCGATGGGGCCGCTGGGTTCGTCCCAACCGCCGTCGATCCCGAGCTCGACGTCTCCGTGCAGCAGGTGAGCAGGGAGCGACTGTTCGACGAGCAGGCGAGAGGCGTCGAGCCCATCGATGCGCAGGCGCCCCTTGGCGACGAGCCGCGCCGTGTCCATCGAGGTGGCCCCCGTGAAGCGCATCTGCGCGCCCTCGCCGTCGAGCGCGAGATCGAGCGACACCGAGTCACCGCGCACGGCGGTGTTGAGGGTTCCGCGCAGCACGCCGCGCAGCGGCATTCCGGCGACCGCCGGCCCGTACGCGGCGAGCGACACGGCCTCCAGCGTGAGGTCCGCTTCCAACCACGTGCGCGTCGTGTCCTCGGCGATGCGGCCGGCGCCGAGCACGCGTGTGGGCGGCAGGCCGCCGTCCACGTGGACGAGATCGAGCTCGCGGAAGCGCAGGTCGTCGATCGGCCCGTCGAGCGTGACGCGGCCGCGGAGGAAGCCGTGCAGGGAGTCCGCGATGTCCGTGACGGCGCCGACCGTGCGCACATCGAGCGAGTCGATGCGCACCTGCAGCGGCTGCAGGACCGTCTGCGCGGCCTCGAGGTCCAAGCGGCCGTCGATGGTGAATCGCGAACGCGCGCCGCCGATGCGGCGGTCCTCGAACTCCACGGTGGACGGCGCGACGACGAAGTCGTTCAACGGACCACCCGGTCCGCGAAGGCGCCCGCGCAGCGTCCCGTCCCACGGCGGTGGCGGCGACGAGTCGCCGAACAGCTCGCGCAGCAACGAGAAATCCAGCGGTGACGCGGTGACATCGACGTCGCGCAGCGCCGTGCGGCCCCCGATGTCCGTGACGAGCCGCCCGGCCACGCGCGAGCTGCCGGACTCCACGGAGAAGCGTTCGACGATCGCGCGGTACTCGCCATCGCGCGGGCCATTCACGACGCGCAGGTTGGCGCTGGCGCGTCCGCGGCGAGGCACCAGCGCATCCACCCAGGCGACATCCGCGAGATCGAGTTCACTGACGTCCACGCGCATGGCGACGCGTGGGTCGCGGGTCGTGTCGGCCCAACGTGCGGTGCCGCGGATTGCGGCGCGGGAGTTGCCGAAGCGCAGCTCGGGGAGCTGCAGCGCAGCGGAGTCCGACGCGAAGTCCACACCGCCGCCGCGCAGCGCGATGTCGAGAGCCGGCTCCGTGCTGGTGGCGCTTGCCGCGGCGAGACTGAGGCTGCCGCGCGGTCCGTCGGTGAAGACCGTCGACGCGCCGAGGGCCAGCGCCACCTCGCGGACTTCGCGGCGAATCGGCGGCCGTTGCGGGAGCGAGTCCGGTTGCGTGATGGCCACGCGGCCGTTGCGCAGGGTGAGTGTGTCGAGCCGCACGCGCCAGGGCGCCGCAGACGCCCTGCCGCCGCCAGCGCTCGCGCTGTCCATGGCGGCCGTGAGCGCCTGCACGTTCCAGGTCCCGTCACGGTCCTGCACGAGGTCGAGTGCGAGGCCGTCGAGCGTGACCTCCGTGAGATGCAGCTCACGGTCGAGCAGCGGGCGCAGGTTCAGCGCGAGCGTCACGGCCCCGAGCGCTGCGACGCGAGTCCCGCTGCTGTCGCGCAGGACCAGCGAATCCAGCGAAACCCGACCCAACGGCAGCAACGAGAGGCCGTGGAGCTGCAGGCTGACGCCCGGCGCGAGACTCGTCGCCACGGCGGCCTCGATGCGCGCCGTCGTCCACGCGCGGCCGCGCGCCGTCTTGAGGGCAAGCGTCACCGCCAGCGCCGCGCCCGCAACGGCGAGCACCACGAGCGCGAACGTCACGCGCAGCAGGAGGCGGAGGCGCCGACGCACCTAGAAGGCCTCGCCGATGCTGAAGTGGAACGTGAGCCGCGGAAGCAGACCGCGCGGCGGCAGCGGACGGAACGAGGCGGGGCAGGGCACGGGGCCGAGCGCGCCCGCTGCCGCGTCGTCCAGGGGCTCCGTGGAACCGGGGGACACGCAGATGGCGCGGCCGAGCGTCGTCGCGCTGGCTCGCTGCAGGTAGAAGGCGGGGCCGGCCTCGCGCGGATGCGGGTTGTAGCCGACGTCCACACGGAACGGCCCGAGCGGCGTGACGAGACGCACGCCCAGGCCAGGCGTGGCCCGCAACCCCGTCACGGCGTAGTTGCCCGAGTTGTTCCACACGCGGCCGGCATCGAGGAACAGCACCCAGCGCAGCAGGTCGCTGGGCCAGCCCACCCGCGAGCGCAACTCGAGGTTGAGCAGTGCCGTCGCCGTGCCGCCCGCGGGTGCCGTGCGATCGAAGCCCGCGCTCGGGTCGGCGTTGCCGACGAGTGCGCCGCCGACGGTCACCGTATCGCTCGGGGCGCGCACGATGTAGACCGTGGGCCCGAGCTGGCCTTGGTTGTAGCCGCGCACGGAGTTCTGGCCGCCGGAGTAGAAGCGCTCCTGCGGCGGGACGAAGGCCTCGAGATCGCGGCGCGTGGCGACGAAGCCCGCGGAGAGGCGCGCCGCACCGACCAGCGTGCGCGTCAGCGGGCGATACAGCGCGTATTCGAGCTGCGTGCGGTTGAAGTTCACGCGCGTGCCGGGGCGCCCGACGTTCACCGTGCCGAGTCGCGACTCGATGGCCCAACGCTCATCGTTGGACGCGAAGGCGGTGATGGCGGGTGCCGAGCGCGAGAACGTCACGCCCGCGGCATGCATCACGCTCGGGCTGTTGAGCAGGAAACGGTCGTTGAAGCGGCAGAGGCCGAAGGTGGCGCAGGAGACCGCGGCATCCGAGGTGGTGCGACCGGCGTCGAAGCGATACGCGAAGGTGGTGTTCACGCGCGGCACCAGCGGGCGATCGAAGCTGCCGATGCCGCCGATGCTCGTCTCGCGCACGTAGCTCTGGAACTCGGTGCGGCGTTCGCTGTACAGCGTGCCCACCGGATGCCAGCGATCGCCGAGCACGCCGCGGAGATTCACCGTCGCGCCGACGTAGTAGTTGAGGCGCAGGCTGAAGGTGTCGGCGCGTACGGCCGGCGCGCAGAGCCCCGGTGCGCCGTCGAAGGGCGTGCCGACGCCGAGCTTGGAGAGCCGGAGGTCGAGCTGCAGGCGATGGCCGCGCCCGAGGAAGTTCTGCTCCACGAAGCGGCTCTGCGTACGGAAGCAGTCGATGGTGCCCCATCCGCCGCCGACGCGCAGCGCGTTGTGCCGGCCTTCGACGAGCCGCACGCGCACCGGCAGCGTGTCGCCGGTGCTGCGGGAGGGCAGCGTATCGATGGCGACCGTGCGGTACAGGTCGTAGGAGTACAGCAGCTGCTGACTCGCTCCCACCGAGCGGGCGCTGTACACGTCGCCGCTCTCGAACCGCAGCAGGGCGCGCACCTCGTCTTCGCGCAGCGCCGGACGCCCGGAATCGTTGGGCGTCATCGCGACCTCGATGGCGCCCACGCGCATCAACGGACCCGGCGTGAACGTGAGCGTGACGCGCGCCCGCCGCGCGGCGGTGTCTACCGTGACGCTGCGGGTCGGCGGCCGCGCGCGCGCGTAGCCCTCGGCGCGCAGGATCTGCTGCACCGAGTCCATCGTCGCGACGAGGACCGAATCATCGAGCGGCGCCCCGCGGAGCGCGCGCACCAAGCGCGCCTGATCCACCAGCCCGCGCGGCACGTTGGCCAAACGCACGGTGTCGATCACCACCGGCGGGGCTTCGCGCACGCGGAAGGTCACGTTGGCCGTGCGCGAGCTGGTGCGCGCGACCTCGGCGCGTGCCGTCGTGCCGGGATAGCCGCGCATGTTGTACCACGCCGCGATGCGTCGTTCGTCGCGGCCGAGCTCCAGCGTGTCCAGGCAGGCGGTGGGGCCCACGTTCCAGCCGAACCAGCGCCGCAGGCGACCCGCGCGCTCCGTGTAGAGGATCTGCGCGAGGTCGAAGTTGGTGATGGACGTGTTGCCCTCGAACGCGAGGCGTTCGACGCGCGGCCGGAATCGCGTGCACCCATCGCGCTGCGCGGCGGCCGGGACGGCGGCGAGCGCGAGGCAGCAGAGTGCACGGAGGAGGGCGCGGGACATCAGCTCGGGTCGAAGGGCTCGGCGGCGTGCGCGGAGTGTCTCGCGCGATTCTATATTCTAGTACCCGTATCCAGCGATCTTGTACCGGAGCCCCCATGCGTCGCCTGTTGCCTGCCGCCCTCGTCCTCTTCTCCGCCTGTGCCTCGGACGCGCCGCCCGCCGAAGCCGACGCTGGACGCGATGCCCGATGCTTCGGGACCCGCATCCTCTCGTATCGCGACCTGGTCGCGGAGGTCGTGATTCCCGCCGGCGAAACCTGTGCCTCGGGCAGCTTCCAGGTGGTGTTCACGCGCGGCGCCGATACGCTCGAGACCCTGACGGAGACGCGCACGGGCATCGTCGGCTTCATCGGCACGGCCGACGTGGATGGCGACGGGCGCGGCGAGTTCATCGTCTCGACGCACACCGACGATTCGACACGCACGGGCACGCTCTATGCGTACTCCGACCGCGGGGATGGCATCGGGCGCTTTGCGATCGCCGACCTCGCGGCGGATCAGCGCGAGGGCTACGCGGGCGGCGATCGCTTCGGCTTCGGCGGCGCCGATCAGCTCGTGCGCGCGTACCCGCGCGGCACGGCGGGCGACACGGCGTGGTTCGCGTACTCGCATGGCGAGTCGCGCTGGACGTCGATCGCGCGTCCGGCCTGGGTCCGCTGACTCAGGTCCCCCGCGGCTTGGCGCGCCGCGTCGCGGGGGCGGCGAGCGGATCGTCCGGCCACGGATGCCGCGGATAGCGGCCCTTGAGGTCCTTGCGGACCTCGAAGTAGCCCTGCCGCCAGAAGCTGGCGAGATCCTGCGTCACCTGTACCGGCCGTCCGGCCGGTGACAGCAGGTGCATCGTCACCGGCACGCGGCCCTCGGCGAGCCGCGGCGTCTCGGTGAGGCCGAAGCACTCCTGCAGCTTCACCGCCAGCACGGGGTGCGCGACGTCCGAATAGTCGACGCGGATGCGGGAGCCGCTGGGGACCTCAAGGTGCGTGGGCGCGAGTCGGTCGAGGCGCTCGCGGGCCGCCCACGGCAACGGCGCGAGCAAGGCATCGCCGAACGCGATGCCCGCGAGATCAGTCCATCGCCGTGCCTCACCAAGCGCAGGCCCGAGCCAGTCATCGAGGTTGGCCAACAGGGCGGCATCGCTCACGTCGGGATAGGGCGCGCCAACGTGCCGATGCGCGAACGCCACGCGCGCGCGGAGCTGCAGATCGCTCTCCCTCCACGGCAGCGCGGCGATGCCGCGCCGGCGCACGGCGTCGATCAGCGCGGCTTGGTAATCGCCGGGCTCGACATCGCGCAGCGGTCGCTCACGCAGCACGATCGCGCCGAGCCGCTCCACCTCGCGCGCCCGCACCCGCTCGGTGGCGTCGTCCCACTCGACGTCGCGCACCGTGGCGATCTGCTCGCCCATGGCGCTGCGCAACGCGGCTTCGTCGAGCGCCGCGGCGAGGCAGATGCGGCTTTCACTCGGGTCACCGTCGAGGTCGGCAATGGCGAGATACGCGCTGCGACTGAGCGGCTGCTGGCTCGTGAATCGCGCGCCGCGGCCGTTGCGCAGCAGGTACCGCGGGGCGTCCCCGCTGCGCCGTTGGGCGATGCGATCGGGATATGCCAGCGCGACCAACATGCCGATGGCCTCGAGATCCTCGGCGCCATCGTGCGCCTCGCGCGGCAAGGCGCGGCGCAACGCACGCGCTTCCTCGCGCACGCGGTGCAGGCGCGCGACATCCACGCCGCCGCGGTCCCCGCGGCGCAGGGCCTCGACTCGCGTGGCGAGGTCGGCATCGTGCTCGGCCGCCTCGCGCCGGAAGATGTCGCGCTCGGCGAGCAGCGCCGCGATCTCGCAGGCGAGGGACGCCATGCCGCGCGTGGCACCGCGCAGCACGAGGTGCGCGAGTCGCGGTGCGATGCCGAGGGCGGCCATCGCGCGGCCGTGGGCAGTGACGCGTCCGTCGTCGGCGAGCGCGCCGAGGTCCCGCAGCAGCGCCCGCGCTTGCGCGAGCGCGCCCGCGCTTGGGACGTCGAGCCAGCGCAGCGCCGTCGCATCGGCGAGGCCGGCGCAGGCCAGCTCGAGGGCCAGCGGTGCGAGATCCGTCTCGAGAATCTCCGGCACGGGCCGCTCCGGCAGCGAGGCGTGCTGGCCTTCGTCCCACAGGCGGATGCAGTGCCCGGGTGCGGTGCGGCCGGCGCGTCCGCGGCGCTGGTCCGCGGCGGCGCGTGAGACGCGCACGGTCTCGAGCCGCGTCATGCCGCTGCGTGCGTCGAAGCGCGGCACGCGGGCCAGTCCCGCGTCCACCACCACACGCACGCCATCCAGCGTGACGGAGGATTCCGCGATGGCAGTACTCAGGATCACGCGCGCACCTGGCGTACGCGGGCGCAGCACGCGGTCCTGCTCTTCGAGGGCGAGCGAGCCGTGCAGCAGCTCGACCCGCGCATCGAGCGGCTCGTCTTCGAGGGCTGCACGCACCCGCTGTAGCTCGGCGATGCCTGGCAGAAACACGAGTACGTCGCCGCCGTGCTCGCGCCGTGCACTGCGCACCGCATTGGCGACGGCGAGGGCCATCGGCACGCCGTCGCGCGGTGGTCGGTGCGCCGTGGTGACGGGATGTTCGCGGCCTTCGCTGACGATCACCGGAGCCGGCGCGCTGTCGCCGAGCAGCCGCGCCACCGGCGCGGCCTCCAGGGTGGCGGACATCACCACGAGGCGCAGGTCCGGCCGCAGCACGGCGCGAGACTCCAGCGCCAACGCGAGGCCGAGGTCGCTGCCGATGTGGCGCTCGTGGAACTCATCGAACAGTACCGCCGCGATGCCCTCGAGCGACGGATCGTCCTGCACCATGCGCGTGAAGATGCCTTCGGTGAGGACTTCGACGCGGGTCGCCGCGCTCACGCGCGCGTCGAGCCGCACCCGGTAGCCGACGCGGCGCCCCACCGGCTCACCGAGCAGGCGCGCCATCTGTTCCGCCGCAGCGCGCGCGGCGAGCCGACGCGGTTCGAGCACGAGGATGCGTCCGTCGCCGCGCCACGGAGCGTCGAGCAGGGCAAGTGGGAGCCGCGTGGTCTTGCCGGCACCGGGCGCGGCGACCACGACGGCGACGCCCCTGTCCGCCAGCGCCGACGCGACGGCGGGCAGCACGGTATCGATCGGCAGCGGCGGAGCGTCGCGGAGCGTCGGCAGGGGAAACCCGGACGAGTGGACGGTGGTAGGAACAACGGTGGACGCCGGGTAAGTTAGGTCTTCACTCCCTTCAGCGCGCCGAATGTCCGTCACGCCCCACTCGTTCTTCCCGCTGGCTTCACCGCGCAACCACGCGTTCGCCACGCCATTCGCCGTCGTGCTCGTGCTCGACGTCGTCACGAAGCGCTGGGCGGAGGCGACGTTGGCGCTGCACACACCGGTGGAGGTCGTCGGGGCTGCGCTGCGCTGGACGCTGACGTACAACACCGGTGCGGCGATGAGCCTCTCGGTCGGCGAGTCGTCGCGGGCGTTCTTCAGCATCGTTGCCATCGGGATGGTCGCCTATCTGCTGATGTTGCTGCGGCAGGCGCCGGCGCAGGCGCGGGCTGTCCCGGCGGCGCTTGGCATGCTCGCGGCCGGCGCGATCGGCAATCTCATCGATCGCTTGCGCCACGACCGCGGCGTGGTTGACTTCATCGACGTCGGCACCGCCTCCTGGCGGTTCTGGACCTTCAACGTCGCGGACATCGGGGTCAGCTGCGGGGCGATCTTGCTGGCGCTGTTGCTGTGGCGCGAAGACCGCGTCGCCCACAAGTTGCAGATGTCCCAATCACCCGAGAGCCCCGACCGATGACGCAGCGCCGAGAGTTCATCCGCCACGCCTCCCTCCTGGCCGCCGGCAGCCTCGCCGCGCCGCTCGCTGCCGCCGAGGCGGCGCCGCGTCCCGACGACGCGGACCTGCACGCGCTCGCGCAGGGCAGCTGGGATATGTCGTGGGCCACGCGGGTCACGGGCCGCCACAAGATGTGCTTCGACGCCCACGAGATCTCGGAGGGCGTGTGCCTGCACCAGGCACGCTCCTTCCTCCAGGGCTACAAGGACGTCTACGGGCTGGCCGACACGGACGTCAGCGCCGTGCTCGTCATCCGCCACGCCGCCGTGCCGATGGTCATGAACGACGCGCTCTGGGCCGACGGCTTCTTCGGCGAGGAGAACAAGCTGAAGGATCCGGAGAGCGGCGAGGTCGCGAAGCGGAACCCGTTCATCAACGTGCCAGCCGGCGCGCGGCATGCGCTCACGTGGCCGGATGGCGCGCTCGACACCTTGATCGCGCGCGGCGTGATCGTCCTCGCGTGCAATCTCGCGTTGACCAACTACGCGGGCATGATCGCGCGGCGTCGCAACATCCCGCGGCAGGATGGCCTCGCGCTCGTGAACGACAACCTGATCCCGGGCATCTACAAGATGCCGACGGGTGTGTTCGCGACCTGCCACGCGCAGCAGCTCGGCTGCGGCGTCCTCAACGCCGTCTGATCAGCCGGCGCCGCGGTCGGCGAGCAGCGCCTCAGCGGCGCGCCGGCCGCTGCGCAGGGCGCCGTTGATGGACGGCGTCTCGAGGTAATCGCCGCAGCCGTAGAGCGTCGGCCCAAGCCGCACGGCGCCCGCCACATGGTCCGGCGCCGGCACACTGCGCGGTAGCGCAAAGGGTACACGCACCACACGGAGGAGGCGCCACGCGTTCACGCGCGGCGCACCGAACCAGCCGGACAGCTGCGCCCTCGCGTCGCGATCGAGCACGCCGTCGTCGGCGTGGCCGCTGCCGACGACGGTTGCGGAGACCAGGGCCTGTCCGGGCGGGGCATAGCTCGCACTCACGTCGCTGGGCACACACACGTGATTCACAGGCTCGCGGCGGCCCATGCCGTTGAGCACCAGCAGCGGGGCTCGCGTCGGCGACTCGGGTGCGGCGTAGTACAGCGTCACGCAGGACGCCCACTGTGGCGTGCGAGAGCCGGGCAGCAGCACCGGCGCGTTCCGCGCGTCCGTCGCGAGGATCACGGCCTCGGCGTCGTGCGTCTCGCCGCTCGTGAGTTCGACGCGCGTGCCCTTGAGCGAGCGCACCCGCGCCTGCGTGCGCAGGGCCTCGGGCGGGAGGCCGGCGGCGAGTTGCCGCGGAATCGCGCGCATGCCGCCGGTCGGCAGCGTGGCGTGGCCGGTGGCGAACATGCCGAAGAGGAAGTCGAACCAGTGCACCGGCGCCCCGAGCTGACTGTCGAGGAACACGCCGCCGAAGAAGGGTCGGAAGAAGCGTTCGATGGCGCGGTCCGAGAAACCGCGGTGGTGCAGTCCACGCGCCGCCGTCTCGTCGCCCCGCAGCGCCGGCTCGCCTTCGAGCGCAAGGATCGCGTCCGAGCGCAGGCGGAGCATTCGCAACGCGTCGAATGGCGTGAAGGCACCGGAGACCAGCGACCGGAGGCCGGCGACGGGATCGCGCCACGGATCGGCGACGCGCCCGAATCCCCCCTCCCGGCGAATCATCGCGCCGGGTGCGAAGCGGCCGAGCTGCAACGCCGCGAGATCCAACTGACGGCGCGCCTCGGGATACGAATCGAGCAGCACCTGGAAGCCGCGGTCGAGGAGGAACCCGTCGACTTCATCCGTCGCGACGCGGCCGCCGACCTCGTCGGCGGCCTCGAGCACGAGCGGCGTCACCCCCGCGGCGAGGAGGGTGCGTGCCGCCGCGAGTCCCGCGAGGCCGCCGCCGATCACGATCACGTCATGCTGTGCCATGTCCGTACAATGCCCTAGACAGGGTGCTAGTTTCCTGCCGATGCCGAAGACCTACGACCGCGAATACTACGAACAGTGGTACCACGATCCCAGCCGTCGGGTCATCACGCCGGCGGCGGTGGCGCGGAAGGTGCGGCTCGTGCTTGGCATCGCCGAAGCGCTGCTTGAGCGACCGGTGCGCAGCGTGCTCGATGTCGGTTGCGGCGAAGGCGCGTGGCGCGAGCATCTGCGCCGCGAACGGCCGAGCATCCGCTACACGGGCGTCGAGTCCAGCGAATACGTCATCGAGCGTTTCGGCCGCACGCGTGACATCCGGCGCGGCAGCTTCGGCACGCTCGCGTCGCTGCCGCTCGACGGCCCCTACGACATGATTGTGGTCTGCGATGTCTTGCAGTACGTCCCCGATGCGGAGCTTGGACCCGGCCTCGCGGCGGTCGCCGCGTTGCTCGGCGGCGTGGCGTATCTCGAAGCGTATGCCAAGGAAGACGCCATCGAGGGCGACCGGGCCGCCTGGCACGAGCGGAGCGCGGGGGAGTACCTCGCGCGCTTCGGTGCGGCGGGCTTGGTCGGGGTCGGCATGCACTGCTATGTGGGTGAGGCGCTGCGCGAGAACACCGCGGCGCTTGAGCGGCGCGGTTGAGGACGGGGCGCCGCGCGACCGGAGCCAACGATGACACATCTCAAAGTCTGCTGCATCGCGTCGATTGCGGAAGCCGAGCTCGCGGTCGCCCACGGCGCGCACGCGCTGGGCCTCGTGTCGGCCATGCCCAGTGGCCCTGGCGTCGTGGATGACGCGACGATCCGCGAGGTCGCGGCGTGGGCGCATGGCAAGGCACGCACGTTCTTGCTCACGTCGCGCCGCGATCCGCCGGCGATCGCCGAGCAGCTAGCGGCGCTGCGCCCCGAGACCGTGCAGTTGGTCGATGCGCTCGCGGACGGCGCGCACCGCGAGCTGCGGCGCCTCGCGCCCGACGTGCGCATCGTGCAGGTGATCCACGTGCGCAGCGCGGCCGACGTCGACGACGCATTGCGCCTCGCGCCCGAGGTGGACGAGCTCCTGCTCGACTCCGGCAATCCGTCGCTCGCGGTGAAGGAACTCGGCGGCACCGGCCGCACGCACGACTGGGCGCTCAGTGCGCGAATCGTCCGCGAGAGCCCGGTGCCCGTGTGGCTCGCGGGAGGACTCCGCGCCGAGAACGTCGCGCAGGCGATTGCGACCGTACAGCCGCATGGCCTCGACGTCTGCTCCGGGGTGCGCCGCGATGGCAAGCTCGACCGAGTCCGGTTGCAGGCCCTCGCGGGGGCCATGCGGGCCTAGCGCCCGCGGCGGAATTGCCTTAACCTTTCATCCGGATATACGGATGAAGCGACCCGCCCTCTTTGACCGCCTCTCGGCACTGGCCGACCCGATTCGCTCGCGGCTCCTGCTGCTCCTCGAGCGGCACGAGCTGACGGTGTCGGAGCTCTGCAGCGTGCTGCAGCTGCCGCAGTCGACGGTCAGCCGGCACCTGAAGGTGCTGTCCGGGGCAGGGTGGTTGGTCGCGCGTGAAGACGGGACGAGCAATCGGTATCGGCTCGACCCGAAGGCGCTGGATGCCGGTACGCGCAAGTTGTGGACGGCGGTGCGCGATGAAGCCGATGGGATTCCGGCTGCGGCGCGCGACGCCCAGCGCGTGAAGGGCGTGCTCGCCGATCGGCACACGCGCTCGCAGCAGTTCTTCGCGAGCTCCGCGGCGCAGTGGGACAAGGTGCGCGCGGAGCTGTTTGGCACGCGCACGGAATTGTTCGCGTTGGTCGGGCTGCTTGAGCCCACGCAGGTCGTCGGCGATCTCGGCTGCGGCACGGGCCAGCTCGCCGAGGTGATGGCGCCGTTCGTGCGGCAGGTGATCGCGGTGGACGAGTCCAGCGCGATGCTCAAGGCGGCGAAGGCGCGGCTGGCGGCGCTCGACAACGTCGAGTTGCGCGCCGGCAGCATCGAGGAGCTCCCGATCGACGCCGCGACGCTGGATGTCGCCGTGCTCAGTCTGGTATTGCACTACGTGGCGGATCCGGTGGCGGTGCTCACCGGCCTCCGTCGCGCGCTGAAGCCGAAAGGCGGCAAGTTGTTGTTGGTGGACATGCTGCCGCACGACCGCGCCGAGTATCGGCAGACGATGGGCCATGTCTGGCTGGGCTTCGATGCGGAGCAAGTGAAGGAGTGGGGTAGCGCGGCGGGATTCTCCGCGGTCCGCATCAACGCATTGCCCCCGAGTCCGGCCGCAAAGGGCCCGAGCCTGTTCGTCGCCGTGCTCACCGCGTAGTCGCAAGCAAGTGCAGTGAAGTCAGTTGTGCCGTCACCGTCTCACCGTGCAGTTGCAGTTCCTTACCGCTCATAGCTCACAGCTTTCAGCTTCACCGTCTCCCATCTTCCGCTCGAGGTAGGCATGACCGCCGTCGCACCCACTCTCCACCCCTTCGAAGCCTCCGCCAAGCTCGGCCGCCCGGGCTACAAGGTCGCCGACATCAAGCTCGCCGACTGGGGCCGCCAGGAAATCCGCCTCGCCGAGTACGAGATGCCGGGCCTCATGGCCCTGCGCGAGGAGTACAAGGGCAAGAAGCCGCTCGCCGGCGCCAAGATCATGGGCTCGCTGCACATGACCATCCAGACGGCCGTGCTCATCGAGACGCTCACCGACCTCGGCGCCGACGTGCGCTGGGTGTCCTGCAACATCTTCTCGACGCAGGACCACGCCGCCGCCGCCGTCGTCGTCGGCAAGGACGGCTCGGTCGAGCAGCCGCGCGGCACGCCGGTCTTCGCCTGGAAGGGCGAGACCCTCGAGGAGTACTGGTGGTGCACCGAGCAGGCGCTCATGTGGCCCGACGGCACGGGCCCGAACCTCATCCTGGATGACGGCGGCGACGCCACCATGCTCGTGCACAAGGGCACGGAGTTCGAGGCGGCGGGCAAGGTCCCGGCCTTCGACCCGGCCAACGATCCGGAGGAGTGGGGCGTGATCCTCGAGCTGCTGCGCAAGACGCTCAAGGAAGACCCGCAGCGCTGGACGAATGTCGGCAAGGCCATCAAGGGCGTCTCGGAAGAGACGACCACCGGCGTGCACCGCCTCTATGAGATGACGGCGGCGGGCAAGCTCCTCTTCCCGGCGATCAACGTCAACGACTCCGTCACGAAGTCGAAGTTCGACAACCTCTACGGCTGCCGCCACTCGCTCACCGACGGCATCCTCCGTGCGTCGGACGTGATGCTCGCCGGCAAGGTCGCCGTCGTGCTCGGCTACGGCGACGTCGGCAAGGGCTCGGCGCAGTCGCTGCGTGCGCAGGGTGCGCGCGTCGTCATCACCGAGATCGACCCGATCTGCGCGCTGCAGGCGGCGATGGAAGGCTACCAGGTCACGACGCTCGACGAGGTCGTCAGCACGGCAGACGTGTTCATCACGGCGACGGGCAACGCCAACATCATCACCGTCGAGCACATGGCCAAGATGAAGGACAAGGCCATCGTCGGGAACATCGGCCACTTCGACAACGAGATCGACATGGCCGGTCTCAAGAACCTGAAGGGCATCAAGCGCAACAACATCAAGCCGCAGTTCGACGAGTGGGTGTTCCCGGACGGCCACTCGGTGCTCATCCTCGCCGAAGGCCGCCTGCTCAACCTCGGTTGCGCCACCGGCCACCCGAGCTTCGTGATGAGCTGCTCGTTCACCAACCAAGTCGTCGCGCAGATCGACCTGCACCTCGCGGCGCAGGGCAAGCCGACGGTCTCGGGCACGGTGTACGACCAGAACAAGGTGTACGTGCTGCCTAAGAAGCTCGACGAGAAGGTGGCGCGCCTGCACATCGACAAGCTCGGCGTGAAGCTGACCAAGCTCACCGAGAAGCAGGCCGCGTACATCGGCGTGCCGGTGGACGGGCCGTACAAGCCGGATCACTATCGCTACTAGGAACGAGAAGCGAAGAGCGAAAGAGAAGAGCAAGGAGTGAAATACGAGGGGTGAAGGTTGGAGGGAAGGAAGCTTTCGCTTCACGCCCTCCGGCCTTCACCCCTTGCTCTTCTTGTCTTGATGCTCAGCCTGGCTTTTCGCGGCTCAGGGCAAGACGTCCACGCCGCCGGCCTGCTGCCCGACCTCGACGCTCGCCACGCGCCGCAGCGCCCGCAGGTCGATGATATCCACCGTGCTCTTCTCCGAGCCCACGCCTTCGTTGGAGATGAACGCGTAGCGGTCATCGGCGCTGATGGCCGCGCCGTGCACCACGCGCCGCGTGGTCGGGATGCGCGCGAGCTCAACTCCGCTCACGGCGTCGAACACGCTCACCGACTGTCCGCGCTTGTTCGTCGCGACGAGGCGCCGGCCGTCGTGGGTGACGGCGAGGTTATAGACACCGTCGCCGGCGCGGAGGCGGCGCACCAACGACCACGAGGCGACATCGATCTCCACGATCTCGCTGCTCTTGTTGCAGGCCACCCACACGCGCCGTCCGTCGGGGGAGGGCTGCGCCCAGGTCGGGGAGCAGCTCACGTCGCCGGGTGCGGGCGGCTCCATGCCGTGGCCGCCCATGTCGTGGCCGGCGTGCGCATCGGCACCGCGCCGCGGCGGGGCGCCCGGCATGCCCCTCTCCTTGCCGGCCGTCAGCAAGAAGTGCCGCGCCACTTCAAAGCGTGCCGCGTCGATCTCGACGAGCATCTCGTCCATCATGCACGCCGAGTAGTGCCGCGTGCCGCTGGCGTTCAGCCGCGAGCCATGCGGCATCGTGCACGTCGGGATGCGGGCGATCTCGAGCATCTCGCGCGCCTCGACCACCGACACCGACGACGTGACCATGTCGCCGTGCAGGTTGAAGTTCACCACCCAGACGAAGAAGCCGTCGGGGCTCACCTGCGCCGTGGCGGGGAAGGGGCCGAGCACCACGCGCCCGACTGGCTCGTCCGTCGCCGTGCGGAACTTCCAGAGGGAGCCGCCCGGCAGCCCATGCGCGGTCGACACGTAGTAGTGCTGGCCGTCCGGCGCGAGGGCCACGCCGTGCGGGCCGTCGGGGTCGATCAACGACATGCCGACCGGCGCCACCTTCTCGACACGCGCACCACCGGGGCCGAAGGTGATGCGCGCAATCTCATCCACCGATTCCGAGACGACGATCGCGCGATACTCGCGCGTCGGTGGCTCGGCCGGCAGCGACTCCGTCAGGATGCGCGGACGCAGCTCGGCGGTATCCGGCGGCAGCGACTCCGTGAGGATGCGCGGCCGGAGCTCGGCTTCCTCCGGCCGCGGGCCGCAGGCTGCCACCGCGATCACGACGAGCGCGAGCGCGGCGGCGACGGGGTGTAGACGAGGGCGCGGCGGCGCCGCGCGGCTCGACGTCACGGCACCACGCCCGTCTTCGGTTCGATCCGCACGATCCACAAGCCGTTGTTCATGTCGTTCACGTAGGCGAGGCCGTCGCGCACGACCACGCCCCACGTCATCGCCGTATTGCGGGCGCGCCCGTCCATGTCCGCGGTGTTGAGATGCCCGATCTCGCGGCCCTGGGCGCGAAGGTCACCCTTCAGTTCGCCCGACACATCGAACACGCGAAAGCCCGCGTTGTATGCGCCCATGTAGAGCGAGTCGCCGGCCACCCAGACGTTGTGCACGCCGCCGAACTCCGGCTCGTACCAGGCCACGGAACGCGGCTTCTCGAGATCGCTCACGTCGATCACCTGCAGGCGGCCATAGGCACGCCCCGCCGCGGCATCCTTCGCCCCGCGCACGCCGCTCGACGGGAACACCTCGTCGGCGATGAATACATAGTTGCGATGCCGCCACGCCGTGTGCGTGCCGCGGATGAATCCCGGGCCGCCGCTGGCCTCCACGTCGCGATACAACGCGTTCAAGTCGTACTTGTACTGCGACACCATCACGGGGTTGCTTGGGGATCCGCCCTTGATGCCGTTGCCGACGTCGAGGATCACGAGGCCGTCATTCCACCACGACCCGTAGAGCAGGCCGTCCTGCACGTCGATGTCGTGCAGCGTACGGCCGGCGTCGGGCCGATTCTCCGTCTTCCACTGCGCGACTTCGCGCGGGTTGGCCGGATCGTCGATGTTCAGGATGTGCAGCGCGCCGGTGCCGTCGTTCGTGAGGAACACGTGCTGGCCGTGGCGCGGATCTTTATAGATGAAGCTCGAATGCACGCCGGCGGTCACGCCCTGCGTGAACTCGCTGATGACCTTCGGATGCCGCGGGTCTTCCAGCGACGCAAACACCACGCCGTTGCGGCGGTCGGCCGCGCCCTCGCGCGTGAACACGAGGTACTTGCCGTCCGGCGTCGTCATCACGTCATTCACGCGGCGCGTGTTGGCGACGATCGAGTCCGTGACTACCGGCGCCGCGGGGTTCGAGATGTCGATGGCGTAGAGCACGTCGCCGCCACCACCGGAGCCGAGGTACGCCACCTGGCCGTTCGGGTGCAGCCAGACTTCTTCCGTGTTGAAACGCGTGCGCGGCAACCGGCCCACCACCGTCAGCGGCCGGCGCACACCGCGCGCCGTGAGCGTGACCACGGCATCCGCCGTGCGGTTGCCCAGCGACGCCGTCACCGTGTAGCTGCCGGGCTCGTAGCCGACGAAGCTGCCGTCCGCGTCGAGCATGCCCTGGCCGGGCGAGAAGCTCCACACCGGCGTGACGCCGGCGATCTCGCGGCCCTGTGCGTCACGCGCGACCGCGCGGAAGCGTAGCACGTCGCCGGTGCGCCCATCCGTGACGCCCGGTTCCACGCTCAGCGACGCGACCTGGGCGGCCAGCACTTGGATCTCGTGCGCGCGCTCGACGTCACCGACCTTCGCCGTGATGCGCGCGCGCCCTGCCGCGACGGCCGTCACGAGGCCGACTTCGTTCACCGTCAGCACGCGCGGGTTCGACGAGGACCACTGCACGCGATCCTCGCGTCGGTCGCCGATGGCGGAGAGCACCTCGGCGTTGAGACGAATGCGCTGGCCCGGCACGAGGCGCTCGGGCATCGGCGACAGCGCGATGCGCGCGGCGGGACCTGGCACCATGCGCACCTCGAAGCGCTCGACGACGGGTTGCTCGCCTTGGCGGATCGCCACGACGGCGGCCGGCATCACGCCCGTCGCCCCTGCTGTGACCAAGCCAGCCGGCGACAGTGATCCTTCGAAGTACGCGCCCGTCTGCGAGAAGCGGAACGTCACGCCGTCCACGACGTTACCCGCCTCGTCCCGCGCCTCGGCGCTCAGTTGCAGCGTCTCACCGGCGTTCACGACCCGGCGCACGGGCGTCACGATCACGCGTGCGACGCGCGGCTTGGCAGCGGGTGCCGCAGCTGGCGTGGGTGCCGGCGATTGTTGCGCGGCGAGCGAGACGGGGAGGAGCAGCGTGGCGAGCAACAGTGCGCGCATCGGCATTCCAGGTTGTGGGAACGGGCCGTCGGAGCAGGGAACGGGATATGGCTGTGGGAATATACCGAGCGTCGGCGTAGAGGTTTCCCTCGCAGGCGATGCGGTAGCTGCCGGACGCCGGAACTGCTTGCAACACAGCAGGATACGTCAGGTGCAGTACAGGAAATCTCCCCGCATGGAGCACACCATGTTCAAGGTCAACGAAGGCACTCTCGACCGCATCTTCCGCGCCGTCGTCGGCGTCGGGCTCATCTCCTTGGTGTTCGTGGGTCCGCAAACGCCCTGGGGCTGGCTCGGTCTCGTGCCGCTGAGCACGTCATTGATGGGCTGGTGCCCGCTGTACTCGCTGCTCGGCATCAATACCTGCGGCGTGAAGACGGCAAAGCAGTAAGCGGCTAAGTTGTGGGCATGCGCCCACACGTCCTGCTGCTCTCCGCCCTCGTCGCGCTGCCGACGCTCGCCTGCGCCCAAGCCGGCGCCCGCGTCGCGCAGCCCTCGTCGTCCACCGATCCGCACGCGGCCGTCGCCGAGCGCGTGCTGCGCGGGACGCCACTCATCGACGGGCACAACGACCTGCCGTGGGCCATCCGCGAGTCCAAGGATGCGCCGCGCGACGTGGAGCGCTATGACCTCCGCACGCGCACGGCCGGGCACACCGACATCGCGCGCCTACGCGCCGGCCGCGTCGGCGGACAGTTCTGGTCCGTGTACATCCCCGGCGAGGACGCCACGAAGGCGATGGGGTACGCGCGCGTGCAGCTGGAGCAGATCGACATCGCGCTGCGCGTGTTCGCGAAGTACCCCGACGTGCTCGAGCCGATCACCACCGCACAAGGGTTCCGCGACGCCTTCGCCCGCGGGCGCATCGGTTCGGTGATGGGGATGGAGGGCGGCCACGCCATCGAGAACTCGCTCGGGGCATTGCGCGCGTACCACGCGATGGGCGCCCGCTACATGACGCTCACGCACAACGTGCATCTCGATTGGGCCGACGCGCACGTGCCGAATCCCCGCCACGGCGGCCTCACCGCCTTCGGCAAGGAAGTCGTGCGCGAGATGAACCGGCTGGGCATGCTCGTCGACCTCTCGCACACCTCGCCGGCGACGATGAGCGATGCCTTGGACGTGAGCGAGGCGCCGGTGATGTGGTCCCACTCGAACGCGTTCGCCGTGGCGAACCACACGCGCAACGTGCCGGATTCCATCCTGCGGCGGCTGCCGCGGAATGGCGGCGTGGTGATGGTGACCTTCGTGCCGGGCTTCGTGAGTCAGGCGCAGGTGGACTGGAATCGCACGCCGGCAGCGGAGCGTCGCGGTCCGGCGCCCGGCGCGACCCTGGCGCAGGTGGCGGACCACCTCGACCACATCAAGCGCGTGGCCGGCGCCGACCACGTGGGCATCGGCGGCGACTTCGATGGCATCGACGACGTGGTGCGCGGGCTCGAGGACGTCTCGACGTACCCGGCGCTGTTCGCCGAGCTCTCACGCCGTGGCTGGACCGAGGCGGAGCTCCGCAAGCTGGCGGGCGAGAACGTCCTGCGCGCGATGGCGCAGGCCGAGCGCGTCGCGGCGCGGCTCCAGCGGGAGCGCGCGCCGTCGACGGCGACTATCGAGCAGCTCGACCGGCGAACGCCGTAGCCGCGCGGACGCGCAGCCACTGCCGCATGCCGACCAGCGACGAGAACTGCTGCGCGCCGATCTCGCGGATGACGTCGCTGTAGTGCTGGGCGCCGCTGCCGCCGATCACGAGGCCGATGTCCGCCGGGAGCGCCGCGCGTAGCGCGCGGAGTTCGTCCGGGAGTTCGTCGTCGTCGGTGGGATACACCACCGAGAGCGCCAGCGCGCTGGCCTTCGCGAACTTGACCGCCCGCGCGAGTTCGTCCGCGGGGAGGTTCGGGCCGAGGTAGGCCACGCGCCATCCGCTGGACGCGGCCGTGGTCGCGGCGAGCATCGCGCCGAGTTCGTGCATCTGGCGCGCCGGCGTGCCGACGACCAGCAGCGGCGCATGCGCGTCCGCGACGGCGAGGTCCGACATCCAGACGAGCACGCGGCGGATTGTCGTCGTCGCGAGGTGCTCGTTGGCCGGACGCAGCAGCCCCTGGTGCCAGAGCGAGCCGATGGTGAAGAGCAGCGGCCCGATGACTTGGTCGAGCACCTCGTCACTGGGCATGCGCAGCACGGCGGAGCGCAGCGTCTGCTCGAGGCGCTGTGCATCGAACTCCTCGACGGCAATCAGCGCGCTGGAGAGATACGACTCGATTGCCGGCTGATCTGGCCCCACCCCGACCCGCTGGCGGGACTGCCGCTCGTCGTCCTCGATGAGCTTCTGCAAGTCGGGGTTGGCTAGCGGCACCAGCTGTCCGATCTGCCGTCCGGCGCGCGAGGCGCGCGAGAGCAGGGAGAGGCGCTCGATGTCGGCGTCCGTGTAATGCCGCTGGCCACCGGGCGAGCGCACGGGTGAGACCGCCTTGTAGCGGCGCTCCCATGCGCGTAGCACGTCGGGCGTCAGGCCAGTGCGCTGCGAAACTATTCGAACAGGATGCAAGCCGGGCGAAGCGGGCATGGCTGTATTCTATGGACAGATTTCAAGTCTGTCAAGGAAATAGGAGTCGAACACTCGCTGCTGTCTAGCGAATGATGTATCCAGACCCGAACAGAAAGTTCCATCGGCTGGACATCCAGACCTCAGTTCCCTTGCTGCGACTAGTCCGAGGCCGCGCCCGCGCGGCCCGCCGCTGCCCTGACCCCGGGGTCAGCCGCCGCGCTGTTTCTCGATGCGCGCTTGGAAGATGCCGAACACGTACCGACCGGCCTCCGTCTGCGTGGCGACCCACTCGGCATTCCGGTACGCCCGCGGGTTGAGCTCGGCGCGGATCTGTTCGCGCCACGGCCAGACCTTCGCGAGGAGCAGCATGCCCTCGCCGTTGCTCTCCATGGCGAGGTCGGCGTTGAGCGTACCATGCTTGATCAGGCCGTACGCCATCTCCCAATAGGTGTTGACCTGGCGATACGCCCGGTTGAGCGGGTGGTCCATCTTGGAAATGGCGGCCACGTCGGCGAAACTGCGCGGCAGGAACTGCCCATTGATGGCGTCGCGGGACTCACGCATGACCGGCTCGCGGCGCAGTTCATAGAGGCGGAGCACGAGTTCGGCGTCGTGGTGGTCCGGCGACTGAGCATGCATGGCGGGATCTCGGCTGGTGGAGGATTCAGGGGGTGGCGGGGTATCTTAACCCGCATCGGGCCCGCACGGGCCTGGCGTCACGTTTCCCCTTTTCCGTTGAGAGCCATGCGTCCTGTTGCCTTGATTGCCCTCGCCCTCCTTGCCGCCGCGCCGCTGTCCGCCCAGGGCGGCGCCGCCCAGCCGGGCGCCCTCCGTGCGCCGCTCAGCACGCGGGTCGTCTTCTCGATGCCGCTCGCGCCGCCGCGCGTGCAGGGTCAGCCGGCGCCCACGCCCAAGAACGTGAGCATCGAGTACGGCCAGCCGCACGCGCGCGGCCGCGCCGTCCCCACCGAGCTCAACGCCGACGGCACCGTGTGGCGGACCGGCGCCAACAGCTCCACCACGCTGCGCACCGAGACGGCGCTGGTCATCGGCGGCGCCGACGTGCCGGCCGGTAACTACTCGCTCTACACGATCCGCCAGAACGGCCAGTACTTCCTCATCATCAACAACAACACCGGCCAGTGGGGCACCGAGTACGACGCCACCAAGGACCTCGTGCGCGTCCCGCTCCGCATGCGGCAGCGCAGTGAGGTGCAGGAGTCGCTGCAGATCGTGATGGTGCCGGCCGACAACCAGTCGGCGCGCGGCGTGCTCTCGATCTCGTGGGGTCGCCTCGAGCTGACGGCGGATTGGTCCGCCAAGTGACACGAGTCGCCGCGGCGCTCCTCGCCATCGCTCTGGTGACGGGGCGCGCCGCGGCGCAGCAGGACCCCTCGCGCGCGGCCCGCGACTCGCTGGCGGCGCGCGTCGCGCGCGGGGACTCTGCGTGGGCGCGCGAGGACCATCCGGCCGCCCGAGCCGCCTACGATGCCGTGGTGCGTGCCGACTCGAGCTTCTCGAGCCGCGCCGTCTTCCGACTCGGGCTGCTGCAGGCCTGGGACAATCGGTTCGAGCCGGCGCTCGCCGCACTCCGGCTCTACGTCCGCCTCGAGCCCGCCGACCTCGAGGGGCGTGTCGCGCTCGCGCGCACCTACGCCTGGGCGTCCCGCTACGCGACCTCGCTCGCGCAGTACGACAGCGTGCTCGCGCGCGATGCGTCCTATCGCGATGCCGTCGTCGGCAAGGCGCAGACGCTCGCGTGGAGCGATCGCCTGCCGGAGGCCGAAGCGCGGCTGGAGCGTTGGCTGGAGCGTCGCGCCGATGATGTGGAGGCATGGACGCTGCTCGGGCAGTTCCGCCGCTGGCGGGGCGATGCCCGCGCCGCGGAGTCGGCGCTCGATCGGGCGCTCGCGCTCCGGCCCGACGATGCCGCCGCGCGCGAGCAAATGTCGTGGGTGCGCGTGGAGCGTCGGCCGACGGTCACCTGGTCGCTCGTCGGCGCCAAGGACTCCGAGGACAACACGTTGTGGCACCGCGAGCTGGGCGTCGAGGCCGCGGGGTTCGGCAACAGCCGCATCGGCGTGACGGCGCGGCTGCGCGAGGCGAGCGTGACCAACGTCGATGCCGCGGTCATGCCGGGTGCGCTGGCGTACATCGTCGGGCGGCCAGCCGGCCGGGCGGTGACGACGCGCGCGGAACTCGGCGTCGTGCAGTACCCCGACGGGCTGAGCCCCGCGGCGACGCGGCTGCGCGGGGCCTTGCGGGTGAGCGGGTCTCCGCGGCGCGGTCTCCGGCTCTCGGGCGGTTTCTCCCATGAGCCGTTCGATGAAGTGCTCTCGACGGCCCGGCGCGGCTTGATGTTCTCCGTGTTCGATCTCGACGCGGCGTACGCGGTCACGCCTCGCCTGCAACTCGGCCTGGCCGGCAGCAGCGGTCTCGCGCTGGGGTACGGCGTCGATCTCGATGCGTCCCGCACGACGGTCCTTGGGGCGCTGCGCTTCACGCCGCGCCGCGGCACCCAGCTGGCGCTGACGCATCGCGAGGCCTCGTGGGACGAGCCGCAGTTCGGCGTGTTCTTCTCGCCCCAGCGGTGGGCCACGACGGAGCTGGCGCTCTCCTCGGAGCGCACGGCGGAGCTCGGCCTCGTGCTCGCCGGCGACCTCGGGCTCGCGAGCCAGCTCGTCGGCTTCGAGTCGTCGCCGCTCGATCACGCCATCGTGCCGCGCGCGACGATGCGCGTCGGATATCGGGCGGCGCCCGGACGCGAGGTGATCTTCGGCCTCGTGTACGCGAACGTCGCCGGCGCCGGTGCGATCACGGCCAGCGATTACCGCTATGGCGCCGCCACGCTCGGCGGGCGCTGGACTTTCTAGCGCTTCGGGCCCGCGTCGGGAATCGCGCGGAACACCTCGCGCATCGCGGCGAACGCCGGCTTGCGCTCGGCGTACCAGCGCGGCGCTTCCCACGTGGGCCAGGTCCACGTCGGAGCGAGGGACGCGGGGTTCGCAGGGAGCGCGTCGCGCAGCACCGGCGTGGCACCGCTCACGTCGAGTGTCCGGACGACGAAGCGGAACCCGTCAGTCGTCACGTGCGCCGGATCCGTGCCGCGTACGCCGCTCAGCACCTGCCGCGACGACGGATCGGTCACGTGCAGCAACCCCCACGGCAAACGGACCTCGATCGTGCCGCTGGCGCTGTCAGCGTACCAATCGGCGAGCGTCGTCTCGGATTGCCGCGCGTGCCGCAGGAGGTTGCGTTCGTAGCGCTGGGCCTCGTACACGCGCCCGTCGCGCCCGAAGGTCCGCCGGTTGGGCGTGGCCCAGACGGTGTCGTAGCGGCCGTCCTCGTTGCGCAGGGAGCGGAACGGCCGGTTGTACACGGACTGCTGCACGGGCGGGCGGCTGCCGACGATCGGCGCGAAGCGGTACAGGTTGTACGGCGTGTCCACGAGGAGACGCGCGTGCTCTGGGCCGGCCAGGTCGAGCACGAACTCGAGGCCGACCGGGCTGCCACCCGCACCGAACGGCAGGCGGTGATCACCCGCCGACGCGTCGTGCGTGTCGATGCCCACGAGGATGCGCGTGCGGGTCCAGTCCACGGCGCCCACGTCGAGTCGCAAGTACACGTAGGCCTCGTCGTGCGCGACCCAGAGGGCGTCAACGCGCTGCGCCGCCGGCACCGCCTCGGCGTCGGCGCCGCGCTGGAGCAGCGGCCGTCGGCCCGCCCAGTCGGCGCGCCCGCCGTCGATCACGAACGCGGAGTCCTTCGCGCCGGCCCGCATCGCGATCAGCCCATAGTGCTGCTCCGCATCGAGCACGTTCAGCCACAGGCGGTTACGCTCGGCCGGCTGCTCGAAGTCGATCACCAGCCAGTTCTTCTTGAACCACTCGTCGATGAGCGCGAAGACGCCGACGCCAGCCGCCCCGCTCGCGGCGATGTCTCGCGTGAGGCGCGCATTGATCGCCGCCTGCGCGACTTCGTCGTGGCCGCCATGGTGCCAGCCCTGCGGCTGCAGGTGCGCGTTCCCCCGCGAACTCGGCACGCCGTACTCCGAGATTACCACCGGGATGCGTCCATGGTAGTCGACGAGCGCCCGGAGGTAGCCGAAGTAATGGCTCGGGCCGTCGGGACTGCGCGCCTGCGCGTAGGCGCTGTCGAGCACCATGAAGTCGGGGTAGTACGGATACGCGTGGAAGCTCGCGAACAACCCGGCGCCGTACTCGCGCGTGGCCGACATCTTCGTCGCATCGAGCGCGATGACGTCGTTGTCGTACTCCTTCGAGGCCTCGGGCGGCCGCTCGCGCCGCCGGCGGAGCCACGCCGCTTCCTCGGCGCGTGACGTCTCGGTGGGGTGCACCAGGGGATCGAGCGTCGGCCAGTTGGTGTAGGCGAGCGGCCGCTGTGTGTTCCATTCGCGCATCTCGTAGGCGATCATCGCGTCGGCGACGCTCGCCAGCCACACGTCCACCGCGTTGCCGCCGGCAACCTGCACGTAGCGCCCGCTGAAGGCCGTGCGCCGCGGAAACCGCCGCGCGTAAGCCTGCACCGAATACGGCTCCCATTCGCGGCCGATGATGTAGCCCAGCGTCCACGGAGAGACATCCGCGAGGTACATGCCGCTCGCGTGCCCGGGACGGTGCGGGATCGCGGCGCGCCCGTGCAGCAGATCGACCACCCGGTGCATCTCGGCGCGGAACGCGGCGTTCCACGCCGCGTCGTCGTAGCGCTCTTCCTGTGACCCCGGTGGCAGTTCGGTCCACACGCCGTGGATCAGCCAGATGGCCTGCGCCGGATGCGCGAGATTCCACGCGCGCAGCGCGCGGTAGAAATGCGGCGGATGGATCGTGTACACGCGCACGGCATTGGCGCCCAGCTCGGCGAGATCGCGGATCCACGCCTCGTAGGTGCCGTCGTCGGGCGGAAACTGCGCCGGATGCTTGCCCGGGAGCGCCGCGCCGAGGTTCACGGCCTTGATCCAAAAGGGCCGCCAGCCGCCGCGGCCGTCGGGCACCTCGAAGATGCGGTCGCCGACGCGCGCCGCAACGATCGGAGCGGCGGGCCGCTGCTTCGGTGGCAGCGCCGTGCTGTCGACGGGCGCTGGGATGCGGGCGAGGTACTCGCGCGCCGTCGCGTTGCCCGGTTCGAGCGAGTCGGCGAGGGCGAAGGCGCGATGCGCGCGCGTCAGCACACCGGCGCGGAACGATGCGATGCCGAGCCCGAGTGCCGCATCGATGCTCGGCCGCGGCAGCACGGTGAGCGCGGAGTCGAAACGCGCGATGGCCAGCGGCACGCGGTCCTGTCGCAACGCGACGTAGCCGAGTCCGGTCCAGCCATCGCCGGCGCGCGGACACGCGCGCACCCCGCGGCGGAACAGCGAATCGGCGCCGGCGATGTCATTCGCGCGCCACCGCTGCCAGCCGGCGTCGATGTCCGCGGCGGCGGTCGGTGCGCAACTGGGGTTCGCCTGGGCGCCGAGGGTCGGCGTCGCGACACTCGTCAGCAGCGCGAGCAGCGCACGCCGAGCACCGGCGCTCACCGCCCGAGCGCGACGAGCAGTTCGCCGGCCAATGTGAGCGGATCGAACGGCTTGGTCAAGCAGGCGACGGCCCCCACCTCGAGCGCCGTGTCGCGCTCGCCGCGCTGCGCCCGCGCCGTGAGGAACACCACGGGGATCGCCGCAGTTTCGGGATCGGCCTTCAAGCGGCGGCAGGTCTCGTAGCCATCGAGTTCGGGCATCATGGCATCGAGCAGGATGGCGTCGGGCTTCGCGTCCTTCACGCGCGCCAGCAAGGCAACCCCCGAGGGGAGGACCTCGGCCTCGATCGTCGGTTCGAGCCCAAGGGCAAGCTCGAGGATCGTACGGATATCGGGTTCGTCGTCGGCACAGAGCAGTCGCATGGGCGAAAGCTGCCGTCGCGGGCCGTGCGCTCGCAACTGGCCGCGCGCCGACCTGTCCGCCGCGCAGGCGGAAGGCGATAATTCCCGCAGCGCAACACACCGCTTCCTTCCTTCTCCGCGCGACGCGATGGCCGGTTCGGCAGACCTCAACGCAGTCCTGGCGCAGCTGCGCGAGAAGTATCTCGCGTCCAGCGGCAACACGCTGGCGGCGTTCACGCAGCTCGCCGAGCAACTGCAGCGCGACCCGACGACGCCGGAAGTGGTGGAGGCACTGCGTCGCGAGCTGCATCGCGTGCACGGCACGGCCGGCAGTTACGGCTTCCACGAAGCCAGCCGGTTGGCCGGGGCGCTCGAGCCCGTCGCGGTGAAGTGGGCGTCCGATCCACAGCTGGATCGCGAGCGCCGCGCGGGCATCGTGCGGCAGTTCATCCGCGCGCTCGCCGGGTCGCTGCAGCAGGATCAGGCCGACGCGGCGTCGACGGCCGATGCCTTGACGCACCGCGTGCTGCTCGTCGAAGTCCCGCCGGAAGCCGCACCGGGCATCGTCGCCGAGGCGATGCACCGTGGGTACGCCGTCGAGCAGGTGCAGGCGACGGGCGTCTCGGCCGTGTTCGAGGCGACGCAGCCGACGATCGTCATCGCCGGCGCGTCGGTTGCGCTGACGGTGCCGGAAGGCGTGCCGCTGCTCCTGCTGCGCACGCCCGGGGGCGCCGTCGCGCCGCGCGCCGCGGCGGCGCGCGTGCTCGAGGCCGCCACCGACCCGCGCGAGATCCTCATGATCGCCGAGTCCATGGCCACGCGCACGGGCTTGGTGGGCGTGACCATCCTCGTCGTGGACGACGACGAGGCGATGGTGGCGCTGCTGCGATCGCTCTGCGAACGGCAGGGCATGTTCGTCGAATCGCGCCCCGATGCGCGCGAGCTCGCCCGCACGATCGACGAGGTGCGCCCCTCGCTGCTGCTGCTCGACATCAACCTGCCGGGCATCAACGGTCTCGTGGTCACGCGGCAGTTGAAGGACAGCCCGCAGCATCGGGAGCTGCCCATCGTGCTGGTGTCGGGCAGCACGGACGTGGACACCCGCACGGCGGCGTTCGTCGCCGGCGCGGACGACTTCCAGTCGAAGCCGGTGGTCGCCGAGGAACTCCTGCGGCGCATCGAGCGCATCCTCGAGAACGCGCGGCAGCGGCAGCTCCAGCAGGGCATCCATCCGGCGACGGGCCTGCCGCTGGCACAGCGGACATTGCGGGCGTTCGACGAAGCCCTCATGGCCGCCGCGGCGCGCGCCGAGGCGATGTCCGTGGCGGTGGTGCGGCCGCTTGACCCGCCGGATGGCGTGCAGCGTTCGGCGCTGTGGCACCGCGAGCTGCGCCTGCTGTCCGCGGCGCTCGGGACGGACGGCGTGCTGATGGGGTTCCGCGACGAGACCGCGGCGCTGTTGGTATTCCCGATGCGTGCGGCGGTGGCCCTGGCGCGCCTCGAGCCGTACGCCGAGGCCTCGCGGGCGGACCTCGTGCCGTGGAGCGCCGGCGTAGTGGACTTGCTGCCCGGTGCCGACCCGTCGGCGTCCGCGTTGGCCGGTCTCGCCGAGGAAGCCTGGCTCGCGGCGCGCGACAATGGCGAGTACGTGCGGCGCTGGGATCCGACCGACACGGGCATCGCGCCCGATGTCATCGTCGTCGAGGACGATGCCGCGCTGGCGGACCTCGTGACCTTCGCGCTCGCCGCCCGCGGCCTGACCTGGGTGCGCTACAACACTGGACCGGCGGCGCTCGACGGCATGCGCGGCATGCGCGTGCGTGGCCGCTCGCCCATCGTCCTGCTGGACGTCGACCTGCCCGGCCTCGACGGCTTCTCGCTGCACGAGCGCCTGCGCGTGGAGCGACCCGGCGTGTTCCGCACCGTGTTCGTGTCGGTGCATGCGACGGAGGCCGACCAGCTGCGGGCGATTCGCGCCGGCGCGCTGGACTACCTCGCGAAGCCCGTCAGCCTGCGGGTCTTGATGGCCAAGATCGCGAGTTGGCGGATGCGGGGCGCGGCCGCGTGAACGCGGCGTTCGTCCTCGGCGTCGTCGGCATCGTGCAGGTGGCCTTCCTGGCGCTGCTGCTCACCTTCGTCCTCGTGCGGCGGCGCTACGACCGGGAGCGGCGGGCCGCGTTCGTGGCGGGCCGGGAGGCGCTTGCGGCGCCGCTGCGCGACTGGATCGTGGCGGGCGCGCATCCGGAACCGGTGGTGCGCGCGCTGCGGGCCTTGCCCCGCGGCACGGCGGTCGGGTACGTCTCGCTGCTCGCCCGGCAGACCATTCCCGAGGCGCAGCGCAACGAACTGGCCATGGCGCTGCGCAACGAGCCGTGGGTGATGGCGGCCGTGCAGCGTCGCCGCTCGCGCTATTGGTGGCGGCGGCTCGAGTCGGCGCGCGCGCTCGGCATCGTCGGCACCGTGAAGGATCGCGACGCCGTGCTCGAGCTCCTCCGCGATGAGCATCCCGCGGTGCAGATCGCCGCGGCGACGGCGCTGCCGCGCGTCGCCGACGAGGCGCTGTTCGGGCAGGTCATGGATGAGCTGTTCGCGCTGCCCAAGGTGACCCGCACGTATCTCACGGGCATCCTGCGCCAGAGGGCCGCGGCGGCCGCGGTGCCGCTGGCGCATCGCATCCGCACGGGCGAGGGGGCCTCGGAACTCGCCGCGTGGATTGCCCTCGCGGCGTCGCTCGACGACCCGCGCGCCATCGAGGCGGCGTTGAAGCATGCCGCGCATCCCTCCGCGTTCGTGCGCCGGACGGTGGCGCGCGCGCTGGGCCGCTTCGCCGGCCCCGATGCCGCGCGCGTGCTCGCCGACCTAGTCGGCGACAGCGACGCGACGGTGCGGGCCGCCGCGGCCCGCTCGCTCGGGGAACTCGGCGCTACCGGTGCGGTGCCGCTGCTGGCCCCGCTGGTCAGCGATCCCGTGTGGCAAGTGCGCCTGCACGCGGCGCTCTCGCTCGCCCAACTGGGTGAGCGCGGGCGCGCCGCGCTGCGCGCCGCGCGCGAGGGCGGGGACCGTTTCGCGCGCGACATGGCGACGATGGTCAGCGGCCTCAGCGACGGCGCCATCCTCGAGATGGGGCAGGGTTGATGGACCCGGCCTGGGTCGGCATCGCGCGGGCCATCCTGTTCTGGACCGACTGGGCGGCCCTCGTCTACCTGTTGCTGCTCTCGACCGGCTACGCGGTGCTGCTGCTGCTGTCCATCCCGGAGCTGTGGCGGCACTGGCGTCTCGCCGCCGACGAGCACCTACAGCGCCTGCTGGCCTCCGACGCGCTGCCGCCGCTCACGCTGCTCGTGCCGGCCTACAACGAAGAAGTCACCATCGGTGCGAGCTTGCTCTCGTTCCTCACGCTGGAGTATCCGCAGCTCGAGGTCGTGGTCGTCAATGACGGCTCCAAGGACGCCACGATGCAGGCCCTCGTGCGCGAGTTCGACCTCTACGAGGTGCCGCCGGCCTTTCCCGTGACCATCCGCACGAAGCCCGTGCGCGGCTATTATCGCTCACGCCGCTTTGCCCGCCTGCTGGTCATCGACAAGGAGAACGGCGGCAAGGCCGACTCGCTCAACGCCGCGATGAACGCGGCGCGGCATCCCTTCGTCGTGGCGGTGGACGCCGATACGCTCATCGAACCCGACGCGCTCATGCGGCTCGCGCGGCCCTTCCTCCTCGGCGCGAACGTGGCGGCCGTGGGCGGGACCATCCGCGTCGCCAATGACTGCACCGTCGAGCTCGGCCGCGTGACGGACGCGCGCGTGAGCAACCAGTGGATCGTCGGCTGCCAGGTCGTCGAGTACCTGCGCGCGTTCCTCTTCGGGCGCCTCGGCTGGAACTCCCTCGGCGGCAACCTCATCATCTCCGGCGCCTTCGGGCTGTTCCGCAAGGAGTACCTGCTCGCCATCGGCGGGTACAAGACGGGCAACGTGACCGAGGACATGGACCTCGTCGTGCGCCTGCACCGTTATCTCCGCGAGAACGGCATCGCGGCGACGCTGCCCTTCATTCCCGACCCCGTGGCGTGGACCGAGGTCCCGACCTCGACGCAGGTGCTCTCGCGCCAGCGGGAGCGTTGGCATCGCGGACTCATCGGCACGTTGTGGACGCACCGGGCCATGCTGTTCAATCCGCGCTATGGCAGCATCGGGATGCTGGCGGTGCCGTTCTACCTCTTCGGCGAGATGCTGGCGCCGGTGGTCGAACTTGTCGGCTGGCTCGCGCTCTTCCTCGGGCTCGCCCTCGGGGCGGTGGACGCCGGCTTCGCCGCGCTGTTCTTCGCGGTGGCCATCGGGTACGGCACCTTCCTGTCGCTGTGGGCCGTCGTGCTGGAGGAGACCAGCTTCAAGCGCTACCGGCGCCGCGTCGATTTCTGGAAGCTCATCGGCTTCGCGCTCATCGAGGGCCTGGGGTACCGGCAGATGACCGTGTTCTATCGCCTGCAGTCGTTCTGGAAGCACCTGCGCGGCGTGGAGAGCTGGGGCACGATGACGCGGCAGGGGTTCGGGACCAAGCCGCCGGCCCTCAAGCCCTGAGGCGCGCGCTCAGCCGCCCTGCAGCTCGCGCCGGATGCGCTCGAGCAGCGACTGTTCGGAGTCGCGCGTCTTCACGAAGGCATCGCCGATGCGGATGCCGGCATCCTTCAGCGTCGCCTGCGTGAACTCCGTCGCGGAGTAGAGCAGGATCGGGATGGCCTTGAAGCGCGGATCGACGCGGAGGCGGCGGGCGAACGCGATGCCGTCCATGCCGGGCAGTCCGTGGTCGACGATGATGAGGCGGTACGGATGGCGGCCGAGCATGCGCGTCGCCGTCAGCGCGTCGGGCACGGCGACGGCGTGCGCGTACGGCTCGACCAGCGCACACATGACGGTGCGCATCGATTCGTCGTCCTCGACGATCAGCACGCGCGGCCGCTCGTCCTCGCTGGTCGCCGCGGCCGGCGCCAGCGGAAGCACGACGTAGAACACGCTGCCGCTGCCCTCCGCCGGCGCCTCGAAGCCAATGCGCCCGCCATGCAGTTCCGTGATGCCCTTGGCGATGCTCAGGCCGAGGCCCGTGCCGCCTGACCGCCGCGACTCGGCGCCGCCGGCCTGTTGGAAGCGACCGAAGATGCGGGACGCGAACTCCTTGGGGATGCCGGGGCCGTGGTCACGGACGCAGACGCGCACACTCTCGCCCTCGACCTGTGCGCTCACCTCCACGGCCTCGTCCCTCGGCGTGAACTTCACGGCGTTCGAGACGAGGTTCGTGAAGACCTGGATGAGGCGGTCGCTGTCGCCGATCAGCTCGAGGTCCGGGATCTGCTCGAGGCGGAGGTGCACGCCGGCATCGCGGCTGAAGCCGTCAAGGCCGTTCAGCGTCGTTTCAAGGAGGGGGCGCAGCGCGACGCGGTCGTGACGGATCTGCACATGCCCCGCATCCATCTTCTCGATGTCGAGGATGTCGTTGATCAGCCGGATGAGGCGGTCGGTGTTGGTGAGCGCGATGCGCAGCAGCTCGCGGCCCTTGGGGCTGAGCTCGCCGCCGGCGCCGCCGAGGAGCAGGCCGAGCGCGCCGCGCATCGACGTCAGCGGCGTGCGCAGCTCGTGGCTCACCGTCGAGACGAAGTCCGCCTTGAGCCGCTCCAACTCCTTGAGCTTCTCGATGTCGTCCTGGAGCTGACGCTCGCGCGTCGCGATGCTCTGGGCGAGGCGATCGAACGTAAGGCCGAGGCGCGCCATCTCGAGGTTCGGCGCCTTGTGGTAGTTCGGCAGCCGTGCCGCATCGTACCGGCCGGCGTCGAGGGCTTCCGCCGCGCGCACCACCTGCGTGAGCGAGCGCGAGAGCAGGCGCATGATCAGCGTCAGCGCCAGCATGAAGATGGCCACCGCGGCCGCGCGAATGAGGAAACCCTCCCACTCGTAGCGGGCCGCCTCCGTCTCGATTTCGGCCTCCAGCTGCGTCAATCGCTCGCGGACCTCACGCAGCACCCGGGCGTGGTCGGTGCGCATCGAGTCGATGAAATCGATGCCCCGGTCCACGCGGCGACTCCCCGCAGTGCCCGGCGCGAAGGCTGCGTAGCCGTCGCGCCGGCGCACCGCGAAGTTCACGCGGGCCACCTCGTCGTCGTAGAGTGCCACCGAGACGCGCAGGCGCTGCAGGCGGCGGGTGATGGTGAGGTCCGCGTCGAGCTGCTCGGCGATGATGGTGGCGTCGCTGTCGAAGGCCCGACGCGCCGCCTCGTACCGCATCGCCTCGGACTCGTCCGCGTTGATGATGAATCCGCGGTGCGAGGCCGCCATCGTGCTCAGCGACGCCAGCATGCGGACGGCCGCGACCTCGGCGAGGTGGAGGCGATCCATGCGTTCGGCCCGCGCCCGCGCCTCGGCCTGCGACACATCCGCCGCGAGCCGCGCCGTGAGGAACCACGCAAACGCCACCAGCACGCCGATCGCGGCCAGCTGGGAGGTGAGGGGGAGGCGGCGCCACCACCAAGCAGCCTGCAGCTTCGCGGCGCCCGTGGGGGGCTCCGGCGTCTCGTCGGGAATGGGCGCCTCGGTCATAGCTCGCGCGAAAGCTGCGCACGCGGCCCCGCGCGCGCCACCGCAATGGTAAATTGCCGTTCTCCCGTCACCCTGGCTCCCGACCGATGTCTGCCTCCACGCCGCTCCACGCCCTGCACGCCGCCGGCCAGTCCATCTGGCTCGACTTCATCGACCGCACGCTGCTGCAGGGCGATGCGCTCGCCCGTCGCATCCGCGACGACGCGCTCACCGGCATGACGTCGAATCCGACGATCTTCGAGAAGGCGCTGGCCGCAGGCACCGCGTACGACGCGCAGCTGAAGGCCGCCGCCCCGGGCAAGTCGGCCTGGGAGCTGTTCGAGCTCGTGGAGACGGACGACGTCCGGACGGCCTGCGACATCTTCCGCCCCGTGTACGACGCGTCGGGCAAACGCGACGGCTACGTCTCCATCGAGGTGTCGCCGGGCGCCGCGCACGATGCCAAGGCCACCGTCGCCGAAGCGCATCGCCTCTGGGCGACGGTCGATCGCCCGAACGTCATGATCAAGGTGCCCGGCACGCCCGAGGGCTGCATCGCGCTGGAGCAGCTGATTGCCGACGGGCTGAACGTGAACGTGACGCTGCTGTTCGCCGTCGAGGCACATGCCCGAGTCATCGAAGCCTACCTCAAGGGCCTCGAGCGCCGCGCCGCCGCCCGCCGCCCGCTGGACCACGTCGCCAGCGTCGCCTCGTTCTTCGTGAGCCGCGTGGACTCGGCCATCGACGCCGCCCTCGCGGCGCAGGTGAAGGCCGGGACGCTCGGCGCGGACCGCGCCGGCGCGCTGCAGGGCAAGGCCGCCATCGCCAACGCCAAGCGTGCCTACCGCTTGTTCCGCGAGAAGTTCAGCGGACCGCGCTGGGCCGCCCTTGCCGCCAAGGGCGCGCAGCTGCAGCGCCCGCTCTGGGCCAGCACGAGCACGAAGAATCCGGCGTACCGCGACACGATCTACGTCGAGGAGCTCATCGGCCCGGATACGGTCAACACCATGCCGCCGAACACCCTCGAGGCTTTCCGCGACCACGGCGTCACGCGCCGCACGGTCGATGTCGACCTCGCCGCCGCGGATGCGCTGCTCGCGGAGCTCGAGACCGTCGGGATCCGGCTGGACGCCGTCACCGACACGCTGCTCGCCGAAGGGCTGGCGTCGTTCCAGAAGTCGTTCGACACGTTGATCGCCGGCATCGAGCAGAAGACCGCCGCCCTCGCCGCGCGCTGACGCCGTGACGACGCCCCCCACCCAATCGCACGACGGCGACGTCACGAAGATCGTCGCCACCATCGGGCCGGCCTCGACCTCGCCCGACGTCATCCGGGCGCTCATTCGCGCCGGCATGAACGTCGCACGGCTCAACTTCTCGCACGGGACGCACGAGCAGCACGCGCGGACCGTCGCCAACATCCGCGGCATCGCCGAGGACATGCGGCGGCCCATCGCCATCCTCGGGGACCTGCAGGGGCCGCGCATCCGCATCGGCACCCTCCCGCAGGCCATCCAGCTCACCGAAGGCGAGCTGGTCACCCTCGTGCCCGAGGACCATCACGCCCACGGCGAGATTCCCGTCACCTACGACGAACTCGCCTCCGACGTGCGCGTCGGCGGGACGATTCTCGTCGACGACGGCCTGCTCGCCCTCGAGGTGACGAAGGTCGCGGCGCCGAAGGTCGAGGCCCGCGTGAGGTTCGGCGGCCTGCTCAAGAGCAACAAGGGCATGAACCTGCCCGGCATCGATGTGTCCGCGCCCTCCATCACCGAGAAGGACCGCGAGGACATCCAGTTCGCCATCGACCAGGACCTCGACTACCTCGCCCTCAGCTTCGTGCGCCGCGCCGAGGACATCACGCTGCTCAAGGGCATGCTGCCCAAAGGCATGCTGGTCGTGGCGAAGATCGAGAAGGACTCCGCGCTCGAGCGCATCGAGGCCATCCTCAAGGAAACCGACGCGGTGATGGTCGCCCGCGGCGACCTCGGCGTGGAGTTGCCGTTCGAGGAAGTCCCGCTGCAGCAGAAGCGCATCATCGGCCTCGCCAATCGCTACGGGCGGCCCGTCATCACGGCCACGCAGATGCTGGAGTCGATGATCCAGAACCCGCGCCCCACGCGCGCCGAGGCCAGCGACGTCGCAAACGCGATCCTCGACGGTACGGACGCCGTGATGCTCAGCGCCGAGACGGCCGCCGGCCTCCATCCGGTGCGCGCCGTCGAGGCGATGCGCCGCATCGCCACCGCCGCCGAGCAGGCGCCCGTGGCCCGCGGGCAGGGCATCGACCGCCTGCAGCCGGGCCAGGCGACGGTCGAGGAGACCATCGCGTCGGCCAGCGTCACGGCGGTGCGCCTGCTCGGGGCGCACACCATCGTGGTGTTCACCAAGAGCGGCTTCAGCGCCCGCATCGTCGCGGCACGGCGGCCGAAGGTGCGCATCGTCGTGCTGACCGACAACGTGCGGACGTACCGGCAGCTCGCGCTCACCTGGGGCGTCACGCCGTTCCTCGTGCCGCACTGCGAGACGTACGAGCAGATGTCGGCGCTGGCCCGCGAGTTGTTGCTGCAGCACGGCATCGCCGCGGCCGGCGAGCGCATCGTCATCACGGCGGGCGTGCCGTTCGACGTGCCGGGCACCACGAACCAGCTGAAGGTGGAGACGGTGTGAAGCTGACCTTCCTCGGGACCGGCACGAGCTTCGGCGTGCCGCAGATTGGCTGCGGCTGCGCCGTCTGCCGTTCCGAGGACCCGCGCGACCGCCGCACCCGCGTCGGTGCCATCGTCGAGGACGCCGGCCTGCGCCTGCTGCTCGACACGCCGCCCGAGCTGCGCCTGCAGCTCATCGCCGCGCAGGTCGATCGCGTCGATGCGGTGCTGTTCACGCATGAGCACGCCGACCACACGCACGGCATCGACGACATCCGCGCCATCTCCGTGCGCCGCGACGGCGCGCTGCCGATGTACGGCCCCGACGAGACCCTGCGCAGCCTGGCCCAGCGCTTTCCGTACATCTTCGACGCGGCCATGAAGCCGCTGCCCGGCACGAGCAAGCCCGAAGGCTTCGCCCACGCGCTCGAGCCGGGTGAGACCGTGCGCATCGGACACCTCGACGTCACGCCTGTCGCGTTGCCGCATGGGCGGATCCGCGTCTTCGGGTACCGGATCGGTCCGCTCGCCTACGTGACGGACGCCAAGGAGCTCCCGGAGGGGGCGCTGGCCGTGCTGCGTGGCGCCGACGTGCTGGTGCTCAACGCCCTCTTCCGCACGTCGCACCCGACGCACCTCTCAATCGGCGAGGCCGTCGACGCCGCGCGTCGCGTCGGCGCGCGGCAGACCTATCTCACGCATCTCACGCACGAGACCGCGCACGCCGCGCTCGAGTCCGCGCTGCCTGCGGACATCCGGCCGGCCTACGACGGGCTCTCGGTGGAGTTCTAGTCGATGGCCATTCGCCTTGATGTCAGCGGCATGCTGCGCCGCGCCGTGCCCACGGGTCCCGATGCGGCGGCGCTCGATGCGCTCGGGCCGAGGCTCGCCGCGGCGGTGCAGGCCTTCGAGGCGCGCGTGCGGGAGGGCGTGCTCGGATTCCGGGACCTCGAGGCCCAGGCGGGCGAGCGTGCCCGCGTGCTCGACTGGGCCGCCACCGCGAGGCGTGGACTCGACGACGTCGTCGTGCTCGGCATCGGCGGCTCGGCGCTCGGCGCCGTCTGCCTGCGCACGGCGCTGCTGCCGCGCGATTGGAACGCGCGCAGCGCCGACCAGCGCGACGGCCGCCCGCGGCTGCATGTGCTCGACAACGTCGACCCACGGAGCGTGGCTGGCTTGCTCGAACTGCTCGACCTCGCGCGCACGCGCGTGCTGGTCGTCTCCAAGTCCGGCAGCACCGCCGAGACGATGGCGCAGTACCTCTTGCTGCGCGATCGGCTGGCCGCGCAGGGCCTGAGCGCGCGCGAGCACCTCGCGTTCATCACCGATCCGGACAAGGGGGCCCTGCGCAAGGTCGCGGCGGCGGAGGGTATTCCCGCGTTCGAAGTGCCGCCGAACGTCGGCGGGCGGTTCAGCGTGCTCAGCCCGGTCGGCACCGTGCCGGCCGCCCTGTTCGGGCTCGACGTGCAGGCGCTGATCGACGGGGCCATTGCGATGCGCGACCGCTGTACGTCGGCGCAGCTGCGCGAGAATCCCGCCTTGGCCTTCGCCGCGCTGCAATGGCACGCGCATGAGACGGCCGGGCAGGGGGCGCACGTCCTGATGCCGTACAGCGACGCGCTGCGCGACCTCGGGCCGTGGTTCGTGCAGCTCTGGGCCGAGTCGCTCGGCAAGCGCACCGCCGACGGTCGCCATGTCGGCCCGACGCCGATCGCCGCGGTCGGCGCCACCGATCAGCACGCGCAGGTCCAGCTCTTCATGGAGGGTCCCCGCGACAAGACGGTGACCTTCGTGGACGTGGAATCGCACCCGGACGACCTCGGCATCCCGCACGGCGACGGGGCGCCCGCCGACCTCGCGTACCTGCGCGGCCACACCTTCGGCGAGCTGCTCCGCACCGAGTGCCGCGCGACGGCTGGCGCCCTCGCACGCGGGGGACGGCCCACCATGACGCTGCGCGTGTCGCAGGTCGATGCCTGGCACCTGGGCGGGCTGTTCATGTTCTTCGAGCTCGCGACCATCTACGCCGCCGGGCTCTACGGTATCGATCCCCTCGACCAGCCCGGTGTCGAGCTCGGGAAGCAGCTCACGTACTATCAGTTCGGGCATCCGCAGTGGCAGGGGATGCGCGAGATCTGGGAGTCGTTGCCGGCATCGGATCCGCACTGGGTGCTGTAAGGCGGCGGACGCGACCTAGCCGCGTTGCCTGAACCCCGGAATCGGGCCAGATTTGAGGGCTGGGTTGCCATTCCTGCCCGCGTCGCGCGCGATCGACTGCCGCGCCTCCACATCCTGACTCCGATTCCGATGTCCCAGGTACCCGCCACCGTCGCCCAGACCCTCGGCGCCGCCGCGTCTATCGCCAACGGCAAGCTGACCCTCAAGGACGAGGCCGCCCTCGCCGGCCCGATGATGGATGCCCTCGTGCGCCTCGCCGTGTTCGGCCAGGCGGAGGAACAGGACTGGGCCCGCTGGGCCATCTGGGAGTGCGGCCGCGCCGTCGGCACCTTCTCGGCGTCGATCCACGATTTCTACATGGCCCGCGGCCGCGGGGACGTCCCGCCGGTGACGGTGCCGGCCATCAACGTGCGCGGCGCCTCGTACGACACGGCGCGAGCCATCTTCCGCACCGCCCGGAAGCTCAAGGGTGGCGCGTTCATCCTCGAGATCGCCCGTTCGGAGATTGCCTACACCGAGCAGCGGCCGTCGGAGTACGTCGCGGTGATGCTCGCCGCGGCGCTGCGCGAGGGCCATCGCGGGCCGGTGTTCATCCAGGGCGACCACTTCCAGGTGAACGCCAAGAAGTACAAGGTCGACGCCACGGCCGAGGTCGGCGCGGTCAAACAGCTCGCGCTCGAAGCCATCACGGCCGGGTTCTACAACATCGACATCGACACGTCGACGCTCGTGGACCTCGCGCACCCCACGCTGGACGCGCAGCAGCGCCTCAACTTCGAGACGGCCGTCGAGCTCACGCGCTACGTGCGCTCGCTGGAGCCGAAGGGCGTGACCATCTCGCTCGGCGGCGAGATCGGCGAAGTGGGCACCGAGAACTCGACGGTGCCGGAGCTCGAGGCGTTCATGGATGGCTACAACCGCACGCTCGAGGCGCAGGCCAAGGGCATGGTGGGCCTGAGCAAGATCTCGGTGCAGTCGGGCACGTCGCACGGCGGCGTGGTGCTGGCCGACGGCTCGATCGCCGACGTCGCGCTGGACTTCAAGACGCTCGAGGATCTCTCGCGCGTGTCGCGCAAGAAGTACGGACTCTCGGGCGCGGTGCAGCATGGCGCCTCGACGCTGCCGGATAGCGCGTTCTATCACTTCCCGCGGACCGAAACGGCTGAGATCCACCTCGCCACCGGCTTCCAGAACATGCTGTACGATCACCTGCCGCCGGCGCTGCGTGAGGAGATCTACGCGTGGCTGCGCACCAACGCCGCCGAGGAGCGCAAGGCGGGCGACACGGACGAGCAGTTCTTCTACAAGACCCGCAAGAAGGCCCTCGGGCCGTTCAAGCGGCAGCTGTGGGACCTGCCGGCCGACGTGAAGGCGAAGCTTGCATTAGCGTACGATGAAAAGTTCACCTTCCTGTTCGAGAACCTCGCCGTGGGCGGAACAGCGGAGGGGGTGCGACGGTACGTGAATGGACCGGCCATCGAGCGGCCTGCCCCCGGGGCAGGCCCCGCCGTGGAAGCGGCGCCGGACGATCCGGACGCGGGCGAATAGTCCGCGCCCGCGGCAGTTCCCCCACTGAGGTGATTCCCATGCGCAAGATTCTCCTGCTGTCCGCCGTGGCGTTGTTGGCCACGGGCTGTGTCTCCAAGAAGGAATACGACCGCCAGCTGGCCCAGGCGGCCGCGTTGTCGGCTGAGAAGGACTCGCTGCTCTCCGAGGTCGTTGCGACGTCCTCGTTCATCTCCGAGGTGAACGGCGAGATCGATAAGGTGCGCAGCGGGCAGCCGGTGCAGTCGCGTGAAGGCGAGATGGAAACCCTCTCGCCGACCGAGGCGCGCGCGCAGCTCGTCGGCCGCGTGCAGGAGCTGACCAACCGCGTGCGCCAGGCGGAGGAGCGCATGGCGCAGAGCCGGCGCCGCATCGCGGCGCTGACCGCCGGCAACGAGGACCTGACGCGTCGCTTCGATTCGACCGTCGCGGCGTTCCAGACGCTGGTCGACCAGCAGAAGCAGGAGATCGCCGGCCTCGTCGAGCAGGTGACGGCGTTGACCGCGCAGAACGCCCAGCTCCGCGAGCAGAACACGCAGCTCGCGGCCGAAGGCGCCTCGCTGCGCTCCGATCGCGACGCCCTCGTGGTCGAGCAGAACACGGTGTACTGGGTGGCCGGCACGCAGGCGGACTTGTTGTCGCGCGGCATCATCGAGCGCCGGGGCGGCATGCTCGGCATCGGCCGCACGACGGTCATCTCGCGCACGCTCGACGCCGAGGACTTCACCTCCGCCGACCGGCGGGAGTTGCGGGAGCTGACGCTTCCCGATCCTGCCAAGACCTATCGCATCGTGTCCCCGAATGACCTCGCGGGCTTGGAAGCGGCGCCCGCCGATGGCAAGTTCAAGGGGACGATTCGCATTGCCGACCCGACCGCCTTCTGGCGCACGTCGCGCTTCTTGGTGCTGGTCGAGAGCTGAGTCAAACCCCCGTCCGGGGAGGAACGATGGCCGAACGTGATGAACCCGCAGTGGTAATCGAACGGCGTGGCGGCGGTGCCGGCAGCGGCATCGCCCTCTTCCTCCTCGGGGCGGCGGTCGGCGCCGGCTTGGCGCTCCTCTGGGCGCCCCAGTCCGGCGACGAGACCCGCGCGCAGATCCGGCGCGGGGCGCGGCGCCTGAAGCGCAAGGCGCGTGACCTCGCCGACTCGGGCCGCGACCTCGTCGATGACTTGCAGCGGCAGGGCAAGTCGGCGGCGCGTGATGCCCGCTCGGCGCTCGAGGAACGGCTCGCCCGCCACCGCGAGGCGGTCGACGGAGAGGACGACGGCGTCTGATCGGGCTCGCCGTTGGCGTCGTCCGCCGGGTCTGGCGTGACGTCCTGCACGACAACGTGAGTTTCCTCGCCGGCGGGGTGGCCTTCAACATCCTCCTCGCCGGCGTGCCGTTCCTGCTCATGCTGGCGGCCGGACTCGGCTACCTGCTTGGCGAATCGCCGGACGGCGCGGCGCACATCGTCGAGGGGGTGCTGCTGCGCGTGCTCCCGGCGCAGGCCGGCGTCAGCGGGTCGATGCTCGATCCCGTCCTCGCCGACGTGACGCGCACGCGCGCCGTGTTCGGCATCTCCGGCGCCGTCGGTTTCCTGTGGTTCTCGACGCGCCTCTTCGGCTCGCTGCGCAACGTCATCACGACGGTCTTCGAGCACGGGCGCGACCGCCCGGTGCTGCGCGGCATCGCGTGGGATCTGGCGCTCTCCGTGCTGACGCTCGCGCTGCTCTGCACCTGGATCGCGCTCACGTCGTTCCTCGCCATCTCCACGGGCCGCGTCGGGTCGGCGCTCATCGAGCTCGGCGTGCGCGAGGATGTGCTCGGCGGCGTCGAGGTGTTGCTCGCGCGGCTCCTCGCCGTGGCGGTCGTTGCGGCGCTGTTCGGCATGCTCTACCGCTGGCTCCCGAAGCGGAAGACCCCGTGGGTCCCCACGATTGCCGGCGGCATCACCGCCGCGCTGCTCTTCGAGTTCGCGCGCTGGCTCTTCGGCCTCGTCGTCAGCAACTTCCCGCCGGCCTCGATCTACTCCGGCACGCTCGGCGCGCTCGTCGTGGTAGTGTTCTGGACCTACTACGCCGCGCTGGTGTTCGTGCTCGGCGCCGAAGTCGCATGCGCGGTGCACGAAGAACTCGGCACCGACCCGACGGCCCTCGAATAGCCGCGCTCCCGTCTCATGTCTCACATCTCACGTCTGTAGTCACATGATCGACCTCCGCTCCGATACCGTCACCAAGCCCTCGGCCGCCATGCGCCAAGCCATGGCCAATGCCGAGGTGGGCGATGACGTCCTCGACGGCGATCCGACGGTGCTGCGGCTGGAACGGCGCGTCGCGGAGCTGCTCGGGAAGGAGCGCGGCCTGTTCTTCCCGACCGGCACGATGGCCAACCAAGCCGCGCTGTGGCTGCTCGGCGAGCGCGGCACGGAAGTGTACTGCCACGAAGACTCCCACATCGTGAACTGGGAGATCGCCGGCACGGCGGGCCTGATCGGCTTGCAGCCGCGGTTGGTGGGTGGCGCGCCGGTGCTCGAGCCGGAGGCCCTGCGGGAGAAGCTGCGCCCCGCATCGCCGCATGCGCCGCGCGCCTCACTGGTGTGCGCCGAGAACACGCACAACGGGGCGGGCGGCATGGTGACGCCGCTGGCGAAGCTGCAGGCCATTCGCGCGGTCGCCGACGCGGCGGGCTTGCCGCTGCATCTCGACGGCGCGCGCCTTTGGAACGCCGCCGTGGCGACCGGCACGTCGCTGGCCGCCTTCGCCGCCTGCGCGGAGACCGTGATGGTCAGCTTCAGCAAGGGCCTCGGGGCGCCCGTCGGCGCCGTGCTCGTCGGCAGCGCGACGGTGATGGCCAAGGCCTGGGAGACGCGCAAGCGCTTCGGTGGGGGCATGCGGCAGTCGGGCATCCTCGCGGCCGCGGCGCTCCATGGCCTGGAGCACAACCTGCCGCGCTTGCACGAGGATCACCGCCGGGCGGCGGCGCTGGCCGCCGTGCTGGCGACGATCGCCGACCTCCGGGTGGTGCCGCCGGACACGAACATCGTGATGGTCGACCTGCCCGAGCGCCATCGCGCGGCGGACGTCGTCGCGCGCGCCAAGGCGGCCGGCGTGGCCATCAGTGCCTGGAACGCGTCCCGGATCCGCGTGGTGCTGCACGGCGACATCGATGACCGGGCGGCGGCCGACGCCACGGCGCGCCTCCAAGAGGTGCTGCGATGACCGAGCAGACGCAGGCGGCCGGGGAAGCCTCACGGCGCCTGCTCGCGGCGGGCGAGCGCGAGCTGCAGCGCATCGTGCTCGACATGCATGATGGTCCGGTGCAGGACATCTTCGCCGCCGTGTCGCACCTGCAGCTGCTGCAGCGCGACCTCACGTACGAGCCGGAGGCGGCGCGCCGCGCGGGGCAGGCGGCCGCGCTGCTCGAGCGCGCGCTCGGCGAGATCCGCACGCTCATTGGCGTGTTCCGTCCGCCGGGCTTCGAGCGCCGCGACCTCGGGGCCATCCTCGAGGGCCTCACCGTGCAGCACGAGGCGATGACGGACCAGCCCGTCGAGTGCTCACTCGACGAGTCGCTCGGCGACTGTTCGCTGCCGGTGAAGATCGCGCTCTACCGCATCCTGCAGGAGGCGCTGGCCAATGGCCATCGCCATGCCGGCGCGACGCGCCAGACCGTCTCGGTCGAGCGCCGCGACGGCGAGCTGCGCATGGTCGTCACCGACAACGGCCGCGGCTTCGATTCTCCCAAGGTGCTCGCGCGCGAGGCCGACGTCGGCGTCGAGGGCGGACACTTCGGACTGCGGGGCATCCAGGACCGCGTCGCGATGCTTGGCGGGCGCTTCGCGATCGATTCGGCGCCCGGCGCCGGCACCGTGCTCACCATCACAGTCCCGGCGGACGCGTGACCAACGACCGGAAGATCCGCATCGTCCTCGCGGACGACCATGGCATCGTGCTGGAGGGGCTGCGCGCCCTGCTCGACAGCGAGGGCGACATGGAAGTCATCGCCGCGACGACGGATGGCGCGCAGGTGCTGCCGCTGGTGCGCAAGCACACGCCGGAGGTCGTCGTCCTCGACTACGAGTTGGGCGGCATGCGCGCGACAGACATCATCGGCGATCTTCGGGCGATGCCCGATGCGCCGCGCGTGCTCGTGCTCACGGCCTACCACGACGGCGAGACGATTCGCTCGGTGCTGGAATCGGGCGCCGAGGGGCTCGCGCTCAAGACGGCGTCGCCGCAGCAGACGCTGAGCGCGATCCGTCAGGTGGTCGACGGCCAGCTGGTGTTTCCGCAGGCGGCGCGGCGCTGGCTAGAAGCGCGTGGCACGCGCGGCGGCATCATGGATCTGACGGCGCGCGAGCGTGAGGTCTGGGCGCTGCTCGCCGAAGGGCTCACCAACGTGCAGATCGCGGCGCGGCTCTCGTTGTCCGAGAACACCGTGAAGTTCCACGTCCAGCATCTGTACCAGAAGCTGGGCGTGAAGAACCGGACCGAGGCCGCGCTCAGGCACCAGGGGCCGGGCGGGCGGAGCGGACCTCCGCGGGGATAGCGGCTGTGCGCGGCGCCGCGCGCCGTACGACGTACTCGGCGACCAAGCGTTCGACGACGGCGCGCCCCTGCTGCTCGTCGCCATCCACGGCGATGACGTCGGGACCGGCGGCACCGCTGCTGACCTGGAGGACGGTAGCGTCGGCGTCGGCGCGCAGCGCGTCGAGGTTCGGCATCGGCACGGGGCGCGCGACACGGAGCTCATAGCGCACGGCCCGTCCCGGCACGGCGCGGCGCAGCACGACGAGGTCGGCGCGGTCGCGCTGGGGGAGAATGAAACGCTGCGCCTCGGCGTCGGCCGTCCCGCTGTCGAGAAACACCGAGACGTCCCAGAGCGCACGCAGTTCCGGCGAGGCGAGGCCGTGCAGGCCGTGCGCCACGATCAGCGCGGTCGGATGCACGAACTCCGGCGCCGAGAAGTCGCCGCTGGTGCGGTCGACCACGGGCTTGAAGACCGTCTCGCCTTGGCGCAGGAGGCGCAGGTGCTGCGCCATGAGCGCGAGGCTGGCATCATGCGGCGTGCGCGCCGCCCGGGCGGGCGGCGGGGCATCGGGCCCGCGCGGCACGGCGTAGTCGTCGAGGGCGAGGGCGGCGCAGTGCGCCGCGCCGAGCTGCGCGACGATCGACTGCGCGAGGCGGCGCTTACCGCTGCCGTGGTCGCCGATGATGGCGCAGAGCGTTGGGCGTGGGGAGCGGCTCGTCACTGGGTGGGATCCCCCGAGGGTGGGGCGCGGGCGGACGGACGCCCCCCGCGTCCGCCGCCGCGCAGCCGTGCCGGATCCGGCGAACCATCGCCGTCACGGATGCGGAGAATCTCTCGGTCTGCGCCATCGGCGAGAACGCCTGTAGGGGCGGGGGGGAGTGGGTGGCGGGCACTACCCGAGCGGGTGGTTTCGCCGGACGGCTTCCGATGCGTTGTCGGGGGCGGTGCGCAGGCGTATATTTCACGTGTTCCAGGTCCCGGGGGGCTTCGGCCCGCCAACCCCGCCAGGGCCGAAAGGCAGCAACGGTACGTGACGTCGTCGTCGCCTCGTCAGACCTGGAACACTCGCGCGAGTGAACTGCCGGTACCCGGTGTGTTCCTCGCGCGATTTCTTTTCACCACGAAGACACGAAGGCACGAAGGAACGGTCGGTCTTCGAAGGCGGCGCTTCCACGTCTCACCGGGCTTGGGGTCGAATCCTTCGGTGCCGTCGAGGGCCTTCGTGTCTTCGTGCCTTCTATGTCGATTCGACGGTATGTTCGTGGGACAAGGGTGCGGGGCGAGCCCGGTCGTGCCTCGGTTCGTGAAGACCGCCACGGAGCAGGGGCCGCGCCCACCCATCACGATTGCCGAGAGCCCGGACGGTTGGGTGGTGCCCACGCCCGACGTGGAGCCCGCATGCGGAAGGCCGGTGCCGGCGGCGATCCCCACGCGGAGGTCCGGATGTTTGTCGGCATCGATGTGGCGAAGGCGACCGTCGTGGTCGCGCTCCATCCGAGCGGCGAGACGTGGACGACGGGCACGAGCGCCAAGGAGTTGCGCGCGCTCGCGCGGCGCCTCGCGGCGCTGCGGCCTGCGCACGTCGTGCTCGAGCCCACCGGCGGCTACGAGCTCCCCGTGCTGATGGCCCTCGGCGCGCAGGCCCTGCCGGTGAGCCTCGTCGCGCCGGCGCGCGTGCGCGAGTACGCGCGCTCGCACGGGCAGTTCGCGAAGACCGACGTGCTCGACGCGCGGATGCTCGCGCGCTTCGCGGCCGAGCGGCCCGTGCAGGCCGTCACGCTCCCCGACGCCGCGCACCGCACCCTGATGCAGCTCGTCGCCCGCCGGCGCCAGCTCGACGAGATGCTCGTCGCCGAGCGGCTGCGCCTCGACCAGCAGCGGCTCTTCCCCGACTCGCCCGTCGTCGCCGACATCGAGGAGACGATCGCGTTCCTCGAGGCGAAGGGGCGCGACCTCGACCGGCAGCTCCAGGCCCACATCGCCGCGCACCCGCAGTGGCGCGAGACGGCCGCGCTGCTGCGCAGCGTCCCCGGGATCGGCCCCGTGACGGTCGCGACGCTGCTCGCGTTCCTGCCCGAGCTCGGGACGCTCTCGCGCCGCGAGATCGCCGCCCTGGTCGGCGTCGCGCCGCTCGCGCAGGACAGTGGCGCCTGGCACGGCCGGCGGCACATCCGCGGCGGTCGCGCCGACGTCCGCCGCGTGCTCTACATGGCCGCGCTCACGGCGGCGCACCACAATCCCGCGCTCAAGGCCTTCTACGCGCGGCTGCGCGCGCGCGGCAAGACGGCGAAGCAGGCGCTCACCGCCTGCAGCCGCAAGCTCATCGTCGTCTGCAACACGATCCTCAAAACGAAGCAGCCGTGGCAGGCCCCGAGGCCCGCCACGGCATAACTCCTCACCTTCGAGACACGGTTGCTTCGTGGTGAACGCAGTTCGCATCGCAACCTGCGGAACCGCGCCACGCGGGGTAAATTCCCGCTCATGTCGCTCGCCCTCGCGCGGAAGTATCGCCCCCGGAAGTTCGCCGACGTGGCCGTGCAGTCGCACGTGGCAAACACGCTGCGCAACGCGATCCTGACCGACCGTGTGGCCCACGCGTACCTGTTCTGTGGCCCGCGCGGCACGGGCAAGACCACGTTGGCCCGCGTGCTCGCCATGGCCCTCAACTGCGAGCGGCGCCGGGAGGATCGCGAACCCTGCGGGGACTGCCCGTCCTGCCAGCGCGTGTGGGGCGGCGGGGCCTCGCTCGACGTCGTCGAGATCGACGCCGCCTCGAACCGCGGCGTCGATGACGCCCGGGACCTCCGCGAACGCGCGATGTATGCGCCGTCGGGGGAAGACCGCTACAAGGTCTACATCATCGACGAGGCGCACATGCTCACGCGCGAGGCGTGGAACGCCCTCCTCAAGATCCTCGAGGAGCCGCCGCCGCGCGTCGTGTTCGTGTTCGCCACGACCGAGCCGCAGAAGATCCAGCAGGCCGCGGCGCCCGTGCTGTCGCGCGTGCAGCGCTTTGACCTGCGCCGCATCGGGCCCGCCGATGTCAAGCTGCGCCTGGCCACCGTGCTCACGCAGGAAGGCATCGCGGCGGACGACGATGCCCTGGGCATGCTCGCCCGCGCCGCCGACGGCTCGATGCGCGATGCGCTCTCGCTCACCGACCAGGTCCTGTCGCTTGGCGAAGGCGCCGTCACCGCGCCCCGCGTGCGCGATGCCCTCGGCCTTGTGCCCGAGGACGAGCACCTCGCCCTGCTCGACCTGGTCATCGAGCGACGCGCCGGCGACGTGTTCGCCGCCGTGCAGCGCCTCGCCGACCACGGTGTCGATTTTCCCGTGCTGTTGAGCGAGTTCGCCGAGATCCTGCGCGCCCAGCTGGCGGTGGTGCTCGGGGGGCAGCTGCCCGATGTCTCGGAGCGGCTGGCCGAGGAACTGCCGAAGCGCGCGACGCACTTCGCCGCGGGCGACCTGCTGCGCATGCTCTCCCTGCTCGTCGAGACGGAGCCGCAACTCAAGCGCTCGGGGCAGCAGCAGCTGCTCTTCGAGACCCTGTTGGTGCGCTGCGCACTGCTCGACCGCACGGTGCAGATCGAAGAACTGCTGCGCGGCGGCGGGGCAGGAGGCGCGCCCTCCGGCGGATCGCCGCGCAGCGCATCGGGCCCATCGGCGGGCGCGTCGGCGGGCGCCGCCACGGCCCGTGCCCCGATGCGTGCCGCGCCGCCCGTCGCGCGCGACGCTGCCGCGCCGAGCCGCGCGGAACCTGCGAGCGTGGCCGCGCCGCCGCCGCGCCCGGCCGCGCTGCGCGAACGCCCCGTCGCCGCGGCCCCGACCGTCGCCGACGTCGCCGACGTCGCCACGCAGGTTGCGGCGCCGACGGCACTCGAGATCAATCGCGTGGTCGAGCACTGGGACGCGATCGTCGACGGCATCGTCCGCGACGGTCGCGCGCTGCTGGGTGCGGCGCTCGGACATGCGACGCCGACCGCCGTCACGGCGGCGGGCGTCGTCACGCTCATGGTCGACGCCGAGGCGCAAGCCGACCTCATCGTGCAGCAAGAGGCGGCCATCCTCGCCGCGCTGCGCAAGCGCTTCGATCCCGTGACGCGGCTCAACGTGCAGGCCGCGGCCGCCGATGCCGCGCCGCGCCGGCTCAATGAGCGGGCCGTGAAGGCCGACCGCATGGCCATGCTGCGCAAGCAGAGCCCGCTGCTCGACGCCGCCGTCGATGCGCTCGACCTCGAACTGCTGGACTGACCGATGACCGACTTCATGAAGATGCTGCAGCAGGCCCAGCAGATGACGGGCAAGCTGCAAGAGGTGCAGGACAAGCTCGCCAAGGCCACGGTCACGGGCAGCGCCGGCGGCGGCATGGTGAAGGTCGAGGCCGACGGAAAGGGCATGGTGAAGCGCGTGTCCATCGATCCGTCCGTCGTGAATCCCGCCGATGTCGAGATGCTCGAGGACCTGCTGGCCGTCGCGCTGCAGGAAGCGCAGCGCAAGGCACGCGAACTCGGTGAGGAAGAGATGAAAGCCGTCGCGGGCGGCCTCGGGTTGCCCGGACTTGGCGGACTGCCCTTCAAGCTCCCGTTCTGAGCGACGCGTGTCGGCCATCGACGATCTCGTCTCGGAGCTCTCGCGCCTGCCGACCATCGGGCGCAAGTCGGCGCTGCGCCTGACGTACCACCTGCTGCGCCAGCCTGGCGAGCAGAGCCGCCGCCTCGCCGCCGCGCTGATCGCCATCGTCGAGAAGGTGAAGCCCTGCGCGGAATGCGGGAACCTCACGGAGGCCAGCCCCTGCGCGCTCTGTGCGGACCCGCGGCGGGATCGCAGCATCATCTGCGTGGTCGAGGAGGCCTCGGACATCCCGGCCATCGAGCGTACGGGCGAGTACCGCGGGCTCTATCACGTGCTCGGCGGGCGTCTCGCGCCGCTGGACGGCGTCGGGCCCGAGGATCTCGCGGTGGCGCAGTTGGTGCGCCGCGTGACGGCCGGCGGCGTTCGCGAGGTCATCCTCGCGACGAACCCCAAGCTCGAGGGCGAGGCCACCGCGCTCTATGTGCAGGAGCAGCTGCGGGACGCCGGTGTCACCGTGAGCCGCTTGGCCCGCGGGCTGCCGATCGGCGGGGACCTCGAGTACGCCGATGGCGTGACCATCGTGCAGGCCCTCGCGGCGCGGCGGGCCATGTGAGGGCGCGGCACGCCTTCGCGCTCGGCCTCGCGCTCGGCGCCGTCGGGGGCTACGTCTGGTGGACGCGCGAACAGGCGCGCCATCGCCAGGCCCTCTATCACCGCACGCCCCTGCGGCGGCTCGCCGCGCTCGGCTGGCTCAGCGGCCAGGCCGGATCCGCAGATGCAGTGCTGCTGTTGCGTGAGTACCTTGAGTGGGAGCAAAATCCGGTATTGCAGCGCCGCGCCCGGCGCCTCCTCGCACGCTTCGAACACGCCCTCGCATAGGACGGGACGATGGCCGTAGGCTCCGCTAGCTGGTCCTTCACGGAAGAAGACTTCGGCGCCATCACGCGCGCGCTGCAGAAGTTCCTGGGCGAGACCAACGCCCGCTGCGCGCTGCTCGTGGACCGCTCGGGCCAGCTCGTGGCCACGGTGGGCGAACAGCCGACCTTCGACCCGACGGCCTTCGCGACGCTCACGGCCGCCGACTTCTCCGCCAACGACCAGCTCGCCCAGCTGATCGGCGAGACGGACTTCAATTCGCTGTTCCACCAGGGCGAGAAGGAATCGATGTACCTCGCCGACGTGGCCCGCCGCGTCATCCTCGTGGCGCTCTTCGACAACCGCACGACGCTTGGCCTCGTGCGCCTCAAGATCAAGGACACGGTGAGCGAACTGACCAAGCTGTTCCACGAAGTCTTCCAGCGCGGCAAGTCGGCCACGCAGCAGCCCGGGCTCCTCGCCGGCGCCGACGACGAAATCGACCAGCTGTTCGGATAAGGAGAACAGCCATGTCGATGATCAACTACGCCTCGCGCGAGATCAACTGCAAGATCGTCTACTACGGTCCGGGTCTCGGCGGCAAGACGACGAACCTCGAGCATGTCTACGGCAAGGTGAAGCCGGACACGCGCGGCAAGCTCATCTCGCTGGCCACGGAGACCGAGCGCACGCTGTTCTTCGACTTCCTGCCCGTCGACCTCGGGACGATCCGCGGCTTCAAGACCCGCTTCCACCTCTACACGGTGCCGGGCCAGGTCTACTACAACGCCTCGCGCAAGCTCATCCTCAAGGGCGTCGACGGCATCGTGTTCGTCGCCGACTCGCAGGTCGAGCGCATGGAAGCGAATCTCGAGGCCATGCAGAACCTCTACGACAACATGGCCGAGTACGGCTATGACCTCACGAAGATGCCGTTCGTGATCCAGTACAACAAGCGCGACCTGCCCAACGCGGCGCCGCTCGAGGAGCTGCAGGCGACGCTGAACCCGGGCTGGGAAGTGCAGGAGCCGGAGCGGCAGAAGGTGACGCCCAACCAGTTCCGGCCCGGCGAGAACATCATCGAGCAGAACGCCGAGGGCGTCTGGGTGGAACGCGCGCACTTCTTCGAGGCCGTCGCGGTCACGGGTGATGGCGTGTTCGACACGCTCAAGGCGGTGTCCAAGCTCGTCCTGAAGACGCTCGCGTAAGCGAGGGCCGCGGTGAACCTCCCGAACCTCATCTCTGCGGGGCGCATCGTCGCCGCGCCGTTCATCGCGGCGCTGCCGTTCGTCGACTCCGTCGGCGTGCGCTTCTTCGCCTTCGCGCTGTACCTGATCACCGCGATCAGCGACCACATCGACGGCAAGATCGCCCGGGCCCGCGGGCTCATCACCGATCTCGGCAAGATCCTCGATCCGCTCGCCGACAAGCTGCTGCTCCTCGGCTGCTTCGTCCCGATGTTCCTGCTGCAGGCGCCGGCCAACGACCCCCTGCGCCTGCTCTTGCCCGACACCGCCGAGGGTTCGGAACACTTCTTCGTGACCTTCGGACTCGGCCCCGTGTACTTCCCTTGGTGGGTCCTGGTCCCGATCGTCGGCCGCGAAGCGTTCATGACGTGGTTCCGCGGATTCGCGCAGGCCCGCGGTATCGTCATCGCGGCGCAGTCGCTGGGCAAGTGGAAGGCGGGGTTCCAGTACACGTGGATGGGTGCGGCGTTCGCGTGGTTCGCCCTGCGCCTGCTCTATGAGCGCAAGGGGTGGTGGGGCCTGCCGGCGGCCGACATCGGCGCGCGCGTGCTGGGTACGATCGGCGCGGTCACCATGATCGTCGCGCTGCTGCTCACGCTGATCTCGCTCGCCGACTATCTCGTCCGCCACCGCCGCGTCTTCACGACGCGCGCCTGAGCGCTCGATGGACGTCGAACTCGTCAGCATCGGCACCGAGCTGCTCCTCGGCTACACCATCGACACCAACAGCGCGTTCTTCGCGCGTGAGGCCGCCGCGCAAGGCATTCGCGTCGTGCACCGCGCCACGGTCGGCGATGGACCGGAGGAGATTGCCGCAGCCGTCCGCGATGCGCTCGCGCGCACTGGCGCCGTGATCACCAGCGGGGGGCTCGGGCCCACGGCCGACGACCTCACGAAGCCGAGCATCGCCGAGCTCTTCGGGCGTGGCATGACGCTCGACGAATCGATCCTCGAGGACCTCAAGCAACGCTGGGCGAAGCGCGGCTGGCCGGGGGAGTTGCCGGCCGCCAACCGCAATCAGGCGCTGATTCCCGCCGGCGCCGAGATCATCCGCAACGATCACGGCTCGGCCCCGGGCATCTGGCTCGAGGATGAGCAGGGGCGTTGGTGCGCGATGTTGCCCGGCGTGCCGCGCGAGTTCCGCGGCATGGCCCGTGAGCAGCTGATTCCGCGCCTCGTGGCGCGGCGCGGCGGTGCCGTCGGGCTCGTGGTGCGCTCGCGAACCCTGCGCACCACCGGCATCGCCGAGAGCAAGCTCGCCGACGAGATGGGCGAGCTCGCCAAGGATCCGCTGGGCACGCGGCTCGCGTACCTGCCCGGCTGGGAAGGCGTGGACCTGCGCGTGAGCGTCTGGAACGAGCCCGCCGACCGAGCGGCGCAGTTGTTGGACGACGCCGAACGCGCGATCCGTGCAAAGGTCGGCACCTGGATCTACGGCGTGGATGACGACGACCTCGCGGCGCTGGTCCTGCAGCTGCTGCGCGAGCGCTCGCACCGGATTGCCGTCGCCGAGAGCTGCACGGGCGGTATGCTCGGCATGCGGTTGACGGCGGTGCCGGGGTCCAGCGACGTTGTGGACGGCGGCACGATTGCGTATGCGAACCACGTGAAGGTCCGCGAGCTCGGAGTCCGGGAGGCGACCTTGCAGGCACACGGTGCGGTGAGCGAAGAGACGGCGCGCGAGATGGCCAGCGGCGTTCGCACGCGCTTCGGCGTGGAGGTCGGGGTGGGCATCACCGGGGTCGCCGGGCCGGGCGGAGGCACGCCGGACAAGCCGGTGGGCACGGTGTGCATCGCGGCGGATGTCGGCGGGCAGCTGCGTTCTGCGCGCACCACGATGGTCGGGGACCGCCATGAGGTGCGGCAGCGCTCCACGCAGGCGGCGCTCAATCTCGTGCGGCGCATGTTGCTGGTGCTGGCGCTGTGCGTCGCACCGGCCGCCTGCGCCTCGTCCGGTCGCGCATCGGCCGGGAGTGCCGCAAGCCCCGCTGTGGAGGCGAACCGTGTCTACACCGTCGCGGAGGTCACGCGGCAGGCGGAGGCGCGCTTTGGGCAGAATGCCTTGCGGTACCCGCCGGAGCTACGCATCCAAGGGCTGATCGGGCGCGTCGAGGCCGAGTTCATCGTCAACGCGCGTGGGCGCATTGAGCCGGAGTCCTTCGTGGTACTCTCGAGCACGCATGCCGATTTCACGCAGGAAGTGAAAGACGCGATTCCCACGCTGGAGTTCTTGCCGGCGCGCGTCGGTCGCACACCGGTGCGGGTGAGGATGCGGCTGGGCTTCGATTTCAAGCTCAGTGAGTTCGAGGGGGCGCGGCGCCCGGAGTGACGGCGCCCGTACGCTCGGGGGCCCGCCGAAACGTCCGTCCGCGCCTGCCGTAGGGAGGCCATGCGCCGCCGGTATCTGCCGATGCGGCAAGCATTTGCTGGCACGGCGGTTGCCCCCATGTCGGGCAAACGGCGAACTTTCCTCCCATGACTGACCACAGCACTTCCGATTTCGAGCAGTCGGCGCCCGCGCCTGATGCAGCGGCGCCAGGTGAAGCGACGGCAGAGGCCACTGCAGCTTCCGACGCCCCGACGAGCGATCCGCTCGCCGAAGCCGAGCGCGTCCTGGCGGAGCAGAAGGACAAGTATCTGCGGCTCTACGCGGAGTACGACAACTTCCGCAAGCGCGCCGTCCGCGACCGTCAGGACGCCGAGAAGATGGGCATGGGCGCGGTCATGAAGGGCCTGCTCGAGACGCTCGACGACCTTGGCCGCGTGGCGCACATGACGCCGGAGGGCGCGGATGCCAAGAGCGTGCTCGAGGGCATCGCGATGGTCGAGAAGAAGCTGCTCAAGTCGCTGGCCGGGCACGGGCTCGAGGTCGTGGATCCCCTGAATGCGCCGTTCGATCCCGCGCTGCACGAGGCCATCACGACCGCTCCCGCGGCGAGTGCCGACGAAGACCACACGGTCGCCGTCGTCTACCAGGTGGGCTACGTCCTCAACGGCACCCTGCTGCGTCCGGCGCGCGTCGTCGTGCGGCAGTGGAACGGGTGATGGCGCAGAAAGACTTCTACGCCGTCATCGGCGTCTCCAGCAGCGCCACCGCCGACGAGATCAAGAAGCAGTATCGCCGGCTCGCCAAGCAGTATCACCCGGACACCAACAAGGGTGATGCGAAGGCGGCCGAACGCTTCAAGGAGATCTCGGAGGCGTACAACGTCTTGGGGGACGCCGAGAAACGGAAGCAGTACGACGAGATGCGCCGGCTGGGGGCCTTCGATCCGTTCGCATCGCGCGGCCCGCGGCCTGGTGGCGCGCGCGCAGGCGGCGCTGCCGGCGGCGCGGCTGGCGGCGCCTACAGCCAGAGCGGTCCGCGGATGGAGGAGTTCGACATCGGCGGGCTCGGCGGATTGGGCGATCTGTTCGGCTCGATCTTCGGGGGCGGTCGCCAACAGCGGCCCAGCGGGCCGGAGCAGGGACAGAGCGTCGAGACCACGCTCGAGGTGCCGTTCAAGGTGGCGGCGCTGGGTGGCAAGGTGCCCATCACGCTCGATCTCAACGAGGAGTGCGGCACCTGCAACGGCAGCGGCGCGGCGAAGGGCGCGTCGCTGAGCGTCTGCACCGAGTGCGGCGGGCGCGGCCAGATCTCGTTCGGTCAGGGCGGCTTTGCCGTGAACCGGCCGTGCCCCGCCTGCCTCGGCAAGGGTCGCATCCCCAGCGAGAAGTGCGCGGCCTGCCAGGGCGCGGGCGCGAACCGCACCACGAAGAAGGTGCTCATCAATGTCCCGGGCGGCACCGAGAGCGGCTCGAAGATCCGGCTGAAGGGGCAGGGCGGCCGCGGCGTGCGCGGCGGCCCCAACGGCGACATCCTCATCACCTTCCAGGTGAAGCCGGATCCCGACTACGAGCGCGATGGGCTCGACGTGATCCTGCGCCAGCGCATCAACCTCGCGCAGGCGACGCTGGGCTCGAAGGTCAGCGTGCTCACGCTCGACGACAAGACGATCACCATCACGCTGCCAGCCGGCACGCCGAGCGGGAAGCGCTTCCGCGTGCGCGGGCAGGGCATCGAGAAGGACGGGCAGCGCGGTGACTTGCTCGTCGAGATCCAGCTCGCCGTGCCGGAGTCGCTTACGGCGGAACAGCGCAAGTTGATGGAGCAATTCGCGAAGGCCGCGGGCCTCGAGTACTGAGCGGTCGGCCGGGCGCTCGTCAGTACTCCCACCGGAAGCGCCAGCCTCGTGTCGGTGGCGGCGGTTCGCACACGGGCTCGCCATCGCCCCTGCCGCCCGCGAAGGCGGCGCCGTCGAGGCTGACGGAGATGCGGCAGCTGGCGGTGACGGACGCGTGCGTCGCAACCGCACTCCAGGCGCTGTCGCCATGCAGCGCGATGCTGACGCTCACTCCTGACGACGTCGCGTACTCCGTGCGGTCGAAGGCCGCAGCGAAGCGCTGGCTGTCCGCGAAGAACGTCTCCTGTGCCGCGACGAGATTGCGCAGGTCCGCCCGCATGGTGGCGTAGTAGACCTTACTTCTCGGCGCGGGCGGATAGGGGTCGATGATGAGCGCGAGGATGGTCAGCAAGCCGACGAGCGCCGCAAAGGCTTTGGCTACACGCACGGGTCGCTCCACAGGGGCGGGGTACTGTCGGTCCTCACGACGAGCGACACCAAGCTGTCGGGCGGCATCTCGCAGAAGCGTGCAAAGGCGACGCGCTGGCCATCCGCGAGGTCGTGGTATTCGAACGGCACGACGCGTCCGTTGCCCAACTGCAGGACGCGCTGCTGTGGCGGCCGGAGGCGTGCGACGAAGAAGGCATCGCGCGTGACGAGCAGGTAGTCGCGGCGTCCGTGGTGTTCGACCCAGGCATTGCGCGTGCGGAGCACCGGCGAACCCGCGACGTCAACGAACAGTCGTCGGGACTCCGGCATGGCGATGCCGCGTTCTCGCGCGGCGTCACGGCCGAGCGGGCGCGTGCGCGGGGCTGTCGGCAGCGTCGTGGGCCGCACATGGTCGGTGCCGGCGTTCGGTGTCGCGGCAGCACTCGGCCTGCGCCCGGGGTCTGGTTGAGTCCACGACCGATACACGCCCGTCGCGTAGTTGCCGCCGACGGCGAGCGCGATGAAGATCAGCACGACCGTGCCGAGCACGGCCAGCATGTCGTAGAGCCAGCGGAGGAAGGCCATCGCCGCCTACGTTCGGAGCGGGAGCGGGGACTGTCAACCGCCCCCGCTCCCGCGCGGCCTGCCGCGCCTGCTGCTACAGCGAGAAGCGCAGGCCGGCCACGACGCCGTCGGCCTGCGGTGCATCGCCGTCGTCGAGCGGCGTCCACTCTACCGAGGCGCCGCTCGTGAGCGCGCGGTGCACCAGTGCCTCGATCTCGGCCGGGTGCGCGCGCCAGGCCGTATCCGAGAAGATCAGCTCGGCGATCGCCCCGACCTCCGCCGCGCGCTGCGCCCGTTCGAATCCCAGTGCTGCCCGCCCGCGCGCGGCCGCGGCGTCGCGCAGGTCGGCGAGATGCGCCGCCTGCTCGCGCTGGCGCATCGCCCGCAGTGCCTCGCCGATCTCCGGGATCGCGGCGTCCGCTGGGCCCATGCGCAAGGTCGCGACGACCGCCGTGCGGTCGGCGAGGGCGCGTGGCAGCGCCGCCACGAAGCGTTTCACGGTCTCGACGGCGCCGCCCACCACGACGGGCAGCGCGTCCTCGGCGAGTGCCGTCACGCGGCGTACGGTGGTCACCAGGAGTCGCTCGCTGGCGTCGCGCCGCTGGCGTTCCGCCTCGTCCGCACCCGCACGACCATGCGTGCCGCGGTGGAATCCTGGCGCCGGGCCCGCGCTCATGTGCGGCCCCACGTCACTCACGCGGTCCGCCTCCAGCTCCACGATCGCGTCGACCACGCCGTCGTGGTACAAGCCGAGCCGCGCGCGCGCGCGATCGATTTGCACGAGCAACGCCGACTCCGGCTCCGCCGCCCGCAGGAAGGGCACCACGCGCGGCCCGATGTCCCATGCGGCCGATGTCTCCACGCGCGGTGGTGTCTCGATGACCAGTTGTGCGCCGGCGGCCGTCCGGAAGAACGCCCAACCCTGACGCCGCGAGCGGTGCTCCGCCGACGGCATCGCTTCGATCAGCTCCGCCAAACAGCCTTCGAGGGCCTCGCGTTCCGCGACCGGCCGCTCGGTCGATGGCTCGCGGAGCCGCTCGATGGCCTCCCGCAACCGGAGCGCCACCGCGCGGCCTTCCGCCGGGTCGGCGGGCGCCGCCTCGAGATAGACGCTGAGCGTGGGCGCGTGACGGTTCGCGGCGAGGAACTGCGCCAGACTTGGCCAGGCCGACATCGTGTGCTCCTGTCAGAAGGGCTACTCGCCAATCTGCGGCGCCGGCGCGCGCATGCTATCGGATGTTTCCCCCTATCGCGGTGCGGGATTGTGCGTCAGGGAGCTCCTCATGCCGCAGCTGCTGGCGCGGCCCGGAGGTCCGTCGCACATTCCGCAAATGCGACGTCTACGCGTGGGGCGCTGCGCGCCGCTGCGGCATCGAAGCTGGCGATTCTTCACGTCGCATGCATGGCGTGCAGCAGTTTCCAGCTCGCGGTCGACGCGCCGTCCCCCGCGGACAAGGTGCAGCTCTCGGTCCCCGGCGGCTTCGTGACACTGCGCGGGCAGCCGCACAGCGACCGCAGTCAAGCGGTGACCTGTCACGGCTCGAGTGTTGTTGGCCGGTTCGTCGGTCAGCGCGGCGACACGATTCTCCTGCGCGATGCCTACCTCGTGACGCCCGCGGGGGAGTCACCCAGTCTCTGCCGGTTCCGGATCAGCGGCGCGGTGTACGGCGCCGACGGCGCCACGCCCGCACTCGCCACGCGCCAGTTCAGTCCGCTGCGGACGATGCTGGTGGTGGCGGTCGTCGGGGTGGTGGCGGTGACCATCGCCAACGCCGAGTGGGAGTACGCCCCGTCCTCGGGCAGCGGGAGCGGATGTACAGGCGTCCTCTGCCAACGCCTCGCGCCCGCCGCGCTGTCGCCTACGTCTCGAGCGTCGCGTCCACCGACATCGGTACGCGCAGCGCCTTGGAGATGATGCAGTTGACCTTGGTCGCCTCGGCGAGCTCGTGGAACTTCGCGCTGCTCAATCCCGGCACCTTGGCCTTCGTCGTGAGCTTGATGTGCACGATGGCCATGCCGCCGTCGACCTTGTCCATCTGCACTTCGGCGGTCGTGTCGACATACGCGGCGGCGAATCCCGCCTGCGAGATGCCGAGATTGAGTGCCATCGAGAAGCAGCCGGCGTGCGCGGCGCCGAGGAGCTCTTCCGGATTGGTGCCGGGTGCGCCCTCGAAGCGCGTGCCGAAGGAGTACTTGCCTTCGTAGGCGCCGCTGCCGAGGCGGAGGTGCCCGGTGCCGACCTTGAGTTCGCCTTCCCACTTGGCGTGTGCCTTGCGCGTGATCATTGGACTTGCTCCGCTGGGGGTGCTGGGGACTGCGGGGATGCAGAAAGATACGGCCTGGGCCGTCGCTTGCGTCCCCTTCTCGCGGGCGCGAGGAATAGCGCAGCCACGAACGCGTCCGTGCTCTACGCGACGATCGGGACGCGGGAAGGGTCGTACCTCGTCATCTCGGGCCCGCAGTTCGATAAAGCGAATACTGTCGTGCTGTTCGGAAGCCTCGGCCTGATGTACCTCCTGCTCAGCTCCGCGATAGGGGGCGTAGCTGCGGGCATCGCGCTTGGCGGCTGACGCGCCTCGGCGGCAGGCGCTACGCGCTACGCCGCCTGAATGGGCAGCACGCGCTTGCTGGCCGCGATGATCCCGCCGCCGAGCACGAGGCCGGCGGCATCGTAGAGCACGACGCTCTGCCCCGGGGAAATCGCATACGCGGGTTCGTGCAGCAACACCTCGAAGCGATCGCGTGTGGCCACGACAAGTGTGGCGGGCACCGGTGTCGCACGGTGCCGGATGCGCACGAGCACCTCGCTGCCGTCTGCGGGTACGCGCGCTGCGAGCCAGTTGACATCGGTGGCGCTCAGCCCGCGACCGAGCAAGGCCTCGCGTGGGCCGACGACCACGGCGCGATCCTCCGGCCGCAGCGCCACGACGAACAGCGGCTCGCTTGAGCCGCCCGGCAATCCGCGCCGCTGCCCGATGGTGTATCGCGCAAAGCCCTTGTGCTCGCCGACGACGCGTCCGTCCAGTGTCAGGATCGGGCCCGGCGTGAGTGACGGGGCGTCGGCGGGCAATTCGCGCTCGAGGACCTTCACGTAATCACCGTCGGGCACGAAGCAGATTTCGTGGCTCTCCGGCTTTTCGGCCGTGAGCAGGCCCAGCTCGCGCGCGATCGCACGCGTCTCGGGCTTGGTGAGGTGCCCCACGGGGAGCAGCATCCGCGCCACGACCTCGCGCTCGATGCCCCACAGGAAGTACGTCTGGTCCTTGTTGTCGTCCACGCCGCGGGCAAGCTGCCCGTCGATGATGCGGGCGTAGTGCCCCGTCGCGATGAACGGCGCCTCGATCGCGTCGGCCTTGGCGAGTAGGTCGCGGAACTTGGTGAACGTGTTGCAGCGCACGCAGGGAATCGGCGTGCGGCCGGCGGCGTACTCGGCCACGAAGTCGCTCACGACGTCGCGGCCGAAGGCGTCCTGCAGGTTGAGCACGTAGTGCGGGATGCCCAGCGATTCGCAGACACGACGCGCATCGTTCACGCTGTCGAGCGAGCAGCAGGGGCGGTCGGGGAGGTCGCCGCCGTCGTTGAACAGCTTCATCGTCACGCCCACGACGTCGTAGCCCTGGCGCACGAGCAGCGCGGCGGCGACGGAGGAGTCGACGCCGCCGCTCATGGCGGCGAGGACGCGGGGGCGGGGCGATGACGCGGACATAGACTAGGAATATACCCGGGTCGGGGAGCGGGTTCCGGAGCGGATCGCAAGGCAACGGCGGTCGCGCGCCCGCGCGTCCCCTAACGGCGCTCCCACGGGCGTGGCACATTATCGCAGACTCCTCCAAGGCCCTCTTGCATGCGCCGCGCCAGCAGCAGCCGTCACGCCGGGGATATCTGGCTCGGATCGGGCGCCGATGCGTCCCTCACCGAGCTGCTCGACCGCGCCCGAGCCCTCCGGGCGAGTGACGTGCACATCGCACCGGGCTTCCCGGTGTTCGCGCGCATCGACGGCAAGCTGCAGGCGATCACCGACCAGCCGCTGACGCTCTCGACGGCTCGGCACTTGGCCACGGCGCCGCTCAGCGAACGCCAACGCGCCTCGCTGCAGGACGACCTCGACGTCGATCTCATGTGCATCGACGACCAACAGCAGCGCTACCGCGTGAACATCGCGCACGCGAACGGTGCGGTCGGCGCCGTCATCCGCCTGCTGCCGCTGGCGCCAATGCCGCTCGCCGACCTCAAGCTGCCGCTGGCCGTCGAGATCGCGACGCAGCGTGGCAAAGGCTTGGTCCTCATCACCGGCAGCACCAGCCAGGGGAAGACTACCACGATGGCGAGCATGATCGACGCCATCAACAGGCGCGACCGCCGGCATATCGTCACGATCGAGGATCCGGTGGAGTACGTGCATCCGCCCGGCCAATCCCTCGTGCGCCAGCGCGAAGTCGGCCGCGACACGCAGTCCTTCGCCACCGGCCTCCGTGCCGCGCTGCGCCAAGACCCCGACGTCCTACTCATCGGCGAGCTGCGGGACTTCGAGACCATCGAGATCGCGCTCCGCGCCGCCGCCTCCGGCATGCTCGTCATCTCCACCCTGCACATCGTGTCCATCGAGCGCATGATGGACCGCCTGGTCGCCTACGCGCCGCCGGGGCGCGAGAACCTCGTGCGCTCGATGACTTCCGAAGTCCTGCACCTCGTCGTGCATCAGGAGCTGCTGCCCACGCTCGACGGCGGCAAGCGCGTCGCGGCCGAGGTGATGGTCGGCACGCGCGCCATCCGCAACCTGCTGCGCGGTGGCTCCGAGACGCAGTTGCGCTCGGCGCTCATGTCCGGAAGCGCCGCCGGCATGGTGACGATGCAGGCCTCGCTCGATGCGTTGGTCAACGAGGGCGCGATCGCGGAGTCGATCCGCGACGACGTGCTGAAGAACTATGCGGCCATCAACTGAACGGCGGCTCGTCGACGATCCCGGCCACCGCGCGATGCTGGCCGAGGCGCTGGGACCAGATTATGAGCTGGGGCCGATGGTGGGGCAGGGAGGCTTCGGCTGCGTGTACGAAGCGAAGGACCTCCGGCTCGGGCGGCGGCTGGCGGTGAAGGTGATCCGCCCCGACCTCGCGGGCGCGTCGGCCTTCGTGAAGCGCTTCCGGCAGGAAGGCGTGGCAATGGCGCGTCTGCGGCATCCGTCCATCGTGCCCATCTACGACATCAAGGAAGCGGGCGCGCTGATCTTCTACACGATGCCGTACATCGACGGACCGACGCTGGCGGCCAAGCTCGAGCGGCGCGGCGCACTGCCGCCGAAGGTCGCACAACGCGTGCTCATGGAGCTCTGCGATGCCGTTGCCGCCACGCATCGCGCCGGCATCCTGCACCGCGACATCAAGCCATCGAACGTGATCCTCGAGGGCGCACTGGAGAAGGTGTTGCTCATGGACTTCGGTGTCGCGCAGGTGACCGGGGCCGGCTACGACACCGAGAGCGGTCAGGTCCTCGGCACACCGACGTACATGTCGCCCGAACACGCGGGCGGCGGACACGTCGTCGACCAGCGATCGGACATCTATTCGCTCGGCGTCGTGGGCTACCACTTGCTGACGGGCCGGCCGCCCTTCAGCGGCGACACCCCGATGGCGATCGTCGTGCAGCACATGTCGAACGATCCCGTTCCCATCCGGCGCATCAATCCCTCGGTGCCCTTCGAGATTGCCGATGCCGTCGAACGTGCGCTGCGGAAGTCACCCGACGACCGGCATCAATCGGTGATGGAAATGTGGGAGCAGCTGAGCCGTGCGACGTTCTTTCGCGAGGTGGACGAGCCGCTGCCGCCGGAGCCGCCGCGTGCGGTGGGGCGCCTCAGCGTGCTCGCGACGTTCGTCAGCCTGATGCTGCTCGGCATCGCTTGGGCTTCCGCCCAGCGCTTGGCGATGGACGCGAGCGCGTTGGCCCCGTGGCAGTGGCTCGTCGCGGCGACCGGCTGCGCCCTGCTCGCCGTCGTGCTGTCGCCCGTAGTGCGTGCATCACTGCGCGACTACCGACCGCGCTGGGCGTTCTGGAAGCGCTAACACCACCGCCCACCACAGCACGACTCCGCTGCCCCCGACGGCTGCCGCGATGCCAAGTCCGCGGCTGTCGAGCAACGGCCATTCGACGCCCGCACCTCGAGCGATCAGCGCTCCGGACATCGTGGCCGCCGCGGCGTGATGCAGCCACCACGCCGCTGATGGAACCGCGGCGAGCAGCTGCCGCTGCGCCAAGGCGCTGAGGAACGGACCGAGAATCAAGAAGTGAATTGCGCCCATTGCGACGTCGTGCGTGAGCGGCACGATGCCCGTCGCGACCACGACGAGACCGCCCGCCGCCGCGTACCAGGGCAGTGCAAAGACCGGGCGGTCGACGCGACGCGCGACGGCGAGCCAGTAGAGCGAGTGCAGCGCGAGCCCCACACGCGCGACGGCGGTCGGCCAGAGTCCGAGGGCCAGCGCCGAGAGCGTACCGGTGAGGAGGCTGCCCCACGCCAGCCGCTGCCGGAGGCCGAACGCCGTGACGGCGCCCGGTGCGACCACCAGAAAGAGCAACGCCGTGAGAAAGCTCTGCACGGCAGCCGCTGCGAACGCAGGATCGCTGCGCAGCGTCCGCGCGATCAACGGAATGCAGGCCAGCGCCAGCAGCGTCCCCGGCAGTACGGCGACCATGGGATCGTCGTGCTGCCGCGCCGCACGCGCGATGCGCCACGCGGCGACGATCCACAGCCCGCCGACGATCGTCGATCCTACGATTCCGAGCAGCCCGTAGCCACGCTGGATGAACCCAAGCGTCGCGATGACGGTCGCGATCGCATACAGCACGCGTTCCCAGCCACGGAGCGGAGCCGTCTTACTCGACGATTCCCATGCGAGCCACGCCAGCGGCACCAACACGGCGTAGTAGCCGAGGTGCGAGTGCGCATGGCGGAGGTTCGGAAATGTGAGCGCCGCAGGGAGGGCGAAACCGACGCCGGCGAGGAACCACCGCAGCCAGAATCCCAGCGCGATCGTGCCGAGCAGCGCCGCCAGCACGATCGCGCGCCGCCGGTCGCGCGGGCGGCCGTCCGCCATTCAGCGACCGTCGGGGTTGGCGCCCGAGCTCCGGATGCGCGGCCACATCCCGAGGAAGAACACCGCGAGCCCGAGGACTTGCAGCGCCGCCGCGCCAACGATCGCGGCGCGCCAGGCGCTGCCCGTCGTGTCACCGAGCCACGATTCCAGCACGACGCGCGTCGCCGTGCCGCCCGCGATGCCCCACCACGCGATCTCCGCGAGCACAGGCTTGTAGCGGGCATCGCCACTGCGCGCGCGCGGGAACATCCACAGCGCCACGCCGGCAATCATCATCAACACGAAGCCCACCAGCAGCGCGTGCGTGTGGGCGCTGCGCAGGCGCCAGGCCGTCGGGATCCCGAACTCGCGGCCGAGCAGCATCCAGAATCCCAGCGCCAGCCCCACGAGGAGGAAGGCGATCGCCGTCTTCAGGTAACGGCGAACCAGCGGGTTCACGCGACTCCGCTCAAGCCTCGCGCCTTCGCAATCAGCGCCGGGAACAGCTCGGCCACCCGCTCCACGTCGGCCGCCGTGTTCAACGCGCCGAACGAGATGCGGATCGCCGCGTTGGCGAGGTCGGCGCGCACGCCCATCGCGCTCAACACGTGCGACGGCGTGATGCTCCCGCTCTGGCAGGCGGAGCCGCTGGAACAGGCCACGCCCTGCAGGTCCAGCGCCATGAGCAGCGATTCGGAGTCCGTGCCGGGTACCGAGATGCTCAAGATATGCGGCGCCCGCGGTGCCCCGCGGCCGTGCACCAGCGCGTCCGGGATGCGCTCCAGCAAGCGCGCTTCCAGGCGGTCGCGCATCTCCGCGTTCGCCTTCCAATGCGCCTCGCGCTCCTCGAGCGCGAGCTCCATCGCCCGCGCGAGGCCGACGGCGGCGGCCACGTTCTCGGTGCCAGGGCGGCGCCCGCGATCCTGCGACCCACCGAAGAACAGCGGCTCCAGCGGCGTGCCGCGACGGATGAAGAACGCACCGATGCCCTTCGGGGCGCCGAGCTTGTGGCCGCTCACGCACACGAAATCGAAGGGAATCGTCTTGGCGTTCACGTCCACCTTGCCGAAGGCTTGCACGGCATCCGTGTGGAACACCGCACCCGCGGCCTTCGCCTGCTGCGCCAGCTCGGCGATCGGCTGGATCACGCCGGTCTCGTTGTTGATCCACATCACCGAGACGAGGGCGGTGTCGCCCGCGGTGATCTTGCGCGCCGCATCGGCGAGGTCCACCGTGCCGTCCGCCTGGACGTTCAGCAGGCGCTCCTCGGCCCCTTCCTTCGCCGCCTGATGCACGGCCTGCAGGACCGCCTTGTGTTCGATCGGGCTCGAGACGACGGCCTTCTTGCCCTGCGCCTTGAGGATGCGCCAGCCGCCCAGCACGGCGAGGTTGTCGCCCTCCGTCCCGCCGGAGGTGAAGCAGATCTCGTCAGCGGCGGCGCCCAGGCATCGGGCGACGCGCTCGCGGGCTTCATCGAGCGCGGCGCGGGCCTCGCGGCCCCAGCGATGCGTGGACGAGGGGTTCCCGAAGCGAGGGCCATAGAACGGCGTCATCGCCTCCAACACCTCCGGTCGGACCGGGGTGGTGGCGGCGTGGTCGAGGTAGATGGGCTGGGGGGCCATTCCGGAAATATAGACCGGTCCTAGGGCAACTGCAGTTGGGAGTTGGGAGTGGGGAGTTGGAAGCCGTTGACTCACAACTCCCGGCTTCCAACTCACTACCTCTCATTCCAAGAACTGGACTTCGTGCAGCCGCATACTGGTCGCGTCGAATAGGAAAATGCGGTCCACACCGAAGATTGCGCAGTACTCCCGCAACTGCCGACGCGTGGGCGGGAATCGGGGGTCGGCGGCCTCGCCAGTCTTTACCTCCACCAGCAAGAGCTCATCGTCCCGCCGCACGAGCAGGTCGGCCCGCACGTCGAACTCCGCGACGCGGCCGTTGATATGCATGGTGCAGCGGCGCTGCGCTTGGCGCTCCACGATGACGTAGCCGCGGGCCGCCAACCAGCGCTCGGCATCCTCCTCTCCCTCGGACGCGATACCCATCCGCGTGTGGAGCAAACGCGCCTTCCACCAGCGGCGGACCTGCAGGGTCAGCAACACCGCCAGGCCGGCGGCGAGAACGGCGACCAGGGCGAGCAGGAGGGACGTCCGCATGGGTGGAGGCTAGATATTCGACACCGGAAGCGCCATTGTGCGTAGGGAGTCCAGCAATGCGCCGTCCCCTCATCCGCCCCCTGATCGCTCCACCGTCCGGCAGTCCGGTCGGGGCGCTCGTGAGCGCCCTCACGCATGTGCTGGTTGGCGTCGCGATCGTGGGGGGGCCGATCGCCGGCAAGGCGGTCCTCGACTCCTGGGACGAGCTGCCCGAGGGCCTGCGCTTTCTCGTGCCGCCGCCCAAGGCCCCTCCCACGATGGAACCCGCCCTGAACTACGCGCCTGGGGCGGGTGACGGTGGCACCTCGACAGCGACCGTGGAGCGCGACGACGGACAGCGCCGCGCCGGTGCCCGAGCGGCGCCGGCCAACGCGGGCGTCGACGCACCGGTCCCGACGCTCGACGCGGCGAGCGAGGCGGCCGCGATGAGCGCGATGCTCGCGACCTCCTATCAGCTACTCGAAGTCGACTCGGCCGCCACGCGCGATCCATCGAGCGCGGCGCCATTGTATCCGCCGGACCTCGAGACCCGCGGCATCGAAGGCCACGTCATCATCCGCTTCGTGGTGGATTCGACCGGGGTCGTCGACATGCGCACGATCCTCACCGTCGAGGCCACGCACGCGGCCTTTGACCGTGCCGTCCGCGACGCGCTTCCGCTCATGCGCTTCCGTCCCGCCAAGGTCGGGAACAAACCGGTGCGCCAGCTCGCTGAACAACTGTTCCGCTTCGAGATCCCGCGCACCGTCCCGTAGGTCCCCGTATGCATCGAGAATCATCCCGCTGGCAGTCCGCCGAACGCGGCCACGCCGAGGCGGTGGCCGCGCTGCTCGTCGCGGCGTCGCTGGTTCCAGACCACAAGTGGACTGAGCCGCTCGGCCCCGGCCGCTGGTCGCCCGCACAGGTGCTGCTGCACATCGAGCAGAGCTATCGGCTCGGCGACGCGGCGCTGCGTGGCGGGCCGGGCATGCGGGTGCTGGCGCCGAGCCTCATCGCGTGGTTCGGGCGCAATGTCATGCTGCCGCTGATGACGCTTACCGGCCGATTCCCGCGCAACGCCCCGGCGCCGCGCGAAGTACGCCCTGACGCGGCCACCGCGCACGCCATCCCGCGGCTCGAGCTCACGACGCGCGTGCAGGCCGCCGCCACCCAAGCGCTCGGTACGCTGCGCGAGGTGCTCGCGTCGGGCGCCCGAGCGCGCGTGACGCATGCCTACTTCGGCGCGCTCACGCCGTATCAGACGTTGCGCATCCTCAACGCGCACACGCGGCATCACGCCAAGCTGCTCGCCCCGCCGAAGATCGTCGGGAAGTCGCAGCCCTGCGTGCCGGAGCTGGAGCAGATCGGGGTCTAGGCCCCGGTCGCGCTACTTCTTCTTCGCGGCGCGCGGGGCGGCGCGTTTCGCGGCGGGCTTCGCCGCTCTGGTGGCGGCCTTCTTCGCAGCGGTCTTGGCCGTGGGCTTCGCGCGTTGCCGCGGATCCAACGCCGAGTACCAGGCGAGGTGCGCATCCAAGGGCACGCGCCGGATCGCCTCGGCCACGACATCCAGCGCGAGGTCGTCCGTGGACTTGAAGCGAATGCAGCTCTTGCCCATGTCGAGCTTCTTGCCCTTGGGCCAGGCCTTCTTGATCCAGGCCTCGCCGGCGCTGCCTTCCGCGTACGCGGTCATGAGGTACAGCGAGCAGTGGTTCTTCTGCGACGCGAGGCAGATGTAGGGCAGGGGTTGCTTCGGGTCGCAGTGGTAGCCGAGCGGGAAGACGCGGTGCGGCACGTACCAGCCGATCATGCCGTACTGCATGCCTTCCTCGACGCGCGCGTCCACGTTTGCGCGGATCACGTCCGCGACCGCTTGGATCGTCGCGCGACGATCGGCCGGGAGTTCCTGGAGATACTGCGCGACCTTCTTCGCCTTGCTCTGCATGCTGCGCTCCGGTTGGCTACCTGCGCCAGAACCTCGCCAATTCGAGGCCGCCGCGCGAGAGCACCAGTTCGCCGCCCTCCAACCGCCACCAACCTCCGCCGCCCATCACCTCGGCGTAGCGCTTCTCGCGGGCCATCACGGTCGAGTCGGCGCACATCTTCATGGTGAGCGCTGCCGGCTGCGGCGCCAGCGTGAGCCCGCGGAGCACCGCGCGGCCGGTCCAGCGATTGCAGCCCGCGTGGCCGAACATCGTCGGCTCGCTGAGCACGAAGCGCAGGGTCGGTTGCTGCTCGCGCGCGAGGTCGCCGATGCGGACGCCGTCGAGTGCGCCGAGCTGCCAGTCGCCAATCGCGATGTACGCCGTGACGGTCGTCGCCTCACAGGCCTCGCGGCGGTTCACGACGGCGAAGGAATCCACCACGAAGGTCTCGACCTGCGTGCCTTCCTCGGCGCCGGCGCGGACCTGGAGCCGTCCCACCGCATCCACGAGGATCGCGGCGCCCGTGCCGAGGTTCTGCTCGCGATGCGCGCGCTGCAGGCGGATGAAGGCCGAGTCCCCGGCGACGGGGAACTGGATGCCGCCCTCGCAGGAGACCAGGGTCGCGGCGTCCGCCATGTAGCGGAACTCGCCGCGGATGCGCGCCGGGGCTTGGAGATCGGACGGCATCGAAACGCGCACGAGCTCGAGCGGTTGCTCGCTCTCGATCGGCGAGCCGTCGCGGGCCAGCGTACGCAGCGTGAGCGCGCCGGTCATGGCGAAGCGGCGGGGCACGCTGTCCGTTCCGTAGAGCGCGACCACGGGCACTGAGTCTCGCGAGAGCGACCAGCGGCCCACGCGGACGCTCGCCGTGGCGTTGCCCTCGAGATAACGCTCGCGCAGGCGGTACGAGCCGTCGGGGTGCAGCACGAGCCAGGTCTCGATGCCCGCGCAGTCTGCGCAGGGCAGGGTGCCGGCGAAGCCGGCGGGGCGCGTGAGGCTGGGCAGCGAGTCGCCCGCTTCGAGGCGACGGACGCGCTCGCCGGGTAGCTCGGCGCTGGAGACGTCGGCGCCGCAGGCTACGCTCGTCAGGAGAACGAGGAAGCCTAGGGCAAGGCGGCTCGAGAAGAGGCGGGATGTGCGCATTGAGGGTACAATCTCACGGGTTGCCGGCTCGGCGGGAAGCGTGGGGCCTATCCGTTCGGTCTCGGCGAGCGCCGTATCCTGCGTTCGGGGAGTGTGTAGATGCAGCGACTCATGCTCGCACTGGTGCTCGGTGGTGCGCCTGCGATCGCGTCGGCGCAGGCTGCGTCGTCCGCATGGCGCGTCGTCGTCAGCGACACGGCGGGCTTCACGGTTCCGTACGCAATCGTCGAGGCCAGCCCGGGCGGTCGCCGCGTCGCCGACGCCGAGGGGATCGCCATGTTTCCCCGGCCATCCCACGACTCCGTGTTGGTGCACGTACGCCGCATCGGATTCGCGGTCAGCTCCGGGTGGCTGCGCACGGATACCCCCGCGACCGTGCGGCTCACGCCACTGCCCCGCGCCCTGGAGGCGGTGAACGTCACTGAGCGGCAGAACACCCTCCTCGCGCAGCGCGGGTTCTACGACCGCATGGATCGCGTGCAGCGTGGAGCCATTGTCGGCGAGTTCATCACGCCGGAAGACTTGGACCGGCTGAGTCCGATGACGCTCAGCCGTGCGCTCGTGGAGTCGCGCTATGTGCGCGTGGCGCGGATGGGCGGGCCGAATCCCTCCAACGTGGTGTTCCTCGGGCGGGCCGACTGTGGTTTCACCGTGCTCGTCGATGGATTCCGCGTCGAGTCGCTGCAAGACGACCTGCCGGGCCTGACGTCCATCAACCCTGGCGGTACCCGCCGCGGAGGAAGTCGCCCCAGCGTCGAGGAGCTGGTGAACGGCTCGGCCGTCGCGGCCATCGAGGTCTACCCGAGTGCCGCGAACGCACCGTCCGAGCTTCAGGCCCGCGCCATGGGCGGCCGCGGCAGCTGCGGGATCATCGCGGTCTGGACGGGCGGACGACACTGACGTCGCCGCCCGGCGCGGCATAGGCCGCACCCGCATTGTGTTCGTAGACCAACGCGCCGCCGCTGTGCCCGACGCGATACCCCATCCCCATCAGGACCACGGCGCCCACGACCGTCAGCGCGCGGCCAGCGGTGCCCACGCCGCGCGGCGCGAACCCGACCAGCGTGATGGCCAGTAGGGCGATCGACGCCGCCAAGAAGGCCTCGGCGGACTCCTCGTGCGCTTCGAACGCGGGCTCGGGCACCACCGCCTCAACGCGATCTTCCTGCTGCTCGCCGGTCTCCAAGGCCAACCACGAACTGCCCGCGAGGCCTGCGACGAGCACGGTGGTCATGCCCCACGCCACCAAGGGCCGGCTGCCGCGCCTGATGGCAATCAGCGCGCCAATCGCGAAGATTGGAGCCAGCACCGCGAACACGATCGGGAAGTGGACGACAGCGGGGTGCAGCGGGGTAGGCAGGAACGACATCTGGACCTCCGGGTGGTGCGACGGCCCGGTGCCATCGCGTGGAGGCAGAGTCGCGGATTCGCGCGGCGCGCACCATCCGACAAGTGTCGGATGTGATGCTGCTGCGACACTTGTCGGAGAGTTTCGGAGGTCTGGTGGACCTGGATGAGGAGTCGGGTGACGACCTGAGGCGCGTGCGCCTGATAGTGATTCCCATTCTCAGCGCGGTCGCCGTGCTGGGAACGCTCGACCTCATCTCTGACGCCCCGACGACGTGGAAGTCGATGCACGTGCTGCTCGAGCTCTCGCTGATCGCCGTCAGCGCAGGCGGCGCGATTGCCCTCGCTGCCGGCTGGGGCCGCGCGGCCGACTCGCTGGCCCAGAGCCGCCGCGAGCTGCGCGCCGAACGCGCCGAGGCGGCGGAGTGGCGCGCCAAGGCGGAGTCGGCCCTGCACGGCTTCCGCGCGGCCATCCAGGAGCAGTTCGGCCGCTGGGGGCTCACGCCGGTCGAGCAGGAAGTCGCGATGCTGATCCTGCAGGGGCTGGGCCACAAACAGATTGCGTTCGCCACGAATCGCAGCGAACGCACGGTACGCCAACATGCAGTGGCGGTGTACCAGAAATCTGGACTTGCGGGCCGCGCGGAACTCGCGGCGTTCTTCCTTGAAGGACTGCGGGGCGGCGCCGACTAGCGGCGCGCGCCCATGCCCTTCACGTACACGTCAAACCACGCTGTCCAGCGCGCCCACAAGTCGAGATCGCTCTCGAACGTCGCGACGCTGTGGTCCTCGTACGGGTACATGTAGAGCGCCGAGGTCTTGCCGTGGCCCTGGAGCGCCTGCTGCATCTTGATGGACGACATCGGATGCGTGCCGGCGTTCTGGTCCTCGGTGGCGTGGTAGAGGAGCAGCGCCCCCGAGAGCTGGTCGGCGCGGAGCAATGCCGAGAGGTCGAGGTACATCTCCTGCTCTTCCCAGAAGTTGCGGCGCTCGCTCTGGAAGCCGAAGGGCGTCAGCGTGCGGTTGTACATGCCGTCGCCGGCGATGCCCGCCTTGAAGATGTCCATGCGCGTCATCGCGTTGACGGTGCTGAACGCCCCGTAGCTGTGGCCGCCGAGGCCCACGAGGTCGCGCGCGACGAACCCGGAGTCGACCATCGCATTGACGACGGCGTGCAGGCCCTCGGTGAGGTCGCGGACGTAGTTGTCGTTCATGCGGCCGCTGTCGCCGAAGATCGGGATGTCCGGCGTGATCAGCGCGTAGCCCGCGGCGACCCAGAGTTCCGTCGAGCTCGCCGGCCGCAGCTGCGGCACGGCGGGGAACTGATTGATGTTGACGTTCCACTTCGAGCGCTGGTAGGCGGTCTCGGTAGCGTACTCGCGCGGGTAGAACCAGACGACGCCGGCCTGGCGCGTGCCCGGGCGCCAGTCGCGCGGGAGCACGACGTCCACCCAGATCTTGATGCCGTCGCGCGGGCGCGTGACCTGCACGCGCTTGCGGATGGCGCCCGTGACTTCCGGGCCCACGTCCACGGCCTGCGTGAGCTGCCGCGGGGCACTGCTGCCGTCGCGGAAGAAGGCGTTCTCGATCTGCGTGCGCGACTGCCGCGTGGTGATGAGCTGCGTGTAGTCCGCGTCGAGTGCGGCGACGAAGGTCTCATACACGTCCGCCGGCGAGTCGAGCAGTCGCGTGCGCGCGGCGTCGGCGATGGTGGTGCGGTCGAGCCACGGACGTGGCGCGCGTGTGTGCCAGTCGTTGCCGTAGCGGCGCGTGCCGGAGACGAACACGGCGTTGCCGTCGCGGCTCATCTTCACGCGCAAACCGCCGTCCGCCGTGCGCAGCGTCTCGAGCGCGCCGCCCGTCCCGACGGTGTCCATCTGCGCGCCGCCGCCGAAGCCGCCACCGCCACCGAAGCCACCGCCGCCGCCGGGCAGCGTGACGCCGCGGCCCAGCGGGTACTTCTTGGTGATGTCCGCCAAGCGCACCGCGGCGACTGCAGCGCTGTCATTCACGAAGATCGTATTCGGCTGCGTGCCGAAGGCGGCGTTGGAGAACCGCGCCGAGCCCGCGAAGACCAGCGCCGTATCACTGGCGCCGAAGGGCGCCTTCCAGTGCATCCAGCGCACGCCATTCGCGCGGTTGTCGGCGACCGTGGTGCGGAAGTAGGTGAGGCCGCCATCGGGATGCCACGCGAAGTTGCGACGCGTGGTGTCCGGCGGCTGCGGTCCGCGCGGGGCGTCGTCGTCGATCTCACCCTCGCGCAGCGGCTGCGAGGCCAGCGTGTCGAGCACACGGCCGCTGGCGTCCCACAGTTCCGTCACGGTGCCGAACTGGTTGTGCGGGACGATATACGAGAACGGTTCGACGACGCGCGTCACCCGGAAGTAGCGCGCGTCAGGCGAGGCATCCGCGCTGCGGATCATGCCCGGCGTGCCGATCGTGCGCGTGTTGCCGGTGGCCGCGTCCACGAGGGCGAGCTGGCCCGTCGTGTAGTACTTGTAGAGCGCCTTGTCGTGCGGATCTTCCATGAGCGAGAAGTGCACGCGCTGCGGCTTCTTGGCCGATTCCGTGAAGCGCACCTGCGGGCCATCGGCCACGCCGTTGTGGCCGCGCACCGGCGCCGCGCCGCGATTGGCGGGAAGCTGCACGACGAGCAGCGAGCGTCCGTCCGCGGTCCACGCCGCGCTCGTGACCAGCGTCGCGAGGAGCGCCGTGCGCGTCACGCGCGTCGAGCGGCCCGTGCGCACATCGGCGACGTACACATGCGTCGCGGTCGCCGTGTGGCCCAAGTACGCCAGCTTGCTGCCGTCGGGCGACCACACGGGCTCGCTGACCTTCACGTCCGCCGGCACCTGCAGCGCGCGGGTCTCGCCCGTTCGCGGGTCGGCTAGCGTGAGGCCCGTGTGCTGCGCCGTCTGTAGGGAACGGTTGCGGTTGGCCTGGTGGTCCACCTGCAGGCCGCCGATCCACAGATGCGGCGCGCCGTACTGCGCGATGGCGCCGCGGCCGGGGCCGGTGAGGCGCACGGCATGGCGGCCGTCGGGGCTCAGGGCGTCGAAGCTGATGTCGGTGCGCGGCGCGAGCACCATGCGCTCGATGTTCGCAGCGGGGCGCTGCCAGGTCTCGGCGCGGAGGATGGTCCACGGGTCGCGGTCCTGCGCAACGGCGAGTGCTGGAAGCGCGAGCATCGCAAGCGTTGCGCGACGCAAGGCAGTGTAGGGGCTCATCGGTGTGATGGGGTCGGGTGGAGAGGCAGGACTGCCGCCAACCAAGTGTCTACGCGCGCTCGCCGGTGAGCGCTGGGGCGAGGAATGCCCGCACCGGCGCCGCATCGCAGGCGCCCACCTTGAGCGGTGGGGCGAACAGCCGGTACTCGCCGGCGTGCACGGCCTCGAGATCGAGATTCTCGAGCACGTAGCAGTGCCCACTGAACAGCACATGGTGCACGTCGAGGGTCTTGCTCTCGCGATCGTCCACGCTGGGGCAGTCCACACCCAGCAGTTGCAGGCCATCGGCGACGAGCGCGGCGGCTGTCTCGGGGGCCAGCGCCGGCCACTGCGCAGGGAAGCGCCCAACGGCCGTGCTTCTCCCGGTGCGCAGCAGCAGGCGAGTGGTGCCGGCCTTCCAGCCGCCCTCCTTGAGCTGTGCGAGCGTGATCGCACCCGTCAGGTGCCGCACATCGGCCACCCGCACAGGCCCAATGAATGGCGCGAGCGGCAGGGCGTCGGCGCCGACTCCGCCGCGCAGCACATGCAGCGGCGCATCGGCGTGCGTGCCGACGTGCGGGCTGGTCTCCCACTTCGAGACGTTCACGCTCGCTCCGTCCGCCATCGCCCAGGCCCAGCCGCAGGAAAACGGCGTGTCCCCGGGCCAGGGCGGGGTGCGCGCATCGAACGCGACGGAGATGTCGATCAGCTCCCGCGCGTCCATCGCGATCAGCCGCGCTTGTACAGCCGCGCCCGCACCGCCCACAACTCCGGGAAGAACCGCTGGCCGACCGTCTTCATCAAATACTTGGACCCCAGCGTGCCACCCGTGCCGCCCGTGTCCGGCCCGATGATGCGCTCCACCATCTGCACATGCAGGAAGCGCCAACGTCCGAAGCCCTGCTCGTACGCCAGGAAGGACTCGGCCAGCATGTGCAGCAGCGCGTGCTGCGGCTCGTTGTACACCTGGTCCAACGTGACGCCCTCGCGCTCCAGCAGCTTGAGGTACAGCTCCTGCAGCGTCGGCCGCGCCAAGGCGCGCTGCACCACCGCCGGAATCTCGCCGTGCTCCTTGAGCGCCGCCATGAAATGCGCCTCGCGGAGGCCACTCGTGGCTTCGATCGCGCGGAACTGCGCGCTCTGCGAGCCGCTGGAGCTGCCCAGGTAGCCGCGGAACTGCGCGAAGCGCTGCGGGGGCAGCGTGTCCAGCGCGCTGAGCTCGGTCGAGACGAGTTCGACCAACACGTTCACGCGCTGCATCGACGTCAGCGCGCCGACCGCATCGAAGGCCTCGAGCCGCGCAATCAACTGATCGAACTCGTGCAGGATGACCTTGAACCAGAGCTCGCTGGCTTGGTGCACCACGATGAAGATCAGCTCGTCGGGATGCTCCGGCTGGCTCTGCGGTTTCTGCAGCGCAAGCAGGGACTCGAGCTCGAGGTACGTCGGGTACGAAATCTCGCGGTCGCTCAAAATGTGCTCACGTCGAGCGCGAGGAGGTCGTCCGCGCGCATCGTCTCGTAGGTGAAGAACGGCTCGCCGTACTGTGTGCGGATCAGCGAGCCATAGTGCGCGGCCTGGTGCCGCACGATGTCGTACAGCGGCTCGCCGTTCGGGTAGACCTCACCCGCCCAAGTCGTGCCGTCGAACTGCGAGGCGTAACACTTGATGGCCTCGAGCTTGGTCTCGAACTCCTTCGTGATGTCCACCACGAAGGTCGGCTTCACGTGATCTTCGCGGTACGTGATCGCGTGCAGCACCTTCTTCGGGCGATGCGGCGCCGTGGCGGAGTCGAGCTTGGTGAGACCCGCCAGGAAGCACGCGTCGCGAATCAACTGCGCGGCGACGCGATGGTCGGGGTGCCGGCCCCGCGGCGCCGGTGCGATCACCACCCGCGGCTGCAGCTCGCGGATGCGGATCGCCAATGCGCGGCGAGTCTCCGGCGTGTTCGTGATGCCGGCGTCGGGCAACCCAAGGTTTTCGCGCACGGCAACCCCAAGCACCTCGGCGGCCGCGGCGGCCTCCTGCCCACGCAGTTCAGCCGAGCCACGCGTGCCCATCTCGCCAGCGGTCAGGTCGATGATGCCCGTGCGTTGCCCGCGCCACGCATGCTTCACGAGCACGCCCCCGCAGGTGAGTTCCACATCGTCGCGGTGCGCGGCGATCGCGAGGATGTCGACGGGGGCGCTCATACGTGCAATCTGCCCCCGCCCGATGAGGGGCGAAAGGCCAACCACGCCTTGGCCGTCACCGCCGGGTGCATACTATATGAATGCTCCCGCAACCCTCGCTGCTCACGGCGCGGCTGCAGCTCCGCCCGTTTGTGCCCGCCGACGTCTCGTGGCTGGTCCCGCTCCTCGGCGTGCGCGAAGTCGCGATGCAGACGCTGACCGTTCCGCACCCATACCGCGCCGAAGACGCCGAGCAATTCATCGCACGTCAGGCGGAGCGCTGGGAGGCCGGCAAGGGCGTGACCTGGGCGATTGTCCTCCGTGACGGCGACGAGCCGGCGGGCGCCGTGGGCCTGCAGCTCGTGCCTGCGCATCGTCGGGCCGAGTTGGGCTACTGGGTCAGCCAGCCGCGCTGGGGGCAGGGGATCGCGACGGAGGCCGCGCGCGCCGTCATCGCGCACGGGTTCACCGCGATGGGATGCCACCGCATTGAGGCGTATCACTATCCGGAGAACCCGGCGTCGGGTGCCGTGATGCGCAAGCTCGGCATGCAACACGAGGGACGCGTGCGCGCCATGGTGTGGCGCGACGGCGTCCCTCGGGACAACGAGCGATACGCGATCCTCGCGACAGACCCGCGCCCCTGAGCGCGGGTCCGTCGGCGTTCGGCTTAGCGCGGCGGACGACTACCCTGCGGCGGACGGCCACCAGCCTGCGCGGCGGGCATCGACGCGAGGTTCTCGTCGAACTTGGTCTGCTGGTCGGCGGTCAGGACGTTCCGGATCGCGGCCATCGTCGCCTGCCGCTGCTGCATCATGGCTTGGCGCGTCTCGGGGTTGCGCATGCCGCCGCCCTGCATCATCTCCTGCTGACGGGTGCGCGCCGCCGCCTGGATGGAATCAACCCGCGCCTTCTGCGTGGCCGACAACGTGATGCCCTGGAACAGCATCTCGTTCTGCCGTGCCTGCATCGCGGCCGGATCGCCGCGTCCCTGACCCATCCCGCCCGGCGCGCCTCCCGGCGGACCGCCCGGCGCGCCCTGCTGCGCCGACAAGGGAGCCGCCACGACCAGCGCCGCCACGACCAGGGCCTTCCGCAACGCGAACATCAGTGCCTCCGCATGAGTGTTGGGGTCGATTCTCTCGCCCGGGGTATAAACGTACGGACGCCGGCCCGCGTTAGCTTTGGAGAGCCGGACCCGACCCCACCCGGAGATCCCGATGTCCCGATTCACCCGCGTGCCGCGCCTCATCGGCGCGGCGCTCGTTGCCGTGCCTGCCCTGCTGTCCGCCCAGAACGGCGCCCTTCCCATGAAGCTCGCGCCGCGCCCCACGACGGGGCCCATCACGGTCGCCGACCTGATGACGCGGCTCTATCGCGTCGCCGACGACTCCATGGGTGGCCGCCCCACGGGCTCGGAAGGGCACGTGAAGGTCACGCAGTACATCGCCGACGAACTCCGCCGCTTGGGCCTCCGCCCGGCGGGTGACAACGGCACGTACTTCCAGGACATCGGCATGGAGCGCCGCGGGTTCTCCGCGACGTCCGCGGTGAGCGTCGGCAGTCGCAGCTTCCAGATTGGCGATGACTTCGTGCCGATCCTTGCGCGCGGCGGACGCGCGCGCGCCAGCACTGCGGCCGACATCGTGATCGGTGGTACCCACGGGGATTCCACGACGTGGATCTCCGCCGAGGCCGCGCGCGGAAAGCTCGTCGTGATGCGTCCGAATCCGCGGCGCCTGCAGCTCGACCAGCGCTTCATGGCGTTCGGCCCCGGCTCGCGCTTCGCCGATGCCGCCGCCGTCGTATTGCCCGTCTTGCCGCAGCTCGCCGCGCCGGCACGTCGCCAGCTCGCGCAGCCCTCGCTCGTGATGGGCGGCGGCGCGCGGATGGGGGCCGAGGTGCCGCCCACGCTGTTGGCCTCGCCGGAGATGGCGCAGGCACTGATGGGCGCCGCAGGACAGTCCGCGACGCTCGCCCTGCGCTTCGAGGTCACGCCAGCTCCTGGACGCAACGTCATCGCCGTGCTTTCCGGGCGCGACCCCGCGCTCCGCGGCCAGTACGTCGCGCTTGGCGCGCACACCGACCACGACCCGCTCGTGCCGTACGGCGTCGACCACGACTCCCTGCGCGCGTTCAACCTCGCGCGCGAGCGCATGCTGCGGGAGCTCGGGGAGCGGCGCGCCACGCCGCAGCAGCTCGCGAACATCCGCGTGGACGTCGTGGCGGCGCGGGGCGGGCGACCGGCGCGCACCGATTCCATCAAGAACGGCGCCGATGACGACGGCTCGGGCACGGTGACGCTGCTCGAACTCGCGGAGGCCTTCGCCACCGCGCCGCAGAAGCCGCGGCGCTCGCTGCTCTTCGTGTTCCACGTCGCCGAGGAGATCGGCCTGCTCGGCGCGGACTATTTCACCGAGCATCCGACGGTGCCGCTCGACTCCGTCGTCGCGCAGCTCAACATGGACATGGTCGGCCGCGGTGGCGTGGATGACATCGCCGGCGGCGGGCCCGGGTACCTGCAGCTCGTCGGGTCACGCCGCCTGTCCCGCGAACTCGGTGACCTCGTCGAGGAGGTCAACCGCCGGCAGCCGCAGCCGTTCACGTTCGACTACGGCTTCGACGCCGACGGCCATCCGGAGCGCATCTACTGCCGCTCGGACCACGCGATGTACGCGCGCTACGGCGTTCCCGTGACGTTCTTCCACACCGGCCTGCACCACGACTATCACCAAGTCACGGACGAGCCGCAGTACATCGACTACGAAAAGATGGCGCGCATCGCGACGCTCATCCACGACGTCACGCTGGAACTCGGCAACCGTGCGGAACGCCCGAAGCTGGATGGGCCGAAGCCGGATCCGAACGCCGCGTGCAAGCAGTGATGCGTTAGTCGCGGTAGGGACCGCCGCCCGGTGAGCCGCCGCCCGGTGAGCCGCCGCCCGGGCCGCGGCCCGATCCGCCGCGCCGCCGCCGGCGCTTGCCGGACCCGCTGCGCGCACTGCCCGCGGCGGATGTAGACGACCGACCGTCCCCACCGCTGCGGCCGGAGTCGCCGCGCGGCTGCCCCGCCTGCGCCTTGCGCTCGAGCTTCGCCTTGGCCCGCTCGCGCTCTTCCTTCTTGCGCGCGCGGATCGCCGCGATGCGCTCGGCCAGCGGCACCTCGAAGCGCTCGACCGGCACGTGACCGTAGTCGAAGCCTTCCAGCGTGCGCCGCGGCAACTTCTTGTGGATGGCCTTCTCGATCTGCTTGAGGTCCGCTTCCTCTTCCGGCGAGACGAGCGTGAACGCCTCACCCGTCGCCTCGGCACGCGCCGTGCGGCCCACGCGGTGGATGTAATCCTCCGGCATGTGCGGCACGTCGAAGTTCAGCACGTGCTCGAGCGCCTCGACGTCGATGCCGCGCGCGACGATGTCGGTCGCCACGAGCACGCGGATCTTGCCGTCCTTGAAGTTCGCCAGGGCCTCGGTGCGCTGCGCCTGCGAGCGGTTGCCGTGGATGCGCGCGTTCGGCACGCCGGCCTTGGTCAGGATCTCGGCCAAGCGGTTGGTGCGGTGCTTGGTGCGCGTGAAGCAGATCACGTTGCCGATGACGTTCGCCTTGAGCAGCGCGAGGAAGAGATCGGGCTTGAGCGCCTCCTTCACGGGCCACACGGCCTGCTCGATGCCGGCGGCGGGCTTGGCCACGCGCTCGACGTTGAGGCGCGCCGGATCCTTCAGCATCTGCTTGGAGAGCTCGACGATCGGAGCCGGTAGCGTGGCGCTGAAGAACAGCGTCTGCCGCTGCGACGGGATCTGCCGCAGCACCTGCTTGATCGCGGGCAGGAAGCCCATGTCGAGCATGCGATCGGCCTCGTCGAGGACGAGGATCTCGAGCGCCGAGAAGTCCACGTACTTGCCGGGCTGCCCGAGATGGTCGAGCAAGCGGCCGGGCGTGGCGATGATGACGTCGACCTTGTGGCGGAACGCCGATTCCTGCGGGCCCATGCCGACACCGCCGAAGATGGCGGCGCCACGGAGCGTGGTGTGCTTGGCGAGCTCGGTGAAGTCCGCGTGCACCTGCGCGGCGAGTTCACGCGTGGGGGTGAGGATCAGCGCCCGCGTGGCTTTCTTGTGCGAGGCCAGCAACCGATGCATCAGCGGCAGCAGGAAGCCGCCGGTCTTGCCGGAGCCGGTCTGCGCGCAGGCCAGCACGTCCCGGCCGTCGCGGGCGGGAGGGATGGCGTCGAGTTGGATGGGGGTCGGCTTGATCCAGCCGAGGTCAGCGGTCGCGCGGACGAGCGCCGGCGCGAGATGTAGCGATTCAAACGAGCTCAAACAGTCCAGCCAGCGAAAAGAGAAACGTGCATTTGTGAGTCAGAAAGATAACCCCAATGACCTTGCCACGGAGCTCACTCGTAGCGCAGCGCCTCGATCGGATCCAACCGCGCCGCACGCCGCGCGGGGAGCACGCCGAACACGATCCCGATTGCCACCGAGACGAGCACTGCGACCAGCGTATACGCGAACGGCGGCGACGCATCGATGCCGAGCAGCTTCGTCACCAGCTGCCCGGCACCGAGACCCACCGCGATGCCCACGATGCCACCGATGCCCGTGAGGGTCGCGGCCTCGATGAGGAACTGCACCGCGATGTCGCCGCGCGTCGCGCCCAGCGCCTTGCGGATGCCGATCTCCCGCGTGCGGTCGGTGACGGACACCATCATGATCGCCATGACGCCGATGCCACCCACGAGCAGCGCCACGCTCGCCAGCACGAGCATCACCACGAAGAACACGCCCGTGAGTTGGTTGAAGATCTCCAGGATTTGGTCCTGCGTCACGAGGTCGAACGAGTTCCGTTGCGCCGGCCGCAGCCGCCGGAGCTCACGCAGCGCGATCGTCACGGCCTCCTGCGCGTCGGCCACCGTCACGCCGGCACGCGGCTTCACCGGAATCCAGAGCGCGTTGGTGCGGTCGATCTCGAATTGCGCGTCGAGCAGGCGGAAGGGGATGATCGCCCCGGTCTCCGACCCCTGCGGCGCGAAGATGTTCTCTGGCGGTTGGTAGAGCCCGATCACCTCCATCGGGCGGCTGCCGGCGCGAATCGTCTTGCCGATCGGATTGACGCGGCCGAACAGTTGCCGCGCTTTGGCGTCATCCACCACGACGACGCTCGCGCCGCCCGTCACTTCGGCGCGCGTGAACCAGCGCCCGGCCGTGAGCTCGCCACCCTGGATCATCGTATAGCCCGCGTCGGCGCCGAAGATCGCCGTCGGCTGCGTGCGCTCGCTGCCCACCGACAGCCGCTGCAGCGTCTGGCCCCACAGCGACGCATAGGCCACCTCCGGCAATCGCGCGATGACGGTCGCCTCCTCGAGCGCGAGATCCGGGCGGATGCGCACGTACGCCGGCGGGTTCTGCGGATTGATCGGCGTGCTCGAGTACACCTTGAGCACGTAGAACGTCGTCGGGCCGGCGATCTCCACCGTACGGATGATCTGGCTGCGCAGGCCTTCCACCAGCGACGCCATCGTCATCACCGTCGCCACGCCGATCACCACGCCGAGGATCGTGAGGGCCGAGCGCAGCTTGGCCACGCGGAGGGTGTCCATCGCGATCGCGAGGTTCTCCTTGTACTGCTCGAGCAGCATCCAGAGCCGGCGGAACATCATTCCGCCCGCATCGCGGTGACGGGATCGAGCCGCGCCGCGCGCCGCGCCGGATACACGCCGAAGATCACCCCGATGCCTGCACCGAGACCGAGCGCCACCGCCACCGACCACCACGTGATGCGCGCCGGCAACGGCGACACGGCGGAGACCAAGAACGCGAAGGTCCAGCCCGCCAGCACGCCGATCACGCCTCCCAGCGCCGAGAGCATGACCGTCTCGACCAAGAACTGCCGTTCGATATCCCGCGCCCGCGCGCCCACCGCCTTGCGGATGCCGATCTCCCGCGTCCGCTCGTTCACGGCCATCAGCATGATGTTCATGATCACGATGCCGCCGACGACGATGCCGATCGCCACGACCGCCGGGATCACCGCGAACAGGATGCGCGTGAGATTCTTCCAGAAACTCACCAACGCGTCTGACGTCTCGATCGAGAAGTCGTTCTCCTCGCCGGGCCGCAGGCGGTGCGCGAGCCGCATCGCCTCCTCGGCGCGCGCCATCATCGCGCCCACGTCCGCGGTGTCCGACACCTTGACGGAGATCGTCGTCGTCAGCCGCCGCCCGTACTGCATCTCGAAGCGCGTGATCGGCAGCAGGACATAGGCATCGAAGCTCTGGCCGAGCACGCGGCCCTTCGGCGCGTTCACGCCGACCACCGTGTAGCGCTGGCCAGCGATGCGCACCTCCTGGCCGATCGGATCCACCGTCTCGAACAGCTTCTCCGCCAGTTCCGTGCCGAGCACCGTCACGGCCATGCGCTGCGACACGTCGACGTCGGAGATGGGTCGGCCCTTCTGGACCGAGTAGTCCTGCACGACCTGGTACTCTGACGTGATGCCGAACACGAAGATCCCGCCCACGCTGCGGCCCCGCCAGAGCACTTCGGTGATCGGCGTCGGCCAGCCGGACTGGCGTGACACCGCGATGGCATCGGGCAGCGCCGCGCGCACGACCTCGGCGTCCTGCGGCGACACGCGCGGGCGCTTGCGGATGCGCGACATCAACTCGTCGTCGATCAAGCCGACTTGGATCGGCGTACGGCGCACCTGGAACGCGTTCGTGCCGACCATCGCGTCGGCGATGTTCTCCTTCACGTAGGCGTTCATGCCTTGGATGATCGCGACCACGGCGATCAGGAACGCCACGGATACGATGATGCCGAGCAGCGTGAAGAATGTCCGCAGGGGATTGCCGCGGATCTGCGCGAAGGCGATGCCGATGACGTCGCGGTACTGCACGACCGGAAACCTAGCGGGGACCGCGGCCCGGCGGTGTCGGCGTTTCCAGCAGTTCCGCCACGCGACGCATGAGGTCGTCGGTGCTGAATGGCTTGGCGATGAACGCCGCGTCCCGGAGATCGCCGTCGGGCAGCACTGCCGAGGAGGTGTAGCCGGACATGAACAGCACCGGGATGCCCGGCACGCGGCGCCGCATCTCGCGGGCCAGCTCGACGCCGCCGAGCCGCGGCATGACGACGTCCGTCACGAGGAGGACGGGCGGGTCGTCGCTGGCGTCCATCGCCGAGAGCGCGGCGACGCCGTCTTCACCGGCAAGGACGCGGAATCCGCGCGCGGCGAGCATGCGGCTGACGAGAGCCCGGATCGACGGTTCGTCTTCCGCCACCAGCACGACGCTCCCGAGGCCCGTCACCGCCCCGCTGCCACGCGACGGCGAGCTTCGCTCGCTCCCGGCGGGCAGGCGAATCGTGAACGTGGTGCCCTCGCCCGGCGCGCTGACTACGCGGATCGTGCCGCCGGCGTTCTCAACGATGCCATGACACACCGCGAGCCCCAGACCCGTGCCTTGTCCGACACTCTTGGTGGTGAAGAACGGCTCGAACACCCGCTCGAGCGTCTCGCGGTCCATGCCGACCCCCGAGTCCTGGACCACCAGCTCGACGCTCGGCTCTGTCGGCGTCGGCTCCCCGGCCGACGGGTCGCCGGCCTCGAGGCGTCGCGCCCGCAGCGTCACCGTGCCACCCGGCGCCGTGGCGTCGCGGGCGTTCACTACGAGGTTCACGAGCAGCTGTTCGAGCTGGCCGGCGCCGAGGCGCACCGTGCCGAGGTCCGGCTGGACCTCGAGCACCAGCGTCCGCTCCGCCCCGACGAGTCGGCGCAACATGGCCTCCGACTCGGCGATGCGCGGCGCGACGTGCACCGCGCGCGTCTCGAGCATCTGCCGACGGGCGAACGTGAGCAGCTGTCGCGTGAGGTCGGCGGCGCGCAGCGCCGCGTGCTCCGCCTCCGCCAGCGCGACGTCCATCGGCGATCCTTTCTCGAGATCCGCGCGCGTCGCCTCCAGGTTGCCGAGGATGGCCGTGAGCAGGTTGTTGAAGTCGTGGGCCACGCCACCCGCGAGCTGCCCGAGCGAGTCGATGCGCTGCGCCCGCTCGAGCGCTCGCTCGAGGCGCCGCCGCTCCTCGGCCTCGAAGGCGCGCGTCGCCACGTCCGCGACGGCGGCGATGAACGTGAGCTCCTCAGCCGTGTAGCCGCTCTCGCGCCGGACGATGACGAGCACCGCCGCCTCGCGCGGGTTCGCGCGCAGCGTCGTGCTGTAGGCGGCGGGATCCGCGAGCACCTCGTCGAGCGCGATCGGATGCGGGAGCGAGCCGCTGCCCGCGTCGAAGGCCGCGATGGTCGCCGCGCGCTCGCCGGTCCCTCGCCAGACGCCGCAGAAGTCGGCCTCGAGCGCCTCCGCCGTCATGCGCACCAGCGGTTTGAAGGCGCGGACGACATCGCCGTTCGCGACCTGACTGGCCTCGGTCTGCAGGAAGCTGCGCAACCGCGCATCGAGGGCGCGGACCTGCTGGCGCAGGCGCGCATCCTCGGCCACCAGGATGATCACCTCGGCGTCGGCATCCGTCGCCGACTGCAGCGTGAGCTCGGTCGCGCGCAAGGTGCCGTCGCGCCGCCGCAGCCACGCCGACAGGTGCACCCGCGGCGTGCTGTGCGAGCGGAGTTCGGCGACCAACGCGTCGAGGCGCTCCGGCGGAATGCCCGTGAGCAACGCGTCGAGCGCCAGGTCGCGGATGGACGATGCATCATACCCCAGCCCCTCACGCGCGCCACGGTTCGCCTGCAAGAGCCTGCGCGAGCGCGCGTCGAACACGAAGATCTCGTTGGCCGATTCGTCGAGGATGCGGCCAAAGCGCTCCGTCAGGCTTTCGCGCCGGCGTGATTCCTCGGCGGCGCGCTCGCGCAGCACCACGGTCATCGCGTTCAGGTGGCGCGCCAGACGCCCGAGCTCGTCGGAGTACCGCACCGCAACCTCGGTATCGAGGTCACCCCCCGCAACGCGCTGGACGGCCTGTTCCATCTCGCGCACCGGCAGGTAGAGGCGTCGACGCGTCAGCCACGCGCCGATGCCGAACAGCAGCAAGCCCACCGCACCCCAGGCGATCGTCCAGCGCTGCAGGCGCTCGACTTGGGTGAGGAGCCGCTCTTGTTGGGCGAGCACCCCGGCCACGGCCTCGCGTTGGGCGAGCGACAGCACGCGCGTGGCCGAGTCGGAGATGACGCCGGAGCGCCGCAGCGATTCGATGGCGCGCTGCGTCTCGCCGATGGCGATGGCGCGTTCGGCGTCGAGCAACTGCACGGCGATGGCCGACTCCAACTCGGCGGCATCGGCGAGCAGGAGCCGCATCTCGATCGGCACATCCGAGCGTTCGACCGCCGCCCGGATCACGGCGCCGCGATCGAGCAAGGCCAGCACCGTGTCCCGCACCTCCGCGGGGTCCGGCCTCGGTGCGCCAGGCACGAACGGCGGCGCCAGTCGCGAGAGGTCGCGTCGCGCGCCCTGGAGGCGCGCGAGATTGTCGTGAATGCGGTCGTGGTCGGCCAGCACGTCGCGGGCGCGGCCGCGGACGTCCACGGCCGCCGGCACCAGCACCCCGATCACCTGTACGGCGAGTACCGCGACATACGCCAGGCTCAACGTGGCCGCGACGAGCAGGAGGCTGCGCAGGGAGAGCGCGCGGCGCGGCGTCGGCGTCATGGCCCGCGCAGCAGCGTCGAGCCGTCGGCGGTGACCCGCGTCATGTACAGCGGGCGCGCCGCCCCCGCCGCGAAGCTCACCGGCCCGATGATGCCCTCGAACGCCGGCCGCCCCGATCCGATGTCCCGCACGTAGGCCATCACCTCCGTACGGGTGCGCGCGCCACTCCGGATCGCTGCCGCGGCGATCCGCGCTGCGTCGACGAACACGGCATCGCCGTGCCGCGGCAGGCGGCCGGTGGTGGCGCGGAAGGCCGTCACGAAGTCCTGCGATGCACGGCCCGGCAGCGACGGGTGCCAGAACGCCACGAGATACGTGCCGTTCGCGGCGTCGCCGGCGATCGCGCGGAACGCACGGTCGAGATACACGCCGTCGCCGGCGATGATCACGAGGTCTGGCCAACGGCTGCGCAAGGCGCGCGTGAAGCAGGCCGCCTCTTCCGTGCGTTGGGCCAGCGCCACGGCATCCGGCTTGCCGCTGCGCGCCAGGCCGGCGACCAAGTCGTCGTAGTACGCCCGGCCCGCCGCATCGCCACAGGATTGCAGCAGGCGCACCGGCGTCCGTTCAAGCAGCGCGAGACCGCGTCGCGTCGCTGCAGCCACGATGCCCGCCGCGAGGCCAATGCCGTACTCGTCGGGCACGTGGTAGACGGCAATCGATCGAGCCCCGAGCGCCGAGTCCGCGAACGTGGCGATGAACGCCCCCTGCACGGAGTCGTTCGCCGCCATCCGGAACAGATGGTCCCCGGAGTAGTCGAGCAACTGGCTCGTCGCCGTCGGGATCACCACGGGCATCCCCGCCTCGGCGTAGATCGGCGCGACCTGCAGCACCTCACGGCTGCCGCCCGGCCCCACGACGACCAGCACGTCGGGATTGTCCGAGAGCACCTGTGCGCGGCGCACTTCGGCCGCCATCGGCGAGGCACCGAACGCCTGCCAGCCGCCGTCGCGCGACGCGAGGACGCGGATCCGCGGCGTTCGGCCGGCGCCCGCCTCTGCATCGACCTGCTGCTGGACGAACGTCTCGAGGACGTCGTCGCCCCAGTTGTACGTGAAGCCGATGGCGGGCGCCTCGGGCCCGCGCGCGCAGGCCGCGAGGCTTCCGATGGTTCCGAGGGCAAAGAAAGCGAGAACCGCGCGCGAGACCCGCATGGCTGAACAATGCACCGCTGCGCGCCGCCCCGTGAGGGGCGGGGGACCGCCTTACTCGTGCCGCAGGGCCTCGACCGGGTCGAGCTTGGACGCGCGCGTCGCCGGCAACATGCCGAACGCGACGCCCGTCAGCGCCGCGCCGAGCAGTGAGGCGACGATCGCCCCAAGCGGAATCGACGCCGGGATGGTCGAGTTGGCGCGGATTACCCAGGCCAGCATGCCGCCGAGCACCAAGCCGATCGACGCACCCAACGTGGTGAGCGTGGCGGCTTCGACGAGGAACTGCCAGAGGATGATGCCCCGCGTCGCCCCCAGCGCCTTGCGCACGCCGATCTCGCGCGTGCGCTCGGTGACGGAGATCATCATGATGGCGACCACGCCCACGCCGCCGACCAGCAGGCCCACGGCCGAGAGACCGAGGCCGACCATGAAGATCGCGCCGAAGAGCTGGTTGAAGGTCTCCATCATCTTGTCCTGCCCGACCAAGTAGAAGGAGTTCGGTTGGCTCGGGCGCAGGCCGCGCATGCCGCGTAGCGTGGCGGTCACCGCGTCCATCGCGTCGTCGCGCGAGACCGAGGCCTGCGGCTTCACCATCACGAGCATGCCGCGGCGCCAGACGTCCAGGCGGCGCCACGCGGTCATCATCGGCAGCACCATGCGCGGCGTGTCGGGGCCTCGGCCGTCCAGGGACTTGAGGAAGCCCGCCTTCGTGTGGTACACGCCGATCACCTGGAAGCGCGTTCCGTCGAGGTCGATCTCCTTGCCGATCGGATCGGAGTCGCCGAACAGTTCCGTCGCGAGCTTTGCATTGACCAGCGTGACCAGCGCCGCACCGTCGTGCTCGCTCTGCGTGAAGGTGCGGCCGGGGAAGATGTCCGCCTGGTCCGTGCGGATCCACTCGGTGCTCTGCGCGTCGTAGCCGACGTTCTTCACGATGCGGTCGCGGTAGGTGACCGTGCCCTGGCCGAACAGCCACGCCATCGCGCTCTCGACTTCCGGCAACTGCTGCACCGCCCGCCACTCCGCCAACGACACGCCGGGATTGCGGCGGTCCGGGCAGTCGACGGTGGGGTTGCAGTTGTTGAAGCCCGGGTTGCGGCGACGGATCTGGAAGGTCGCCGTGCCGAACTCGTCCATGTCGGACTGGAACGACTGCTGGATGCCGTTGACGGTGGCGCCCATCGCGACGACCACGAAGACGCCGACGGCCACGCCGGAGATCGTCAGCGCGGCGCGGACCTTGTTGGCCTTCAGCGACTCGAGGGCCATCTTCACGCCCTCGAAGGTCATCGCCAAGCGGTCAATGAATCGCATGGATTATTCCTGGCGCAGGGCGGCGATGGGATCCAGCCGCGACGCGCGGCTGGCCGGATAGATGCCCGCGACGATGCCGACGCCGGCGCCGACCACGAGCGCGGCGACCAACGACCACGGCGCCACCGAGGCGGGCAGGGGCGTCACCGCCGCGATCAACTGTGCAATGGCGATGCCCAGCGCCGCGCCGATCGCCGCGCCGATCACCGACAGCGTCGCGGCCTCCACGAGGAACTGCGCGATGATGTCCTTGCGGCGGGCGCCGAGGGCCTTGCGCACGCCGATCTCGCGGGTGCGCTCCGCCACCGCCACGAGCATGATGTTCATGATGACCATCGCGCCGACCACGAGCCCGATGGCGGGCAGGGCCGTGCCGAACAGGATCAGCTTGCCCTTCAGCTGGTCGAAGAAGCTGAGCGCGGCGTCCGACGTCTCGAGCGCGAAGTTGTCCGTCTCGCCCGGGCCCAGGCGACGGAAGCTGCGCAGGGCCTCGTGCGCAACCTCCATGCCGTCGTCGAGGATCTCGCGCGTCGGGGCCTGCACCGTGACGCGGCCGATGTCGCCGCGCGGCCGGATGGTGCGCGACAGCGGCGATGAATAGGGCGCGATCACCATGCGGTCCATCGAGAAGCCGAACACCGAGCCCTGCGGCTCGATCACGCCGATCACCTGGTACACCTGGCCGCCCAAGCGCAGCTCGCGCCCGACCGGATCGAGGTTCGGCCAGTAGTACTGCGCGATCTCGTCGCCGATCACGACCACCTTGTTGCCGGTGGCCATGTCCTGGGCGTTGAACGCGCGGCCGGCGGTGATGCCGAACTTCTTGATCTCGAAGTAGCTCTCGTCCGTGGCGATCGCCTGCACGGACTGGGGCCGCGTGCCTGGCGCGAACGCGTTCATGAACGTCTCGTTCACGCGCGCGACGCGGAACTGCGACCCCAAGGCCTCGGCGAGGATGTCGGCGTCCGGCTGGTACACGCGCGGCCGCCGGAGATAGGCGCGCCACTCGTCGTCCGACTCGTTCGGCGTGAAGTTCGGCCAGCGCCGCAGGTCGAAGGTGTTGACGCCGATGATCTTCGCCGCGAAGTCGTTCTCGACGTAGTCGCTCATGCCCTCGACGATGCTGACGACGGCGATGAGGAACATCACGCCGATCATCACGCCGATGAGCGTGAAGAAGCTCTTGAGCTTCTGCACGCGGATCTGTTGGAGGGCGAGACGGACGGCTTCGAAGAGCGGCATCGGGGAAGGAGAGCGGGGAAGGCGGTCCGTCGTGCGGACCCCCGAGAGGAACGTCGGCGCCGGTCTATTCGTGCCGCAGCGCCTCGACGGGATCGAGCTTGGCGGCGCGCGCCGCGGGGATCATGCCGAACATGATGCCGGTGACGGCGCTCGCGACCAGCGCCGCGATCACGGCCCCCGGCGGGATGCTGGCTTCGATGCTCGTCCCGCTGCGGATCAGGAACGCCACCAGCCAGCCCATGACGAGGCCAGCGACTGCGCCGATGCCCGTGAGCGTCACGGCTTCGATGAGGAACTGCCAGAGGATGGTCAGGCGGGTCGCGCCCAGCGCCTTGCGTACGCCGATCTCGCGCGTGCGCTCCGTGACGGAAATCATCATGATCGCCACCACGCCCACGCCGCCGACGATCAACCCCACCGCGGACAGCGCGATCATCACGAGGAAGAACATCCCGAAGATGCTGTCGTAGGTCTCCAGCAGCTTGTCCTGCGTAAGGATGGCGAAGTTGGACTCCTCGCTCGGCCGCAGGCCGCGCATGCCGCGCAGCGTCGCCGTCACCTGGTCCACCATCACGTCGCGCTCCACGCCCGTGCGCGGCTTGACGACCAAGCCCATGTCGCTGCGCCGCACGTTGAGCGCCCGCTGCAGCGTCGTCACCGGCATCACGCCCTTGGCGCGGTCGCCGCCGGCGAGGAAGCTCGCCGTCTCCTTGTACACGCCGATCACCGTGAACTGGTTGCCGTTCACCGTGATGACCTTGTCGAGTGGGTCGCTGTCGCCGAACAGCCGCTCGGCCATCGTCGTGTTGAGGACGATCACGCGGGCCGCCGAGCGGAACTCCTGCTCGGTGAAGATGCGGCCGCCGGGCAGCATGTCGGGCGCGCCGAACTGCGCCCAGTTCGCCGTGTAGGCCTCGATGGGAGCCGCCGGCAGCAGCTGGTCGCGGTACTTGAAGGCACCGCTCCAGTCCATCCGCACGCCCACGGCCGCGGCGTCCTCGAGCTGCGACAGCCGCTCGACCTCGCCCCAGGTGATCGGCGGGTTGCGCAGCCAGGTGCAGGTGTCGCCCGTGCCGTCGCAGGCCTCGAAGCTGATGGGGTAGCGCGACACGAAGAATGTCGTCGGCCCCGTGGACTCGAAGTCCTTGGCGACGCTGGTGTTGATGCCGTGAACGGCCGCCGAGATGACGACGACGACGAAGACGCCCACGGCGACGCCGAGGATCGTGAGGCCGGCGCGCACCTTGTTGCCGACGATGCTCTCGACGGCGATGCGCACGCCTTCCTGCAGGTTGTAGAGCTTGGACGACAGGCTCACGGCATCACTCCTGGCGCAGCGCGACCACCGGGTCGAGCCGCGAGGCGCGGCTGGCCGGATACACGCCCGAGATGATGCCGACGCCCATGCCGACCGCGACGCCGACGACGATGCTCCACGGGGCGACGCTGGCCGGCAGCGGCGTCACGGCGGAGATGGCCTGCGCCAGCCCGATGCCCAGCGCGATGCCCAGCATCGCACCGACGGTGCTCAGCGTGGCCGACTCCACGAGGAACTGCGCGAGGATGTCGCGCCGCTTGGCGCCCAGCGCCTTGCGGATGCCGATCTCGCGCGTGCGCTCGGCCACGGCCACCAGCATGATGTTCATGATGACGATCGCGCCGACGACGAGGCCAATGGCCGGCAGCGCCACGCCGGCGATCACCAGGTAGCCCTCGATCTTGTTCCAGAACTCGAGCGCCGAGTCCGAGGTCTGCATCGCGAAGTTGTCCTTCTGGTTCGGCCGCAGCTTGCGCGTGGTGCGCATGACGCTGCGCACGCGCTCCTGCGCTTCCATCATCACCGCTTGGTTCTCGGCCTGCACGATCACCGCGTCGATCATCTGCGGCGAGGGGTTCAGCAGCTTGCGGATGGGCGAGCGCCAGGGCGCGATGACGAAGTTGTCGAACGACACGCCGAACGCGGAGCCACGCGATTCGGTCACGCCGATGACGCGGTACGGCGTGGTGCCGATGCGGACCTCGCGGCCGATGGGGTCGACGCCGGGGAAGGCGCGCTCGACTACGTCCGGCCCGATGATGAGCACGTTCTCGCCCTGCGAGAGCTCCTGCTGCGTGAACTCGCGGCCGTCCTTCAGCGCGAGGTTCTTGATGGCGAACCAGTCGCCGTCGATGCCGATGGCGGTGGTGTTGCGCGGCCGGCCGGCATAGCGGCTGACCAACTGGACGTTGGCTTCCGATTCCTGCGCCCAGCGCGTGCCTTCGGGCAGCGCCTCGACGACGGGCAGGAGGTCCGAGATGTAGAGGCGGGGCCGCCGACGGTACTCGTCCCAGGTCGCCGGCGACGTCTCGCCCATGTTGATATTCGGTGCCCGGCGCAGCTCGAAGGAGTTCACGGCGATGAGCTTGCCGACGAGGTCCTCCTTCATGTACCGACCCATGCCCTCGATGATGCTCACCACCGTGATGAGAAACATCACGCCGATGCACACGCCGGCCAGCGTGAAGAAGCTCTTGAGCTTCTGCACGCGGATCGTCGAGAGGGCGAGGCGGACGGCCTCGAAGATGGGCACGGGGCGGCCGGCTTAGAGGGAGATGCCGAGCTTTTCCGTGAACTGCGCGCGACGCTCGTCGCTGGCGATCGTGCCGTCGCGCAGCACCACGACGCGACGCGCATGCGCGGCGATGTCGGGCTCGTGCGTCACCATGATCACGGTCTGGCCGGTGTCCGCGAGGTTCTCGAACACGCGCATGATCTCTTCCGACGTGGTCGAGTCGAGGTTACCGGTCGGTTCGTCGGCGAGCAGGATGGACGGACGGTTCACCAGCGCACGGGCGATGGCCACGCGCTGACGCTGGCCGCCGGAGAGCTCGTTCGGCCGGTGATGCACACGCTGGCCCAGCTGCACCTTCTCGAGGGCTTCCATCGCGCGCTCCTTGCGCTCGCTGGCCGACACGCCGGCGTACACCAGCGGCAGCTCGACGTTGTGCAGGGCCGAGGCGCGGGGCAGGAGGTTGAACGTCTGGAAGACGAAGCCGATCTCCTTGTTGCGCACGCGGGCGAGTTCGTCGTCCTTCATCGTCGAGACGAGCTGGCCGTTGAGCCAGTACTCGCCGGCGTTCGGCGTGTCGAGGCAGCCCACGATGTTCATGAACGTCGACTTGCCCGAGCCCGACGGCCCCATGATGGCGACGTACTCGTTGCGCTTCACGGCGAGGTCGACGCCGCGCAGGGCGCGGACGATCTCGCCGCCCATGTCGTACTCGCGCTTCAGGCCGCGGGTGACGATCACCCATTCCTTGCCCGGGGCGTTGCCGGCGGTGGCGACGACGGCCTGGCGTTCGGCCGTCGTGCTGAGGGGGATCTCGTCGTGCTCGGTGGTCACGGCTGCTCCTTACGGCGTCTTGGTTTCGGTGGGGGCGGCCGGCTGCTCACGGATGAGCTGGCCGTCCTTCAGTTCGCGGATCGCCTGGTACGTCCCGGCGACGATGCGCGTCCCGGCCTCGAGGCCCTCGAGCACCTCGAAATGCTTCTCGCCGGCGATCCCGACTCTTACGGGCTTGAACGTGACTTTGTTGTCGGCGCCGACGACGAACACGCCCTCGACGTCGCGCTTGCCCACCTGCGGCGTGGTGGACTGCGCCGCGTTGGGCGGGCCGTCGTTCGTGTTCAGCTGCTCGTTCTCGCGGACCGTCAGCGCGATGATCGGGATCGACAGCACCTGGCTGCGCGCGTCCGTGACGATCTTCGCCGTGGACGAGAAGTCGGGGCGCGTCTCGGACGGCGCATTCAGGATGCGCACCGTCACTTCGTAGTCGATGGCCTGGTCGGTCGCCGCCGCACCGGTGGCGCCGCGGACGGAGCTGTTGGAGATCTCCACGACGCGGCCGATGAAGGTCGTGTCGGGGAAGGCGTCGATCTGCACCACGGCGGAGTCCCCGACGTGGATGCGCGACACGTCGGTCTCGTCGACCTTCACCTTGGTCTCGAGCATGGACATGTCGGAGATCGTCATGAGGATCGCCGCGTCGCGGTTGAGCGTGCCCATGATGGCCGTTTCACCGACTTCGACGTTGAGGCGGGTCACCTTGCCGGTCATCGGGGCGTAGATCATGGTGCGCGAGAGCTGCCAGCGCGAATCGGTGAGCGAGGCCTCGGCCTGCTTCACGTTCTCCTGCGCGGCCACGACGAGCGCTTCGTTCACCTCGTGCTGGGTCTGCAGCTGCTCGAGCTCGGCCTCCGACACCAGCTGCGGGTTCGTCTTGCGGATTTCCGCCTGGCGCTCGTAGTTGCGGCGCGCCTGCAGCTCGTTGGCGCGCGCCTGCGCGAGCCCCGCGCGCGCGTTCGCGAGCGCCGCCTCGGCGCGCAGCACCTGCGCCTCGAACTGCTGCGGGTCGATCTGCAGCAGGAACTGGCCCTCGCGGACGTTGTCGCCTTCCTTCACGGCGATGCGGGTGATGCGACCCGTGATGTCGGCCGAGAGGTCGGCCTTGCGGGTCGGCAGCACCTGGCCCGAGGCCGTCACGGACGACACGAGGTCGCGGGCTTCCACGGCCTCGATGCGCACCAGCGTGCCCTTGTCGCTGCCCTTGGCGATGGCGGATCCGACGACCGCGCCCACGAGCACGACGACGCCGATGGCGATTCCGATCTTGGTCTTCTTGGTCATTGCGTCCTCAGCTCAGCGAAGGGTGCGGCCGACGGCGTTTTCCAACGCCGCGTACGCCCGGTGGTATTCATAGACTGCGTCGATGCGATCCGTCTCCGCGCGCTCGTACTCGGCGCGCGCCGTCGTCAGGTCCACGAAGGTGCTGGCCCCGACCCGATACCGCTCCTCGGCCAACTGCAGCGCTTCGCGCGCCGTGGTCGCATTGCGCGCCTGGAGCTCGGCGGCCTGGAAGGCCGCCTGTAGCGAGACAAACGCCGAGGTCACGTCCGCCGTTAGCTGCAGCTCCTGCCGGCGCACGCTGTAGACGGCCTCTTCGCGCGCGGCGTTGGCCTCCTGCAGGCGCGACTCGCGGCCGAGCCCGTCGAAGATCGGCAGCGACAGCCCCATCGAGAGGCTGTACGGGTTCCGCGTGAAGTCGAACGGATAGCGGCGGTTCTCGGCGATCTGGCCGGGCGTCGCCGTCGGCGGCAGGTCCACGACCTTCTGCGTGAACGCCGAGACGTTGGCACTGAAGTTGAGGGTCGGCGTGTACTCGCCGCGGGCACTGCGCAGTCCCGCGACCGCCACGCGCTCGCGGGCCTGGACGGCCTTGAGCGTCGGGTTGGCGGCACGCGCCTGCGTCATGAGGTCCTCGGCCGTGAAGGTCGGGGCCGACATCGGCAGGTCCGCGAGCAGCGTCAGGCCGGCCGGCATGGCCACGCCGAGCTGCTGGAACAACTGGAGCTTCGCGACCTCCGCGGTGTTGCGGGCGCGGAGCGCCGCCACTTCCTGCTGGCCGAGGCCGACTTCGGCGCGCTTGACGTCGAGGGACGTGAGGGTACCGACGCCGGCGCGCGCCTGCGCCAGCTCCAGCTGGAGCCGCTGCTGCGATACGAGCGTGTCCTGGAACGCGGCACGCGCCTGCGTCTGCAGCGCAAGCAGGAACTGCTGCGTCACCTGGGCGCGGAGATTGAAGCGCGCGGCGGCCACGTCGGCGTCTGCCGCGTCGAGGCCGGCGTTGGCCCGCTTGATCTGGTTGAACGTATTCCACGACAGCCCGCTGCGGGCCGACAGGTTCCACGAGGACGAGAGGATGTCCGAGGTGGCGCCGATGTTGATGCCGCCGAAGTTCTGCGGGCGGCCCTCGCGGAATCCGAGGCTGAACGACCCGTCGGCACTCGGCAGGAAGTTGCCGTACGCCGAACGGACCTGCGCCTGGGCGCGGGTCCGCCCCAGCACCGCTTGCTGATAGGCAGGGTTGTTCCTGGAGGCGATGTCGAGAGCCTGTTCGAGCGTCAGGGTGCCGCCGGCCGCCACTTGGGCGTGGGCGGCCGCGCTGACCGACGCGGCGAGCAGGAAGGACAGGAGCAGGCGCATCACGGCGATCCGGATGGGGAAGGAAGGACGGGGAATCGTCACCAGTACGTGACTTAACGCCCCGGGGTTTCGCCGGGCGGATCGTCGCGCATCGCGTCGAGGCCGCTCCGCGGGTCCCGGGCGCGCAGGAGCCGCCCGGCCGCATCGGCCCAGAACTCCCAGAGAAGTGAGCCATCTTGGGCGTCGCGAAGTTCCCATCGACGGGCGGCGATGCGGCGGGCGCCGACGGTGACGGTGTCCGCGGCCCCCTCGACGAGTTGGACCGTGTCCTGGGCGTTCGCGCTCGGCGTGAGCAGCACGACCGGTCGCCCCTGGCCGAATCGCAGGACGAACCACAGGTGGTGGGCCACCGAGGGCTCGGCGATGAACGTGCGGTCGGCGAGTCGGAACTCGCGGCCGCTTTCGCGGGCACCGGCCACCACGCGGCCCAGCCACGTGGAGCGCTCCCGCTCCCCGACGACCGTGCTGACGATGGTCGTGGCCTCGCGGGCCTCGAGCTGGAAGCGGAGCGGGGCACCTGCCGAATCCGCGGTGAGGGCGATCGTGCGCCGGTTCTCGCCGGCGAGCACGTTGGCTTGCGCGATGTAGACCGCACCGCCGCCGCGCACCGTGCGCACGCTGAAGTCTTCGCGGCCGACGCGCGTGCCGCTCACACTATGGGTAAACGTGCCCTCGTCGAGGATCAGGACCTGCGCGGACGCCGAGCGGGCGGCAGCGAGCACGAGAAGCGCGACGGCAATGCGGAACATCCCGGGAAATCTAGCGGCAGGCTGACCACGGCCCGGCGGGCGGGTATAATCCCCGCGTGACCGTCATGACTGCCGCTTCGCTGGGGGCGCTGCGGCCGCGCGCCCGCGCGGCGGGCGAGCTGTGGCTGCTGGGCGCCTGCGTGGTGACGATCGGCGCGGCGTGGTGGATCCGCTCGCCGTCGCCTGAACTGCTGCTCGGGCTCACGGCGGCGGTCGTGGGCCTCGCGGTGCTGCTGCTGCGGGGGCGCCGCGTTGCGGTGGGCCGTCGCCTGGCGTTCGCGCTCGCGGCGCTGAGCTTCGTTGTGGCTGCCGGATGGGAGGAGTGGCAGCAGGCGACCCTGCGTCGCAACGGCGAAGCGGTACGCGCGGTGGCTGGCCAGGCGGCCGCCGAAGCGCTGGCGGCCGCCGTGCGCGCGGAAGGCGCGCAGTTGGATCGGCTGGCGGACGCGGCGCTGGACGTGCCGGAGAACTCGCAGGCCGCGTTCCTCGCCCTGTCGGGTCTGGTCCCGAGCGCTGGGGGGCGCGCGCTCGTGCTGGCGCGCAACGGCGTGCCGGTGGCGTGGAGCGGTCGCCTGCTGCTCAACCTCGACTCGCTGCCGGCGCGCAAAGGGCTGATCGCAACGCCCTTCTATTTGGTGGCGTACGCGGTGCAGGAGCGCGGCGCGCGCACGGCGGTCGCGACGAGCGTCATCCACGCGGAGCCGCCGGCGGACGCGCTAGTCGACGCCTTGGCGGAGCGAATCGCGGCGGATGCCAAGGCCGCGGGCTTCGTCTACGCGGCGCCGGAGGCCGCCGGTCGAGTGGCCGACGCGGCCCTGCTGCGCGTCGACTCGTTGCCGCTGCTGGCGGTGCGTGCGGTGATGCCGTCGGTCGAGGCACTGCAGGCGGCGCGCTGGGAACGCGCGCTTCCTTGGGTCGGCGCCTCGCTCGCGGCGATGCTGCTTTGCCTTTTGGCAATGGCGTGGCGGCGAGATCTCGGCTTGCGCCCGCGGTTCTTCGCGCTGGCCGCCGCGCTTGCGGTGCCGACGCTGTTGCCGCTCAGCGTGTTCTCGAACCTCAGCACTTGGTTCGATCCGACGTTCTACCTCGTGCGCTCCGGCGGCCCCTACACGGCGAACGCCGCCGCGCTGGCGCTCACGGCAGCGCTGCTGCTGCTCGCGCTCCTGACGCTGCGTCGCGCGCGGGGGCGGCTCATGACGCGCGGGCAAGGCATCCTCGCGGTCATCGTCGTGGCGGGCCTCGGCCCCTTCCTGCTGCGGGAGCTCGCGAGCGGCGTGCAGATGCCGGTGGTCGGTGCGTCGGTAGGGCTGTGGTTGAGCTGGCAGATCACGGTGTTCCTCGCGTCGGTGACGGTGCTGCTGCTCGGCGTGAGCGCCGGCCAGAGCGCGCTGGGGCGCGATCGCGGGCTGCCGCTGTGGAGCGCGCCGGCGCTGGCGGTGGTCGCGTCGGTGCTGGCGCCATTGCTGCTGGAGGCCCCCGGCCGATTCCCGCAGGCCTACACGGCGCTGTGGGCAGCGGCCATCGTGGCCTTGGCCGTGACCCGACGCGGGCGTGCCATCGTGATTTCCGTGGCGCTCGTCGCCGCGTCGGGCGCCACGACGCTCACGTGGTTCTCGGCGGTGCGCGAGCGCGTGTCGCTGGCGGTGCGCGACGTGCAAGGCTTGGACCGTCCGGATACCGATCGGGCCGTGCTGCTCGATCGCTTCACCGAGGCGCTCGATCCGATGCGCGCCGCGCGAACGCGCGTCGAGCTGCTGGCACAGTTGGCGGCGACGGAGCTGGCCCGCGCCGAGTATCCGACGGAGATCGCGACCTGGGGCCGCGACGGCAACCTGTTGGCCGAACTGACCGTGGGTCGCGCGGCGGGCGTGACGCCGGGCGTGAATCTCGTCGCCGCGGAAGCGCAGCAGCGCCAGACGCCCATCCTATCGGAGGTGCAGGGAAATCCCGGGCTGCACCTGATCCTCGCGTTGCCGCACGCCGACGGGTCGGCGACGACGGTGGTCGTGGCCCCGCGCTCGCGGCTCGTGGCGCAGGATCCGTTCGGTGCATTCCTCGGATTCTCGCCGCCGCCGACGCCCGAGCCGCCGTACGTGCTGCGCATCGGCGAGGGCTCGGCCGCGGACGTGGGCGCGCCCATGGGCACGCGCGGCGCGTGGGCGCGGTTCGGCAACGAACTGCACGGCGACTGGCAGCTGCCCTCGGCGGGCGACATGCCGCGGCGCCTGCACGCCGTCGTCGAGCTGCGCGGCGTCGGTGCGCTCGTGACGCGTGGCGTCCTGCTCGTGCTCGTCGACCTCGCGGTGCTCGGGGCCATCTGGCTGCTCATCGTGATGGCGGAAGGCGTGTTGCAGCGCTGGTGGCGGCAACGGCGGCGCGAACTGCTGGGCAGCTACCGCGTGCGCCTTTCGGCGGCGCTGTTCGCGTGCTTCCTGGTGCCGTCGCTGCTGTTCGGCCTCTGGTCGTGGCGGCGCATCCAAGCCGATGACGTACAGGCGCGTGACTTGCTCGTGCGTGAGACGCTGCGCGCCGTCGGCGCGTCGACGGAGTCGGTGGACTTGGTGGAGGCGGCGGCGCGATTCGAGACGCCGCTGCTGCTGTACGCGCGCGGTACGCTGATCGGCACCAGCGATCCGTTGCTCGAGGCGCTGGCGCCGGTGGGCCTGCTGCTGCCTCCGGAGATCGTGCTGGCCTTCGCCGACCGCGAGGAGACGACGGCAGGTCGCGCCGAAGTCGTCGGGACGGCGTCGGTGCGACTGGGGTATCGCAGCGCGACGGATTCGTCCGGCGTGCAATACGTGCTCGCCGCGCCGGCGCGGCTCGATGACCGGCTGCTCGACCGCCGCCGCAACGACCTCGCCGTCTTCCTGCTCTTCGCATTGGCGCTGGGCGCGCTGGCCGCGCTCTGGGCCAGCGGCGCGGCGTCGCGACAGCTCTCGCGCCCGATCCGCGAACTGCGTGACGCCGCCCTGGCGCTGGCGCGCGGCAGTGAGACGCCGCCGCTGCGCGACGATCCGCCCGAAGAGTTCGACCCGGTGTTCCGCGCGTTCCGGCGCATGACGAGCGACCTCGCCGAGAGCCGCGAGGCGCTGGAGACCGCGGAACGCCGCCTGGCGGCGACGTTGCGCAGCGTCGCGTCGGGCGTGCTCGCGGTCGACGAAGCCGATCGGCTGACGTTCGCGAACCCGATGGCCGAGCAGTTGCTCGGCGTGGCGCTACCGGTCGGCCGGCCGCTGCCCGCGGAGGCGCGTGCGTTGGTGGGTGACCGCCTCGCCGAGCTGCGCGCGGGCGCGACGGACGATGCGGCGTTCGAGACGGAGTATCGCGGGCGCCGGCTCAGCACCCGGCTGACGCGGATCTCGCCGACCTCGCGCCGCGCCGTGGTCACGCTCGAGGACGTCACCGACGTGACGCGCGCCGAGCGCGTGCTCGCGTGGGGTGAGATGGCGCGGCAGGTCGCGCATGAGATCAAGAACCCCCTGACGCCGATGCGCCTCGGCATGCAGCACCTGCGGCGCGCGCGGCACGATGCGCGCGTGGACTTCGATCGGGTGCTGGAGGAGAACACGACGCGCATCCTGGCGGAGATCGACCGCCTCGATGAGATCGCGCGCGCGTTCAGCCGCTACGGAACGGCGCCCGAGCGGGATCTCCCGCCGGAGTCGGTGGATGTCGCGTCGGTCGCGCGGGATGTGCTGGAGCTGGAGCGCATGGGCCAGGCGGAGATCGCGTGGGTGGCCGAGGTGCCGGACGCGCCGGTGCTGGCGGCGGCGCGGGCCCGCGAGTTGCGGGAAGTGCTGCTCAACCTGCTGGAGAACGCGCGGTTGGCGGGCGCGACGCGGGTCACCCTGCGCGTGCTGCCGGACGACGGCGGCGCACGCCTCGAGGTTCGGGACAACGGCAGCGGCATCCCCGACGCGCTGCTCACGCGCATCTTCGATCCGCATTTCTCGACGCGCACCAGCGGCAGCGGCCTAGGCCTCGCCATCAGTCGGCGGTTGATCGATGGCTGGGGCGGCAGCATCGCGGCGGCGCACGGTTCGGAAGGCGGGGCCGTCCTGACGGTGCGGTTAGCTCCCCCGCCAGTGGGGTGAGTATCTTGCAGTCGCGATGCAGACCAGCGAGCCCACGCTCCCCAACCGCCATGTGACCGGCATTCCGCCCCATCTCGCGGATTGGCAGCTGCCGCCGGATTGGCGTTGGGGCGCGGGTGGCGTGTACACGCCGCATCGGTATGCGCACGAGGTCATCGATGCCCTCGGGCGCTCGCTGGCGCTGGTGACCGCGCCGGATCCGACGCACCACGCGTGGTTGTTCAGCGAGGCGCGGCATCTCGCGCTGCGGAACCATCCCAGCATTCCCACCACGTATCACTTCTGGCAGCAGCATCCGGGCAGCCGTCGCGGGCCCGGGTACCTGCGCCGCTGGATCACGGGCGAGACGGTCCTCGAGCGGCTGCGTCGCACGGCGGAGCGCGAGACCGTGCCGTTCACGCTGCGTATGCTGCGCGCGATCGGGTCGACGCTCGCCTACCTGCATGACTCGGGCGGCGTCCACGGCGCGATCGCGCCGGGCTCCGTGTACTTCACGCCGACCGGCCGCGTGTGGCTGCTCGGCTGGCAGTGGGCGGTGCCGGCGGAGGAGCGGCCGGTGGGCATCGCGCCGGACCGTGCGTGGTGTCCGTACGTGCCCGAGTGGGGCACGGAGTGGCGGCCCAGCCCGGCGGCGGACCAATGGCAGTTGGGGGCGTTGGCATTCGCGTTGCTGACCGGCGAGGTGCCCATGGGCGCGGGCACGCCGCCGATCCGGCTCGCGCGGCCCGACACGCCCACGACCGTGGCAGATCTCGTGGACCAGATGCTGGCCGACAAGCCGGAGCACCGCTTCTCGTCGATTGCCGGCATGCTGCGGCGCATCGAACGCATCTCCGGCACCTCGTCGCTGGCATTCCCCGGCACGGACCAGGCCAGTGGCGAGCACCCCGCACTCAGCGAAGAGGATCGCCTGCGCTGGGCGACCGGCGATGACTACGAAGTCCTCGCGCCGCTGGGGCAGGGCACCTACGGCTCGGTGTGGCGCGTCCGCGATCTCTCGCTCGAGCGCGAAGTGGCGCTCAAGATGTTGCACCCCACCGTCGCACGGAACGCCACGGCCGTGGGCCGGTTCCGCCGCGAGGCGCAGTTGGCGGCGCAGCTGCAGCACCCGGCGATCGTGCCGATCTTCGCGTGGGACAACAAGGGCGACGTGAACTGGTACATCATGGAGCTGGAGGAGGAAGGCTCCGTGGCGGACCTCGTCGCGCGCAGTGGGCCGCGCCCGTTCGCCGAGATTGCGCCTCAGGTGGACGCCGTGCTCGACGGCCTCGCGGTCGCGCACCACGCGGGCATCATCCACCGCGACCTGAAGCCGGAGAACATCCTGATTGACCGGTATCGGCGCTGGCGCATCGGCGACTTCGGCATCGCGAACGCCCTTGGCGTGGAGAAGGCCGGTGCGTCGGGGACGCCGAACTTCGCGGCACCGGAGCAGCTGTTGGGCGAAGAGCAGGGGGTGTCGACGGATCTCTTCGCCGTCGCCGGCATCGTGATCTTCGCGTTGACGGGCAAGGTGCCCTTCGAAGGCGGCGACGGCCGTGCGATCCTTGCCGCGCAGCTGGCCGGGCGCGTCGACCTCTCGGAGTTCCCCGATGACCTCGCGGATTGGCTGCAGCGGGCGCTGAATCCGGATCCCGCCAAGCGCTTCCCGGATGCGGAAACCATGCGGGCGGCGTGGCGCGACGTCGTGCGGCGCGTGACGCGCGAGGAGCGGCGGGCGAACTCGGCCTTCGGGCGCCTGCTGCGGCAGCTGGGCGCCGCCTTCCGAGACCGACCGCGGGCGCGCTAGCTGTTGTTGGTGAGGAGGTTGTTCACAGGAGCGTAGCGGATGCAAGCTGGGGTTGCTGAGACGCTCAACCGGCACCCCGCCAGAGGCTCCTGTGAACATCCACAAGAATGCACGTCTGACCGTCGCGGGGCGACTCGCCGTCGCGACCGCCGTTCTGGGCGGGCAGGATCCCGCCGCCGTCGCCCGGGGCGCGGCCTGTTCCGTCCGCACCGTCTGGAAGTGGGTCGCCCGCTTCCGCACCGGCGGCGCGGCGGCGCTCGCGGACCGCTCGTCGCGCCCGCATCGCCTCACCCAGCTCCCGCGGCCGCAGCGCCGCGCGATCCTTCGGGGCCGCACCCGGCGGCGCTGGAGCTCGACGCGCATCGCCCAGGAGACGGGCATCCCGCTCTCAACGGTGATCCACTTCCTGCGCCGCCACGGCCTGCAGCGGCTCCCTCGGCTCGAGCCGCCGCGCGCGGTGCGCCGCTACGAGATGCGGGCACCGGGCGAGCTGCTGCACGTCGACACGAAGAAGCTCGGGCGCATCGGCCGCGTGGGGCACCGCATCCACGGCGACCGCCGGACCCGCGTGCGCGGGATCGGCTGGGAGGCGGTGCACGTCGCGGTGGACGCCTACTCGCGCGTGGCCTACGCCGAGGTCCTGCCCGATGAGCGCGCGGCGACCACGGCGGCCTTCCTCGCACGGGCGATCGCGTGGTACGCGGCGCTCGGCGTGCGGGTGCGCGCCGTGCTCACCGACAACGGGAGCTGCTATCGCAGCCACGCGGTGCGCACGCTCCTCCGCTGCGACGGCATCACGCACAAGCGCACCATGCCCTACACGCCGCGCACGAACGGCAAGGTCGAGCGGCTGATCCAGACGCTCCTGCGGGAATGGGCGTACGCGCGCCCCTACCCCTCCTCGCGGGTGCGCACGGAGTGGCTCGCGCGCTACCTGCGGACGTACAATGAGGCGCGCGGACACTCAGCCCTCAACTACCTCCCCCCCATGCTGCATCTCGCTGCGGCCCTGTGAACAACGTCCTCACTAACAACAGCTAGCGCGCGCTACGCGCATCAGCACCCGCGCGGCGCGCCGCGCGCGGCGCGCGTCAGCTCGCGTCAGCTCGCGTCGAGCGCGGTGCGCAGGGCGAGGAGGACTTCCCGCGCGGTGAACGGCTTCTGCAGGAAGGCGTAGCGTGCCGCGCCGAGATCCGCCCGCAGCGCGGCGTCGTCGGTGTAGCCGGACATCAAGACCACGCGTGTATCCGGGCGCGACTCGGCGAGGCGCTGCACCAACTCCTTGCCGCCGATGCCCGGCATCATCACGTCGGAGAGCAGGAGGTGGATGGGCCTCGAGTCGGCATCGGCGAGGCGCAGGGCCTCGCCGCCGTTGGAGGCCTCGAGCACGTCGTAGCCCGCGGCCCGCAGGATGCGCGACAGGGCGGAGCGGATGGCCGGTTCGTCCTCGGCGAGGAGGATGCGTTCGGTGCCGCCCGCGACGTCGATGCCGCGTACCGGCGTCGAGCGACGCTGCTTGACGTCGCTGCTCGGCTCGGCCTGGGGGAGCACCACGCGGAAGATGGAGCCGTCGCCGGGCACCGAGTGCACGTCGATGCGGCCGCCGGCCTCGCGCACGATGGCGTAGGACGTCGCGAGGCCGAGGCCGGTGCCGCGTCCGGCGGGCTTGGTCGTGAAGAAGGGCTCGAACAGCCGCTCGCGCACCTCGTCGGACATGCCCGTGCCGGAGTCCGCGACCTCGAGCGTCATCGTCGGGCGTCCGTCGTCGCCGGCGGGGCCGGCCGACGTCTTGACGACGAGGCGGCCGCCGTCCGGCATGGCGTCGACGGCGTTGATGGCGAGGTTCATCACGACCTGCTCGAGCTGCCCGGCATCAATGCGGACCACGAGCGGCTCCTCGTCGAGCTCGAGGGCGAGGTCCACCGACGGCGGCACGAGGCGCCGCAGGATAAGCTGCATGCCGAGGATCACCTCGCGGACGTTGACGTCGCGCGGGATGATGACGTCGCGTCGCGCAAAGGCCAGGAGTTGACGGGCGAGGCCGGCGGCGCGATCGGCGGCCGCGCGGATCGCCTCGACTTCCTCGCGGCCTTCGCCGCGTTCCTCGAGCTCGAAGCTCAGGACCTCGGCGTAGCTCTGGATGACCGTGAGCACGTTGTTGAAGTCGTGCGCGATGCCGCCGGCGAGGCGGCCCACGGCTTCCAGCTTCTGCGCCTGCCGCAGCTGCTGCTCCGTCTGGTGCTGCTCGGTGACGTCCTGCACGATGCAGCCGACGCCGACGACTGACTGCTGCGGTCCGGGGATCGGGTAGTAGGTGACGACCCAGCGCCGTGTCGCATTGGGCTGCGCGGGCGTCCGGCCTTCGATCGCGACGTTGCTCGCGCTGCTGCCGGTCTGCAGCACCTGCTCGAGGATGGGGCGGATGGTCGGCGCGAGCGCCGGGATCATCTGGTCGATGGTCTTGCCGATATGCGCCTCCGTCGGCGCGCCGTTGATCAGCGCGAGCGCCTTGTTGATGCGCAGGAAGCGCATCCGTCGGTCGTAGAAGGCGATGCCGTAGGGCGAGCTGTCGATGGCGGAGTCGAGGAAGCGCGAGGTTTCCTCGAGCAGCGCGAGCGTGGAGTCGCGTTCCGCCACTTTCTCCTCGAGGGCGGCGGTCTGCTCCTCGAGTTGGCCGGCCTGCTCTTCGAGCACCTGCGTCTGGTGCTCGAGTTCGACGGCCTGTTCTTCGACGACCCGCTGGCGTTCCGCGGCTTCCTCGGCCTTGTGGACCAGGCCGTCGGTGAGGCGGCGGACGGCGACGAAGGCGGTGGCGAGGGCGGCGAGGATGAGGACGAAGGCGCTCCACAGCAGCGCGGCCTGTCGCCGCCAGAGTTCGGCCCGCAACTGGCTCGCGTCGCCCACGAGGTTCTCGAAGGGGTGCGCCATGCGGTCGAAGGCCTGCGTGCCCTCGAAGGCGAGGCCGCGCGTCATCGTCTCGCCGGCGAGGACCGGGCGCACGAAGACGCGTTCCCAGTCGTCGAGGCCGGAGAGGATGCTGTCGACGCGCGTGCGCTGCAGCGGATCGTCGGCGAGGGCGACGCGCAGGGCCCGAAGCAACACGCGCGCCGAGTCGGTGCGGGCGGCGCGGCGGCGCGCGGCGACGGTGTCGACCTGGGGATTGAGATAGAGGGCGCGCACCGCGGCCTCGGACGTCCACACCGCCTCCTGCGCGCTCGTGGCCATCCAGAGCACGTTGCCCGTCTGCAGCACGACGCGGCTCGTGGAGCGCTCGATCAGGAAGGCGCCGGTGCACAGGATGGCGATGACCACCACGGCGGCCGTCGCGAGCCGACGCCAGCGGTCGAGTGCCTGGGTCAGCACATCCTTTGAAGTGTCAGGAGCCTGCTGCGGCATGCGGGGCACACGGACAGGGTTCTGGGCATTGTGTGGAGTGGACCATCGTTCGTCAACTCATCCGCATCTCCACCGCCGTCGCATAAGTTCCTCCATCATGCGAGTCCTCGCCATCCTCCCCGTCTGCCTCCTCGCCCTGCCCCTCGCGGCGCAGGGCCGCCCATCGCCGGACAGCGTCCGAGCGGATTCCGCCCAGCGGCTCGCGACCCAGCGCGTGACCGTTGCCCGGGGCGACGCCGCGCTGGACCGCGTGCCCTGGGCCGTGGGCACGCAGCGCGTCGAGCAAGTGCGGCGCGGCCAGGCGACGGTCGGCATCGATGAGGCGCTCGCGAACATCCCGGGCGTCGTGGTCGCGAATCGCTACAACTACGCGCTGGACCAGCGGGTGTCGATCCGCGGCGCGGGGAGTCGGGCCAACTTCGGCCTGCGCGGCGTGAAGGTGTTGCTCGACGGCGTGCCGCAGTCGCTGCCGGACGGACAGTCGCAGCTCACCAACGTGGACCTGGCGGCGATCGGGTCGGTCGAGGTGCTGCGCGGCTCGGCGTCATCGCTGTACGGCAACGGGTCGGGCGGCGTGATCGCATTCACCACGGATCTCAGCTCGCCGACGCCGCTGGGTGTCACGCTGCGGCACACGAGCGGCTCGTTCGGGCTCGAGAAGTCGCAACTGCGGCTCGCCGGCCGCGGGGAGCGCACGCTGGGCATGCTCAGCGTGTCCCGCACGCGCGTGGATGGCTTCCGCCAGTACAGCGCGGCGGAGACCTCGCAACTGCTGGCGGCGCTCGACCGCGCCATCGGCGCCAACATGACGCTGCAGCTGCGCGCCGGCACGGCGGAAGTGCCGAAGGCCTTGAATCCGGGGGCGCAGACGCAGGCGGAGTACGACGCGAATCCCGACAGCGCCGCCCTGGCCAACGTGAATCGCGGCGCGAGCCGCGAGGTCACGCAGCGGTATCTCTCGGCGCGGCTGCGGGGCAGCATGGCGCGAGGCGAGTGGAGCGCGGCGCTGTACGGGCAGCGCCGCTTCGTGGACAACGCCCTCGCCGTTCCGCCTCCGGGTGCGCCGACGGCCGCGACCTCGCCGCGCGGCACGTTCAGTACGCTCGACCGCCGCGTGACGGGCGCGCGCGTCGATGTCCAGCGGCAGCTGGCGGAGGCGTGGCGACTCACGACGGGCTTCGACCTGCAGCGCAGCTTCGACGTGCGGCGCAACCAGGCGGCGACGGGGGGACGGCCGACGACGCCCACAGACACGTTGCTGCTCGACCAGAACGAGATCGTCGTCAGCGTCGGGCCGTTCGCGCAGGTGCAGTGGGAGCCCACGCCCACGCTCACGGTCAGCACTGGCGCACGCTGGGATCGCCTGGAGTTCCGGGTCGACGACAACTTCCTGACCGACGGGCGCGACAACACGGGCAGCCGTCTGCTCACCGCGACGACCGGGCACCTTGGCGCGGTGTGGCGGCTGCGGGAGTGGATCGCGCCGTACGCGAACGTGGCCACGGCCTTCGAGACGCCGACGACGACGGAGCTGCAAGTGCGGCCGGACGGGCAGGGGGGATTCAATCCCGAGCTCGGCCCGCAACGACTGCGCACGCTCGAGGTCGGTGCGCGCGGACGTTGGGGCGCGCGGCTGACCTACGAGCTGGCGCTGTTCCAGGTCGACGCCGAGGACGCGATCGTGCAGTACTTGGAGACCTCTGGTCGCGCGTTCTTCCGCAACGCGGGGCAGACACGGAGCCGCGGCGCGGAGCTGGGGCTCGGGCTGCGCGCGACGACCTGGTTGGAGCTGCAGGCGGCGTATACGCTGGCGGACTATCGCTTCGACGAGTACATCCTGCCGCTCACGAGCACGACGGCCGACACGCTGGACGGCAATCGCCTCGCCGGGGTGCCCGAGCGCGCGCTGCGGCTCGGTGCGCGGGCCCGCTGGCGCGCGACGACCGTCGATGTGGACCACAGCACGCAGGGCGCGATGTTCGGCGACGATCGGAATCTCGTGCCGGTGGGCAGCTGGGGGCGTGGGCAGCTCAACCTGCGCGTCGCGCACACGGCCGAGCTGCGCGGCTGGCGCGTGGAGCCCTTCGCCAGCGTGCAGAACGCGCTCGACGAGCGCTACGTGGGGGCCGTGACACTGAATGGTGCCTTCGGGCGCGTGCTCGAGGGCGCGCCGGGTCGCAACTGGTATGTGGGCGTGGAGCTCGCCGCGCCGCTGCTGCGCTGAGCGCCGACGCCGCGGCCAGCGCCGTTGCACGCGTGATTAGTTTGCGCGGATGCCACAACCGAACCCCTTAGCCTTCGAAATCCGCGACTCCGGCATCGCCGGCAAGGGCGCGTTTGCCATCCGTCCCATTCAGAAGGGCGAGCAACTCATCGAATACGTGGGCGAGCGCATCACGCACGCCGAGGCCGATGCGCGCTACGACGACGAGTCGATGGACGAGCACCACACGTTCCTGTTCACGATCTCGTCGCGCATGGTGATCGACGCGACCAACGACGGCAACGAGTCGCGCTACATCAATCATTCCTGCGATCCGAACTGCGAGGCGGAGATCGACAAGGGCCGCGTGTTCATCTCGGCCATCCGCGACATCCCGGTCGGCGAGGAACTGCACTACGACTACGCGTACGAGCGCAGCGGCGACGAGACCGAGGAAGACGAGAAGCGCTACAAGTGCCTCTGCGGCACGGCCAAGTGCCGCGGCTCGATCATGGAACCGGTGAGCGTCTTCAAGGCCCGCAAGCGCAAGGAGGCGGCGCAGCGCGCCGCCCGGAAGCGCAGGGCCGCTACGAAGAAGTAGCCGTACGCCACGCGCGCGACGCGTCCACGTCGTCGCGCGTGAGTTGGTGGCCGACCGGTGCCCAACGCAGCGTCACGTCGGCGCCGGCCTCGCGCAGCATCGTCGCGAGGCGTTCGCTGTTGCTCGGCGTGATGATGGGGTCGTGCTCGCCGGCGGCGATGAACACGCGCGTGCCGCGCAGGTCGGGCAGCGTCTCGGGCTCGAACGGCACCATCGCGCGGTAGAGGATCGCCTCGCGCACGAGGCCCGGCCGCAGCAGGAGCAGCGCCGCCGCGATGTTCGCCCCGTTGCTGAAGCCCACCGCCGTCACGCCGTCGGTGGCGAAGCCGTATTCGGCGCTGGCGGCTACGACGAAGTCGCCGAGCTGCGCGGTGCGGGCCTTGAGATCGGGGATGTCGAAGACGCCCTCGGCGAGCCGGCGGAAGAAGCGCGGCATGCCGTGCTCGAGCACCTGCCCGCGCGGCGACAGGAGATTCGCCTCGCGGTCGATGAGGTCGCCGAGGGGAATGAGGTCGTTTTCGTCACCGCCGGTGCCGTGGAGGAGCAGCAGGGTGCGGGCGCTGCCCTCGCGGGGCTCCCAGCGGTGCGTGAAGGCGAGGTCGGTCACGGAAACCAGGCTTTGATGACGGTTGCCCGTACAATCCGATCGAGTAGCGGGAAGTTCGCGGCGAGGTAGGCTTCGCCTTCCCGGGTGATGCGCTCCTGGCTGGGCGCGTTGGCGCCGTCGCCGTAGCCCGTGTAGAGCGAGTCGACCGCGTCGAGTCCGCTGATCACTTCGCCGATGGGCGGAAAGCCGAGGCCATCGAGACGCGGATTGTCGCGCAGGTTGACGAACATCTGGGTGGTGCGCGTGTTCGGGCCACCGCTGGCGAAGACGAGCGTACCGCGGCGGTTGGTCTGCGTCACCGGATCGTCGGGGATCGTGCGCGTGCGCCAGCGCGCGGTGACGGCAGTGTCCGCGGCGAGGCCGAACTGCGAGACGAAGCCGCGGATGGTGCGGAAGAAGCGCGCGCCGTCGTAGTAGCCAGTGGCTACCGCTTCGTAGAACTGCGCGGCGCCATTCGGGGCCCAATCGCGGCGGACGATGATGTCTACCTCGCCCTTCGTGGTCGTGAGGCGCGCGACGAAGGAGTCCGGCACGACGCCTGGCGTGAACGGCGGGACGTCGGGCGCGGGTGCGACGCTGGCCGCCTGCGGCGCGCAGGCGGCCAGCACGACGGCGACGGTGACGACGAGAACGCGGCGAAGGGCGGATGTGGGAGGGCGCTGCATGGGAGCCTTACAGGATGTTGTCGTTGCGGCGCATCACGAGGCGCCGGTCGCGCTCGCGGGTGCCGTTGCGGTACTGGAAGGGCACGGTGATCTCACGGCCGTTCACCACCGTGCCGGAGAGCATGCGGAGTCCACGCGTCTCCTCGGAGGGATCAGGCGTGAACCTCACTTCGCTGCCGACGATCTCATAGCGCCCCGTGACCGCCATCGTCTGCAGCGGGATGCGGCGGTCGCGGCCGCGCGGATCGTTGGCGTACAGCGTGCGGCGGTATCGCACCGAGGCCCGGAACCGCCCATCGTCGCGCAACGAGAGCACGAGGCGGTCGAACACGATCAGGTACGTGGTCCCATCCTCGTCCACGACGCGATCGGTCTGCGGCAAGGGGTCCCGGTCGATGCGTTCGGCGACGAAGGTGCCGGCGCGCAGCGCCGGCACCTGCGCGCGCAGGGGCGCGGCGAGCAACGCGAACGCGAGCAGCAGGAGACGCAGCGGCATGCGCGAAAGGTATTCCGTCCGCGGCACGCTGCGCGAGCGCGCCCGGGGATGACGATGCTCCCGCTCGCAATCCTACGATGCCGCGGCGGCGCGGGGCGCTCGCAGGTTCGGCGCATGCTCGCCGCCCTCCAATCCGCCGCCGTGCTCGGCATCGATGCCTTCACGGTGACCGTGGAAGTCGACGCCGCCCCGGGACTCCCAGGGTGGACCATGGTGGGTCTGCCCAGTGGCAGCGTGAAGGAGGCCCGCGAGCGGGTCGGCGCGGCGCTGGCCAACGCGGGGCTGCAACTGCCCCCGCGTCGGTGGACCGTGAATCTCTCGCCCGCCGACGTGCGCAAGGACGGGACGGCCTTCGATCTGCCGATCGCCCTCGCCGCGCTCGTCGCGAGCGGTCAGCTCGCGGCCGCAGCGGTCGAGGGGCTGCTCTGCGTGGGCGAGCTCGGACTCGACGGGTCGATTCGCCCGGTGCGCGGAGCACTGCCGCTCGCCCGCGCCGCACGCGCGAGCGGTGCTCGCGCCCTCGTGCTGCCGGCCGCGAATGCCGCCGAGGCCGCCCTGCTGCGCGACGTGCGGCTGGCGCCCTGCGCCTCGTTGCCGGAACTGATGGCGCATCTGCGCGCGGGGACGCTGCCGCCCGCGCCGGAGCCGACCGTGAGCGCCGAGCGCGTCGATGCGGCCTGCCTGAGCGATGTGGTGGGGCAACCGGTCGCGAAGCGCGCCCTCGAGATCGCCGCAGCCGGCGGGCACAACCTGTTGCTCGTTGGGCCACCGGGCGCCGGCAAGACCATGTTGGCGCGTCGGTTGCCGAGTATCCTGCCGGCGCTCGACGACGAGGCGCTGCTGGAGGTCGTCGCGGTGCACAGCGTGGGCGGGATCCTCCCGACGGACCGCGCCCCGACGCGCACACCGCCGTTCCGCGCCCCGCATCACACGATTTCGCTCCCCGGGTTGATTGGCGGCGGCCCGGGCCCGCGTCCCGGTGAGGTCTCGCTGGCGCACCGTGGCGTGCTGTTCCTCGACGAGTTGCTCGAGTTGCCGCGCTACGTGCTCGATGCGATGCGGCAGCCGATGGAAGACGCGCGTGTGACGATCGTGCGTGCCGCGCAGGCCGTCGCGTTCCCAGCGCGCTTCCTCTTGGTCGGTGCGGCGAATCCCTGCCCCTGCGGGCAGGACGGGGAGCCCTCGCAGCGCTGTCGCTGCTCGGCGGCGGAGATCCAGCGGTACCGCGCGCGGCTCAGTGGTCCGTTGGCCGACCGCATCGACCTCCACGTGCGCATCGGCGCCGTGAAGCTGGCGACCTTGGGCGAACTGGCGACGGACGAACCGAGCAGCGCTGTGGCGGCGCGGGTCGTAGCTGCACGCGCGCGGCAGACGGCGCGCTACCGCGTGCTGCCCGGCGTGCGGCTGAACGCCGAGGCGCCGGGCCGCTGGTTGCAGCAGCACGGTCTGCTGACGAGCGAAGCGAGGTCGCTGCTCGGCGAGGCCGCCGACCGGCTGCGACTCTCGGCACGCGCGTACCACCGCGCGCTGCGCGTGGCGCGCACCGTGGCGGACCTCGACGGCGACGAGCGCGTGGGGACGGGCGCGATCGCCGAGGCGCTGGTCTTTCGTGCAGGAGACTCCCAGCCGCCCGGGGGAGGCGGATAGCTTTCAGGCTTTCCTTTCCCCGACCTGCCACGTGTCCTGTTTCGGCCGCCAACGCCTCTCGCTGCTGCTCGCCCTCGTCACCTGCGTCGCGGGCGGCGCGCGTGCCCAAGAGGCGGCCGCGCCGTACGACGTGCTCATCCTGAACGGGCGCATCGTGGACGGCAGCGGCGGCCCCTCGTTCTACGGCGACTTGGCGATCCGCGGCGACCGCATCGCGATCGTCGGCCCGTCTGGCTTTCTCGTCGGGCGCGAAGCGAAGGACACGGTGGACGCCACGGGCCTCGTGGTTGCGCCGGGCTTCATCGACATCCTCGGCCAGAGCGGCTGGTACTTCCTCTATGGCGACACGCGGTTGATCGCCAAGGTCTCGCAGGGTGTGACCACCGAGATCATCGGCGAGGGCACGACGTACGCGCCGCGGAACCCGCGGTTCATCGGCGCGCGGCCCGATTCGCTGGCACGGCGGTTCGCGCGGTCCGACGGCTTCGGCCAGTTCCTTGAGGCGATGGAGAAGCGCGGCAGCTCGGTGAACGTCGGGGCGTTCGTCGGCGGGCATACGCTGCGGCAGTACGGCATGAATACCCGCACGGGGCCGGCGACCCCGGAGGCCGTGCGCGAAATGCAGGGCGCGCTGGTGCGCGCGATGCGCGATGGCGCGTTTGGGATCGGCACGGCGCTGATCTACGCACCGGGGACCTTCGCCGGCCCGGATGAACTGATCGAGGTGTCGAAGGCGATGGCCGAGCTCGACGGCATCTACGCCACGCACCTCCGCTCCGAGGGCGACGGCCTGCTCGACGGGCTGGACGAGGCCATCCGGATCGGGCGCGAAGCGGGCGTCCGCGTGGAGATCTGGCATCTCAAGGCGGCAGGGCGCCTCAACTGGAACAAGGGCGCGGAGTCGCTGGCGCGGATCGAGGATGCGCGCGCGACGGGGCTCGACATCGAGGCCAACATGTATCCGTACGTCGCCGCGGCGACGGGCCTGACGTCCTGCCTGCCGCCGAGCGCGCAGGGGGCGCAGTTGTACACGCGCCTCGCCGACTCGGCGCAGCGTCGCGTGATCCGTCGCGAGATCGAACGGCCGACGGGCTTTTGGGAGAATCTCTGCGCACTCGCGACGCCGGAGAACGTGCTGATCTCGCGGCTGTCCACGCCGGCGCTGCGGAAGTACTCGGGTCAGCGACTCTCGCAGATCGCCGACGACATGGGCGTGGATTGGATCGAGGCGGCGTTCCGGCTCATCCGCACCGAGCGCAACCGCGTCGAGACGATCTACTTCCTGATGGACGAGTCGAACGTGGTCGAGAACATGCGGCGCCCGTGGATGAAGTTCGGCTCTGATGCCGGCGGGCCCAACCCCCGCGCCGCGTCTGGGCTGGTGCATCCGCGGTCCTACGGCACGTTCACCCGCGTGCTCGGGCCGTACGTGCGCGAGCAGCAGGTGATTCCACTCGAGGATGCCGTGCGGAAGATGACGTGGGCGAATGCGCGGCGCTTGGGCATCCAGGAGCGCGGGCTGCTCGCGCCGGGCTTCTTCGCCGACGTGGTGGTGTTCGATCCTGCGACCGTTGGCGATCGCGCGACGTTCGAGCGGCCGCATCAGGTGTCGGTCGGCGTGCTCCGCACGTACGTGAACGGGACGCTGGTCTGGCAGAATGGCCAGCACACCGGCGCGAAGCCCGGTCGCGCGGTGCGTGGTCCGGCGTACGCGCCGGGCGCGTCCACGGCGCTCGGCGCGGCAGCCGGCGTGGGCAACGTCACGCCGGGGCAGAGCGTCGGGCGCTAGGTTTCGCTGCATGATTGCGCATGACTCCGATTCCTCCGACGTCACCGACGCGCAGCGCGCGAAGGAATCCGCGCTGCTGACGTGGTTCGCGGCGCAGGGCTCGGCGTTGGTCGGGTTCTCGGGCGGCGTGGACTCCGCGTATCTCGCCATCGTCGCGCATGAGGCCTTGGGTCCCGCCCGTGCGCTGGCGGTGATCGGCCGCAGCGCGTCGTACCCGGCCGTGCAGTGGGAAACGGCGCGGCGCGTGGCGGCGGGCTTCGGCGTGTCCGTGCTCGAGGTGGACACGGACGAGATGAACGATCCGCGGTACGCGGCGAACCCCACCAACCGCTGCTACTTCTGCAAGAGCGAGTTGTGGAGCCGCCTGCAGCCGATCGCCGAAGCGCGCGGCCTGGCGGTGGTGGTCGACGGCACCAACGCCGATGACTTGGGTGACTATCGGCCGGGCAAGCAGGCCGCGGCGGAGCGCGGGGTGCGGTCGCCCCTCGCGGAGCTGGGCTTCACCAAGGCGGACATCCGTGCCCTCAGCCGCGCCCGCGGCATTCCCACCTGGGCGCAGCCGTCGTCGCCGTGCCTGTCCTCGCGGTTGCCGTACGGGACGGCGGTGACGCCCGAGCGTTTGCGCATGGTGGAGCTGGCGGAAGCGGGGCTGCGCGCCCTCGGCGTCACGGGTGACCTGCGCGTGCGCTACTTCGGCGAGACGGCGCGTGTGGAGCTCGCGCGCGAGGTGCTGGCCGAGTGGTCGGTGTCGCCGCGGCGCGAGGCCGTGGAGCGCGCCGTGCGCGAGGCGGGCTTCACGACGGTGGAGATCGATCCGCGCGGGTTCCGCTCGGGAGCCCTCAATGTGCTGGCCGGCGTCACGGGAGGGGACTGAATGTTCTTCGGGCTCATCGGGCGCATCGGATGCGCGATCATCTTGCTCGTGGCGGGTGCGGTGGGCTTCGCCACGAAGGACCTCTGGATCCCGAAGGTGAAGCCGCACCTCCCGCCGATCATCCAGGAGTGGCTGTGAGCCGTCGGGTCCTGATCGTCGACGACGAACCCGGCATCCGCGCCGCGTTGGCGCAGCTGCTGGAGTTCGAAGGCTACGACGTGAAGGCGGTGGCGAGCGGGCACGAAGGACTCGCGACGTACGAGGCGTGGCGACCGCAGCTGACCTTCCTCGACGTGAAGATGGAAGGCATTGACGGGCTCGAGACGCTCAAGCGGCTGCGCAGCCTCGATCCGGCAGCGGTGGTGGTGATGATCTCGGGCCACGCCACGGTGAAGGATGCCGTCGCCGCCACGCAGCTCGGCGCCTACGACATCCTCGAGAAGCCGCTCGACACGGACCGCATCCTCGTCACGCTGCGCAACGCGATCGGCCACCTCGACCTGCGCGAGGAGAACGCGCGGTTGCGGCAGCGCGTCGAGCGACACGGCGAGATCGTCGGGGCGAGCGCGGGCATCCGCGCGCTGGTGGAACAGATCGCGCGGGTGGCGCCGACGCCGGCGCGGGTGTTGATCACCGGTGAGAACGGCACCGGCAAGGAACTCGTGGCGCGCGCGCTGCATCGGCAGTCGCCGCGGGCCAAGCAGCCGTTCGTCGAGGTGAACTGCGCGGCGATTCCCTCCGAGCTGATCGAGAGCGAGCTCTTCGGCCACATGAAGGGCTCGTTCACCGGCGCCGTGCAGGACCGCGCGGGCAAGTTCGAGCAGGCCGATGGCGGCACGCTGTTCCTCGACGAGATCGGCGACATGTCGCCGTCGGCGCAGGCCAAGGTGCTGCGCGTGCTGCAGGAGGGTGAGGTCACGCGCATCGGCGGCAACAAGGTGCGCAAGGTGGATGTGCGCGTGCTGGCCGCGACGAACAAGCGGCTGGAGGGCGAGATCGCCGCCGGGCGCTTCCGCGAGGACCTCTATTACCGCCTCAACGTGGTGCCCATGGTCGTGCCGCCGCTGCGGGAGCGTCGCGAGGACATTCCGATGCTGGTCGAGCACTTCCTGCAGCGCCTCGCGCAGGAGTCCGGCCTCCCGCCGCGTCAGGTGGACGATGCGGCCATGGACCGGCTTTCGGCGCTGGACTGGCCGGGCAACGTGCGCGAACTGCGCAACACCGTCGAGCGGCTGTTGATCCTCGCGGCCGGCCCGCGCATCCAGCGCAGCGACGTGGACCGTTTGGTCGGGGCGCGGGCGGGCGATGCGTCGTCCGAGACGGGGCTTGGCACCTTCGAGCATTTCGCCACGTACGAGGAGTTCAAGCTCGCGGCGGAGCGCGCGTTCCTCGAGGCCAAGCTCAAGGCGCACGACTGGAACGTGGCCGAGACGGCGCGGGCGATCGACATGCCGCGCAGCAATCTCTACAAGAAGCTGGAGCGCCACGGATTGGCGCGGGAGCAGGGATGACCGATCGCGATTGGGACGCCGAGCTGAAGAAGATCGACGCGGAGATGGCGAAGCAGGCGAGTCGGCCGGCGCCCGCGCCGTCGCGCGCACCGGCCGCTCCGAGCGCGCCGAGTGGGGGTGGGGCAAGCGCTGGTGTGGCCGGTGGAATGCCCGGCTTCGGCGCCCCTGCGGCCCCGGCCACCTCGAGCTTCGGTGTGTACGCCCGGCTTACGCTCGCGGTCGCGATCGGCGTGGGAATCATCTTCTGGCCCTACGCCAACCGCTGCGGACTGGGTCTCGCGGGCTATCTGGGCGCCGTGTCGGCGGTGGTGGTGAGCGGCGCGTGGAGCGCCGTGTGGACGTTCCGGCACCGCGCGGGGCGCGCGCATGTGCTGTCGCTGCTGCTGGTGCTGTGGGGCCTGATCCTTGCGTCGCTCGACGTCCTGCCGCGGATCGGCTATGCGAAGCCGACGGTCGAGCACCCGGCGGCTTGGGCCTGCGAGTGAGTCATCGCGCCACCCACTCCGCGCGATCCAGCCGCATGACATGGCAATCGTCCGCGCCGAACATGCGGCGCTCGACGAAGCGAAATCCCAGCCGCTCGTAGAAGCGAATCGCGTCGGTGTTCGACGCGAGCGGGTCGATGAGGATTGCCGTGACCGCCGGCGGCGCGAAGCAGCGACGGATCGCCTCCCGCATCGCCGCGCCCCCGACGCCGCGGCCGCGATGCCGTGCCTCACCGATCCAGATGTCGATCGCGCGCAGGCCGGGGCCGCAGTCGCCCCAGTAATGGCTGTCCTCGAGCTGCGGGTCGATGATCTGCACGAAGCCCACCGGTTCGCCGTCGGCCTCGATGATCAGCTGTTCGCGCCAGGGCGGCGTCTTGGCGAGCTCCTCGGCCCAGTGCCAGTCGTCGTTCGGATCTGAGTCGACGACGTCGGGATCCTCGTCCCAACGCTCGAGCAAGGGCTGGTCGGCCGGGGTGGCGGGGCGGAGCGTGACCATAGGCGGCTAGATTGCACAGGATGAAGACCTTCCACAACTACATCGCCGGGGCGTGGGTCGAGCCGTCCACGGGCAAGTACCAAGACAATGTGAACCCTGCCGATACCACGGACCACATCGGCAAGTTCCCCCTCTCGGGCGCGGCGGACGTGCAGCGCGCCGTGGAGTCGGCCGCGCGCGGCTTCGAGCTCTGGAAGCGCACGCCGGCTCCGGCTCGCGGCGACGTCCTGCGCCGCGTCGGCGAGATCATGATCGCCCGCAAGGAGGAGCTCGCGGACCTCATGACCCGCGAGATGGGCAAGCCGCTGGCCGAGACCCGCGGCGACGTGCAGGAGGGCATCGACACGGCCTTCTACGCCGCCACGGAGGGCCGCCGGCTGTTCGGCCACACGGTCCCCAGCGAGCTGCGCAACAAGTGGGCGATGTCGATGCGCCGCCCGATCGGCGTGGCCGGCATCATCACGCCGTTCAACTTCCCGCTGGCCATCCCGACCTGGAAGATCTTCCCGGCGCTGGTCTGCGGCAACGCGGTCGTGTTCAAGCCCGCCGAGGACGTGCCGCACACGGGGCATGTGTTCGTCGAGATCCTCCTCGAGGCCGGCCTGCCGCCCGAGGTGATCCAGCTCGTCCACGGCGACGGCGAGGTGGGGAAGGCCATCGTCGAGCATCCGGGCGTCGCGCTGGTGAGCTTCACCGGCAGCACGGAGACGGGCAGCAAGGTGGGCGAGACCTGCGGCCGCCTGCACAAGCGGCTGTCGCTGGAGATGGGCGGCAAGAACGCGCAGATCGTCCTCGACGACGCGAAGCTCGACCTCGCGCTCGACGGCGTGCTCTGGGGCGCCTTCGGCACGACGGGCCAGCGCTGCACGGCCACGAGCCGCCTCATCCTGCAGGACGGCATCCACGACAAGTTCCTCGCCATGCTCGTGGACCGCGCCAAGAAGCTCAAGCTCGGCGACGGCCGCAAGGCGGGCACGGATGTGGGGCCGGTGATCCACGCGGAGTCCATCAGCAAGATCGAGCGCTACGTGGAGATCGGCCTCGAGGAGAAGGCCGAGCTGGTGCTCGGCGGCCGACGCGCCACGGGCGCGGGGCTGGACAAGGGGTTCTTCTTCGAGCCGACCATTTTCGCGGCGGTGAGGTCGGGATCGCGCCTGGAGCAGGAAGAGATCTTCGGGCCCGTGCTCAGCGTGATCCGCGTGAAGGACGCCGACGAGGCCTTCCGCATCAACAACGGCGTGAAGTACGGCCTCTCGAGCTCGCTGTACACGCAGGACGTGAACCTCGCGTTCCGCGCCATCAACGAACTCGACAACGGCATCACGTACATCAACGCGCCGACGATCGGCGCCGAGGCGCACCTGCCGTTCGGTGGGGTGAAGGCCACGGGCAACGGCCATCGCGAGGGTGGCTGGGAAGTGTACGAGTTCTACTCGGAGACGAAGGTCGGGTACGTCGATTACTCCGGGTCGCTGCAGCGGGCGCAGATCGACAACTACTGACCGCGGTTCACCACGAAGGCACGAAGGGAGCCGCAGCAATCGGTAGGGCCCGCGACGCCAATGAAGCGATGCTTCTTGGGGTCGCGGGCCCGAAAGTCTGCAGGGAGCCCTTCGTGCCTTCTATGTCGATTCGACGGTATGTTCGTGGGACAAGGGTGCGGGGCGAGCCCGGTCGTGCCTCGGTTCGTGAAGACCGCCACGGAGCAGGGGCCGCGCCCACCCATCACGATTGCCGAGAGCCCGGACGGTTGGGTGGTGCCCACGCCCGACGTGGAGCCCGCATGCGGAAGGCCGGTGCCGGCGGCGATCCCCACGCGGAGGTCCGGATGTTTGTCGGCATCGATGTGGCGAAGGCGACCGTCGTGGTCGCGCTCCATCCGAGCGGCGAGACGTGGACGACGGGCACGAGCGCCAAGGAGTTGCGCGCGCTCGCGCGGCGCCTCGCGGCGCTGCGGCCTGCGCACGTCGTGCTCGAGCCCACCGGCGGCTACGAGCTCCCCGTGCTGATGGCCCTCGGCGCGCAGGCCCTGCCGGTGAGCCTCGTCGCGCCGGCGCGCGTGCGCGAGTACGCGCGCTCGCACGGGCAGTTCGCGAAGACCGACGTGCTCGACGCGCGGATGCTCGCGCGCTTCGCGGCCGAGCGGCCCGTGCAGGCCGTCACGCTCCCCGACGCCGCGCACCGCACCCTGATGCAGCTCGTCGCCCGCCGGCGCCAGCTCGACGAGATGCTCGTCGCCGAGCGGCTGCGCCTCGACCAGCAGCGGCTCTTCCCCGACTCGCCCGTCGTCGCCGACATCGAGGAGACGATCGCGTTCCTCGAGGCGAAGGGGCGCGACCTCGACCGGCAGCTCCAGGCCCACATCGCCGCGCACCCGCAGTGGCGCGAGACGGCCGCGCTGCTGCGCAGCGTCCCCGGGATCGGCCCCGTGACGGTCGCGACGCTGCTCGCGTTCCTGCCCGAGCTCGGGACGCTCTCGCGCCGCGAGATCGCCGCCCTGGTCGGCGTCGCGCCGCTCGCGCAGGACAGTGGCGCCTGGCACGGCCGGCGGCACATCCGCGGCGGTCGCGCCGACGTCCGCCGCGTGCTCTACATGGCCGCGCTCACGGCGGCGCACCACAATCCCGCGCTCAAGGCCTTCTACGCGCGGCTGCGCGCGCGCGGCAAGACGGCGAAGCAGGCGCTCACCGCCTGCAGCCGCAAGCTCATCGTCGTCTGCAACACGATCCTCAAAACGAAGCAGCCGTGGCAGGCCCCGAGGCCCGCCACGGCATAACTCCTCACCTTCGAGACACGGTTGCTTCGTGGTGACTGCCGATGTCTCCCCGGCCTTGCCCGAACGCGCCGCTCCGGTGTATCTCCCAAGTATGAGCGAGCAGGAGCGCCCAGCGGCCTCAGAGGGACCGGACGTCAGCGACGGCGCTGCGTCTGACCCCGCGCTCGGCGCTCCCGCCGCCGCTCCGCCGCCGCGGCCGCCGAGGTTCCGCGTGGTGCGCGGGCTCTGGGAGTGGGCCAAGTCGGTCCAAGTGGCCATCCTGCTCTTCCTGCTGGTGCGCGCCTTCCTCGTGGAGGCGTTCAAGATCCCCAGCGGGTCCATGGAAGGCACGCTGCTCGTCGGGGATTTTCTCCTGGTGAACAAGCTCGTGTACGGCGCAGAGGTCCCGCTTCTCGAGAAGCGGCTGCCGGCCGTGCGCGAGCCCGCGCTGGGCGACGTGGTCGTCTTCCAGTGGCCCGAGGACACCGAGAAGCACTTCGTGAAGCGCCTGGTCGGACTGCCGGGCGACACGCTCGAGATGCGGGCGGGCCTCCTCGTGCGCAATGGCGCAGCGCAGGACGAGCCCTACGTGCAGCGCAGCGTCGCCCTGCGCGAGCCGGGCGGCGACGAGTTCCGCTGGCAGCGCGATTACCTCACCGACGGCCCCGGCGGGCGGGGATTCCATCCCACGCGCAACGATTGGGGACCGCTCGTCGTGCCGCCCGCGCACTACTTCGTCCTCGGCGACAACCGCGACAACTCCCTCGACAGCCGCTACTGGGGCTTCGTGCCGGACTCGTTGATGCGGGGCTCGCCGATCTTCGTGTACTACAGCTACTCGCCCGATAGCGGCCGGACGTTCGACTGGCTCACGCGGGTGCGGTGGAAGCGACTCGGTGACCTGATCCACTGACGGCGGCGGGAGGGGAGCTACCGCCCGACGCGTCCGGCCTGCACATTCACGTCAGCACCACGGATTCCCCCGGAGAGACGGATGGCTGGCGGTCCGCCACGCAAGCAGCGCTTTGACGAAGGTTCGCTCGACCAGTACCTGCGGGACATCAGCATCTATCCGCTGATCTCGCGCGAGGAGGAGGTCCGCCTCGCGCAGCGCATCCGCCAGAACGACCAGGAGGCCCTCGACACGCTGGTGCGGTCGAACCTCCGCTTCGTCGTCTCCGTGGCCAAGAAGTATCAGAACCAGGGCGTCAACCTCTCGGACCTGATCAACGAGGGCAACCTCGGCTTGATCCGCGCCGCCCACAAGTTTGACGAGACGAAGGGCATCAAGTTCATCTCGTACGCCGTGTGGTGGATCCGCCAGGCGATCCTGCAGGCGCTGGCCGAGCAGAGCCGCATCGTGCGCGTGCCGCTGAACCGTGCGGGCACGCTACACAAGATCGGCAAGCGCGCCACGGCGCTGCTGCAGGAGCTCGGTCGCGAGGCCACGCACGCCGAGATCGCCGAGGGGATGGAGATCACGGAGGAGGAGGTCGCCAAGACGATGGCGATCTCGCAGACGCACATCTCGCTCGACGCCCCGATGGCGCCGGGCGAGGACAACCGGTTGATGGATTACATCCCGGACACCGAGAGCGCGTCGCCCGACGACGAGACCTTCGACAAGGCCCTCACGGATTCGGTGCAGGAGGCGTTGGCGGGGCTCAAGGAGCGCGAGGCGAAGATCCTGCGGCTCTACTTCGGGTTGGACGGCAGCGAGCCGATGACGCTGGAGCAGATCGGGGCGGTGCTGAATATCACGAGGGAGAGGGTGAGGCAGATCAAGGAGAAGGCGCTCTCACGTCTTCGTCACGTGTCTAGGGCCCGCGCACTCGAGTCGTATCTCGGGGAGTAACGCAACTGCAGATGTGAGATGTAAGATGTAAGATGTGAGACTGGGGCAACTACGGGTTTGGTGTGGGGGCGGAACTGGGCGCCCTGCACCGAACCCGCGAGCGTTTCCCCCTTACATCTCATATCTTACATCTTACATCTGCAGTTCAGCCCCCGAGCCATGGCCAAAGACGCAAGCTTCGACATCACCACCTCCGTCGACCTCCAGGAAGTCGACAACGCCGTCAACCAGGCGTCCAAGGAGATCGCGCAGCGCTACGACTTCAAGGACGCCAAGCTGGCGACCGTGGAGTTCAAGCGCACCGAGGGCCTCGTGAAGCTCTCGAGCGACACCGACATGCGGTTGCGCGCGATGTGGGACATCCTGCAGTCGAAGCTCATCAAGCGTGGCGTGCCGGTGCAGAACCTCGACGCCGGCGAGCCCACGCCGGGCGGCGGTGATACCTGGCACCGCGACATCAAGTTGAAGCAGGCCCTGGACGGCGAGACCTGCAAGAAGGTCGTCGCGGCGATCAAGGCGCAGAAGTTCAAGAAGGTGCAGGCGTCGATCCAAGGCGACACCGTGCGCGTCTCGGCGCCTGATCGCGATGAGCTGCAGGCGGTGATCGCCTTCTGCCGCGGCGAGGACTTCGGCGTGGCGCTTTCGTTCGGCAACTACCGGTGAGAGTCAAACTCGTCACCCTCGGCTGCGACAAGAACACTGTCGACTCCGAACGCTACCTCGCGCAGCTGCTCGACCACGGGGCCGAGCCGGTGGAGGACGCGGAGTCGGCGGAGCTGATCATCGTCAACACCTGTGGCTTCATCGATGCGGCGAAGGCCGAGAGCATCGATGCCATCGTCGCGGCCGGGCGCTTGAAGGGGAGCGGCGCGGCGCAGGCGGTGGTCGCGGTGGGCTGCATGGTGGAGCGGCACAAGGACGAGCTCGTCGAGGCGCTGCCGGAAGTGGACTTCTTCCTCGGGGCGTCGGAGACGGAACAGCTGCTCCCGAAGCTGCGCGAGCGCGGCTTGATCGGCGATCCGGTCGTGCAGCATCCTGGCGTGCGCGTGCACGCCGGCGACACGCCGTTCGTGCGCTATCTGAAGGTCAGCGAGGGCTGCGACCACGGCTGCGCGTTCTGCGCGATCCCGCTCATGCGCGGCAAGCACCGCAGCTTCCTGCCCGACGACGTGGTGAAGGAAGCGCAGCTGCTGGAGCTCCAGGGCGCGCGCGAGGTGAACCTCGTGGCGCAGGACCTCGCGCACTACGGCCGCGACCTGCGCGACCAGTCCGTGCGGCTGCCGGAGCTGCTCGAAGCACTGGTCCGCGAGACGTCGATCCCGTGGATCCGCAACATGTACCTCTACTCCTCCGGCATCTCGCCGCGGCTGCTGGAGGTCATCGCGAGCAATCCGCGCATCGTGCCATATCTCGACATGCCGATCCAGCACGCCAGCGATGCCGTGCTCGAGCGCATGCGCCGGCCCGAGCGGAAGAAGACCATCCGCGAGAAGGTCGCGCGCTTCCGCGAGGCCGTGCCGGGCGTGGCCATCCGCACGACCTGCATCGTCGGCTTCTCCGGCGAGACCGAGGACGATTTCCAGCAGCTTGTGGACTTCCTGCGGGAGATCCAGTTCGAGCGCGTGGGTGTGTTCACGTACTCGCCGCAGGAAGGCACCCGCGGAGCGCTGCTGGACGACGACGTGCCTGAGGGCGAGAAGCTCCGCCGTCTGGAGATCGTGCAGGAGCTGCAGCGGCACATCACGGCGGAGCGCTACGAGTCCCGCGTCGGCACGGTGGCGCCGGCCTTGATTGAGGCCGCGGCGACACCGGACAGTCCGGCGCGCGCGCGGCTGCCCTGGCAGGCGGATGACATCGACGGCGTGACGTGGATCGACACCGACGCGGCGGCGGGCAGCATCGTGGAAGTCGAGGTCGACGAAGTCGTCGACGACTACGACTTCACGGCGACCTACCGGCGAACACTGCTCGCGGCGCCGAGCCCGGATGCGGCCACCGCGACGCGCGGGCGGGCGCTGCCGATGCTCGCGTCGATCGGGAGCTTCGGGCGTTGAGTCGCGCAGCGCTGCTACTCGCGGCGCTGCTGTTGGTGTCGTGCGCGCCGCGCGGTCCGCGCGGAGGGAGCACACGCAATCCCGCCGTGCGTGTCGCCCTCGGCGTGGCCCGCGGCGACGAGGTGCCCGCGCAGCTCGCCCCGCGCGGCAGCGACCCCGTCCGCTTCAAGGGCAAGCGCTACCGCGGCCTGCTGCGCACCGTCTCGACCGACAGCGGCATGCTCGTGGTGAACGTCCTGCCACTCGAAGACTATCTCAAGGGCGTGGTGCCGCTCGAGCTCGGCGAACGGCCGGCGGCCGAGCGCGCGGCACTCGAGGCGCAGGCCATCGCCGCGCGCTCGTACACGGTGTCGCGGCTCGCGGCGGCGCGTGGCGGCCGGGGGCGCAGCGAGCACTTCGATCTGGTGCCGTCCACCGCCGACCAAGTCTACGGCGGCGTGGATGCCGAGCGGCCGAACGCCAGCGCGGCGGTGGACGCCACGCGCGGGCAGGTGCTGCTGTACGGCGGGCGCGTGATCACCGCGCCGTATTCGAGCGCCTGCGGCGGCGAAACGGCGGCGGCCGAGGAGGCCTGGAACGGCCAGCCGGTGGCGTACCTGCGTCGCGTGAGCGACCGCATCGGGCGCTCGGAGCGCTACTACTGCGACATCGCGCCGCGTTTCTACTGGGAGCGGACCATCGCGGGCGGCGAGCTGGACGCGGCCGTGGGCCGCTACCTCCGCACGATCACCGACGTGCCGCCGCAGGGCCCGGGGGAGGTCCGCGGCCTGCGGGTGGCCGAGCGTTTCCGGGGTGGACGGGTGAAAGTGCTGGAGCTGCGCACGGCGCGGGGGACGTTCGACGTCGGCGGCAACGATGCCCGCGCGATCCTCCGCACGCCCAGTGGCGAGCCGTTGCCCAGCTCCTATTTTTCGGTGTCCACCGAGGGCGGCGACGCGGGCATCGCCCGCGTCATCCTGCGCGGCAACGGCTACGGCCACGGCGTCGGGCTCTGCCAGTGGGGCGCCATCGGTCGGGCCCGGGCTGGGCAGAGCGCCCGGCAGATCCTCCGCACTTACTTCCCTGGCACTTCCGTCGGACCGCTACCTTCCTCGTAGCTCCCCGTAGCCCACCCCACCGTGCCCACGCTCTCTTCGCTCAAGACCGGTCCCGTGCGCTTCGGCGTGCTCGGCCTCGGCGCCATCGCCCAGACGGCCCACCTGCCGGCGCTCGCGAAGATGCGCGGCGCGGAGATCGCCGCGCTCTGCGACAACGACGCGGCCAAGGCCCGCGGCATCGCCCAGCGCTTCAGCGTGAAGAACTGGTGCACCGACATCGATGACCTGCTCGAGGTGCCCGATCTCGACGCCATCGTGATCTGCTCGCCCAACCATGCGCACGAGGTGCACACGCTCTCCGCGCTGAAGGCGGGCAAGCACGTGCTGGTGGAGCGTCCCGTCGCGCTGAGTTCGAAGGGCGTGGAACGGCTCGTGGCGGCGGCGGAGAAGGCGGATCGCCTGTTGATGGTCGCCAACAACCATCGCTTCCGGCTCGATGCGCAGACGCTCGATAGCTTCCTGCGCGGTGGGGAGCTGGGCAAGCTGGTCGCGGTGCGGGCCGGCGCGTACCGCCGTCGGGGTCCCTCGGCGCCGTGGCGGCAGCGGCGGCAGGAAGCCGGTGGCGGGGCCTTCCTCGAACTCGGCCTGCCGCTCCTCGACCTCGCCGGGTGGCTCACGGACTTCCCGCGCGTGAAGCGGGTCAGCGCGACGATGGAGCGCGCCCGTGGCGCCAATGCCGTCGAGGATGCCATGCTGGCGATGATCGAATGCGACGGCGGATTCACCGTCACGATCGACACGCGCTGGAACTACATGGGCGACGAGGATCGCTGGTGGTTCGAGGTCATCGGCACGCAGGGTTCGGCCCGGCTCTCACCGCTGCGCATCACGAAGGAGATCCACGGGAGCCCGGTGGACGTGTCGCCGAGCGGCGCCTCGCAGCGCGACAGCGCGACGATGCAGAGCTACCGCAGCGAACTCGCCCACTTCCTCGCCGTCCTTCGTGGCGAGACGTCGTATGATGCGCACAAGGACCAGGTGCGCGTCTACAAGCTGCTCGACGTGATCTACAAGGCGGCGGACGAGGCGAAAGAGATCCGGCTCGAGAAGTAATCGTGCCATTCGCGCCGATGCGGGTTGCGGTGCTGGCCATGATGCTCGCCGTCCTCGGGTCCGTGCCGGCGGCGGCACAGGGGCCGACGGCGGCGAGCGCCCTGCGCGTCTCGGTGCTGACCTTCGGCCCCGGCGACCTCGTCTTCGAACGCTTCGGGCACAACGCCCTGCGCATCGTCGATCCCGCCACGGGTAGCGACCTCGCGTACAACTGGGGCATGTTCAGCTTCGACCAGCCGAACTTCCTCGGGCGATTCCTCTCCGGTGACACCCAGTACTGGGTCGAGGCCTTCCCCAGCGAGCCGCTGATCGCCTTCTACGCCAAGTTCGACCGCGATGCCGTCGAGCAGGTGCTCGACCTGACGGACGCCGAGAAGGCGGAGCTCAAGGCCTTCGTCGAGGCGAACGTCCGCGAGGAGAACAAGTACTATCGGTATCAGTACTTTCTCGACAACTGCTCCACGCGGATCCGTGATGCCTTGGACCGCGTGATGGGCGGCGCGCTGCAGCGGCGTTTCGTGCCCATCACGACCACTTGGAGCTACCGGGACGAGTCGATCCGACTCACGGGCCCCACGTATTACTCCCAGCTCGGCATCGAGCTCGCGCTCGGGCCCTCGGCCGACCAGCCGCTGACGGCTTGGGAAGCGATGTTCGTGCCGATGCGGCTGCGCGATTACCTGCGTGAGGTGACGGTGCCCGCGCCGGGTGGCGGCACGCGGCCGCTGGTGGCGCAGGAGCGCGTCCTGCACACGCCGACGGCGCGGGCCCCCGAACCTGCCGAGCGTCGCGGCCTCACGCTGGGCGCCCTGGGTCCCGTGCTCGGCGCCTGGATGCTGATGCTCGTGCCGACGTCGCTCGAGGCGCGGCGCAAGCGCCGCATCCCCGCTGCCGTGATGGCCGCGCTGTTCTACGGGCTCACGGGACTCGTCGGCTGCGTGTTGCTCGGCATGTGGTTGTTCTCGGCGCACACGTTCTGGTACTGGAACCTCACGCTGCTGCTCTGCTCGCCGCTGGCGCTCGCGGCCGCGATCCTCGGCGCGCGCGCGGTGTGGCGCGGGGAGCGCGACGTGCTCGCGACGATGGTGCTGGCCGCGGTGGTCATCCCCGCGGCGCTCGCGCTACTGCTCACGCCCTTCGTCCCGCAACGCCTCGGCGGCCCCCTGATGCTCTTGCTGCCCGGGCATCTCGGCCTCGCCCTCGTCATCTGGCGCCACACGCAGGCGCCGTCGGCCGCAGCCTCCTGAGCACCCACTGGCGCGTCGGCGTCGATGTCGGTGGCACCTTCACCGACCGTGCGGCGCTCACGTCCGACGGCCGCGTCGTCGCGCACAAGGTGCTGTCGACGCCCGGCGACCAAGGCGAGGGCGTCGTCGCGTCACTCGACGGCCTCGCCGCGCGCGCCGATGCCATCGTCCACGGCACGACGGTCGTCACGAACCTCCTGTTGGAGCGTCGCGGCGCGCGTGTTGTGCTGGTCACCACGGCCGGCGCCGAAGATGTGCTGTTCCTGCGGCGGCAAGACCGTGCATCGCTCTATGACTTGAGTCGCCAGCATCCCGCGCCGCTCGTCGCGCGGGAGGACGTCATCGCGGTCGCGGAGCGGTTAGTGGTGCGCGACCGAGAGGCGAACGGCGCCCTTGCCGCCACGCCGATCGCGGAGCGAGCCCTCGAGGCGACCGAGCTGAGGCGCGTCGTTGACGCCACGCTCGCACGGGACCCCGAGATCGTGCTGGTCGCGCTGCTGCACAGCTACGCCGATGCCCGGCACGAGCAGGCGGTGGCCGCGGCGCTGCGCCAGGCGCGACCGGGCTTGGAGGTCGTCACGAGCGCCGAGGTGCTGCCGGAGATCCGGGAGTACGAGCGCTTGGCGACGGCCAGCGCCGAGGCCTACGCGCGGCCGGCCGTGCTGCGGTATCTCGAGCGGCTGACGGAGCGCCTGCACGCCGCGGGGCAACCCGCGCCGTCGGTGATGACCAGTGGCGGCGGCATGCAGCCGGCTGCGACGGCGGCGCGCCATGCGGCGGCTTTGGCGCTCTCAGGACCGGCAGGCGGAGTCGTCGGCGCTGCCGCAGTGCTGCGGGCGCTGCGCGCGTCTGCGCCGCAGCCGTCAGCGTCCGCTTCGGCGTTCGAGGACGCGCTCACGATCGACATCGGGGGCACCAGCGCCGATGCGGGGCTGATTCTTTCCGGCGAGCCGTTGGTCGAGGCCGGCGGCGAGGTGGCCGGCGTGCCCATCGCTCTGCCGCGCGTGCTCGTGGACACCGTAAGCGCCGGCGGCGGCAGCATCGCGTGGATCGATGACGGTGGCGCACTGCGCGTCGGGCCGCGCAGCGCGGGTGCGCGCCCCGGTCCCGTGGCCTTCGGACGCGGCGGCACCGAGCCGACCGTCACCGATGCGCAGCTGGTGCTCGGGCGTATCGTCGCGCGCGGGATGAGCGGCGGTGTCGCGCTCGACGCGGACGCGGCGCGGGCCGCCATCGGCGCGCTCGCGGCCACGCTCGGCAGCGACGTCGAGCGCACGGCGCGCGCCATCCTCGCGATCGCCGACGCCGAGATGGCGCGGGCGTTGCGCCGCGTGAGTGTGGAGCGCGGGGTGGATCCGCGGCGCTGTGCGCTGGTGGCGTTTGGCGGCGGGGGACCGCTTCATGCCTGTGCCCTCGCCGATGCGCTGGCGATGCCGCGCATCGTGGTGCCGCCGTTCGCCGGCGTGCTGAGCGCGGTTGGCCTCGCGCTCGCGCCGGAGCGGCGCGAGGCGGCGATGAGCCTGCTCCTGCCGGCCTCGCAGCTGACGGCAGCACACTTGGCCAGCATGGACCACCGGTTGTCCGAAATGCTCGAGGGTTCGGAGCGGCGCAGCTTCGCGCGCATGCGGTATCGGGGGCAGGGGCACGAGCTGGAGATTCCGGTGCATGCGGGGGCCGGTGGCGATGACGGCTCAGTGCTCGCGGCGCGATTCGCCGAGGCCCACGCCGCGCGCTATGGCTTCACGCTGCCATCGGACGCCGAGGTGGTGGCCCTGCGCCACGAAGCGGGCGAGCCCGCGCGGAGCGTGCGGTTCCAGCGTGAGCAGGCGGCCGACACCGTCACCGGCCCCGCCACGCTCGCGCTCAGCGACGCGACGTTGTTCGTCGCCGAGGGCTGGGCGGCGCTGCCACTCGACATCGGCGGCTGGCTGCTGGAGCGAGTCGCATGACGAGTGCCCTCGACCTCGCCGTGTGGTCCAGCGCCTTCGCGATGATCGCCGAGGAGATGGGCAGCGTGCTGATCCGCGGTGCGCTGTCGCCGAACATCCGCGAGCGCCGCGACGCGAGTTGCGCGCTCTTCGACGCCGAGGGCCGCATGATCGCGCAGGCGGCGCACATCCCCGTGCACTTGGGCGCGCTGCCTGAAGCCGTGCGCGCCGTGCGCGCGCGGGCGCCGCAGCCCGGCGATGTGTTCCTGCTCAACAGCCCGTGGGCGGGCGGCTCGCACTTGCCGGACCTGACGATGGTCGAGGCAATCGCGCTCGACGGCGTGATTGTCGGCTATACCGTGGTCCGCGCGCACCACGCCGACGTGGGCGGCATGAGCCCGGGCTCGATGCCGCAGGGCGCGACGGAGTTGGTGCAGGAAGGGCTGGTGCTGCCGCCGGTGCGGCTCGTGCGCGGCGGTGTGATGGACGAGGAACTGTTCGCCCTGGTGTTGGCCAACGTGCGTACGCCCGAGGAGCGGCGCGGCGACCTTGCGGCACAGCGTGCGAGTTGTGCCGCGGGTGCGGCCGGCTGGCGCGCGCTCATCGCGCGGCATGGCCGGGCGGTCGTCGAACAGGCCGGCGCGTCGTTGCTCGAGTACGCGGAGCGGCGCGCCGTGGCGCGCCTTGCGCCGCTGGACGGTGCGAGCGGTGTCGCCGAGGATTTCCTCGAGGGCGACGGCGTGAGCGACCGCGAGGTGCCGCTGCGCGTGGCGTTGCGCGTGGCGGAGGGCCGGCTGCACCTCGATTTCGCGGGCACGAGCCCGATGGTCGCGGGCAACGTGAACTGCCCGATCCAGGTCACGCGCGCGGCTGCGCTGTTCGTGTTGCGGGCGCTCCTGGATGATGACGTGCCGACGAACGAGGGCATCGCGCGCGCGATCGCGATCACCACGCCCGACGACTGCTGCGTGGCCGCGAAGGCGCCGGCAGCGGTGGCCGCGGGCAATGTGGAGATGAGCCAGCGCATCACCGACCTGTTGTTCGCGGCGCTCGCCGGGGCGGGCGTCGAGGTGCCGGCCCAAGGGCAGGGCACCATGAACAACGTCACGTTCGGCGGCCGCGGCTGGACGTTCTACGAGACGTTGGGTGGCGGCCAAGGTGCCAGCGCCAAGGGCCCCGGACCGAGCGGCGTGCACGTGGGCATGAGCAACACGCGCAACACGCCGATCGAAGCGTTGGAGCACGCGTACCCGATCGTCATCGAGCGCTACGCGTTACGCGACGGCAGCGGCGGCGCCGGCCGCCACCGCGGTGGCGACGGCATCGTGCGGCGGTATCGGGTGCTGGAGCCTTGCACCGTCACGCTGCTCACGGAGCGCCGCGCGCGCGCGCCGAAAGGCGCGCAGGGCGGGGCAGCTGGCGCCGTCGGGGAGAACCTGTTGAATGGCGAGCGTCTCCCCGCGAAATGCCGGCGCGATCTCAAGGCCGGCGATGTACTCGAGATCCGTACGCCCGGTGGAGGCGGATGGGGTGAACCGCTGGAAGACGGGAGAGGGCGGTAGGGGCGGGGGGCGTCGCACGGGAATGTGAGAGACGGGGGGAAGACGGCCTACGTCGCCCGTCTGCCCCCCGTCTGCCCCATTCCCCTCTCTCCATCTCCGCCCGTACGGTCCGTCTCCCTTCTCCCGCCGCGTCACGGAACGGGAAACTGCCCAGTCTGCCCCGATCTCCGCCGAGTGCCCTCCGACGGCGTCACGCGCCTCCACACCTGCGCCGCCGTGAACGTCGTCAGGAGATGCGGATCCACCAGCCCTTCCTTGGCCTCCGCGCGCAGGATGTCCAGCGCCCGCTCCGCCGGCACCGCGCGCTTGTAGGGACGGTCGGTGGCCGTCAACGCGTCGTAGATGTCGGCAATCGTCATCATGCGCGTCTGCACGGGGATCTCGGCGTCCTTCACGCCGCGCGGGTAGCCCATGCCGTTGAGCTTCTCGTGGTGCCCGTAGGCGATCTGCGGGATGCCCTTGAGCTCCTTCGTCCACGGGATCTGCTGCAGGAAGCGATACGTGTGCGTCACGTGGCTCTCGATCTCGCGGCGCTCGCGCGGATCGAGGTTGCCCTTGTTGATCATCAGGAAGCGCAGCTCGTCGTCGCTGAGCAGCGGGCGCACGACGCCGTCGAAGTCCACGTAGGTCTGCTGGTGGATCTCTTCCAGTTCGTGGAAGGTGCCCTCGGGCAGGATCGTCGGTTCGTTGGCCCGCGTGATGGCGTCGAGCCAGCGCACGAGCTGGTCGCGGCGCTCGCGACGGTACTCGTCCAAGCGCGCCGCGGCCTCCGCATAGTCGCGCGGCCCATGCTCGGCGAGGAACTCCGCGCGTTCGCGCTCGTACTCCAGGTCCGCCTGCTGCATGAGGAACTGGAAGCGGTTCCGCAGCAGCGTGAGGTCGGGCCCGTAAAGCTTCTTCTGCTTCACGAGCACCTGCTCGCGCACACCGACCTTGCCGAAGTCGTGCAGGAGGCCGGCGTAGCGCAGCTCGCGCAGTTGGTCCTTGCTGAACTGGAGCCCGCGGTACGGGCCTTCGCCCGCGCGATCCACGCTCTCGGCGAGGCCGGTCGTCAGCGTCGCGACGCGGAACGAATGACCGCTGGTCGTCGGGTCGCGGGACTCGATGGCGGTGACCGCCGCGGTGACGAAGCCCTCGAACAGGCGTTCGATGTCCTCGTAGAGGCGCGAGTTCTCGATGGCGACCGCCGCCTGCGCGGCGAGCGCCGCCACCACTTCCGCGACATAGTCGTCGAAGGGCACGACCTGCTGCGCCACCGCCTCCGCGGAACTGAGCCGCGTGTCGAAGTCGCGCTTGCGGTTGATGAGCTGCAGCACGCCGATCACCTCGTCCTTCAAGGTGAACATCGGCAGCACGAGCATGGACTTGGTGCGGTAGCCGAACTTCTCGTCGAAGCTGCGGTTCTGCCGGTAGGTCACGTGCTCGGGCAGGAGGTACACGTCGCCGACCATGAGCCGCTCGCCCGTCGCCGCGACATAGCCGGAGAGGGAGCTGTGGTCGATGGGGATCGTGAACTCGCTGAACGGCAACTCGGGCAGCGTCGTGTTCTGCGAGAGCTTGAAGCGCAGGGCGGCGGGGTTCCCGTCGTCGTCGAGGTCCACCAGGTACAGCGAGCCGGCATCGGCGTTGGAGAGCCGGCGCGCCTGCGTGAGGATCATCGCCAGCAGCGTGTCGAGGTCGCGCTCGGTGGCGAGCGCGGCGCCGACGCGCGAGAGCTCGCGCAGGTCGGACGCCGAGGACTGCTGGAGACGCCTGGCGCGCGTGGCGGCGACCAAGCTGGCGGCGTGGCGCAGCGCCCCTTGGAGGACGGTGCGTCCGAGCGCGGGGTGGGCGTCGGCGGGGAGCCAGCCGATCAAGGCGGCGTCGGCGAGCGCGCCGCTGGGGCCCGCTTCGCCGGCCTCGCCGATGCCGACCAGCGCCGCGTGCTCGGCCAGCGGGGCGAGATGCGCCGCACTGCCGTGGGCCAGCGCCGCGTCCACGAGGATGACGATGGGGTGATCCTCGGGCAGCGCAGTGGCGTGCGGCAGCGCGCGGACGCGACGAAGGTCGAGCGCTGCGTCCGCCCCCAACTGCGGGAGAGCGGCCAGCGCTCGACCTTCCGGCGCGAAGACGAGTGGCTGCACGGCGCCCCTCAGGGCGTCAGCCGCCCGAGCCCTGCAGGCGCTCGCGCGCCTTCTTCGCGTCCTCGAACTCCGGGAACTCGTTGACGACCTGGTTGAACAGCGTCAGCGCCTCCTGGCGGTTGCCCTCGTCCTGCGCGCTGATCGCGCGCGAGTACATGACGACGGCGCGGAACGGCACGCGGGCCTGCGCCTGCGTGCGGGCCTCGCTGGTCTGGCGGGCCTGCGGCGTGAGCGCCGGCAGGTTGAGGCCGCGGTTCGCCGCCTGCCCGACCTTGCTGACCAGGGCGAGGAAGTTGTCCGTGCGGTCGCGGTCCATGTGCGTCCACGAGATGCGCGTGGTCTCGACGTCGATCGTCTTGAGCGTGAGCACCATGGTGCCCGAGCGGTCCGTGACGAACGAGCCCGTGATCATGTGCTTGGCGCCGAGGATGCGGCCGATGCGCGCGGCGGTGGCGTCGTCGACGCGGCCGTCGCGGGCCAGGTTCTGCTCGCGCAGGATGGCCTCGATGTTCTCGCGCTCGACCACGCGGATGCCGGTGTTCTGCGCGAGTTCGATGATCAGGAGGTCGGCAATCCCCTTGGAGAGCGGCGCGAGTTCCGCGTTCGCGGCGCCGATCGCGCTGTTCACGAACGGCAGCACGGCGACCGTCGGGCGGGTGTCGTCCTGCGCGACCAGCGGCAGGGCCGCAATCGCCAGGGTCGCGGTGGCACGCACGATCTGCTTCAACATCACAGCCTCCGGGGAGGTTAGAGAGTCAGGGTCAAGCCTTCCGCGGCGGCCACGACCTGCACCTTGGCCCCGCGGTCCTTCACCATCTGGCGGCACGCCGCCACCTGCTGGTCCAACTGGTCATCGGTACGGCGCGGCTCGTGATGGAACAGGACGAGCTGCTGCACCTCCGCCTCGATCGCCAACTCCACGGCCTGGGCGAAGGTCGAATGCCCCCAACCGCGATGGTGGTCGTATTCCTCGGTGGTGTAGGTCGTGTCATGGATCAACACCGCCGCCCCACGCGCGAACGCCACCATCCGCTGCCGCCAGTCGGCCGGCGAGTCGTACCGCGCGTGCGGCGCGAGCTCACTGTCCGACACATACACCAAGGCCCCGCCACGTCCGTCGGTCGCCGTGAAGCGATACCCCAACGCCCCGCCGGGATGCTGCACCGCGAAGGCCGTGACTTCGTACCCCCGCCCGGCCGTCGGCGTGCCTTCCGGCAATCCCTTGAAGTCGATCGTCGCGTCGAGCTCCTCGAAGCTCACCGGAAACACGACGGGCGACATCTGGTCCCGCAACACTTTCGCAAAGCTCCGTTCCAGCGACTCGGAGCCCCAGATCGTGAAGTGATTCCCCCGCCCGAAGATCGGCGCGAAGAAGGGGATGCCCTGGATGTGGTCCCAGTGCGCGTGCGTGAGGAAGAGATCCCCCACGATCGGCGCCCCGTTGGACCGCCCCAGCAAGTCCCGCCCCAGCTCGCGGATGCCCGTCCCGGCGTCGAGGATGATCAGCCAGCCCTCGTCCGTCCGGACCTCCACGCAGGGGGTGTTGCCCCCGTATCGCACCGTCTGCGCGCCCGGCGTCGGGATGGACCCGCGGGTGCCCCAGAATCGGACCCGCAAGCTCATCGCGCCCCCGAAGTCACACCGTAATGTGCGGCACGGTGCGGTCTGAAGTGAAGGAAGGCCATCACGGCCTCGGGGTGACGAATGTCACAGGCGGCCCGCCGGGCGTGGTCGCGGCGCGTCACAGGCGCTGCTGGGAGCGCGTCTCGAGCGCCGGCCGATCCGTGATGCGGATGCGGCGGCCCTCGGTGGAGATCCAGCCACTTTCGACGAAGTCGCGCATCGCGCGGCTCACCGTCTCGCGGCTCGCGCCGATGACGTGGGCGATGGTCTGGTGCGTCAGAGGCTTCTCGATGACGTCCTTGCCGGCCTCGTCCGCGGCGTCGAGGATGACGCGCGCGATGCGGCCCGGCACGTCGAGCAGCACCAGGGAGCCGATCTTCTCGTCGGCGCGGCGGAGGCGGCGCGAGAGCTCGACGAGCAGCGCCCATGCCACGGCAGGGTTCTGCTCAACGCGGCGGCGGAAGTCGTCGCGGCGCAGCACGAGGAGCGTGGAATCCTCCATCGCGACGACGTGGGCCGAGCGCGGCTGGTCGTCGATGAGGGAGAGTTCGCCGAAGTGCTCGCCGACACCGAGGATCCCGAGGATGACCTCGCGGCCGTCGTCGGCGACGAGGACGACCTTCACGCGGCCCTCCCGCACGACGAACAGCGAGTCGCCGGGATCGTCCTCGAAGAGGATGACGCTGCCCTTGGGATAGCTCTTCTCGCGGGCCATCTGGGCGAAGCTGGCCACTTCAGGCCCCAGGCTACGGAAGAGGGGGACCGAAGCGAGGAAATCGGCGGTGTTCATGCCGCGAAGGTACCGCCGTCTGTGGGGGGCTGTCAAACCACAAATCGTTGTCACCTTGCGTCTTACCCCGACTTCGGATATTCTTCTTGGCTCGCTCCAAACCAGTTCCTGAGGTCTCTCATGAAGCCCGAAATCCACCCGACCTACGCCACCGCCACGGTGAGCTGCGCCTGCGGCAACACGTTCCAGACGCGCTCGACCATCGCGGAGATCCATACCGACATCTGCGCCGCTTGCCATCCGTTCTTCACGGGCAAGCAGAAGCTCATCGACACGGCTGGCCGTGTTGAGCGCTTCCGCCAGAAGTACGGGAAGGCGACCGCCTGAGTATCCGCGACCGGCTCGCCGACGCGCTGCTGCGCGCCGAAGCGGTCGAGCGCGACCTTCTCGATCCCAAGACCGTCCGCGACGCCAAGTTGATGGCGTCGCTGGGTCGGGAGCACCAGCGCCTCGGACAGGTCGTCGAGCGCGCCAAGGCCCTCGAGAAGATGGACGACGAGCTCGCGCAGGCGCGCGAGCTTTTGTCGTTTGATGACCCCGAGATGGCCGCCGAGGCGAAGCGCGAGGTCGAGCGTTTGACGGCGGCCATCGAACGTGCGGAGCTGGAGCTCCGCCCCCTGCTCGTGCCGCCCGACCCGCTGCACGACCGCAATGCCATCGTCGAGATCCGCGCGGGCACCGGCGGCGACGAGGCCGCGCTCTTCGCGGCCGACCTGTACCGCATGTACACGCGCTACATCGAGCGCCACGGCGGCTGGCGTATCGAGATGATCTCGCTCGCCGACGGCACCCTGGGCGGCATCAAGGAAGCCATCTTCAAGGTGAGCGGTCCGCAGGCCTTCGGCGCGCTGCGCTTCGAATCCGGCGTGCATCGCGTGCAGCGTGTGCCGGCCACCGAAGCCGCCGGCCGCATCCACACCAGCGCCGCGACCGTCGCCGTACTGCCGGAGGCCGAGGAGATCGATCTCAAGATCGAGGACAAGGATCTCCGCATCGACGTGTTCCGTTCCTCGGGGCCCGGCGGCCAGTCGGTGAATACCACCGACTCCGCAGTGCGCATCACGCACCTGCCCTCGGGCTTGGTGGTCTCGCAGCAGGATCAGAAGAGCCAGCTGCAGAACAAGCTCAAGGCCATGGAAGTGCTGCGCTCGCGCTTGCTTGACCTCAAGGTGGCGGAGGCGGAAGCCGAGCGGTCGCGGATGCGCAAATCGCAGGTATCGACCGGCGACCGGTCGGCGAAGATCCGCACCTACAACTATCCGCAGTCGCGCGTGACCGATCATCGCATCGGCTACACGACGCACGACCTCACGGGCGTGATGGACGGGAAGCTCGATGAGCTGATGGACGCGCTGCATCTCGCGGACATCGAGGAGCGCTTGGCGGGCGACGCCTGAGCGAAACGCAAACGGCCGCGAGGATTGGCGGCCGTTTCGTGCGTATGGAGACGCGGGTGTGGCTACGCTCAATCGTCGGCGAACAGTTTCTCGAAACGCGGGTTGCCACGCAGCGGGGCGTAGTAGGGGCTCGTGCGGAAGAAACCTGGCGGAAGTCGCAACGGCAGCGTGCGTGACTCCTCGAGCCAACCGAGCGCGGTGTCGACCTCACCGGCCGCGACGGCCATACCGGCAGCCGCCTCGAGTGTGCTGACGTACCGCATACTCTGCTTGTGCATCCCCTCGCGAAGCGCGAGCCGGATCATTTCCTGGACCTCGCGCATCGCTTCGGCACCGCGACCGGCGTGATTCAGTGCCTGCGCGTACTCATACCGCAGCGGGCCGTTCTCCGGGAGTGCGGCGACTTCGCGCGCCAGCATCCGTCGGGCCGAGTCACCCCACAGGCGCTCGCGTGCGGTATCGCCGTTGAGCAGGGCCCAGTCGGCCCGCCAGAGCATCACGCGGTGGCGCGCTTCTCCCGGGAATGCGTCGTAATCACGCCGCAAAAACTCCTCGATGACCGCGGGATCGGCGAGCCACAGGTACCCGGAGTTACTGAGCAACTGGAGGAACACGTCCTTCGGGACGGCGTTCAGGGCCTCGGCCACCACCCTGCGGGCCCGAACCGTATCGCCCATCCAAGTGGCATACGTGAAACGGCGTTGGTAGGTCCCAATCGATCGCGGGGCCAGCGCCTGCAAACGGTCCACCAGTGGTTGGGCCTCGTCAGCGCGATCGGTGAGCATCCGTAACTGCGTGCGATGGCTGACCACGCCGTAGCTCTGCGGGTCCAGGCGTGCCGCGCGGTCGAGGAGCGCCGAGGCCTCGTCAATGCGGCCGACGTCGAGATATATGAGTGCAAGATTGGTGACGACCGAGACGTAGTTGGAGTCGACGCGAAGCGCCCGCTCCATCTGCGCAATCCCGCTCGCCATATCACCCTTCACATTTCTGTAGTACACCCCCATCGCCCTTGGACCGCTGGCGCCGGTGGGGTCCAGGTCAAGCGCGCGCTGCGCGGCGGAACGCACCTGCTCCCCGAGGGCCTCCGAGGGCTGGTGCACGAAGAGATTCGCGCGAGCGATCGCGAGGGTGGCCCACGCCTCGACGTAGAGACTGTCCCGCTCCACGGCTTGCTCGAGCAGTCGCTCGGCCGCCTTCATCGCCGTGGGCGAGCTGTTCGCGCCGTAATCGATGGCCGCTCTCGAGCGCAGGTAGAGATCGTGCGCGATGGGATCACGCGTCGCCAACGTGCGGAGGCGTGCCTGGTCCGCGCCGGCGATGCCGGGCACTTCCATCGCCGAGACGACGCGCGTCGCGACATCACCCTGCAGGCGCAGGACGTCGTTGCCCGCGGCATCGAAGGGCTGGCCCCAGCGGCTCTGCGGCTGGCCATCCGACGTGACCTCGACGAGCTCCGGGCGCACGATCACGCGGCGCTCGCTGCCGCTGCCGGTCACGCGCACCGTCCCGGTGAGCAGCCAGCGCACGCCCAGGTCCTTCGCGATCTCCTGCGGCGTCTTGTCGCTATCGCGGAACGCATTGGAGCTCGCGCGTGCAATCACGATCAGATCGCGCACGCCGGCCAGCTTGGTGCGGATCTCGTCCGTGATTCCCTCGGTCAAATAGATGTCTGCCGAATCGCCTTGGTGTTCGAACGGCAACACGGCCAGCGACGGCTGCTCGGGCGCGCCGCCGAGGCCGAAGCGCGCGAGCGCACCGCTCGTGCCCAGCCACGCCGCGGCGGCCAGCAACAGCACGGCGATCGCCGCCAGCCAGCCACGCCGCGCGCCGCGTCCCGACGAGACCGCCGCTGCGGGCATTCGCGCCGCCGCCATCGCGCCGGAGTCGCCGCTGACGCCTGCCAGCACGCTCAAGAGCGTCGTGGCATCGGTCGGCCGGTTCTGCGGCTCCTTGGCCAGGCACTGCATCACAAGATCGGCCAGCGCCGGCGGCAGCGTGGGCCTGACGCCGGCGAGTGCCGGCGGCATCTCGCTGAGCTGCGCCGCCATCAGTTGCGCCTGCGTGCGTGACGCGAATGGATGCGCGCCTGTCAGCACCTCGTAGGCGACCATTCCCCAGGCGTAGAGGTCGGTACGGTAATCGATGGCGTCCGCCGCCACCTGCTCGGGCGCCATATAGGCCGGCGTGCCGAGCGAGAGTCCCACGGAAGTCAGCGTACCCTTCGACGCCGAGTCGCGCGCCGCACTCACGGCCTTGGCGATGCCGAAGTCCGTCACCATTGCGCTGCGGCCGGTGAGCAGCACGTTCTCCGGCTTGATGTCGCGATGTACGATGCCGCGCGCGTGGGCGTACTCGAGCGCTTCCGCCACGTCGCGCAGGATCCGCAGGGCTTCGTCTAGCGGGACGCTCCCGCGCTCCAGACGGGCGCGCAGCGATTCCCCCTCGATGAACGGCATAGTGTACCAGGGAAGGCCGTCCGCCGTTTGGCCCGTGGTCAGCACCGGCACGATGTGCGGGTCCTGCAGCTTGGCTGCCAGCGCGACTTCTCGCGAGAAGCGCTCGGCGCTCACGCCCTCGAAGAGATCTGGCGACAACACCTTCACCGCGACGCGGCGGGCGAGTGCCGTCTCCAGCGCGACGTACACGCGGGACATCCCGCCGCCGCCAAGTTCGCGCTCCACCGTGAAGCCAGCACCGAGCGCGGCCTGGACCGACGCGAGGATCTGGGCGTCGGCGGGGGTGGGCGTGTCAGCCATTGTGCGGAGAGGAAGGGTGGGGGCGCAGCCAGCGTGACAGGCGACCAATCAGTTTGGTGGCCGGGGCAGGGAAGGGCAAGGCGACGAGGGGCCTCGCCAGCCGCGCCTAGCGCGAGATTGCCCTGAGCATCGCGAAGATCTGCGCCCACGCCTCCGTCCACGGCGCCACAAGATCAAAGTGCCCGCCCGGCACGCGCAGCTCTCGCGCGGCGCTGAAGCGAGCGAGATACGCCTCCGCCTGCGCGCGCGGCACGACGCGATCGTCGTCCGCCGTCACCAGCAGGACCGAGGTGTGCGCGGACGCCCCGCTGCGAAGTGCCGGAGAGTACGGGGCATAGCGTGCGACGATCTCGGCGTCGGGAGCGTCAGGCGCGCCACCCATCAAGCGCGGCACGGCCGAGCCGCAGCCCGAGGGCGCGGCGAAGGCGGCGAGATCCGTGACCGCGGCGAGCGCGACCACGGCGCGAAGCCTGACGCCAGGTTCGCTCGCCAACCACAGCGCCAGCTGCCCGCCTGCCGAGTGTCCGATTGCCATCACGCGACTCGTGTCCATCGCGTAGCGCGGCGCGATCGCCCGCAACGAATCGAACGCCACGCGCACGTCGTCGAAGGTCCCGGGCGCGCCAGCGCCTTCCTCGCCCACGCGGCGGTACTCCGCGGCAAACACCGCGAAGCCATTCCGCCGCAGCGACTCGGCGATGCCCGCCACGTGATCCACGCCGTAGGCATCCAGCCAGCAGCCGCCGTGCAGCAGAAACACCACGGGGTGCGGTCCGCTGCCGCGCGGGACGCGCAGTTCCGCGAACTGTGAAGCGGCCGCGCCATAGACGATGCGATGATCCGCGGCGGGGGCGCGGCGGGCCGAGTCCGCGACCTCTCGGAACGGCACAGCGCCTTCCTGCGAGATGAGGGCACGCGCCGGAATGGCGGCGAGGGCGAGGCACGCGCCCACCACGAACGGCAGGCGCATCAGGTGCCGCGCCGGATCTTGTCCATCGGCCACCCCTTGGCGAGTGCGTCCACCAACTTGTCGAGCCAGCGGATCTGCTGCATCAGCGGGTCCTCGACATTCTCCACGCGCACGCCGCAGACCACACCCGTGATCAGCGCCGAGTGCGGCGTCATGCGCGGCGCTTCGGCGAAGAACGTCCGGATGTCCACCTCGCGCTTCATGTGGCGACGTCCTCCGCTGCGAGCCCGCGCTGCTCCCGTCCGTACCCCGTGATGACGGCCAGCGCTACCGTGAGTACGAGCGCCCATGCATAGGTGTTGTACAAGCCGACCGTGAACGGACTCAACGCCGGCATGCCGAGCGGGACCGCGTCGCGCGTGGCGCCGGAGGCGAGGATGGTCGGCAGGAACCACGGCAGCAGGAAGGGCCAGGTGCAGACCGTGAGGTCGAGCAGGTTCGCGCGTCGGTACGCGGAGATCCCGTGCTGTTCCCCCGTCGCCTTGGCGAAGGGGCCGGTCATCAGCACGGCGACCACCGAGTGCGTGGTGAGCAGCACGGCGGCCGACACGGTGCCGACGATCCACGCTTCGGCGGCGCGCGCGCCGGTGGCGCGGCGCTCGACGCTGCGGATGAGTCGCGGGAGCAGGTCGGTGGCTTGGATCGTCCCGACGAGGGCCATCAGCAGCAGCGTGAACACGCTCACGCCGATCGCGCGGTTGAAGCCGTCGAGGATCGCCCCGCTGGCGCTGAACGATCCGTCCTCGACGCGCATGAGGTCTTGCGTGGAGACCAGTCCGAACGCGAGCGCGAGTACCGTCGCCGCCAGGATACCGACGAGCAACGCTTCGATGAGATGGCGCTTCGCGAAAAGCATCGCGAGCACCACCACGGGGACGACGAGCATCACGAGTGGCAGCGCTGACCTGCCGATGAAGGTGACCGGAGCTCCGCCGTCGCCGGCGCCGACCAAGACTGAGACCAGCAATGCGACCAATCCCGCGGGTAACGCATAGCGCAGCCGCGCCCGCACCGTGCCGCCGATGTCCGCGCCTTGGGTGCCGCTCGAGGCGATCGTCGTGTCCGACACCGGCGACATCGAGTCGCCCCAGGTGGCGCCGGCGAGGATCGCACCCATCAGTGCAGCCGGTGCCGCGCCGGACGCGCCTCCTGCCGGATAGAGCAGCGGCCCCGCGACGAGAATCGTCCCGAAGCTGGTGCCGGTGGCGGTCGACACCAGCGCGCAGGCCACGAAGGCCGCGCCCACGTACGCGCCACCCGTCAGCCCGAGGGACTGCGCCGCCCAGGCCAGTGCGCTGACAAATCCCGACGCGGCGAGCAGGCTGCCGAGGACGCCGGCGAAGAGCCAAGCGCACACCATGATCATCACGATGCGTTGGCTCATGCCGTCGAGCATGGCTTCGGCGTAACGCGCCCGGTCATGCGCCAGCAGCAGGCCGACGATGAGCGCAAGCAGCAGCACGGGCCAGAAGCCCTTCTCGTCTGGTGCGCCGGCCAGCGCGAGCGCGGTCACGCCGGCGAGAAACACCGCGAAGGGCGTCAGGGCGCCGAGGATTCCGCCGCGAAAGGTCAGCATAAGTGGACGAAGATACGCAGGGCGCGCTATCCTTCGCGACATGAGCGCTCCCGACGACAGCTTCACCCTGTACGACTTGCGCGTGGAAGTCGTCGCCACCGATCGGCCGATGGTCTGCAACCATCGAGCGGGCGATTGGTTCGAGCTGGTCGGCGAGAACCTGCGCTTCCCGCCGGGGCAGTCGTTTCCGCTGTATCCGCTGGCGGCGATTCTTCCCCTGCTGCCGGCCAAGCAGCGTGTGACGCATCCCAACGATTGGATGACCACCGACGCCGAGATCGCCTGCCCGGACCCGTACTGCGGCGGCCGCTTCCGCATTACGCGCACGGGAACCAGCACCTGGCGCCACGGCGAGGTCACGCGCGTGCCGCTGCCGCCGACGCCGTGACGTCACGGCTCATCAAGGGCGGTTGGCAACTCGCCGGCGGCCACGGCAGCGTCGAGGAAGCCGCGGCGATTGCCGACATGTTCGCCTATGCCGAAGCGGGCATCACGACCTTCGACTGCGCGGACATTTATACGGGCGTCGAGGCGATGATCGGCAGGTTCCTCGCGCAGTGGCGCGCGCATCACGGGGCCCAAGCCCCGCAGATCCGCGTCAACACCAAGTGCGTGCCGGATCTCGATCTCCTGCCGTCCCTGCGGCGCGCGGATCTCGAGCGCACGATCGACCGCTCGCTGCGCCGACTCGGCGTCGAGCGACTCGACCTCGTGCAGTTCCACTGGTGGGACTATGCGCTCGGCGACCCCGTGCAGGCGGCGGTGCATCTCGATGCCATGCGACGCGAAGGGAAGATCGCCGCGCTGGGCGTGACGAACACCGACGTGCCGCACCTCCAGGCGATTCTCGACGCCGGCGTGCCGATCGTCGCGCATCAGGTGCAATGTTCGCTGCTGGATCGGCGTGCGTTGGGGCCGATGCGTGCCCTCTGCGAGCGACATGGCATTTCGTTGCTGGCGTACGGCGCGCTCGCCGGCGGCTTCCTGCATGAGCGCTGGCTGGGGGCGCCGGCGCCCGAAGAACCGCTGGAGAACCGCTCGCTGGTGAAGTACAAGCTGATCATCGACGAGTGGGGCGGGTGGGAGCCGTTCCAGACGCTGCTTCGCGCGCTGCAGCAGGTGGCGCAGGCCCACGCGACGAGCATCGGGGCTGTAGCAATCCGGTGGGTGCTCGATCAGCCCGCGGTCGGGGCGGCGATCGTGGGCTCGCGGGATGCCAAGCACCTGCCCGGTACCCTGGCGGCCCTGACGCTCGCGCTGAGCGACGCCGAGCGTGCAACTTTGGCCGGCGCGCTGGGCGATGCGCCGGGGCCGACGGGCGACGTGTACTCGTTGGAGCGCGAGAAGGGCGGGCGCCACGCCGCGATCATGCGGTATGGATTGAATCGAATGGCCACGGACTGAGGAGACCTCGTGCATCGTCGTGACTGGCTCAAAAGCGCCGCGGCAATCGCCGTCGCCTCGCCCCTCGCGGGCCCCGCGCTCCGCGCTGCCCAGGGGCAGCGCACGCTGCGCGCCAACGGTGCCCGCGTCAACGCGCAGCTCGCGCGCTTCGACGCCATCGGCCGCACGCCGGGCGGCATCAATCGCGTGGCCTACTCCGACGCGGATCTCGCGGGACGCGCCTTCACGCTCGCGCTTTTCCGAGAGGCGGGCCTCACGCCGCAGCTCGATGCGGCCGGCAACATCATCGCCCGCGTGGAGGGCCGCGAGGCGCTGCCGCCGATCATCATCGGCTCGCACGTGGACTCGGTGACCGACGGCGGCAACTACGACGGCCCGGTGGGATCCTTCGCCGCCATCGAAGTGGCGCGCTCGCTGCGTGAGCAGGGCATCCGGCTGCGGCATCCCCTGGACGTGGTGGTGTGGGCCAACGAGGAAGGCGGCACGATCGGCAGCAAGTGCTACATCGGCGCCACGGAGAGCATCGCGTTCGACGGCACCGCGCGCTCGGGCTTCACGCAACGCGAAGGAATCGCGCGGCTCGGCGGCGATGTGGCGCGCGTCCCGGCGATGGCCAAGCCGAAGGGCAGCGCGCACTGCTATCTCGAGTTGCATATCGAGCAGTCGGCCTCGCTGGAGCGCACGGGACGCAGCATCGGCACGGTGCAGGGCATCGTCGGGCTTACCTGGCTCGAGGTGACGATCACGGGCTTCGCCAACCACGCCGGCGCGACGCCGATGGACCAGCGGCAGGACGCGATGCTTGCGGCGGCGCGTTTCACCGTCGCCGTGAACGAGGCCGTGCGCGCCGAGCCCGGGCGTCAGGTCGCGACGGTGGGGCGCATCAACGCGACCCCCAACACGACGAATGTCGTCGCCGGCAGCGTGGTGCTCACGGTGGACCTGCGCGATCTCGATGACGCCAAGGTCGCGCGCTTCGCCGCGCGCTTCCGCGAGATCGGCGCCGAGATCGGTCGTTCCACAAGCACGACCTTCGCGTTCCGCGAGCTCGTGACCAGCAAGGCGGCGCTCGCCGAGTCGCGCATCATGGACGTCATTGATGCGAGCGCGGACGCCCTCGGCCTCACGCACCAGCGCATGCCCAGCGGGGCGGGGCACGATGCTCAGGAGTTGGCGTTGATCTGCCCGATGGGCATGATCTTCGTGCCCAGCGTCGGCGGCATCAGCCACTCGCCGCGGGAATTCACCAAGCCTGGGGACGTCGCGAATGGCGTCAACGTCCTCATGAACGCCGTACACCGGGCCGACGCGCTCTAGCCGCGTCAGCCCGGTGTCGGAACGCCCTGCCGCGTCGTCAGCGCGGCGCGCGCGTGAACGTCACCTCGGCGGCGCCGGGATGACTGTAGTCCTTGCGGATGGTGCTGAGTCCCGTGGCGTTCGCCGGATCCGGCCGGAAGATCGTCGTCGCGCGTGGCGGCTCGCGCCGGTCGGCGGGGCCGTACACATAGTCGCCGATCAAGCCGCCGAACGACACGGCCCCCAGCGCCTCTGACGCGCGCACGATGCCGCCGCGCGAGAGGTCGCCCAGCTCGACAGCCTTGGCGAGCACGGCTTCGGTCGCGATGGCCATCGTGTAGCCGGCGGTGAAGTAGAGGTCGGGTTTCTGCTGCGGGCGGTACGTCTGCAGGTCCGCCATCGCCGCCGCCATTCGCGGCGCGGTGGTATCGCCCCACTCTGCACCGTCGAAGCTCACCCACAGTCGCGCGCGCATGTAGTCGCGGAGCGGCGATTCGAGCATGGCCGGGTGCCAGCCGGGGGAGAGCGTGATCCATTGCGGCGCGAAGCGCGCCTGCGCCGCGGTGCCAAGCACACGGCCGGTGTTGGCGGGCAACGAGACGAGCAGCACGGCATCGCAGCGCGCGTTGCGCAGCTGCGTGATCGGCGCGACGAAATCCTGGTCGTCCTGCTTGAAGCGCACCGTGGCCGCCACCTCGAAGCCGAGCTTCTCGGCGGCCATCGTCACGCCGCCGAGCCCGGCGTCGCCGTAGCCGGTGGCGAGGGCCATCGCGCAGATGCGCTTGTCGGCGCCGGCGGTCTCGCGGTAGTACGCCAGCGCGTTGTAGGCCCAGAGCTGGTACGTGGAGCCCCACGGAATCAGGAACGGCTCGCGCACCCACTCGCTATCGAACGTCGCCGGCCCGACGAGGACGCTGTCCTCGGCCAACAGCGGCAGCAGCGTGTTGATGTGGTCGGTGCCGAGGACGAGGCCGAAGAGCGCCACCTGGTCCTTGATCTTCTGGTATTTCTGGGCGCTCGTGGAGGGGTTCGCATACGTCTGGTCTTCGACGAGCACGTTCACCTTGTAGCGCCCGCCGATGCCGCCGCGCGCATTGAGGGCCTCGAAGTAGACCTGCATGCCGGCGGTGATCGGCGTGCCGATGACGGCGACGGCGTCGCTGAGCGGCGCGATGACGCCGATGGTGATGGTGTCGCCGCTGACGCCGGGCGTCGGCTTGGCCGCTTCGCCGCAGGCGGAGAGCAGGCCGATGCCGGCGACGGAGACACTCGAAAGGAACCACCTGATCCGCATCCGCATGCGCACCTCCAAGGCATTCAGTAAGAGAACGGCCACGCCAGGAAATACCGTTTGACCCGCCGCCAAATCTCGATTAGCCCCCGCGGCTCCGCCAGCAGGAACACGATGATGAGCAGCCCGAACATCGCCTGGTTGAGCGAGAACACCGTGATGCCACCCCCGCCGCCGGTGCTTGAGATGAACGGCAGCGAGGCACTGAGCGACTCGATGACGCGCGGGAGTGCCGTGAGGAACACGGCCCCGAGGATCGACCCCGCCACGCTGCCGACGCCCCCCACGACCATCATCGCGATGTACTGGATGGACAGGAACAGCGTGAAGTCCAGCGGGCTCACGTAGCGCGCGTACGATGCGTACATCGCGCCCGCGCAGGCGGCGTAGGCGCTCGACACCACGAACGCGCCCACCTTGTACTGCACGAGGCTGACCCCGATCACCTCGGCGGCCAAGTCACGGTCGCGGATGGCCTGCAGCGCCCTGCCGGGCCGCGAGCGCAGCAGGTTGCGCGTGGCGAAGGCGATTACCGCGACGACGATCCACGTGAAGTAGAAGTAGCCCTGATTGCGGGCGAGCGGTCGCCCGAACAGCGACATCGTGGTGAGGTCCAGGCCGCCGACGGCGACCGCCGCACGCACGGGCGTGCCCGTGAGCCCACCGGTCACACTGGTCCAGTGTTCGAACACGTGCTGCCCGACGATGACGAGGCCGAGCGAGACGATCACGAGGTAGTTGCCGCGCAACCGCAAGGCCGCCGGACCCACGCAGCCGCCGATGAATCCGCCGATCGCCGCCGCCCCGATGAGCCAGAGCGGGAACGGCCAATGCGCGCTGCCGGTGAGGACCACCGTGGCGTACGCCCCGACCCCGAAGAAGAACGCGTGTCCCAGCGACGCCTGGCCGGCGAAGCCCGTGAGCAGGTTGAGCCCCAGCGTGCCCACGGCCGCAATGCCCGCGTACACCAGCACCGTCGTCCAATAGTTGCTCAGCACGAACGGCGCGGCGGCGAAGCCGGCCACCACCAGCGCGATGCCGCTGCGCGCCCACCACGAGCGCCAGAGCACGAGGTCGTGCGCATACGTGGTCGAGATGCGGGTGTTGCGCAGCTTGAGCCTCATGCGCGTCGCACCTCTTCGCGCCCGAACAGGCCATACGGACGCACGATGAGGATCACGACCATCACGAGGTAGGGCATCACCACGTGGAAGTTGGCGCCGACGCCGGGCACGGCGGTCACGAGATACGCCGCGGTGAGGACCTCGATCAGTCCAATGAGCACGCCGCCGGTCACCGCGCCCTCGGGCGAATCGAGCCCACCGAGGATCATCGCCGGAAAGGCACGAAATGCGACAAGGCTCAGCGAGAGATCCACGCCCTTGGGCCCCGCGCTCAAGAACACGCCGGCCAGCGTGGCCACGGCGCCCGCGATGGCCCACGACAGGCCGTGAATGGCCTGCGGGCTGATGCCGTGCGCGAGCGCGGCTTCGGGATCGGCCGCGCCAGCGCGCATCGCGATGCCGAGCGTGGAGAAGCGGAAGAGCGCGAACAGCGCCGCCAAGGCCGCACCGGCGGCGCCGAGCGTCCAGAGGTCGGCCACCTTCACCGTGGCGCCACCGATCTGCACGGTCTGTACGCCCCACGGATCGCCGATCAGCAGCACGTCGTAGCCCCAGCGCGCGGCGCTCGCCTGTTCCAGCACGAACAGCACGCCCAGCGTGATGAGGATCATCGCGAACGTCGGCTGGCCGACCATCGGACGGAACACCACGCGCTCCAGCGCCATGCCGATGCCCGCCACGGCGGCCACCGCCAGCACCACCGCGAGGCTGAACGGCAGGCCCTGCCGCACCGCGAACTCGTGCGTGAGGAAGGCGCCGAGCACCACGAGGCCGCCCTGGGCGAAGTTGATGACGCCCGTCGCGCGGTAGATCACGACGAAGCCGAGGCAGATGAGTGCGTAGACCGAGCCCAGCGCCAAGCCCGCGAGCAGGAACTGGACGAGATCGCTCATGCGTACATCCCGGCGATGAGGTCCGAGAAGGCCTTCTCGATGGCGCGGCGCTTCACCTTCTGCGTGGCGGTGAGTTCGCCCTCCTCGTGGTCCAGCGGCTTGGGAATCATCGCAAAGCGCTTGATCTGCTCCACGGGCGCGAGGTCGGCGTTCACCTGTTCGATCCACGCCGCGATCAGCTCCTTCACCTCTGGCTGTGCGCTCAAGTCCTCGTACGTGGTATACGAGATGCGCCGCCGCGTCGCCCAGTCCGCCACCGTGTCCATCTCGATGCCGATCAGCGCCGTGCAGTACTTGCGTCGGTCACCGATCACGATGGCCTCGCGCACGAAGGGCGAGACCTTGAGTTTGTTCTCGATCCATGACGGCGCGATGTTCTTGCCGCCGGAGGTGATGATGAGGTCCTTCTTGCGGTCCGTGATGCGCAGGAACCCGTCGGGCGAGAGCTCGCCGACGTCACCCGTGTGCAGCCAGCCATCGGCATCCACCGTCTCGCGCGTCGCGGCTTCGTTGCGATAGTAGCCGGCGAACACGCAGGCGCCGCGCACCAGGATCTCCCCGTCCTCGGCGATGCGCAGCTCCACGCCGGGGAAAGCGGTGCCCACGAGCCCGGGCCGCACGTCGTGCTCCGGCGTGAAGGTCGCCAGTCCGCAGCCTTCGGTTTGCCCGTACGCTTCCCGGATGCGCACCCCGAGCGACCAGAAGGCTTCGATCACCTGCGGCGCCACCGGGGCCGCGGCACTGCTGGCGTATCGCACGCGCGCCATGCCGAGCCGCTCACGCAGCGGGCGATAGAGCAGTAGCCAGCCGAGCCATTCGAGCGCGCGGTCCAGCGGCGTCAGCGGTACGCGGTCGATCCGCTTGCGTGCCAGCCGACGGCCGACGCCCATCCACAGGTGGAAATTGCGCTTCTTGAGCCAACTGGCGTCGTTCATCCGGATCTCGATGCCGGCGAGCATCTTTTCCCACACCCGCGGCACGCCGAAGAAGATCGTCGGCTGGATCTCGCGGAGGTCCGCCACCAGCTCGTCCACGCCGCCGCCGAAGCTCACGACGGATCCCTTCTCCAGCGGCGCCAACAGCGAGAAGATCTGCTCGGCGATGTGGCACAGCGGCAGGTACGAGAGCGTCTCGTCGTCCTCGTCTGCGTCGAAGGCGTCGGCGATGGTGCGCGCCGTGAAGTCGAGGTTCGCGTGCGAGAGTATCGCGCCTTTCGGCGCGCCGGTGGTGCCCGACGTATAGATGAGCACCGCGGCGTCGCTCGGGTCCAGCGACGCCACCGAGGCCTCGAACTCGGTCACCGGCGCCGCGGCGCCGCGTGCGAGCAGCGCCTCGAAGGTCATCGCACGGCCGTCCGCGAGATGGTGCGCGGCGCCGCGCGGCTCGATGAGGATCACGTCGCGCAGGGCCGGCAGCCGGTCCCGCACGGCGAGCACCTTGTCGAGCTGCTCTTCGTCCTCGACGATGACCACGGCACTGCCCGAATGCTCGAGCACGTAGTGCACCTCCTCGGCCGGCGACGTGGCATACACGCCTACCACCACCGCGCCGATGCCTTGCACGCCGAGGTCTGCAAAGAGCCATTCGGGGCGATTGTCACCGATGATGGCCACGCGGTCGCCGGCGCCGACGCCCAGCGCGCGCAGCCCCAATCCCGTCTGTGCAACGCGCTCGGCGTATTCGCGCCACGAGTACTCGCGCCAGAGCCCGAGCTCGCGGTGGCGGAGGGCCAGGCGTCCCGGCTTGACGCGCGCCCAGTGCAGTACGCGGGCCGGCAGCGTGCGCAGGGCGGCGGAGACGGGCGCGGCCATCGTCGTCATTCGCCGGTCCCCACGTACGCGCGCACGACGTCCTCGTTCGCGCGCACGTCGGCCGGCGCCCCCACGGCCAGCACCTTGCCGAAGTCCATCGCCAGCACGCGCTGCGCGAGATCCATCACCATGCGCAGGTCATGTTCCACGAGCAGCACCGCGATCTTCCATTCCTCGTTGATCTCGCGGATGTAGCGGGCCATGTCCTCGCTTTCCTCGAGGTTCATGCCGGCGGCGGGCTCGTCGAGCAGCAGCAGCGACGGCTCCATGGCCAGTGCCCGCGCCACCTCGACCCGCTTCCGCACGCCATAGGGCAGCAGGGCCACGTGCTGGAAGCGATACGGCTCGAGCTCGAGCAGTTCGATGATCTCCTCGCAGCGCGGCCGGTGCGCGAGCTCCTCCTGCCTCGCCTTGCCGAACCACAGCGCACCCGCGAAGAACCCGGTGTGCATGAGGTGATGCCGACCGAGCATCACGTTCTCGAGCACCGTGAGCGTGCTGAAGAGCCCGAGGTTCTGGAACGTGCGCGCCATCCCGAGCCGCGCGATGGCGACCGGGCGACGGCCGGAGATCACGTGGCCGTCGAAGGTGATGCTCCCTTCCTGCGGTCGGTAGACGCCGTTCAGGCAGTTGAAGATCGACGACTTGCCCGCGCCGTTGGGGCCGATGATGGCGAAGAGTTCGCCGCGCCGCACGTCGAAGGACACGCCGTTGAGCGCGGTGACGCCGCCGAAGCGCAGCGTGACGCCCTCCACCGTGAGCAGGGGCGTGTGGGCGGCATCCCGCAGAGCCTCGGCGGTCACGCGCTCCACCGCTTGCGGCGCCGGTAGGTCTTCACGTCGCGGTAACTGCGTCCGGCGGCGTCGCCGCCGCCCAGGTAGAACTCCTGCACGTCCTTGTCCTTGGCGAGTTCGGCGGCGGAGCCATCACGCACGACCTTGCCGTGCTCGAGGATGTATCCCGCATGTGCGATGCCCAAGGCCATCGCCGCGTTCTGCTCCACGAGCAGCACGGCGGTGCCCGACTCGTGGATCTTCACGATGAGATCCCGGATCTCGCCGACGATCTTCGGGGCCAAGCCCAGCGATGGCTCATCGAGCAACAGGATGCGCGGCTGCGACATCAGCGCACGGCCGATCGCCACCATTTGCTGCTCGCCGCCCGAGAGGTATCCCGCCATCTGGCTGCGGCGGTCCTTGAGGGCCGGGAAGAGTGCGTAGGCGCGCTCGAGGCCCTCCGCGAGCGCGGCGCGCGTGCGGCAGGTGAAGCCGCCGGCGCGCAGGTTCTCCTCGACCGTGAGGTCCGCAAAGATGCGGCGTCCTTCCATGACTTGGGCAAGGCCCCGTCGCACGATGCTCGGCGCCGGCGCGTCGTCGATGGCAGTGCCGTCGAGCGTGATGCTGCCCTTCGTCACGCGGCCGCGATGCAGCGGGAGCAAGCCGGTGATGGCGCGGAGTACGGTCGTCTTGCCGGCGCCGTTTGCACCGAGCAGGGCGACGATCTGACCTGCGGGGACGTCGAGGCTCACGCCGCGCAGCACGAGCACCACGTCGCTGTAGACCACTTCGACGTTGCGCAGGCTGAGTAGCGCTGCGCCTCCGCTGGACGAGGCGGCGGGAGGCGTCACTCGATGGCGCTCCGGCGGCCGGAGGCGGCCGCGGGAACGGCCGGCCCGGGCGTTGGGACCCGCTCCAATCCCATCTGCGTCAGCAGCGCTCGCACGCGCGGGTCATCCCGCACGCCGTCCGCCAACGGATGCACGGCGAGCTCGGAGATGAACCAGTCGCGCTCGCCCACCGCGCGCGTCAGGGCATCGACCGCGGCGTCGCGGTCACCGAGTCCGATGTGCACCACGGCTTCGAGCGTGGGCGGCACATAGGCGACGGCCGACGCGCGGCGCATCTCGCGCAGGAGTTCGCGCGCCATCTCGGGACGGCCGGCGTCGGCCTCGGCGCGGGCGAGGATCGCCAGCATCCCCGGATGCCGCCCGGCCAGTTGCGTGGCCCGTAGCGCGGCGCGCGCCGCGTCCTCGGGGCGCGCGAGGCTGATGAGGATCATCGCGCGCCAGAGTTGATTGAACGCGAACTCCGGTTCGAGCTCGATTGCGCGATCGACCTGCACCAAGGCGTCGTCGAATCGCCGCGCATGGTAGAGGATCTCGGCGAGGCCGAGGACGTTCAGGGCGTTGAGCGGATCGAGGCGCAAGCCCGTGCTCGCCAGCGTGATGGCATCCTCGTGGCGCGCCTGGACGGACATGAGCTTCGCATAGTCGAGATACGGCTGCCAAGCGCTCGGCGTGGCGCGCCGTGCGGCGCGAAGATCCTGCGCGGCGCCCTCGAAGTTCCAGTCCCGGCGATGCCGCAGACGCGCTCGCGCCGCCAGTGCCTCGCCGAGGCTCGGTTGCGCTCGCAGTGCCGACGCGACGGCAGCCTCGGCGGCGGTGTACTGCGGCGTCGGCGGCGCCATCCAGCGCCCGACGAACGAGAGGTGTACGTCGGCGACGCCGGCCCAGGCCAGCGCGAAGTTCGGATCCTGCTGCACCGCCTGCCTGAGCAATTGCCCGGCGCTCTCGAGGCCGTCGAGCGTCGACCGGTGCCAGGCATGCCGCCCGCGCATGTAGAGCGAGTAGGCGCTGTCCTGCGTGATTGTCGTGGTCGGGCCTGGCCGCTGGGTGCCGCGCATCGTCACGCTCAGCGCCTGCACGATGTGCATCGACGCGTCGAGCTGCGGCTTGAGGATGCCCGACGTGCTGTCGGTGTAGTCGCGGGTCATCAGCACGTTGCCCGATGCGGCATCCACGACCTGCGCGCCGATGCGGACGCCCTCGGGCTGGCGGTTCGCGGTGCAGAGCACGAGCAGGTCGGCATCGAGCTCGCGTCCGATCTCGCGGGCCTCCTTGGTCGTCCCGCGGAAGCGCATCACGGAGAGCATGTTGATGACGTGCAGGTCGGGGAGGGCGGAGAGCTGTGCGATGATCTGCTCGGTGACGCCGTCGCTGAAGTAGTCCTGCGCGGGATCGCCGCTGAGATTGCGGCAGGGCAGCACGGCGATGCTGCGTGCACGGTCCGCAGGGTCGCCGTCCTTGAGCCTGCCGCCGACGAAGAGGCCGGCGCCAAGGCTGCCGACCAACAGCAGCACGGCGGCGGCGCGCGTACGCGGCGTCCAGACCTGACGCAGCGCGGCGGTGGTCTCGAGGTTGGCAAGGAACACCTCGAGGAAGGCGGCCACTGACGGGAAGCGATCGTCTGGCTGCTTGGCCAGCGCCCGCTTGAGCGCAGCCTCCATCACCGGCGGCACGTCGGCGCGGAAGGTGCTCACCTCGGGCGGCGGCTCCGTGGTGTGCGCGACGACGATCTCGACGACGTTTTGCGTCGGGAACGGCTTCTGGCCGGTCAGCGCCTCGAACAGCACACAAGCGAAGGAGTACTGGTCGCTGGCGGTCGTGAGTTCGCGGTCGGCGTAGAGCTGCTCCGGACTCGCGTAGGACGGCGTACCGAGAAAGGCCCCCGTGGTGCTGGCGCTGCCGCTCGCGAGTCCCGGCGCGCTGCCGCCGCGGGCGACTCCGAAATCGGCCAACAGGAAGCTGCCGGAGGCGTAGAGGATGTTCTCCGGCTTGACGTCGCGGTGGATGAGCCCGAAGCCGTGCGCGTAGTCGAGGGCCCCGCCGATCTGCTCGGCCAGCCGTCGCACTTCCGCGAGCGGCAGCCCGCCCCCGGCCTTGAGGCGATCGCGCAGCGTGCCGCCGGTGAGGCGCGGCATCACGAAGTACATCGTTTCGCCTTCGACGCCGGAGTCGAAGACGGGCACGACGTGCGGATGGACGAGGCGCGCGGCGACGGCGATCTCGCGCTCGAAGCGCTCGACCATCGCCTTGCTGGTGAGTTCGGGCCGGATGAGCTTGACCGCGACGGCGCGCTCGTGGCGCCGATCCCAAGCGTCGAAGACGACGGCCATACCGCCCGCGCCGATCTCCTCGCGGATATCGTAGCGCTCGGAGAGTTTGGCGGGGATGCCGGGGCGGGATTCGCTCACATTGCCGACAAGCATACGACTTGTGCGCAGGCGCCACTAGAGGGGCGTGGCTGGCGGCGGCGACGGTTGTGCGGAACCTTTAGGCATGACGCTTCGCCGATTCGCCGCTGGCATGCTGGCCCTCACCGCCTGCGCCAGCGGTCCCCGTCCCGCGTTCGAGCACGCCCTGCCGGGCCCCGCGCTGCCGTGGACGCACGCCACCTTCGACACCACGGGCGGACGTTTCACCTTCGCCATCGTCTCTGACCTGAATGGCGGCGAACGCCGCGATGTGTTCGCGCTGGCGGTGCGCCAGCTCGCGTCGCTGCGCCCCGAACTCGTGATGAGCGTTGGCGACCTGATCGACGGGCCGACCGCGAACGCCGATTCCCTCACGCGGGAGTGGGACGACTTCGACGCCCGCGCCCGCGCGATGCCGGCGCCGTTCTTCCGCGTCGGCGGCAACCACGACCTCACCGGTGACGAATTGAAGGACGTCTGGCGCTCGCGCTACGGGCCCACGTACTACGCCTTCGTGTACAAGCAGGCGCTGTTCCTGGTCCTCGACACCGAGGATCTCGCGCCCGAACGGGCGCGGGAGATCTTCGTCGCGCGCACGAAGGCCGTGCAGGCGGCCGCGGAGAACCAGGGCGGGCAGGACACGCTGTCCTACTACCGCATGCAGGAGCGCGCCACGGGTGACATCGGCGCGGAGCAGGCCGCCTACATGCAACGCGCGATCGCCGAGCAGGCGGGCGTGCGCTGGACGTTCCTCTTCCTGCATAAGCCCGTCTGGGGCAACCCTGCCGACGACGACTTCAAGGCAATCGAACGCGCGCTCGCTGGCCGTCCGTATACGGTCTTCAGCGGCCACTTGCACTCGTTGGCGCTGCGGGAACGCCTCGGCCGCGAGTACTACACGCTCGGCACGACGGGCGGCAGTCAGAACCCGCGTGACCCGATGGCCTTCGATCACCTCACGTTGGTGACGATGACGCAGGATGGACCCGCCATCACCCACTTGCGCCTCGAGGGCATCCTCGGGCGCGACGGCAAACTCCCACCGGTGACTCCGTGACGACCCGACTCCTCCCACTGGCCTCCCTCGCGCTCAGCGTGCTTGCGCAGCCGCTGGCGGCGCAGGCCCCGTTCACGCTCGACCAAGTGATGAGCGCGCCGTATCCCACAGGCCTCACCGCCGCGGCCACCGGGGAGCGTCTCGCCTGGACGCTCAACGAGCGCGGCCTCCGCAACATCTGGGTGGCCGAGGGTCCCGCCTTCGCCGCGCGGCGTCTCACCAACTACGAGACGGACGACGGCCAGGAACTCACCTCGGTGAGCATCTCGGCCGACGGCCGCTGGGTCGTGTACGTGCGCGGCGGCGATTTCGGCTCCAACTGGGACGACGCGTTGCCCGTGAACCCGCTCGGTGCGACGCAGCCCGTGAAGGTCGAGATGTGGGCCGTGCCCTTCGCCGGTGGAACGCCCGTGTCGCTGGGCGATGGCCTGAACCCGGTGATCTCGCCGAAGAGCGATGTGGTGGTGTTCGAGCGCGCGCGGCAGCTCTGGTCCGTGCCGATCGACGGTTCCTCGCCTGCACGGCGGCTCTTCGAGCAGCGCGGCAGCGCGAGTGATGCGCAGTTCTCGCCGGATGGTTCGCAGATCGCGTTCGTGAGCGGCCGCGGCGACCACAGCTACATCGCCATCTATAAGGATGCGGCCACGCCGCTGCGCTACCTCGTGCCGACGACGAACCGTGACGGCTCGCCGCGCTGGTCGCCGGACGGCACGCAGATCGCCTTCGTGCGCCGTCCGGGCGCGGGCGGTGCGGTGGTGAACTCGCTGGAGCCGCAGCCGAATCCCTTCGCCATCTGGGTGGCGGATGTACGCACGGGTGAGGCGCGCGAGCGCTGGGCCAGTGCGCGCACGCTGCGCGGCAGCGTGCCCACCACACACGGTGGCGTTAACCTGCACTGGGCGGCCGGTGATCGCCTGGTGTTCATGCATATGGCCGACAACTGGTCGCATCTCTACTCGATGACCGCGCGTGGACGCGAGGCGCCGCTGCTGCTCACGCCGGGCGAGCACATGGCCGAGCACGTGACGATGTCGGCGGATGGGCGTTATGTGCTTTACTCCGGGAACACCGGCAACACGCCGGGCGACATCGATCGCCGGCATGTCGTGCGCGCGGCGGTGGACCGCCAGCAGCTCGACGTGCTCACCCCCGGCACTGGACTCGAGTGGACGCCGGTAAGCATGGCGAATGGTCGCATCGCCGCGATCGGTGCTACGGCGCAGCGTCCGCCGGTTCCCTTCGTGCTCGAGATGGCGAGTGGCGGGCCCGCGCGCGCGGATGCGCGCGCGGATGCGCCGCGCCGCTGGCTCGGCGCGGACCGCGTGCCCGCAGAGTTCCCGGCAGCACGTCTCGTCACGCCGCGACAGGTCATCTACACCTCAAGCGACGGCGTCCGCGTGCACGCGCAGCTCTTCGAGCCAGCCGCGAACGCGGGGGCGAGCGCTGGCGGCCGTACCGCCGCCAAGCGCCCGGCGGTGGTGTACGTCCATGGCGGTCCGCCGCGGCAGATGCTGCTCGGCTGGCACTACGGCGACTACTACTGGAACGCCTACGCGATGAACCAGTATCTCGCGAGCCGCGGGTTCATCGTGCTGAGCATCAACTATCGCTTGGGCATCGGCTATGGGCACGACTTCCAGCGTCCGCCGAAGGCCGGCATCGCCGGCGCGAGCGAGTATCTCGACGTGAAGGCCGCCGGTGAGTGGCTCCGCACGCAGCCGAACGTGGATGGCTCGCGCATCGGCATCTACGGGGGCAGCTATGGCGGCTATCTCACCGCGTTGGCCCTCGGCCGCGACAGCGATCTCTTCGCCGCCGGTGTGGACATCCACGGCGTGCATGACTTCACCAGCGACGGCGGCGGGCGCATCGGCGCCAACACGTGGCGCTACGAACGTCCGGCCGGCGAAGTCGAGCGTCTCGCGCGACTCGCGTGGGAGAGCTCGCCGGTTTCCGCCATCGACACGTGGAAGTCGCCGGCTTTGTTCATCCATGCCGACGACGACCGCAATGTCCGCTTCAGCCAGACGGTGGACCTGCTGCAGCGGCTGCGCGCCAAGGGCGTGGAGCTCGAGGAGATTACCATCGTGGACGACACGCACCACTTCATGCTGCACGCCAACCAGCGGCGCGTGAATGCGGCGATCGCCGAGTATTTGGAGCGGAAGCTGAGGCCTGGGCAGTAGGCGCCGCATGGCGGAGCAGGGGGCGTCGCAGCCGCTGTACGAGTACGGCGGGATGGCCTGGGTGTGGCGCCTGCTCGCCGCTCCCCTGTTCGCCGGCGGTGTGCTGCTCGGCCTGTGGGGGGCGTTGTCGCGAGAGTATTGGGCGGTGGCGGCGAGCGTCGCGCTGTGGGGCCCCGTGCCTTACTTCTTCCGACGAGTGGCGACGGTGATCTCGCTCGTCCACGTGGACGGTGCCGAGCACCTGCAGGTGCGCACGCTGGCCGGCACCACGCGTCTCATCCCCATCAGCGCGCTCGACGGCAGCCGCTACAGCCGGACGGCGACATCATCCGCCGGGGCGGTGTACTCGCCCAGTGTGTGGCTGCGCGTGCGGGGCACGTCGAGTATCTACATCGACTTGCTGGGCACGATCCACGATCGCGAACGACTCGCGGCGCTCATCGGGCAACCGGTCGCGAAGCTTCCCAAGCGCGTCAGCGAGCGCTGACTGGCGCCTTGCGCAAGACCTTCTCCATCGGCCAGCCCTTCGCTAATTCATCGACAAGCTTGTCGAGATAGCGGATCTTCTGCATAAGCGGATCCTCCACCTGCTCGACCCGCACGCCGCAGACCACGCCGGTGATCAGCGCCACGTTCGGGTTGGGCGTGGGCGCCTCCGCGAAGAACGTGCGCAAGTCCACCTCGCGCTTGAGCTGCTTGGCCAGCCCCGCCGCGGTGTAGCCCGTGAGCCAGCGGATCACCTGGTCCACCTCGGCTTTCGTGCGCTGCTTCCGCTCGGCCTTGGCGACGTAGAGCGGATACACCGCGGAGAACTTCATGGCGAAGACGCGTTCGAGCTTCATGCTGGACGCTACTTCTTCTTGGCCGGCTTCGGCAATGGCGTGATCGTCTCGCCCTTCGCGAGCATGGCGACCAGCGCGGCGATCTTCTTCGCCCGTCCCGCCGGCGTGCGCATTGCGTTCGTGCGGAAGGCGAGGGCGAAGAGGTTCATCTTGTTGAGCGATTGAAACGTGCGCTCGGCCTTGGCGTTTGCGCGGATGGCGGCGCGCAAGTCATCGGGGATGCTCTCCGCGGAGACGCTGCGGATCGGTGCGTAGGCGGCATCCCAGCGCCCGTCCCGCTTCGCGGCCTCGACGTGACGGAGTCCGTGCGGCGTCATGCGCTTCGCCTTGATCAAGCGTGCGACGTGCTCGCGGTTCACCTGGCTCCACAGGCTCTTCGCGCGGCGCGGTGTGAAGCGTTGCAGGTACGACAGTTCATCGTAGCGCTTGACGATGCCGTCGATCCAGCCCCAGCAGAGCACCACGTCGAGGGCCTCGGCGTAGGTGATGCTCACCACGCCGGAGTTCTTCTTGTAGATGCGGATCCAGAGCTCCTCCGCCTTGGCGTGATTTGCGGTGAGCCAGCGCTCGAAGGCGGCGGCGTCGCGGAAGGGCTTGATGCGGGCAGGATCGACGACGACGGGGGGCATGCGACCAATTTATCGTGCGCGGGGTGTCCCGTCGGTAGATTGTCAGGAGACGAATCGCCTTCACGGAGCCTCGATGCACCGCCGTTCCCTGACCCTCGCCCTGCTCATGGCCGCACTCAGCGGCTGCGCCATCAACCCGGCCACCGGCCGGCGCGAACTGATGATGATCTCCGAGAGCCAGGAGATCGCGATGGGGCGCGAGTACGATCCGCAGATCGTCGCCGAGATGGGCCTCGTGCCCGACTCTGCCTTGCAGCGCTACGTCGCCGCGCTGGGCATGCCGATGGCCGCGAAGAGCGAACGGCCGAACCTCCCGTGGACCTTCCGCGTGGTGGACGACCCCATCGTGAACGCCTTCGCCGTGCCGGGCGGCTTCATCTACATCACGCGCGGCATCCTCGCGCACTTCAATTCCGAAGCGCAGCTCGTCGCCGTGCTCGGGCACGAGATCGGCCATGTCACGGCCCGCCACTCCGCGGCGCAGATGAGTCGGCAGCAACTCGCGCAGGCCGGACTCGCCCTCGGCAGCATTGCCAGCGAGCGCTTCGCGCAGGTGGCGAACATCGGCGGCGCCGGACTTGGCGTGCTGTTCCTCAAGTACGGCCGTGACGACGAGACGCAGGCTGATGCGTTGGGGCTGCGCTACATGCGGCAGAGCAATCACGACGTGCGCGAGATGCCTGGCGTGTACGCCATGCTTGCCACGCTGAGCGGCGGTGCCGGTGGACGCGCCACGCCGGATTGGCTGTCCACGCACCCTGCGCCGGAGGACCGGCAGGCGCGCATCCAGCGCGCCATCGCCGCGATGCCGCAGGATAGCCTCGGCAGCCTCATCGAGCGCGAGAGCTACCTGCAGCGCCTCAACGGCTTGGTGTACGGCAACAACCCGCGCCAGGGCTACTTCGTGGGGCAGCGATTCAATCATCCGGACCTGCGGTTTACGCTCACGTTCCCCGAGGGCTGGGCAACGCAGAATGCGACGCAGGCCGTGACGGCGATGAGCGCCAGCAAGGACGCGATCATCCAGTTGACGCTCAGTCGCGCTCCGAGCGCGGACTCAGCGGCGCGCGCGTTCGCGGCGCAGCAGGGCGTGCAGGCCGGTGCCATCGTCCGGCCGGCACTCACGGCGTTTGCGTCGTCGGTGGCGCTGCCGTTTGCGGCCGTGATCGAGGCCGATACCCTGCGCGGGCGCGTCCTTTTCCTCGAGCACGGGGGGTTGGTGTTGCAGCTGCTCGCGTATGGACCGTCGACGGGATGGGCCTCGCATCAGGTGGTAGCCGAGCGAGCGCTTGGGACGTTTGCGGTGCTGACGGACCGCGCGGCGCTGGAGGTGCAGCCGCGGCGGCTGCAGATCGTGCGCGTGGACCGGGCGATGACGATGCAGCAGTTGCGCGCAGCGCGGACGAGCCCGTTGAGTGCGGAGCAGTTGGCGCTGCTCAATCAGGTGCGGGTGGATGAGGTGCTGACGGTGGGGCGGAGTGTGAAGTGGGTGGTGGGACAGTAGGGGGGGGGCGTTCAACCCACCGTCAACACGTCTTTCACTTTGCGCAGCAGCGAGTCTGACGTGAACGGCTTCTGAAGGAACGCGACGTCACCTTCCAGCACGCCGTGCCGGACAACGACGTCATCCGTGTAGCCCGACACGAAGAGCACCTTGAGGGTTGGGCGCATCGCGCGCATGCGCTCGGCGAGCTCGCCGCCGCTCATTCCGGGCATGATGACGTCGGTCACCAGCATGTCGAACTTGTACGCGTTCGCTTCGGCCAATAGCAATGCCTCACCGCCGCTCGAGGCGACCAAGGCGTCGTAGCCATTTGCCGTCAACGTGCGCTGCGTCACCCGACGCACCATATCGTCGTCTTCGACCACGAGCAGTCGTTCCGTTCCGCGCGGTGGTGCGTCTAGTGGAGCTGTCGCCAATGAGTCCGCCGCGACCTCGACGCGGGGCAAGAGGATCTTGAAGGTCGCGCCTTGCCCCGGTTCGCTCTCCGCCCAGATATAGCCGCCGCTCTGTTTGACGATGCCGTACGCGGTCGAGAGGCCGAGGCCAGTCCCTTTGCCCTTGGGCTTTGTGGTGAAGAAGGGCTCCCACAGCCGTGCCTGCGTCTCGGGGGACATGCCAGCGCCCGTGTCGTGAACGCTGAGCATCACGTAGGAACCGGGCGTGACGAGCAACTGGGTGCTGGCATGGGTCTTGTCGATCTCGACGTTGGCGGTCTCGATCGTCAAGCGACCACCGTTCGGCATCGCGTCGCGGGCGTTTACGACGAGATTGACGAGCACCTGCTCGAGTTGGCTTGGATCGGCGCGCACGGTCCCGAGCTCGCCGGCGCAGGAGGTGTGGAGGTCGATGTCTTCGGAGATCAGGCGTCGCAGCATCCCCGTCATTCCCGTGACCACCTCGTTCAGGTTGAGGGGGCGTGGCTGCAGTACCTGTCGTCTGCTGAAGGCGAGCAGCTGACGCGTGAGGTCCGCGGCGCGTCGCGCCGCGTCGCGGATCTCGGTGACGTCCCGCACGCTCTCCGGGTCGCCTGACAACGTTTCGATCAGCAGCTCCGCTGGCGCGAGGATCGCGGTGAGCAGGTTGTTGAAGTCGTGCGCGATACCGCCGGCGAGGCCCCCGACGGCCTCGACCTTCTGCGCGACGGCGAGCTGCGACTGCAGGGACTTGCGCTCGGTGTTGTCCATCAACATCGAGAGCACTCGCTGCACACGCCCGTCAGGGCCGCGCACAGGGGTCGCAAAGAGCGCAATCTCGATCGGGGTGCCGTCGCGACGATGGCGCGACACTTCCACGTCCTTCAGGGTCTCGCCGGACGTGACCCGCCCGATGAGCCCTTGAAACTCCGACAACTGATCGTCATTGAGAAACGGCGGTGTCCGCCCGCTGACCTCCGACGCGAGCCAGCCGAACATCCCTTCCGCGGTGCGGTTCCAGGTCAGCACCCGCCCAGTGAGATCGAGCGAGATGATCGCCAATGGGGCCGAGTCGATCAGGGTTTGGAGCGTATCGCGCGCCTCGCGCAGCGCCGCCTGTGCTTGCTTCCGCTCCGTGACGTCGCGGAACGACGCCACCACGCCGCGGACGGACGGCGCGTTCAGCCGATTGACGGCAATCACTTCGATGGTCCGGTAGTCAGCGCGCCTGTGTCGGACGCGGCACTCAACCTGCAGGGGCAGGCCAGGCTCGGAGAGACAGGCGGCGAAGCGCTCACGGGCGTATGGGACGTCCTCCGGGTGTAGCAGCGTAAACATGTCCTGGCCGGCGAGCTCGTCCGGCGTCCAGCCCAACATTGGCGCGGCCGCCGGGCTCGCGTACGTCACGCGTGCGTCCGCATCCAGGACGAGCACGCTGTCGGAGAGGTGTTCGAGCAGCGCCCGATGCCGCTCGTCGCGTCGACGTAGTTCCGCGGAGTCGTCGGCCCGGGTGATCGCGTGCCGAATCACGCGGGCGAGCAGCGGTCCCGTGATTTCCTGCTTCGTGAGGAAATCGGCGGCCCCGAGCTCCATGGCCGCCGCATCCACTTGGTCGTCGCCCTCGCCGGTGACCATCACGACGGGGACGTGGCAGCCGGCAGCAATCGCGTCCCGCAACAGCTCAAGTCCCGAGCGGGCGCCCAGCCGGTAGTCCAACAGGCAGACATCGTGTGCCGCCGTCCGCAGCGCTTCGAGTCCGGCGGCGTAGTCGGCGACGTAGTCGCACGCGAATCGACCGCGCCCCAAGTCCTCCAACGCCGAGCGAATGAGGAGGTAGTCCTCCCAATCATCGTCAACGACGAGCACGCGAGTCGCTGCGCGCCGTCCATCGACGTCGGGATGCCTCGGCGGCCTAACCGTGTCGTCCGTCGGCATGTGGAAGCTCCACGATCTCGAACCAGTAGCGCTTCAGCGACTGCATCACCTCGACAAGCCCGGCGAACGACACGGGCTTGCGGATGTAGGAGTTCACGCCGAGGTCATAGCTGGCGACGATGTCCTCATCCGCCTGCGATGTCGTCAGGATGACCACGGGAATCTGGCGCAGGCTCGCGTCGCCCTTGATCTCACGCAGCGCGGTACGCCCATCCATCTTCGGCATATTGAGATCGAGCAGAATCAGGCCAGGCCGTGGAGCGGTCGCCGGGTCGGAGAAACGCCCCTCGCGGCGCAGGTAGTCGAGCAGTTCTTGGCCGTCGCTGACCACACGAAGGTCATTGGCAAGGCGTGCTTCGGCGAGGGCATCGCGCGCGAGCAGGATGTCCTCGGCATCGTCATCGGCGATGAGGATGGTCACGGCGTTGCGGGTGGTCATGCGTGCGTCTCTCCGGGGCCGGGTTGTCGGCGCGGCAACTCCACGGTGAAGAGGGCGCCGCTGTCGGGCTCGGCCTCTGCGCGGATGCTGCCGCCGTGCCGCTGGACGATGCGCCGGCACAGCGGGAGTCCAATGCCGGTGCCTTCGAATTCGTCGCGTCCGTGCAGGCGGCGGAACACTTCGAAGATCTGCTCGGCGTACTGCCGCTCGAAGCCGATCCCGTTGTCGCGGATGGTGATGCGCACGGTGCCGCCGACGGTCTCGTCGCTCGCAATGATGACCACGGGGGACGCGTCACGGCGCCGGAACTTGAGGGCGTTCCCAATGAGGTTCTGGAAGAGCTGTCGCATCTGTGTCGCATCGGCCTCGATGGTCGGCAACGCGCCGACTTCGACGCGCCCTTCGCTGCGCTCGAGTTGCTGCCCGAGGTCTTCGATGGCGTCGTGCACGACCTGCGCGAGGTCCACCTGCGTGAATGCGCCACCGCGCGACGTCACGCGGGCGTACTGCAGCAAGTCGTTGACGAGGCGCTGCAGGCGCGCCGAGGCCGCCAGCATCCGTTTGAGATGATCCTGCGCGCCTGGCGTGAGACCTGTGGCTTCGGACTGCAGTCGGCTGCCGAAGGCCAAGATCTTGCGAACGGGCTCCTGCAGGTCGTGCGAGGCAATGGATGCGAAGCGCTCCAGCTCTTGGTTCGATCGCTGGAGCTCTGCCGTCACACGCTGGCGTTCGGTGACATCCTCGAGGGCCAGCAGAATCAACGGCTCGTTGCCGTGCGCTGCAACCTCGCGGGCATTGAGCAGGATGTGCCGCCGGCCGACCGCGGGAAACTCGAGGTCAAGACTGTAGTCGTCGACGTGCGAATGCGCTGGCAGCACCCGCTCCAAGAGCGTTCGCAGCTCGGGGATGTCCCACTCGCCGTCGCCGAGCCGGTGCAGGGGACGACCAAGGGTCTCGGACCGATCGCGATGAAAGGTTCGGTAGAAGGCCTCGTTGGCCTCGACGACCGCGAGCGAGCGGTCGAGCACCAGAAGGGGGGTTCGCACCGTGGCTACGACTGCCTCGGCGAGGCCATGCAGGTTCGTTTGTTGCATTTTCCGAGATCCTAGGTGCCAGCGAGCACGTGGGGAGTACGCGGAGACCTAGGGGGTTCCCTGACAGGGTGCGAATTTCTTGCGGGGTTGTCAAGAGTATCGGCGGGAGCTGTGTGACCGATCGTCACCTGACTTCCGCAACGAGATCATCGCGCTACGATTTGTTCCGAGACGCCGGTCCGATGCGCGCGGTTCAGTGGGGCGGAGTGCGAAGTGGATGGTGGGACAGTGATGCCGTGACGACTAGGGCGTTTCTGCCCTAGGCGATTGCACAGGTGGACGAGCGACCGTATGGTGTGGCGCGCATCACCCCACACCTCGGAGCGCTGCATGCCCGCCACGCAGGGTCTTGGGCTCGGACCGTACGGCACCGCATTCGCGCTGGCCGCGTGTATTGGAATCGCGCTCGCGCTGCGGGTCGGCCGCACACGACAGTTCCCGCGCCTCGCGTGGATGACAGTGCTTGGCACGGCGCTGGCTGCCGGCATCGTGGGCTCGAAGCTGGTCTTCCTCGACTTCCAACCCGTCGAGTACGGCGAGAAGACCATTCTCGGTGGGCTCATCGTCGGCATCACCTCGACACTGCTCGTGGCGCGCGCCGTGGGTATCGGGGCGTGGCGGGCGCTCGATGCGATGGCCATCCCCACGCTCAGTGCGATGGCGATCGGCCGCGTAGGGTGCTTTCTCGCGGGTTGCTGCGCCGGGACGCCGACGGAGGTGCCGTGGGCGGTGGCCGCGCGAAACAGCGACGTGCATGTGCATCCGGCACCGCTGTATGAGATGGCGGGCGATCTCCTGCTCATCACGCTGCTGCGGCGTGTGCCGGGCGTGCGGGCCGATGGCGACCGATTCTTGATTGCGACCGTGGCCTACATGGGGTTGCGGATTGCGGTCGAGAGTGTGCGGGACGGACGCACGGCGATTGGGCCGCTCAATGTGGTGCAGTGGACGTTGCTCGTGATTGCGATTCCGCTTGTCGGCGTGCTCGTCGCGCGTCGCGTGCGGGCGCGGAAGCCAGTGCCCGCACTGCGGCCGGCCGTTGCCGTCCCTGCGCCTCAGCACACGCAGGGAGCGGTGCCGCTGCTCGTGCTCGCGGCCATCCTCGCAGCGCTGTTCGTCATCGCGCACGCGTGGTTCGTCCCGATCGAGCGCCTGGCACTCCTCTCGCTCGTACTGGCGTGCGTCGTGATGTGGGCCGCCGCAGTCCTGCCGCGCCGCGTGTGGCGACTCGTCCCGTTCGCGCCGCTCGCGTTCGCGCCGCGCGCCGGGGCGCTGCTGGTGATGCAGCAGGACAGCAGCAATGCCGGCTCCGGCGCACGCACCGAACTGCTGATCGGCGGCGGCTATGCGTCGGGATTGTATGAGCAGATCGTAGGGCACGAACCAGGCGACGGATGCGTCGATGGCCCGCCGACTCTCGCCAAGCGCGAGAGCCGCGTGGTGGCAGGCCGCGCCGGCATCCGGCGCCAAACCGCGAGCGGCGAGCGGCTCACGCTCGAGGGGCGCTACGCTGCGGGTGCCGATCGCCTGCAACGTATCCAGCCGGGACCCGTGACGGCGATACCCGCGCCTCGTAATGACATCGCGGCGGGCGGCCTCGCCATCATGTGGGAGGGACGCCGCGCGATGTGGCGCGCGGACCTCTTGTCAGGCGCGGTCGTACGCGAAGGGCACGAGCTGAATCGGGTGGTGGCGACGGCGGAAGTGAATATCCCGGTGAGCGAGCGATCCTTCGTCGGCGCCGGTATCGCGAATAGCGGCTTTTTCCCGACCACGGGGGAGATGACGCAGTTTGGGATTGGCTTCAAGACCGGCCGCGACCAGCTGCGTGTGTACAGCACGTTGGTCGGCGAAGGGTACAAGGCGGAGCTCTCGTTCCCGCTGTTTCGGACGATGGTGGATCTGTCGTATCGAACGGGAAGGACGTCACACGATGGGGAGGCGCAGGGGTCGATGTTCCGGGTGGGGGTGACGCAGGCGGTCAGGCTGCGGTGAGCCCGCGCTCGATCAGGCGGGGGAGTGGCTAGCCGCTGGAGTCGCAATCCAATGCTCCGCCGGCTCCGCGAGAAACTCTGCGACGGCAATGCCGTCTCCACCGACGAGCAGTGAGCGTGTGGGCGCGAACGCCTTGGTGAACTCGGCGATACCGGCGTGCACACCGCGTGAGCGACCGCTCTTCACCTCGATCGCGGTGAGCGAGCGTCCAGCGGTGACGACGAAGGCCACTTCGTGATTGCCGTCGCGCCAATAGTGGAGTTCGCAGCTGCCACTGAGGGCCGCGTTCGCCAGGTGCGCGCCGACTGCGGATTCCACGAGGCGGCCCCAGAACTCGCGATCGCGCTTGGCCTCGTCGAGGGTGAGGCCGCTCTGGGCCGTCATCAGGGCGGTGTTGAGCACCTGGAGCTTGGGGCTCGAGGCACGGCGGCGCGCGACGTCACCCGCGTACTTCGGCAGCCCGCGAACCATCCCGGCGCCGCCGAGGAGGTCGAGGTAGTGCGCGAGTGTGACGGTGTTGCCCGCGTCCTGCAGTTGTCCCAGCATCTTCGTGTATGAGAGTTCCTGTCCCGAATAGCGGCAGGCGAGCTCGAACAGCCGTCGCATCAGCGCCGGCTTGTGGATGCGCGTCATCATCAGCACGTCGCGCGTGATGCTCGTCTCGATCAGGCTATCGAGCAGGTAACGTTGCCAGCGCGTGGGCTCCCGCGATGAGCGGAGCTGCGCCGGGGTAGCCCCCGTAGAACAGGTATTGCTCCAGCGACCAGCCAAAGGCGTCGCGCATCTCGGCGAAGCTCCAGTGGCCCGCCGTGATGGATTCGAAGCGGCCGGCGAGGCTTTCGCTGAGCCCTTCGGCGATGAGGATTGGCGAAGACCCGAGAAGCACGACCTTGAGCGGGACGCCGCGGCGGCTGTCTTCATCCCAGAGGCGCTTCACGGTTTCGGACCACTGCGGCAGCTTCTGGATCTCGTCGATGACCAGCACTGCGCCTTGCTCGCCCGTGCTGGCGAGGCGAGTGGCGTCCCACTGTTGGGCGATCCACTCGGGTCCGCGCAGCGTGGGTTCGTCGGCGCTGACGTAGCGGACGGGGACATCGAGGGCGGCCACCGCCTGTTGGACGAGCGTGGACTTGCCGACCTGGCGCGGCCCCGTGACCGCTTGGATGAAGCGGCGGGGCTGGCGGAGCCGGTTGAGCAGTGTGGTTTGGTGGTGGCGCTGGAAGTTCATCTGGTGCCTAAAAGTGAGTAAAAATACTCAGTGTATTGAGTAAAAATACTCATTTTATGATCCGAGTCAATACGATTCTCTGTTCGGTTCAATGTGGACGGGAGAGTCCATGTTCGCCGATTTCCGCTGTTTGCTATGCATGTCGGCAACTTCTGTATAGAATCTGCGATTTTCTATGTACGTGCTCGCAGTCGATTGACTTCCCATTTCGCATATCGCGAGGACCGCAGACGATGCGTCTGGCTTGGCACGTGACGGCGACCGATGTTCGGCGCATCAAGACCCTGATGGCCGCTGCCAACGGGCTGCCAATCATCGAGGCGCGCCGGCGTCGGAACCTCGCGACGCAGCGACCGCGAATCAGTCTGGCGGGATTCTGGCACGGCCTGTGCGGCGCATTGCTCACCACGCAGCAGAAAGCTGGACCGAACAGCGCTGTCACGCGATTGCTGGCGACGCGGCCGTTCCCACTGTCGATCCGTCGTGTTGAGGCCGAACGAAACGTCGCGCCCTTCGTTACCCGAACGCTGAAGGAGTTCGGCGGCATTCGCCGATCGACGGTCATCGGGCGTGAGCTGGCGACCAACTACCGCAGCCTCAGCGGCGGCCTTTGGGATGAGATCGACCCGATGCTTGCTCGGCTCACGACACACGTCAGCGCGGAGTATGAGCGAGACGTGGCAAACTTTCTCGCCGACCAGCTACTCGGCATCGGCCCCAAGCAAAGCCGGAACCTCCTGCAGGGAATCGGACTCACCCGCTACGAGATTCCGCTCGACAGTCGGCTCGCCAAGTGGCTGAATGACTTCGGCTTTCCGGTCAAGCTGAACGCCACGGCGCTCGCAGATAGGTACTACTACCAGTTCGTCTCGGACGGGGTGCAGGCGCTCTGCAAGGCGGCCAACGTGGCGCCGTGCCTGTTCGACGCCGCCGTGTTTGCGAGCTTCGATGCCGACGAGTGGTCGGACCCGAAGTCTGTCGAGTGGGGTTACGACGGCGACTGACGACGCGTGGCTTACGCCGCCGTCCCCTTCTCCCGCAGCTTCTCATACAGCCCCGCCAAGTCGAGCAGCACCTTCTTCAGCCCCTGCTTGGTCTGAGGATTGTTCAGCGCCTGCGCGCTCATCGCCGAGTAGGAATCCAGCGCTCCCATCACCGCATGGTCGAGCGCCACCGTCAGGTCTGGGGACGCACTGAACTGCGCCTTGCTGTTGTTCGCTGCCTGCGACTGAAGGTCCGTCGACTCGAGCAACCGGTCTCGCACGTGATGGACGAAGCGAATGCGATCCTCGTCGGTCAGGTCCCCCGAGAAGAGGTCATTCACCTTCTCGATGATCTCTGAGAGCAGCGCCTTCTCCTTGTCTTGCACCTGCCCGCTTCCCGCCTCGCTGAGCGGATCAAGCGGGATGGTCGGGCCTTCCTTCCACGCCAGCGGCGCCTTGTCGCCCGCCTTCAGGTGGTAGTGTGTAAGCACCACCTTCGAGAGATCCACCCCCGACCGCTCGCGCCCGAAGTCCAGCAGACGTACGAGGTGCTTGTAGAACATCCCGCGCTTCTCGATGGCGGTGTTGCCGTAGTCGAAGATCTGTGAGAGGAAGGTGTACAGACGGATGAACGCCTCCATGTCGCCCTTGAAAAGCAACAAGGCGTCCATCGTCTGCTTGGCCTTCTCCGCAGCGTCGCCGTTCTTCTTGAGAGTGGCGCCTTCGAAGTCCGTACGCGCGGCCGCGTAGCGCTTGAGGATGCGGTCGGCGACCGGCTCAAGCGCCTTGGCCAACTGTTCCTGCTTGGCTTTGGGATTCAGCAGCAATTCGACCACGCGCTCGATCTCGTGGTCGTCGTAGTGCCCCGCGGCGTCGAGCTTGGCCCGCAGGTCGTACACGAGGTTGGGGTCCGTCGTCGCGGCGAGCTCGGCGGTCTCGTAGTACGTCTTGAACGCCGTGAGCACATCCTCGGCGTTGTTCGCGAAGTCCACCACGTACGTGGTGTTCTTGCCGGGATACGCTCGGTTGAGGCGAGAGAGCGTCTGTACGGCCTGGATGCCAGCGAGGCGCTTGTCCACGTACATCCCGCAGAGCAGCGGCTGGTCGAAGCCGGTCTGGAACTTGTTAGCGACGAGGAGGATCTGGTACGCCGACGTGTTGAAGGCTTCGCGGATGTCTCGGCCCTTGAGGCCAGGGTTGAGCTCCTTCGACGTCTCGGTGAACGGGTCGGCGCCGGACTCCTCGTCCACGACTTCACCGGAGAAGGCGACTAGCTGTCGGTTCTAAAGAGGTTGTTCACTGAGGCATAACTGAGGAAGCTGGAGGTGCGAGCCACCCAACCTTCAGCCAGAGGCCTCAGTGAACATCCACAACAATGCGCGATTGACCGCCTGGGGGCGAGCCGAGCTCGTCCGCCGGGTGGTCCTCGACGGCGAGCCGGTGCGCGCCGTCGCCGCGGCCCTCCACATCAGCCCGAGCACGGCTTACAAGTGGCTGCGCCGCTTCGCGGCCGGGGGCTGGGCGGCGCTGGCCGACCGCTCCTCGCGCCCGCATCGCTCGCCGACCGCCACGCGGCCGGCGCTCATCGAGCGGATTCTCCGCCTGCGCGCGACGCGGCTCACCGGGCCGGAGATCGCGGAGCGGCTCGGGCTCGCGGTCTCGACCGTGGGCCGGGTCCTCACGCGCGCGGGCCAGGGCCGGCTGAAGGGCCCCGGGGGCGACGGGCGGGCCGCGCTACCAGCGCGAGACGCCCGGCGAGCTCGTGCATGTCGACACGAAGGCCCTCGATCGCTTCGTCACGGCGGGCCATCGCGCGCACGGCAACCGCTCGAAGGTCGGCCGCCGTCGGGGGCTCGGGCAGGACCATCTCCACGTCGCGGTCGACGACGCGACGCGGCTCGCGTACGCGGCGCTGCTGCCGACACAGGACGCGGCGGCGTGCACCCGCTTCCTCGAGGCGGCGCGCCGCTGGTTTGCGCAGCTGGGCATCGCCGTCACCGGTGTGATGACCGACAACGCCAAGGCGTACACGAGCCACGCGGTGCAGGCCGCGCTGGCCGCGCACGGGATCCGGCACCTGCGCACCAAGCCCTACCGCCCGCAGACGAACGGCAAGGCGGAGCGCTTCATCCAGACCGCGCTCCGCCGCTGGGCCTACAAGAAGCCATACCGGACCTCGGCGCACCGCAACGCGGCGCTGCCCGACTTCCTAGATTGCTACAACGTCGAACGGCCGCACCGGTCGCTCGGCCGCGTCCCGCCGCTGCTCCACTTCCTCATGCAGCGTGAACAACGTCCTTAGAACCGACAACTAGCGTGCCGAGTGGGTAGCCCTTCTCCTTGATGTAGGCGTCGATGGCGAGCTTCCAGCGCACCGCCTCCTTACGACTGCCGACGACGACCATCGCCTTGGCGCGGCCGTCGAGCAGGGGGGCGACGTGCTGGCGGTAGTGCTCGACGACCACCTGCACCTTCTGCGCGATGTTGTGCGGGTGGAGCTTCACCCAGCCCATGATCCCGCGCATCGCCTTGGAACGCTCGACCTCGCGGTCATCGAACTCCTCGCCGGCCTGCGAGAGCTTGAAGGCCAGGTCGAAGGGCGTGTAGTTGCGCAGCACGTCGAGGATGAACCCCTCCTCGATGGCCTGGCGCATCGAATACACGTGGAAGGGCCGCGGGACGGTGTCACCCGGCGCCTTGGTGCCGAAGAGCTCGAGGGTCTTGTTCTTGGGCGTGGCGGTGAAGGCCACGAAGGTGATGCCGCTGTCGGCTGCGCGCGTGGCCATCTGCGCGGCGAGGAGGTCTTCGGTGCTGACCTCGCCGCCGTCCTCGGCTGGCGCGATCGCCTGAAGGGCCGCGATCTCCTCCGAGCTCAGAACGGCCTTAAGTTTGGCCGCGGCCTCGCCAGTCTGCGAGCTGTGCGCCTCATCGGCGAGCACCGCGAAGCGCTTCTTCTCCGTCGCGGCGAGCTCGCGGACGGCCTTGAGAGCAAAGGGGAAGGTCTGGATGGTGCAGACGATGATCTTCTTGCCTGCCTTGAGCGCAGTCGCGAGCTGACCGCTCTTGCTGCCATCGGAATCCGTGATGGTCTCAACCACGCCCTTGGTGCGTTGGGCGTCGAAGATGGCCTCCTGCAGCTGCTTGTCGATGACGTTGCGGTCCGACACCACGAGGACGGTGTCGAACAGCTTGTGGTCCTTGGCGTCGTGCAGCTCGCTGAAGAAGTGTGCCGTCCAGGCGATCGAGTTGGTCTTGCCCGAGCCCGCCGAATGCTGGACGAGGTACTTGGCGCCCGGGCCGTGTGCACGGACGGCCGCCTGCAGCTTGCGGGTGACGTCGAGCTGGTGGTAGCGCGGGAAGATGACAGTCTTGATCTGCTTCTTCTCGTCGCGCTGGGCGATGCAATAGCGGCCGAGGATCTCGAGCCAGCTGTCGCGGGCCCAGACTTCATTCCAGAGATAGCCCGTGCGGTAGCCGCCGTCGGCGGCGACGGGATTCCCCTTGCCGCCGTGGTCGCCTTGGTTGAAGGGCAGGAAGCGCGTCGTGGCGCCTTCGAGCTTGGTGGTCATCCGCACTTCGCGTGTGCTCACGGCGAAGTGCACGAGGGCGCCGGAGGGGAAGCTGAGCAGCGGCTCCGGAGCCTGGCCCTTGGGGCGCGGGTCGCGGTCAAAGCGGTACTGGTCCACCGCGTCGTCGATGCTCTGCGTGAAGTCCGTCTTGAGCTCGACCGTGGCGACGGGGATGCCGTTGAGGAAGAGCACCAGGTCGATGCAGTTCTCGTTGTGCAGCGAGTACTTGAGCTGGCGGACGACGCGGAGGCGGTTGGCGGCGTAGCGTGCGAGGATGCTGGGGTTGAGGCCGATGGCTGGCTTGAACTGGGCCAGCGTGACAGTCCCCTTGGCGCCGAGCAGGTCGATGCCGTGGCGGAGGACGTCGAGGGTGCCACGCTGATCGAGTTGGGAGCGAACGCGGTCGAGCAGGGTGTCCGTGGCCTTGGGGCCGTGGTTCTTCTCGAGGGCCTCCCAGACCTTCGGTTGCGTCTCGCGCACCCAGGCGACGAGGTCCGGGGCGAAGAGGGCGCGTGCGCGGTCGTAGAGCGCAGCGTCGGCCTTCTGGTAGAGCCAGCCGGCGGCGGCCAGCGCCTCACAGATGTCGTCTTCGAAGCGGATCTCGTTGTGGAGGGCCATCAGGTGGCGGTCCCGACAAGGCCGCGGACGTCGACCTGGCCCGTCACGGCGGCGGTGATGAGGGCGGTGCGGCGTTCGCGAAGCAGTGCAATCATCGATTCCGCGTCAGTGGCAAGGGCGTCAAACTTTGAGAGTGCTGCCTCGAGCTGTGCGACTAGACTGACCTGTTCCTGAATTGGGGGAACAGGTATCGAAAATGCGCGCACAGTCGCTTGGGAGATATTCGGCTGGGTTCCACCCGTTGCGAGCTGGATGATAGCTTCGCGAGCCGCAAGCATGACATAGAACAGAAATGTCTCTGCTACTCCATCTCCGTCACTGAGCACGCAGCAAGCTTGATTCACCGCCGCGGGCCGAGTGAGAATGCCCAGTTTGCCAATGGTCGCGCCGTACATGGCAATTACGACGGCACCCGCAGGATACTCCCTGAGCGTTGTGAACTTAGAAATCGCCTCGCTGCTAACTCTACGTGCCACAGAGCTGATGGGGCCATCCGGAAGGTCGCCTGTGTTTATCCACTCCACGCCGTTGTCGTCGTAGTAGCTGGCATTGTCGGATGGCGGAGTTGATCCGCTTCCAATGCTCCGAAATGCTCGACCGATGCGGACGATGCTCCAGTGAGTAGGTACGCATCCGATCCATTGCACCCCGGAGTCCTTCATCGGCGCGTTCGGGTCCAGCCCCTTGGTCACCGCGCGCGAAATGACGGCCTGCCGCTTCTCCTGCAGCAGCGCAATCAGCCGCTCCTGCTCGGCGATGAGGGCGTCGATCTTGGCCGTCTCGCGGTCGAGGAAATGGACCACGCTCGCAACCTCCGCGTCGAGCGGCGGCATCACGATGCGAATGGCCTCGACTTGACCGGACGACAGGTGCTTTACCGTGGTTGAGTAAGTGACATCATTGATCGCCTGCAATGGTCGAGGCAGGTGGTATTCCACGAAGCGCGTTATCATTGGGCTACGGCCCCGCACGCAGCAGACTCGTTGATTGAGCAACGCCTGTCCAGAGCCGAGCCAACGCCCTACCGTAAAGTCCCCGTCCATACCGATGAGGACATCGGTTGCGTCAATAAGCGCCGCGGTGACGATGTCTCCCGCGTACCGCATCTCGGTGGTATCTCGACCAAGGTCGCGGATACGGACCAACGGCAGCCCCTTATCGGGAGTGAAGAGGCTGGAGTCAAAAGGGAATCCGTTTACGACTCGCGCGACATCACGTAGGCGGCGCTCGACCCAGTGCTCGGGCACCTCCGCAATGCCGTCGGAGCCCCAGCGGCGAGTGGACGGATACTTAGGAAAGCTCATGAGTCCTTCTGCTTACGCCGACCACCGATGCGCTTCACAATCGCCTTCTCGGCGCTTTCAAGTGCTGCGATACCATCACGCTCTCCGACTGCCTCCAGCTCCTCCCTCCGGCGCTGCGCGAACGCTTCGTACGCGGTCTGCGCCCGCTTGTCCGCATCACCTCGCGAGATACTGCCTCCATCAGCCAGCACTTTGCGATCGTTAAACCTCAAGAAATCATCGAGTCGCTGCTCCCAATCCTGCAGGAAGATCTGCTTCCGCCGCGACGCTTGATCCTCCGCAAAGTCGAGGAACATCGTCACGATTCGGTTCAACTCGGCGATCTCCGGTTCGAGCAGGTAGTTCTTTGCCACGGTGACGTCGGTGCGCGCAACCCGGTCGCCCTTCCACGCGGTGAGACCCATATTCGGCGCGGCGGCATCGGCACGCCGCGCAATGATCTCGGGCGCCGTCAGCCCTGTCGCCGCAAAGTGCAGTTTGTTCTGCACTACACGGAACACACGCTGGGTCTCCTCGGCCTTGGGCGCATAGTCGGCCGCTAGCTGTTGTTAGTGAGGACGTTGTTCACAGGGCCGCAGCGAGATGCAGCATGGGGGGGAGGTAGTTGAGGGCTGAGTGTCCGCGCGCCTCATTGTACGTCCGCAGGTAGCGCGCGAGCCACTCCGTGCGCACCCGCGAGGAGGGGTAGGGGCGCGCGTACGCCCATTCCCGCAGGAGCGTCTGGATCAGCCGCTCGACCTTGCCGTTCGTGCGCGGCGTGTAGGGCATGGTGCGCTTGTGCGTGATGCCGTCGCAGCGGAGGAGCGTGCGCACCGCGTGGCTGCGATAGCAGCTCCCGTTGTCGGTGAGCACGGCGCGCACCCGCACGCCGAGCGCCGCGTACCACGCGATCGCCCGTGCGAGGAAGGCCGCCGTGGTCGCCGCGCGCTCATCGGGCAGGACCTCGGCGTAGGCCACGCGCGAGTAGGCGTCCACCGCGACGTGCACCGCCTCCCAGCCGATCCCGCGCACGCGGGTCCGGCGGTCGCCGTGGATGCGGTGCCCCACGCGGCCGATGCGCCCGAGCTTCTTCGTGTCGACGTGCAGCAGCTCGCCCGGTGCCCGCATCTCGTAGCGGCGCACCGCGCGCGGCGGCTCGAGCCGAGGGAGCCGCTGCAGGCCGTGGCGGCGCAGGAAGTGGATCACCGTTGAGAGCGGGATGCCCGTCTCCTGGGCGATGCGCGTCGAGCTCCAGCGCCGCCGGGTGCGGCCCCGAAGGATCGCGCGGCGCTGCGGCCGCGGGAGCTGGGTGAGGCGATGCGGGCGCGACGAGCGGTCCGCGAGCGCCGCCGCGCCGCCGGTGCGGAAGCGGGCGACCCACTTCCAGACGGTGCGGACGGAACAGGCCGCGCCCCGGGCGACGGCGGCGGGATCCTGCCCGCCCAGAACGGCGGTCGCGACGGCGAGTCGCCCCGCGACGGTCAGACGTGCATTCTTGTGGATGTTCACAGGAGCCTCTGGCGGGGTGCCGGTTGAGCGTCTCAGCAACCCCAGCTTGCATCCGCTACGCTCCTGTGAACAACCTCCTCACCAACAACAGCTAGCGCGAGGATGTCGCGTACGCGCAGATACATTCGCCGCTCGCTGGCGCGGATGTCCCTGATGCGCTCGAGAAGCTCATCGAAATAGTCGGGGACGCCGGCGCCAGACGGGTTCCGCAAGCGCTCGTCGTCCATCACGAAGCCCTTGCGGAGATACTCGTCGAGACGAGTGATGGCCCAGAGCCGGAACTGGGTGCCTCGGGGGCTTCGCACCCGCATTCCGACTGCGAGAATCGCGGGGAGCGAGTAGTGGTTGATTGCTCTGGAAGTCGTTCTCCCGCCTTCACTTCGAACTATTAAGTATTGCTTAATAGTTCGATTCGGGTCGATTTCCCCCTCGGTAGTCAGCGCCCGGAGGTGGGTGGCGATGTTCGCCACCGTGGTCTGGAAGAGCTCCGCCATCTGGGCCTGCGTCAGCCACAGGGTCTCCCCGTCGAACCGGATCTCCATCCGGCTCTGCCCGTCCTCGGTCTGGTAAAGGAGGAACTCCCCAGGGGCAGGCGGCGTGAGGTCGCCGCTCATTGGTGCAGCGCCCCCAGCATCGCCACAATACGCCCCGAGACTTCCTTAAGCTCCGCGTCAATCTCCTCCAACGACCGCGGCGGCTTGAACACATAGAAGTGCCGGTTGAACGGGATCTCGTACCCGACCTTGGTCTTCTCCTCATCGATCCACGCATCCGGCGCGTGCGGCTTCACCTCGCGCGCGAAGTACGCCTCCACCTCTTCGGTGAGCGGCACGTTCTCGGTGTCGCGTAGGTCGGCGTTCGCGACCAGCTTCCCCTTGAGCTTTCCCTTGGCGCCAAGCACGACGTTCCCGGCTTCGTCCCGCTGCGGCCGCTCGACGGTGATGGTGCGGTACCCGAACTCCTCGTTCCGGAAGATGCGGCTGATCGGCACGCCATCGCGCGTCACCTCCTCGGCGTTGCCGAAGATCTTCGCGACATCATCGATCTGCGCTTCCGACATCTCGCGGCGCTTCGAGCCCAGCGACTTGCGCATCTTCTGCCACATCGCGCTGGCATCGATGAGCTGGACCTTCCCCTTTCGCTCCGCGGGTTTGCGGTTGCTCACCACCCAAATGTAGGTGGCGATTCCGGTGTTGTAGAACATATCCGTGGGCAGTCCGACTATGGCCTCGAGCAGGTCGTTCTCGAGCACGTAGCGCCGGATCTCGCTCTCGCCCGATCCCGCGCCGCCCGTGAAGAGCGGAGAGCCGTTGAGGACGATCGCGAAGCGGCTGCCGCCGTCCTTCGCCGGCCGCATCTTCGAGAGCAGGTGCAGGAGGAAGAGCATCGACCCATCGCTCACGCGCGGCAGCCCCGGCCCGAAGCGCCCGTCGAAGCCCTGCTGCTCGTGCTCGCGGCGCACCTCCTTCTCGACCTTTTTCCACTCCACGCCGAAGGGCGGGTTGGAGAGCATATAGTCGAAGCGCTGGCCGCGGTGCCCGTCCTCGGAGAGCGTGTTGCCGAGGATGATGTTCCCGATGTCCTGCCCCTTGATAAGCATGTCCGCCTTGCAGATGGCGTAGGACTCGGGGTTGAGCTCCTGTCCGTGCATCACGAGCCGGGCCTTCGGGTTCATCACCTTCAGGTACTCCTCGGCAACGCTGAGCATCCCGCCCGTCCCGGCTGTCGGGTCGTACAGCTGGCGCACCACACCAGGCTTCGCGAGGACGTCGCCGTCCTCGGTGAAGATGAGGTTCACCATCAGCCGGATCACCTCGCGCGGCGTGAAGTGCTCACCGGCCGTCTCGTTGGAGAGCTCGGCGAAGCGCCGGATGAGTTCCTCGAAGACGAGGCCCATGTCGGCGTTACTCACCTGGTCCGGATGCAACGGAGCTGAGGCGAACTTCTCAGTCACCAAGTACAGGATCTTGGACTTGGCGAGCCGGTCGACTTGCGTGTGGAACTCGAACTGTTCGAAGATGTCGCGTACGGCGGGGGAGAAGCCTTGGATGTACGCGACTAGGTTTGGGCCAATGTTGTCTTGGTCGCCGACGAGCTTCTTGAGGTCCAGCGGAGACGCGTTATAGAAATCGAGGCCCGCGACCTTCTTGCAGAAGGCGTCGGGGTCGAGGCCGGCGGCCTTGCGCTTGGCGTACTCTTTCAGCACTGCCGCCTTCGACGGCTCCAGCACGCAGTCGAGGCGGCGGAGGACGGTGAAGGGGAGGATGACTTTACCGTATTCGGACTGCTTGTAGTCGCCGCGGAGGAGATCCGCGACGGACCAGAGCAAGGCGGAGAGATTCGTGTCTGCCAAGTCGTTCTACTCTTCGTCGAAGTAGTTCTGGTCGAGCTCGAGCAGCTCGATGGTTTGCTTGATGCGCACGCCGATGTGGTGCTGCATCATCAGGTCGATCAGGCGCTGGCCATCCACGAGCACGACTTTGGTGTTTGAGCCGCGCAGCACGAACTCGGCGGCGTTCTCGTTGAAGTAGCTGGTGGTGATGAACACGCCTTTGGTCACGCCTTGGCCGGCCAAGGAGCCAATGAACGCCTGGACGGCTTGGCGGCCAACCGGTCGATCGGGGGCATAGCGCTTGGCCTGCACCATGATCTGATCGAGGCCGAGGGCGTCTTGGTTCACCACGCCATCGATGCCTTCGTCGCCGGACCTGCCGAGGTGCGCCGACGCATTCTCACGCGTGCCGCCGTAGCCCATCGCGAGCAGCACATCAAGCACGAGCTGTTCGAAGAAGGCGGGCGTCTGGCTCAGCACCTCGTTCAAAAGCCTCTGTGAAAGCTCCTTGCGGAGCGCCGCGGCGCCTTGCTCGACAAGTTCGTTGGGTGCGATGGCGGAGTTCTCGTCAAGAATCCGCGTGTCCTCGCCACTCTCATCGTCGCTCGAATCACGGCCCCACGCAGACTTCCAGCCGGGCTGCCTCCGAAGGTCCTTGACGAGAATCTCATCCGGATACTCGTCGAGGTAGCGGCGTCCATCTGGCGTGATGCGATACTGGCCGCGGGCGACCTTCTCGATCAGCCCCGCCTTGGTGAGGAATGTCATGGCCCAACCGCTGCGGTTCCCGACGGTCCTTGCGCCGCTGGGAATCGTGAGTGCGCGCTCGGCCTCCGTGAGGCTGAAGTAGTCGGCGACTGGCTCGACGATAGTGCGGCGCGAGATGTCGCGTTCGCGTGCCATCGCGAGGATCGGGCGGAGCATCTGTTCGTAGGTCGGAATGGCCACTCGCTCAGTCCCTTGTCGTGGTGTGAATCGGGCAGCTGATGAAAGCCCAAGTCGCCGGGCCGCTACGACGGTTGAACTTCACTCTCGAAACGGCCGCACACCAGTCTCATGAGTCCGACTTTCCGCAATCCGTCCGCGTCGCCAATGCAGGCGCACTCTGTCCCAAACCCACCTACGTCGGCACACGCGGATACGGCGCAACCGTCTCAAACGCAAACACGCGCCGGATGCGCGCCATGTCCTTCACATTCGCCGACACCAACGTGGCGCCGTGTTCCCGGCACGTGTAAGCGAGAAGCACATCGAACGCGAACCCACGGCTCGCCTGGGCCAGCTGGAGCCCGTCGCTCTCCCGGAGCGACGCGAGCGTCCGTCCGAGCGCATCCCACGCCGCCGCGCTGGGCGTGAGCACGCGCTCATGCCGCGCGAACGGGCCGAGCAACCGGTCCTCGACGGTACGGCGGTCGCGGGCGGACCTGGCGCCCGCACGCAACTCGGCCGCAACGACGCTGCTCACATAGAGAGCGGGCGCCGCCCACGACACGAAGGTCTCCAGCGCCTGATGCGCCTGGGCATCGCGGCTGGCGTCGATGTAGCAGTTCGTATCAAGAACGTACTTCCGCACGCTAGGCGCGCGGATCGAGCCGCAGCCCAGCCAGGGCCGCGACGCCTGCCCGTACCTCGGCGCCGAAGGCCACGAGATCAAGGGCGCGCTCGACGGTCTCCCGCTCGGTCTCGGCGCCGAGCAGCGCCTGGGCCCGACGCAGTGCCTTGGGGTCGAGCCAGAACTCCTTGCGGACCTTCCCGCGCCGTCCCGCGGGGCGCTTCGTGCTGGCCATACGCGCTCCAGTCAAGTGTACGTACAGAAGCTATGAGTTATCCGTACATTCGCAAGCCGACGGCGCGCGGCTAGATTGTGGCCATGGTAACGCTCGGCGACGTCCTCGACGACATCTCCTTATTGCTGGTGCGACCGGGGATCCCCCCCGCCCGCGCCCAAGCCCGCGACCTCATCGCCTGGGTCCTCGACAAGCCCCGCTTCTGGCCCTCCGCCAACCCCGACCACGAGCTCACGCCGGCCGAGGTCCAAGCCATCCAAGAAGCCGCGGAAAAGCTGAAGCAGGGCATGCCCCTGCAGTACGCCGTCGGCAAAGCCCCCTTCCGCCACCTCACGCTCCGCGTCACCCCTGACACCCTGATCCCAAGGCCCGAAACCGAGCTCTTGGTCGAGCTAGTCATCGCCGCCCAGCGAGGCGGCAAAGGCACGGTCGTGGACGTAGGGACAGGATCCGGCGCCATCGCCCTCGCCCTAGCCGCCGAGAGCGCCTTCGAGCACGTCATCGCCACCGACATCTCCGAAAAAGCCCTCGAAGTCGCCAAGGCGAACCTGCAGGCCATCCCCGAAGACCGCCGGCCAAGACTCGACTTCCGCCACGGCGACCTCCTGGCCCCCCTCAAGGGCCAAATCGTCGAAGCTATCGTCTCCAATCCCCCGTATATTTCTCCAGTTGAACTGCCCGAACTGCCCCCCAACGTCCGCGACTGGGAGCCCCACTCGGCCCTCTTCGCCGACAACAACGGGATGGCTGTCATCGAGCGGCTCATCGGCCAGGCGGGAGACATCCTCCAGCCCGGCGGATTACTCGCAATGGAAGTGGACAGCCGACGCTGCGACCTCGCGGTCCAGGCCGTCCAAGCCGACGCCCGATTCACGGACGTCGAACCCAGACTCGACCTGACCGGCCGCCCGCGCTTCGTGGTGGCCCGACGAAAGGAGCGGTAGATCGGATGCTGAGCGACAAGGCAGTGGAACTGGGCCGCCTCATCGGCCAGAGCGCGGAGTACCAGGCCGTCAAGCGCGCCAACGAGGCCCTCAACGAAGACAAGCAGCTCGTCGAAGCGCTCCAGCAGATGGAGACGCTGCGCCGCGACGCGGAAGCCCTCATCCAGGCGGGCTCCTCGCCCACGCCGAAGATGGAGGAGCAGCTCGAGCAGCTCTTGGGCACCGTGCAGTCCAACGCGCTCTACCAGCGCTTCATCGCCGCCAACGAGAACTTCGACAAGGTGATGCAGCAGGTGAACCAGTGGATGCTCGAGGGCATCAAGAAGGGCGCCGCGAGCCCGATCATCACGCTGGGCTGAGCCCGCACTTGCGCGGCCAGTTGGTCGTCTTCGAGGGAGGCGAGGGAGCGGGGAAGTCCACCCAGCTCCAGCGCCTCTCGGCGCGTCTTGGCGCCGCCGGCGTCGAGCATGCGGTCTACCGTGAGCCGGGCGGCACGCCCGTCGGCGACCGCATCCGCGACATTCTCCTGCACTCCGACATGCCGCTGGCGCCGGCCGCCGAAGCCACGCTCTTCGTGGCCTCACGGGCGCAGTTGGTGCACACGGTGGTGAAGCCGGCGCTCGCGGCGGGGCAGCACATCCTGCTCGATCGCTTCCTGCTCTCCACCTACGCGTATCAGATCCATGGCCGCGGATTGCCCGCGCGAGAGCTTCGCGCGGCGAACGAGCTCGCAACGGCCGGCCTGGTGCCGGACCTGACCATCCTCCTGCGACTGCCCGTCACGGAAGGATTGGAGCGCGCGGGCAAGCGCGGGGCAGCGGACCGCTTTGAAAGCGCCGCCCGCGAGTTCCACGACCGCGTCGCCGCAGCCTTCGACCAGTTCGCCGAGCCCGCGTGGCAGCAGGCGCATCCGGAGTGCGGCAAGATTGTCGCGGTCGATGCCTCGGGTTCGCTCGACGTGGTAGAACAGCGTGTGCACGACGCGATCGCCGCGCACTGTCCCGCGTTGCTGACGCGCGCCGGGACCCGCGCATGAACCGATTCCGCCTGTTGCCCCCGGCCGCCCTGATCGCCATTGCGCTGCTCTCCGGCGCCTGGCTGCTCGGCCGCGCCTTGGACCGCGACGAACGCCGCTCCGAAGAGGGCGCGCGCCTGCTCGACTCGGTGATGGAGCGCGTGCGCACGGCCTACGTCGAACCGGTCGACGACGAGCAGCTCTGGCAGAACGCGATCGCCGGCATGCTCGACGAACTCGGCGACCCCAACACCGCCTACATCACGCCGGACCGCCTGGAGCGCCTCAATCTCGCGGCATCCAACGCGTATCGCGGCGTGGGCCTGAGCGTGGACGTCATCGACGGATGGATCACTGTCATCCAGCCTCGCGCAGGGTCGCCCGCCGAGCGCGCAGGCCTGCAGACGGGCGACCGGCTCGTGGAGCTCGACGGCAAGTCCATGGAAGGCTGGACGGTCAACGAAGCGCGTGAGAACCTCCGCGGCCCGCTGGGCAGCACCGTGCGCCTCGTCGTCGAACGCGGGCAGGGGACTCGCATCACGGTCACGCTGGAGCGCGCCGACATCCGCAACCGCGCGGTAACGCGCGCCGTCGTGCTCGATGGTGGGGTGGGCTATGTGGCGGTCACGACGTTCTCCGATTCCACGGAAGCCGAGTTGATCTCGATGGTCGACTCCCTGCGTCGTGTGGGGGCGACGTCGCTGGTGCTCGACCTGCGCGGGAATCCCGGCGGCCTGCTCGAACAGGGCGTGGGCGTGGCGGATCTCTTCCTCAGCGCCGACAAGCAGATCGTCACGACGCGCGGCCGTGCGGCGTCGGCGACGATGACCTACGTGGACTCCACCGCCGAGCGCTGGGCGGGAATGCCGATCGCCGTCGTGGTCAACTCGTTGACAGCCAGCGCCGCCGAGATCGTCGCCGGTGCGCTGCAGGACCACGATCGTGCGCTGGTCCTTGGCCACGTGAGCTACGGCAAGGGCAGCGCGCAGACGGTGTATCCGCTGGAGAACGGCGCGGCGATCTCGCTCACCGAGGCGCGCTGGTTCACGCCGCTGGGGCGCTCGATCGAAGTCGCACCGCCCGACGAGGAGCGCTTGGCCGACGCCGACACCGCGCGCCCGGTCTTCCGCACGGCCAGCGGGCGCCGCGTCTACGGTGGCGGTGGGATCGTGCCCGACATCGTCGCGGGCGACAGCGCCGTCGATCCAGCCGAACGGCGACTGCTCGCCGAGCTCGGCGCCGATGTGCCGCGCTGGCGCGAGGCGTTGGGCGCGGTGGCCCGCTCCTTGGTGCAGGAGCGCGCCGTGCGCGACTCGCTGTTTACCACGAGTCCGGCGTGGCGCAGTCGCGTGCTGGCGCGCATGCGGGCGATGGGGCTCAACGTGAGCGTCACGACCTTCAACGAGGCGAGCGCCTTCGTGGACCGCCGCTTGGGCGACGAGATCGCGCGGCAGGGCTGGGGCGCCGCCTATGCGCAGCGACGCCAGGTGCGCGGCGATGCCGTGGTGCAGCGCGCGGCGAGTGTGCTGCGCAAGGCGCGTGCGCCGCAGGACGTGTTCGTCGCGGAGTAGCTCGCCGCTCAGTCCTCGAGCGGCGGCCCCAGCATCTCGAGGTCGACCCGGTCCTTGCCGCGGCCGGTGGACGACTTGTTCTGGATCAGGTGTTCGCGCGAGAGGAAGCCGACGTCGCGGCCTTCGAACTTGCCGATCACGCGGGCTTTCCACGCATCCGCAAAGCTCACGCCGCTCACCAGCGTCATGATGTCAATGCGGTTCGGCGGCTGCCCCAGCTGAAATACCTCGCGGGCTTCCTCGAAGTCGACTTGCCGGAACTTCAGGTCGTGAACAGGTGCTCCGAAGCGCAGCAATGCCCTCCAGACGCGAGCGGCGTTCTCAGGATTTGCCGCAACCCAGAGATCGAGGTCCCCCGTGGCCCGCGGCACCCCGTGAATGGCCAGCGCGTGTGCACCCACAATGAGGAACTGCACGTCTTCATCGAGGAAGGCGGCGACCATATCGCGGAAGTCCGACGTGAGGTCGCAACGGTACCCCATCGCGCTGAGCTCGCGCACCATCCGCAACCGCTCATCGTGATTGCGGCCGCGCGGCGGCTCATCAGCTCGCGGGTCCCCCAGGACGTATCGCGCGGACCAGAACTCTTTGCGCTCGGTCATGCCCGCAATTTACCGCTCGGCGAGCGCCGAGTCCACGAAAATCCCGCGCGCAGGAGCGAAACTGCTTCACCACGAAGGCACGAAGACACGAAGGCCATCGAACGCGCCGAAGGGTCCGCGCTAGTTGTTGTTGGTGAGGAGGTTGTTCACAGGAGCGTAGCGGATGCAAGCTGGGGTTGCTGAGACGCTCAACCGGCACCCCGCCAGAGGCTCCTGTGAACATCCACAAGAATGCACGTCTGACCGTCGCGGGGCGACTCGCCGTCGCGACCGCCGTTCTGGGCGGGCAGGATCCCGCCGCCGTCGCCCGGGGCGCGGCCTGTTCCGTCCGCACCGTCTGGAAGTGGGTCGCCCGCTTCCGCACCGGCGGCGCGGCGGCGCTCGCGGACCGCTCGTCGCGCCCGCATCGCCTCACCCAGCTCCCGCGGCCGCAGCGCCGCGCGATCCTTCGGGGCCGCACCCGGCGGCGCTGGAGCTCGACGCGCATCGCCCAGGAGACGGGCATCCCGCTCTCAACGGTGATCCACTTCCTGCGCCGCCACGGCCTGCAGCGGCTCCCTCGGCTCGAGCCGCCGCGCGCGGTGCGCCGCTACGAGATGCGGGCACCGGGCGAGCTGCTGCACGTCGACACGAAGAAGCTCGGGCGCATCGGCCGCGTGGGGCACCGCATCCACGGCGACCGCCGGACCCGCGTGCGCGGGATCGGCTGGGAGGCGGTGCACGTCGCGGTGGACGCCTACTCGCGCGTGGCCTACGCCGAGGTCCTGCCCGATGAGCGCGCGGCGACCACGGCGGCCTTCCTCGCACGGGCGATCGCGTGGTACGCGGCGCTCGGCGTGCGGGTGCGCGCCGTGCTCACCGACAACGGGAGCTGCTATCGCAGCCACGCGGTGCGCACGCTCCTCCGCTGCGACGGCATCACGCACAAGCGCACCATGCCCTACACGCCGCGCACGAACGGCAAGGTCGAGCGGCTGATCCAGACGCTCCTGCGGGAATGGGCGTACGCGCGCCCCTACCCCTCCTCGCGGGTGCGCACGGAGTGGCTCGCGCGCTACCTGCGGACGTACAATGAGGCGCGCGGACACTCAGCCCTCAACTACCTCCCCCCCATGCTGCATCTCGCTGCGGCCCTGTGAACAACGTCCTCACTAACAACAGCTAGTCCCAAAGAGACCTGAACGCAAACCCTTCGACTACCTGCAGCGCCTTCGTGTCTTCGTGCCTTCGTGGTGAATGCCGTTAGCAGTTAGCCTGCGATCCGCCGCCCGATCGCCTCGGCCACACGCTTCAGCTGCACCACGGTCTCGGCAAACTGCGCCGGCGTCTGCGACTGCGCACCGTCGCTCATCGCCTTCTCCGGCTGCGGATGCACTTCGATCAAGATGCCATCCGCGCCGGCGGCGATTGCCGCACGCGACATCGGCAACACCTTGTCGCGCCGCCCCGTGCCATGCGACGGGTCCGCGACGATCGGCAGGTGCGACAGCTGCTGCACCACGGGAATCGCCGTGAGGTCGAACAGGTTGCGCGAGGCGGTGTCGAACGACCGCAGCCCGCGCTCGCAGAGCACGACGTTCGGATTGCCCTCGGCCAACAAGTACTCGGCGCTGAGCAGCAGGTCCTGGATCGTCGCCGCCATGCCGCGCTTCAGGAGCACGGGCTTCTTCAGCTTGCCCGCCGTCTTGAGCAGCGAGTAGTTCTGCATGTTGCGCGCGCCGATCTGGATCATGTCAGCGTACTCGGCCACCAGCTCGGCACCCGCCTCGTCCATCGCTTCGGTCACGATGGGCAGGCCCGTTTCCTGCTTGGCGAGCTTGAGCAGCTTGAGGCCTTCGAGTCCCATGCCCTGGAACGAGTACGGCGACGACCGCGGCTTGAACGCACCGCCGCGCAATGCGACCGCACCGGCCGCCTTCACCTGCCGCGCCGCCGTGACGATTTGCTGCTCGTTCTCCACGGAGCAGGGGCCGGCTATGATCGGCACCTCGCTGCCGCCGAAGCGCACGCCGGGCGCGATCTCGACGATGGTGGTCTCCTGCTTCCACTCGCGCGAGACCTGCTTGTACGGATTCGAGACGTAGATGACCTCGGCGACGCCGGGGAAATCCTCGAGCGGCGAGCCATCCACACGGCCGTCGTTGCCGACGAGGCCGACGGCCGTGCGCTGCGCGCCGGGCATCGGCTGTGCGGTGTAGCCCTTGTCTCGGATCCACTGGCACACGGCGTCGATCTGCGCCGCCGTGGCGCCCTGCTTCATCACTACCAGCATCGCTGAGTCTTCCTTACGCGGGGCCTGCGGCGCCCGCCGGTTCCGCCTCGGTCGCGTCCACCGCCGGCCCGCGCATGCGCACGGATACGAGCGACGACACCCCGGGCTCCTGCATCGTCACGCCGTAGACGGCATCGGCCGCCTCGGTGGTCGTGCGCGGATTGTGCGTGATCACGATGAACTGCGTCTTCTTCTTGAACTCGTTGAGCATCCGCACGAAGCGGCCGATGTTCTGGTCGTCGAGCGGGGCATCGACTTCGTCCAGCAGGCAGAACGGGCTGGGCTTGGTCAAGAAGATGCCAAATAACAAAGACAGGGCGACCAAGGCGCGTTCCCCGCTCGAGAGCAGGTGGATGCGCTGCGTGCGCTTGCCGCGCGGGCTGGCGTGGATCTCAATGTCGCAGTCCAGCGGCCGCTCCGGGTCTTCGAGGCGCAGGTCGCACTCGCCGCCGCCGAACAGCGTCATGAAGATCTCGCGGAAGTGCGCCCGCACCTGCGCGAAGGTCGCGAGGAACAAGTCGCGCGCCGTGACGTCGATCTCCTTGATGGCCTGCTGCAGCTTGGCCTGCGCTTCCACCAGGTCTGCGCGCTGCGTCGTGAGGAACTCGAGACGCTTGGTCTCCTCCTCGTGCTCCTCGATGGCCAGCGGGTTCACCGGGCCGAGCGCCTCGAGCTGCTTGCGCAGGTCGTCGGCTTCGATGCGCAGCGCCTCGTCCTCGGCGTCCACAGGCTCGTAGTTCGCAAACAGCTCGTCCAGCGGACGACGCCACTCGGTCTCCAAGCGCTCGCGGATGGCGGTGCGCTTGCCCGAGAGCTCCGTGTGCCGCAGTTCGGCCACGTGCAGCGTCTCGCTGCTGGCGTTGGCGTCCACGCGCGCGGCGTCGAGTGCGGCCACCGCCGCTTGGAGCTCCGATTCCGTCTCGCGCACCGCCTGCTCGGCGCCAGCGAGGGCCTGGTCGGCCTCGGCCTGCGACGCCCGACGTGCCTCGAGCTCCTGCTGCCACACACCCATCTGCTGTTCGAGCTGCCCATCCTGCTCGGCCAGCGCCTGCATCTCGCGCTCCAGCGCCACCAAGCGATCGGCCGCGGCGGCGCGCTCGCGCGCCAGGCGCTCGCGACGCTCCGTGGCCACCTGACGACGCGCTTCGGCCTGCGCATGCGCCACCTGCTGCGCGGCGCGGGCTTCGCGGGCCTCGTCCTGCGCGCGCTCGGCGGTGCCGAGCAGGCCGCGTGCGGCGGTGGACGACTCATCCGCCTCGAGCAGCTTCTGGGCGGTCTCTTCCTGCCGCACCAGCGACGCATTCACGCGGTCGCCGAGTTCGGTGTGGCGGCCGGCCAGGCGCTCCTGCAGCGCGACGGCGTCGGCGAGCTCGCGCGCCGCACGCTCACGCACGCGGTCGCGCTCCGAGCGCACCTGCGAGGCCTGCGCCAGCGACTGCTGCGCGGCGGCCGCGTTGTCGGCGGCGGTGGCAGCGGCCGCTTCGGCCTGCACGACCTCCGCATGCACGGCCTGCGCGCGCGACTGGACCTCAGCGCGACGCACATCGACGTTGGCCAGCGTCGCGCGCAGCTCCTCGAGCTCGGCGCGGCGCGTGAGCGGGCCAGCGGAGCCGGCATCCTTGGCGGGCAGCCACATCGCACCGCGGGCGTCGATGAAGCCCGTACCGTCCGTTGTCGCCTTCACCTTCCCGAGCAGCGCCCGTACCCAGCCGCCACCGGCGCCCTCGGCGCGCACGCGCGCGGCGAGTTCGTCGGCGTCGAAGCTGCCGTTGCCATCGTGCAGCGCATCGAGCGGCAGGAGCAGCAGGGCACCAGGGTTGGTCTCGCTGTGCCACTGGCGCACGGCGTCGGCGGCGGCGCGGTCCCGCACCACCACGGCGTGCACGGTGGCGCCGAGGAAGCGCTCGATCTGCGCGGCCACTGCGGCGTCGGCACCGATGAAGTCCGAGAGCGGACCGAGCACGGCATCACTGCCAAAGCGCTCACGCTCGCGCAGCAACTTGGCGGCGGCCGGCGCGAGGCCCACACGCTCGCGCTCAAGGCCCTCGAGGGCGGCGAGGCGGCCCTGCACGGCGGTGTGCTCCTCTTCCACCCGGCGCACGTCGGCGCGGGCGGCGGCTTCACGGTCGCGCGCTTCGCGGGCTGCAGCGCGCGACTGCTCCAGCGCGGCCTCGGCCTGTGCAGCAGCCTCGCGGGCCATGACCAACTGTTCGTCGGCGCTGCTGAGCTCACGCTCGGCCAACTGCAGGCGCGCCGTGAGCGCCTCGTGTTCGGCGACGAGCGCAGCGGTGCGCTGCGCGACGTCGGCCAGCTCGCGCTCCGCGTTCTCGCGCTCCAGCTCGAGGCGGCGCGCGGTGTCGCGCAGCTCGCGCACGACGCGATCGGCGGCATCGGCGCTCTGACGTGCGGCGGAAACGGTGCCGCGCGCTTCTTCCTCCGCGGCGACCTTTGTGCGCAGCACTTCCAGTGCCTCGTGCAACTGCTCGGCGCACAGCGTCTCTTCGGCCTGCGCGGCGTCCATCTCGCCCTGCAGGCGATCGCCGAAGGCGGCGCCTTCCTGGCGCTCCTGCTGCGCGCGCTCGCGGCGCGTGAGCGCATTGCGGTGGCGCTCTTCGGCGACGGCGAGTTCCTGCTGCAGCTCGAGCACGCTCTGGCGCGCCTGCGCGGCCACGATGGCGCGCTCCTGCCGCGCCGTCTCGGCGGCGGCGCGGGCGGCCTGTGCGAGGTCGCGCGCGACTTCGGCGGCGCGCACGGCTTCGTGCTTGAGCGGCAGCGCGTCGCGAAGCCCGCCGAGGCGCTCGTCGAGGTCGGCCAGCTCCTGCTGCCACGAGGCCATCTCGCGCGAGGCGAGCGTGAGCTCGACGGCGAAGCGACGCGTGGTGAGGCCGGCGGCCTTCTCCGCCTTGTTGCGCTGGCGGAGCAGCGAACGCACCTGCGTCTGCACTTCGCTGGTGAGGTCGTCGATGCGGACGAGGTCGCCCGAGGTCGCCTCGAGCTGGCGTTCCGTGGTGCGACGGCGATCGCGATAGAGGCCGACGCCGGCCGCTTCCTCGAACAGCTCCCGACGGTCGTCGGGGCGGTCGGAGAGCAGCGCGTCGATCATCTTGCTCTCGATGACGACGCCGGAGTCGGCACCGAGGCCGGTGCCACGCACGAGATCGTGGATGTCGCGCAGGCGGCAGGGGGCGCGGTTCAGGAAGTACTCGCTCTCACCCGAGCGCGAGAGGCGGCGCGTGATGACGACTTCCTGGAACGGCACGGGCAGCATGCCGTCGGAGTTCTCGAAGTGCAGCGAGACTTCGGCCACGTTGGTGGCGCGGCGCGCCGAGCTGCCCTGGAAGATGACGTCTTCCATCTTGCCGCCGCGCAGCAGGCGGGCGCGCTGTTCACCGAGCACCCAGCGCACGGCGTCGGAGACGTTCGACTTGCCGCAGCCGTTCGGGCCCACGATGGCCGTTGCTCCCGGCTCGAAAGTCAGGAACACCGGATCGGCAAACGACTTGAAGCCGTGCAACTCGAGCTTGGTCAACCGCACTTAGTACGTTCTCCCGGTTCTGTACGCGAGCTGCGGGGAGAGCCCGCGCCCATTCAACTGCGCTGCGAACCAGAGGGCCTGGCTCGCCGATTCGAATGCGCCCGCCAGCAGGCGGACGCGGCCATCGGATGTCTCGAGGGCGTAGACCCGCACGTCCTCGCGGTCCAGTCGCAGGGACTGGCTGAGGGCCTCCTCGCGGGGGCCTTCGAACAGCTGCAATGCAAACGGTGCTTCGACCACGCGCCCGGCGGTGCCGCGCACGAGCCCGAGGGCCCGTTCCCGCTCGAGCCAGGCCTCGGCCTCGGCCTTGGTGGCCCACGCCCCGACCATCGCGCGATACCACACCGATGGGGCAGCCCCAAGCAATACCGGCGCCACGGTGGGAATCGGGAACGGATCCCCGCGCGACGTAAGCCCTGAATTTGCACCCGAGAGGCTGTTTGCCGCTACGAGTTCGACGCTGAATCGCAGGGCGGCGGCGGAGTCTTCGGGGTTGACAATGGGGCCGAGGGTGAAGTCGGCGACCGCGCCGGTGTCGGGTGCGGGAATCGGCGCAGCAAGTGGCGCGGAATCCGCCGCGCTGGTGGCGTTGGCGACTGGGGCCTGGCGCTGGGGGAGATAGCGCAGGCCGAGGCCCACGCTCGCCGCGACGGCGGCGAGTGCGAGGAGGATCCAGCGCCCGCGCTTGCGCGGCGCGCGGGCCGCGGGGACGGCGAGGCCAGCCACCGGCGGCGTGCGCGGGATCGGCGGCAGCTCGGGCTCCGGGTGATCCACCGTGGCGATGAGCGGAAGCGTGCGCAGCTGGGCGGGGGGCAGATCCACCGCCACCACGCCGTCCACACGCTCAATCAACCGGTCCAGCCCGGGCGCCCCGGCATGCGCCACGAGCAGCAGCAGGGCATCGACCTCGCGGAATCCACCCACGAGGCGCTCCCAGCGCGCACTCTCAAAGACCCAGCGCTCGGCGATCGGTCCGCGGCCGGCGGGCAGCACGTAGACCTCGGGCGCATCGGCCAGCGGCTGCCCGATGTCCGAGACGGCCGTGCCGTCGCGCAGGCACTCGAGCAGGCCGGGCTGGTCGTCGAGCGGCGTGAGCGCCGCCACGCCACCGATGAGGTCTGCGACGGCCACCCGGCGCTCTGCGGAGCAGGCCCGGGCGAGGCCCAGCGCGACCGCTGCGGCCGCGTCGGCATCGCGGCCGACGATGACGGCCGCCGCGATGTCGGCGAGCTGTGCAGCGATGCGGCGCCCTTCGTCCGCCCAGACCTCGGGCGGCACGAGGTCTGGCGTCACGGCGCGCCCTCGAACACCCAGTAGCTCATGCGCGAGGCCATGCCGGCCCGCTCGGCGGCCTGCCGCGAGTCGAAGGGCCCGAGCAGCACGCGCCATACCGCGACGCCATCGCGGTTCCCCGGCACGACGCGCGCGCGACGGCCCTCGACGACGATGCTGTCGGCCATCGCGGCGGCACGCTCCTCGGTCATCATCGTGGCGAAGGACACGGTCCATGTGCCGCGGCCCTCGGCGTTGCCGGGCGGCGGCGCCGGCGCATCGGTCGCCGAGGCACGCCCCACGCCCGTGAGATCGCCGTAGCGGCCGTAGATCATGGCCGTGAGCGCGCTGTCGGCGGCGGCGGAGTCCTGCGCGTACTCCTCGAACTCCACGGGCCGGTCGAGGCCCGCGGCGCGCGGGCGGAAGCCGTTCCAGCGGATGAGCAGCCAGCGGTCCGCCGCGCCGCCGCGGTAGCGCATGCGCTCCCGCGAGGATTCGGCGTCGAGCAGCACGGCGTCATCCCCGACGGCGACGAGCACGCGACCGTCAGGCGTGACCAAGGGCAAGTCGGCGCGCCACGCGCTGCCCAGCGTGCTGACGACCCGTGCCGTGCCGATCGAGATCACGTAGACGGAGTCGGTGTCGGCGGCCTTGGCGAGCAGGTAGTGGCCGTCGGGATCCATGCGCAGGTCGCTGACGCGGCCCGGGAGGTCCACGTTTCCGCGCTCGGCCTCGGCGTAGCGATCCACGATGCGCAGTTCGTCCTCGTCTGTGGCGACGAACACGCGGTCGCCGCTCGGCGTGAGCGCGAAGGCGACGATCGAATCGCGGATGCGCAGGTCGAAGGCCTGCGAGAGGTCGCGGGTGCGCAGCGACACGAGGCCCGCGTCGGTGACGGCCCAGAGGCGGTCGCCGGCCAGCGTGCGCGACGTGAGCCGCACGGTGGCGATGGTCGCGCTGTCGAGCGTGCGCGTCTCCGGCGGGACGACGCGGCGGATGTGGCTGCGGCCCTCGGCGGTGGTGAGCACGAGCAACGAGCCATCGGGCGTCGGTACGACGCCGCTGGTGCCGGGCATGGTCCAGCTCATCGTGCCGGACGGCGTGAGGCGGAGCACGCGGCCGCTGCTGTCGATGCTGAACACCGAGGAACCCTCGCTGACCAACGTCGTCGGAATCCGTTCCTCGGCGAGCCGCGAGACCGTGCCGAGGCGGAGGTCGACCGAGCTCACGTGGCCGCTGGGCTCGCGCAGCATGAGCAGGCCGAGGAAGTCATCGAAGCCGAGCAGGCGGTCGACGGCGGGGGCGCGGTCGCGCGAACTCCAGAGCAGGCTGTCGGAGCCGACGCGGTGCGCGCGGGCGGTTCCGCCGCCCGCGGCCACGCGGAGCAGCACGGCATCGGGGCCGCTCGCGACGATGCTCCCGCCCGACGAAACGCGGCCTTCGCCGCAAGCCAGCGTGGCGGCCGCGGCCGCGAGGGCGATCAGGAGGTGGCGCCGGGGGAGATTCACCTGCGAAAAATAGTCGCTTGTGCCGGAGTCGTGGAACCGCATGCACCACGAAGACACGAAGACACGAAGCAAATCGGGCAGTTGCTGCCGCTACCCATGGCTCGTCCGGAGGCCGGCATGGATGGGTCGTCTGGCAGATTCAACGCCCTTCGTGTCTTCGTGCCTTCGTGGTGAACAATCGTGCTGCCGTCGCAGGCGACGTGGTGATTCGGCCGCTAGAACGACTGGCCCAAGGTCCAGAACCAGTAGCCCTTGCGGTTCACGCCGTCGAGCGGGATCGAGTAGTCCCAGCGGATGAGCGCGATGTTGAACAGGTTGAGCCGCACGCCGAAGCCGTAGCTCTTGAGCGGGTAGCGCTCGAAGGCGAAGTCGTAGTTGGCCGGCCGCGAGGGCATGAGGCGCTGGTCCTTGGACCAGGCGGCACCCACGTCGTAGAAGAACAGGCCGTCGACGGGCGGCAGCGAGATCGGCAGCAGGCCCAGCGTGAACTGGCGCACGAGGGGGAAGCGCAGTTCGACGTTCGCGAACGCCACGCGGCTGCCGAGCAGCTGCACGGCGGAGCAGGCCTGCGGATCGGAGAGTGAGGTTTCGCAGATGCCGCCGGCGTAGGTCTCGCGATCGTAGCCGCGGATGAAGTCCGGCCGGCCGATGTACTTGGGGAACTCGTTCTCGTCGGGGCCCGCGCTGATGCTCGCCGAGAAGCGCGTGGCCAGCGTGAGGAAGCTGAAGACCAGCGCGTCGTAGCGGCGGTAGTCCACCGTGTAGGTGGTCCACGACACCGTGCCCGCGGTGTGGTCGATCTGGAAGCGCGAGCGACGGCCGTAGATGCCGCCGGTGGCGCCCATCAGCGAGTTGTCGTGCACGAAGGCCACGTATGGCGCGGCGTAGTTCAGCGACGAGGTGTTGACGATCGAGTCGACGAAGAAGCCGGTCTGGAAGCCCGAGTTGAAGTTGTACTGCTGCGTGATGTACATCAGCGCGCGGTCGATGTTGTTGAGCGTGGCCCCGTACTCGAAGCGCGCGAAGCGATTGAGCGGATACGAGGCGCTGCCCATCGCCGAGCGCGAGATGAAGCGCGTGATGACCTGCTGCTCGAGGATGTTGCCGCCGCCGAGGTTCGCCTGGTTGTAGCCGGTCAGGAAGAAGAAGGGGAACTGCTGCACGCCCACGGCCCACGGCGTGCGGCCGCTGTTGTCCGTGTACATCGCGAAGAGCTGCGCTTCCGAGAGGCGGCCGTTGACGCCGCCGGCGATCATCATGCGCCGGTTGCCGACCATGTCGGCGAGCACGATCGCCGTCTGGCCGAAGACGCCGCGCCCGAAGTTGTCCTGGGCGTAGCCGATCTGCGGCCGGGCGACGTACTCGGGGCTGAGCTTGCTGCGGTACGGCGCCGGCCGGAACGTCGCGGCGTCGGGCAGGGCGAGCGATGCGCTGTCATTGAGCGCGGCGATCGACACGCCGCCACCGGTCGGGCCGGAGATCACGGCATCGCCGGGGCGCCAGCCGGAGGCACTGAGGTACACCGACTGCCGTCGGCGTGGGGCCGTCGACCGGGTGGCCCGCGCGGCGGCGCTGTCCGCGTCGGCGCGGGCTGCGGCCACGATCGAATCCGAGGTCACGCGGGCGCGGGTCCCGCTGTCGGCCTGGGCGATGACCGTCGGCCCGATCACGAAGGGATCCTTCTTGAGGGCGCGCGGGTTGGCGATCGACCACACTTGGTAGTCGCCGTTGTCCTGGTACACGAAGGCGAGCTTGTCGGCCTGCGCGGCCCAGGTGATGGCCGGGCTGTGCTCGGTGAGCGACGTGATGCCGCCGACAAAGCGCGTCAGCTGGTAGTGCTGGTCGCTGTCCATGTCGAACAGGAACAGCTGGGCGATGCCGGTGCGGTCCGAGATGAACGCGACGGACTTGGCATCCGGCGCCCACTGCGGGTTGAGGTTCTTGCCCGCCTGCTGCGGCAGCACGCGCACGGCGTTGGTCTCGAGGTCGAGCACGGAGATCTGCCACTCGCCGAACTTGAGCGTCTCGAGATCCGACTGCGGCCCGCGCTCGGACGCGAAGGCGATGTAGCGGCCGTCGGGTGACCAGCTCGGCTGGAGGTCGCCGTACACGTCGTCGGTGAGCTGGCGCAGGTTCCGCCCGTCCGCGTCGATCATGTACAGGTCCGTCATGCCGTTCGCAAGGCCGGAGAAGACGATCCGCCGGCCGTCCGGCGACCACGTGGGCCCGATCATCGCGACCAGGTCCGTCTCCAGCCGCCGGTGCGTGCGATTGCGCCGCACGTCGTGGATGTAGAGGATGTCCTTGCCCTTGCGCTGCGCCGTGAAGGCGAAGAAGCGGCCGTCCGGCGAGAACGCGCCCTGCGAGTAGCCGTAGCGCAGCTCCTCGTACTCGGGGTTCAGCGTGCTCTTGGTGAGCCGCGCCTTGCGCTCGCCGGTGTTGGCATCGGCGAGGTAGAGATCGAGGAACACCTCGGCGCGCAGCAGCGAGCCCAGCGAGATGAAGGCGATGTTGCGGCCGTCCGGCGAGAGGGCGGGCGCGACGTACACGTTCACGAGGCCGCCCGTGCGGCGCTGCGTGAGCATCGGCTGCGCGACGCGGCGCGGGCGCTCCAACTGCGCGATGCCGGGCAGGAAGGTGTTCTGGACGTGCTCCTTCCACTCTTCGCCGAGGTCCTCGAGGTCGGTGCCGGTGTAGCGGCGGAAGGCGCGCTCGATGCCGAGCGACACGGAGGCGTTCATGACCTCGCCGACGACCTCGTCGCCCCAGCGGCCGGCCACGTACTGCCAGAAGGACTCGCCGAAGCGGTAGGGGAAGAAGAGGTCCGGCCGCCGCGTCATCTGCTCGACGCTGGGGATGTTGCCGTTGAGCGCGGCGTCGCGCATCACGGCCTCGGTGGCGTTGTGGCCGGGGCCGTTGGTCAGGTACTCCGCCATGCCTTCCATGAACCACAGCGGCGGCTGCACCTGCTGCAGCGTCTGGAGGCCCGCGCCGGCGCGGCCGCGGGCGAACACGTCGTACTGGAACACGTGCACCATTTCGTGCGTCAGTGTGTGCTCGCTCTGCCGCATGTCGCCGGCGAAGAAGAACATGTTACGCTGGCGCAGGGCGTCGGTGACGCCCAGCGTGCCTTCGCCGGCGTCGCCGATGACGTTGTTCTGCGCGAACTCGTTGCGCGAGCCCCAGATGATGATCGGCTTGCGCTCGCGGAACTCGTGCCCGAACACGCGGCGCAGGCGCTCGTAGGAGCGCTCGGCCATCTGGCCCGTGTAGCGCGCGACCTCCTCGAGCTCCGGGTAATAGTGCACGTCGAAGTGCGGCGTGCGGAGGATCTGCCAGCGGAACTTGCGGTACTGGACCTGGTTCTGGCCGAAGTACGGCCCCATCTGCGCATGGAGCGCGGGGGTGGCGACGAGGAGCAGAGCGGCGGCGAGTATCCAACGACGCATCGGGGCCCTCAGGCGGAGATGGCCACGGCCGGGGCGTCACCCCAGAGCCGCTCGAGCTGGTAGAAGCTGCGCAGGGTCGGGTGGAACACGTGCACCACGAAGTCGACGTAGTCGAGCAGTACCCAGCGCCCCTGCTCCATGCCTTCGACGGAGTGGACGCGGATGCCTTCCTTCTTGAGCGTCTCGACCACATGGCCCGCGGTGGCGCGGACATGGGTGTCGGAGGTGCCGCTGGCGACGATGAAGAAGTCCGCCATGTCGGTGACGGGGCGGAGGTCGAGCATCACGACGTCGTTGGCCTTGTTGTCGAGCAAGACCTGGGCGGCGCGGCGGGCGGAGGACATCGAAGTCGGCGCGGCTGGGGGCATGGTGGAAAGTAGTAAGGAACCGAACCCGGTGGCTGGCGAAAGGTTCCGTGGGATGACTGCGGGGACACGGGAGACGGAGGTACGGGCGGAGGTGGGCCGACGCGATACGGGAGAAGGGAGACGGGGGGGAGGGGTGGCAGGTTCGTGATACGGGGCCTATACGGATTTCTGTGTGTGAGGCCTCGTGGTGATCATGCGTGATCGCTGAAGCGCGTCCCAAACAGCATCCCGAGATACGGCATGGCGGCCTTCCACGCGTGATTCCCGCGCTTCCACTTCGCTTGGATGTTGCGCAGCGCGAGATAGAGCAACTTGGCCGCGGCTTCGTCGGTCGGGAAGTGGCCGCGGGTCTTCACGATCTTCCGGAGCTGCATATGCAGGCTCTCGATCGCGTTCGTCGTGTAGAGCAGCCGCCGGATCTCGGGCGGGTACGCGAAGACGGGTACGACGTGCGGCCAGTGCCGGCGCCACAGCGCGGTGATGGCCGGGTACTTGGTGCCCCAGGGGCCCGCCGCGAAGGCGTCGAGCGCCTGCACCGCCGCGGCTTCGGTCGGCGCGCGGTAGATGGCGCGCAGCGTCCCGCTGACCGCCTTGCGGTCCTTCCAGTTCGCGTACGCCAGGCTCTGCCGCACGAGATGCACCACGCAGTGATGCACCTGCGCCTGCGGGAAGACCGTCGTGATCGCGTCCGGGAAGCCGACGAGCCCGTCGACGAGCGCCACCAGGATGTCGTCGACGCCGCGCGCCTTCAGCTCGCTCATCACGCGCAGCCAGAAGCCCGCGCCTTCCGTCTGCTCGATCCAGAGGCCCAGCACCTCCTTGTGCCCCTCGCGGTCCACGCCGAGCGCGAGATACACGGCCTTGTTCCGCACGGTGCCCTCGTCGCGGATCTTCACGCGCAGCGCATCGAAGATGACCACCGGATACATCCGCTCGAGCGGGCGCTGCTGCCAGGCCTGCACCTCGGCCACCACCTCGTCGGTGATCACGCTGATGACGCTCGGCGCGATCTCCACTTGGTAGAGCTGCTCCAGATGCGCCTGGATCTCGCGCACGCTGACGCCCCGCGCGTAGAGCGAGAGCACAGTCGCATCGAACTGCGGCAGGCGCCGCACGCCCGTGGGCACCAGCTGCGGCCGGAAGCTGCCCTCGCGGTCGCGTGGGATCTCGAGCGGCACGGCGCCGGTCTCGGTCAAGACCGTCTTCGGCGTCGCGCCGTTGCGGTGATTCGTCTGCCCCGCGGGCTTCTCCTCGCCGGGCCCATAGCCCAGGTGCGCCGTCAGCTCGCCGGCCAGCATCCGCTCCGCGAGCCGCTTCTGCAGCGCGCGCATCACGGCGGTGAAATCCGCCGGCGAACGCGCGTCCCCGATCAGCGCGTCCAGCGCCGCCGGGTCAAACGTGGGGAACTCCTCTTTCGGCTTGGCCATCGCCCCTCCTTCAGGGTGAGTATGGCCTCACACACAGAATTCCGGATAGGCCCTTCGTGAGACGTCTACCCCCCATCTCCCCCATTCCCCTCTCTCCATCCCCGCCCGTACCGCCGTCTCCCCTCTCCCACTCGATCCAAGCGCCAAAAGCCGGGCGAACGAGAAACCGGGGCAGCCCCAAAGGGCCGCCCCGGTCTGTCGAGCTCACAAGTGCCAGCTTACCCCTTGATCACCCAAACCTTGATCTCAGGCTTCACGTCCGCATGCAGGCGGATGGCGACCTTGTAGACGCCGAGCGCCTTGATGGGCTCGTGCAGGTCGATCATGCGCTTCTCGACTTCCTTGAAGCCCTGGGCCTCGAGCTGGTGATGGATATCACCCGAGGTGACCGAGCCGAAGAGCTTGCCTTCCTCGCCGACCTTGGCGGAGAAGGTGAGGGAGACTTCCTCGAGCCGCTTCGCGACGGCCTGCGCGGCCTCGCGGCGGGCGTTCTCGGCGGCCTCGAGCCGCTCCTTTTCCTGCGCGATGCGCTTCTTGTTGCCGGCCGTCGCCTCGTAGGCGATGCCGCGCGGCAGCAGGAAGTTGCGGGCGTAGCCGGCCGAGACCTCGACGATGTCACCCGGGTGGCCGAGGTTGTCCACGGCCTGGCGAAGAATGACTTCCATATCTACTCCGAACGTTGGGATTGCGGCCGCGGCCGGTTGCGCCAGTCGAGCCAGGTGTCGCCGACGCCAATGACGAGGGCAACCGCTGCGATTACGGACCAAAACATCACCAGGACGATGGACCAGAGCACCGCCATCCACTTTCCTGGCCTCAAGAACCACACGAAGACGCCCAACCCGCGCATCACGTACAGGGCGCCGAAGAACACCAAGCAGTTGATCCCGAACGCCGCGAAGGCGTTCGGCATCGGGACCACCAGCACCAGCAGTCCGGCAATCAGCCCCCAGACGAGGCCATCGTGGAACCGCAGGTCGCGCAGGGCGGCGAGCGGCGGTCCCAGCCGCACCCGTCCGAACCGATGGTACAGCGCCCACGCGAGCGCGAGCACGGCCAACGATTCCAACGCGAGCATCGCCGGCATGAGCACCTTGGCCGCGGTGGGCAGCGCCGTGAACTGCGCTTCCACCTGGGCTGCGAGTGCGTCGGCGCCGGCATTGTCGCGCGCCAACTCCTGCCACTGCGGCTGTGCCGTGAACTCCTGCCACGCGCGTTGGATTTCCGCGGCGCGTCGCGTGAACTCTTCGGACAGCACTCCCACCGCCGCCCCGAACCCACCCTCGGTCACCGCGACCGTTAGCGTGCCCAGCAGCAGCGCGGCGAGGATCGCCAGCAGCGCCCGCGGGAGGAAGCGAACCTCGCCCCCGAGGAGCAACGTACCGGCGAAGCACGCCGCCAGGATCACCCCCCAGCCGCGCGAGAGCAGCGCGAACGGGGTCGGCTCACCCGACACCCACACCACGTAGACCGCGAACGCCGTCCATGTGGCGGCGAGGGTGAAACGCCCCCCGCTGCGCCACCCCGCGATGGCCATCAAGGCCAGCGCCGGGGCGAGCAGGAGGATGGTCTGGTCCACCGGGAGCAACAACGCGAAGGGCGGTGTTGCCGGGAAGATCAGGAGCGCGAGCGTGGCGAGAAGCGGACCCCACCAGCCCTGCTCACGCGGCGGTGCCGCGCCCTCCTCCTGCGTCACGTCCGAACCGTCGGCTTACTGCGCCGACGACGTGCGGACGTAGGGAAGGAGCGCCAGGTAGCGCGCCTTCTTGATCGCCTTCGCCAGCTGACGCTGGTGACGGGCGTCCACGCCGCTCAGCCGGGACGGCAGCACCTTGCCCGTGTCCGTGATGAAGCGGGAGAGGAAACGCTCGTCCTTGTAATCGACAAAGCGGATGCCGGCCTCGGTGACCGGGCAGACCTTCTTGTTGCGGCGCATGGGCTATTCCTCGTCGTCGTCGTCATCGCCGTCGCGCGCACGACGCGCGGCCAGCTGCTCTTCGGTCATCGGCGGGGCGCCGAGCTCGTGCTCGTGCACCGAGATGAGGTAGCGGATCACGCCTTCGTCGAGCTTGAGGGCGCGCTCGAACTCGGGGAGGGCCTTGCCCTCCGCCTTGAAGCGGGCGACGACGTAGTAGCCGGCTTCCTTGTTCTTGATCTTGTAGGCGAGCTGGCGGCGGCCCCAGTGGTCGAGGGTCGCGGGCTCAGCGAGACCGAGCAAGCCATGATGCTTCTCGATCTTGTCGGCAATGGCGGCGTCTTCGAGGGCGGAATCGAAGATGTACACCGCCTCGTATTCACGAGACAATGCGGCAATCCTCCTTTGGTCTAATCGCGGCTGACGGGTTGCCGGCGTCGGCCGAGGTGAAGTTTTTGGACAGCCTCTAAAAGTAGATACGAAATAGAGTTACGGCAAGGGTGCGGGCTCAGGGCCTGAGCTGCTCGGCGGCGATGAAGCCGAAGGCGGCGCTGGGGCCCGTGGCCAGGACCTCCGCGCGGGCGGCAGTGGCGCCGGCGCGGTCGCCGGTGGCGAACTTCCATTGGGCGAGGCCGTTACCGATGGTCTGGCGCTCGAGCGGGGTGGTCATCGAGGCCCGCAGCTCGGCCTCGGGGAGCTCGCCCTTCATCCAGAGCAGCAGGCGGTGGTAGCTGCCGTTCTCGATGATCGTCCAGTCGGCCCGCACCGTGCCGAGCACCCGCCGCGCCGCGCCCAGGTCGCCGCCGCGGGCGAGGGAGAGCACCCACCAGTACGTCGCCGCCGCGCGCTGATCGAGGTTCTTGGCCACCCGCGCGTCCTCCGCCCAGATCTCCGCCGCCGGCGCGAAATCGCCCGTCAGGAACTGCGCCAGCGCGAGGTGATAGCGGATGTTCGACTGCAGCGTGCTGGTCGGGATGCCGCTGGGGTTGGGCTGGCCGTCCTGCTCGACGAGGTCGGGCTTGCCGCGGGTCAGCTCGAAGCCGCGCGAGAGGTCGGCCTTCGCGGCGTCGAACTGCCGCAGGGAGATGTAGCGATGGCCACGGTGGCGGAGGAGCCAGGGTTCATCTGGCCAGCGCTGCAAGGCCGCGCTATACATCGCGACGGCGGCGGCAAAGTCGGTGTAGCCGACGAATCTGGCGTGCCAGATGACGGCTTCGAGGCTGGTTGGGTTCTGCTCGGCGGCGGTGCGGGCGGAAGGCAGGGAGCCGGGGGAGACGGTGGTCTGCGCCTCCGCGGCGCTTGCGACGAGACCGATGATGACTAGCGGAAGCAGGCGCACGTACGGAGGCTCCGTTAACCGCAGATGTGAGATGTAAGCTGTAAGCTGTAAGAGAAGGGCAATCACACCGTCGGTGTGGTTGGGCCTATACGGATTTCTGTGTGTGAGGCCTCGTGGTGATCATGCGTGATCGCTGAAGCGCGTCCCAAACAGCATCCCGAGATACGGCATGGCGGCCTTCCACGCGTGATTCCCGCGCTTCCACTTCGCTTGGATGTTGCGCAGCGCGAGATAGAGCAACTTGGCCGCGGCTTCGTCGGTCGGGAAGTGGCCGCGGGTCTTCACGATCTTCCGGAGCTGCATATGCAGGCTCTCGATCGCGTTCGTCGTGTAGAGCAGCCGCCGGATCTCGGGCGGGTACGCGAAGACGGGTACGACGTGCGGCCAGTGCCGGCGCCACAGCGCGGTGATGGCCGGGTACTTGGTGCCCCAGGGGCCCGCCGCGAAGGCGTCGAGCGCCTGCACCGCCGCGGCTTCGGTCGGCGCGCGGTAGATGGCGCGCAGCGTCCCGCTGACCGCCTTGCGGTCCTTCCAGTTCGCGTACGCCAGGCTCTGCCGCACGAGATGCACCACGCAGTGATGCACCTGCGCCTGCGGGAAGACCGTCGTGATCGCGTCCGGGAAGCCGACGAGCCCGTCGACGAGCGCCACCAGGATGTCGTCGACGCCGCGCGCCTTCAGCTCGCTCATCACGCGCAGCCAGAAGCCCGCGCCTTCCGTCTGCTCGATCCAGAGGCCCAGCACCTCCTTGTGCCCCTCGCGGTCCACGCCGAGCGCGAGATACACGGCCTTGTTCCGCACGGTGCCCTCGTCGCGGATCTTCACGCGCAGCGCATCGAAGATGACCACCGGATACATCCGCTCGAGCGGGCGCTGCTGCCAGGCCTGCACCTCGGCCACCACCTCGTCGGTGATCACGCTGATGACGCTCGGCGCGATCTCCACTTGGTAGAGCTGCTCCAGATGCGCCTGGATCTCGCGCACGCTGACGCCCCGCGCGTAGAGCGAGAGCACAGTCGCATCGAACTGCGGCAGGCGCCGCACGCCCGTGGGCACCAGCTGCGGCCGGAAGCTGCCCTCGCGGTCGCGTGGGATCTCGAGCGGCACGGCGCCGGTCTCGGTCAAGACCGTCTTCGGCGTCGCGCCGTTGCGGTGATTCGTCTGCCCCGCGGGCTTCTCCTCGCCGGGCCCATAGCCCAGGTGCGCCGTCAGCTCGCCGGCCAGCATCCGCTCCGCGAGCCGCTTCTGCAGCGCGCGCATCACGGCGGTGAAATCCGCCGGCGAACGCGCGTCCCCGATCAGCGCGTCCAGCGCCGCCGGGTCAAACGTGGGGAACTCCTCTTTCGGCTTGGCCATCGCCCCTCCTTCAGGGTGAGTATGGCCTCACACACAGAATTCCGGATAGGCCCGTGTGGTTCCACCCTTACATCTTACATCTCACAACTTACATCTGCAGTCCTCAGACGTTGAACCTGAACAGCACCACATCCCCATCCACCATCACATACTCCTTCCCTTCCGCCCGCGCCAATCCCTTCTCGCGCGCCCCCTTCCAGCCGTTGTGCGCGACGAAGTCAGCATACGAGACCGTCTCCGCACGGATGAAGCCCTTCTCGAAGTCCGAGTGGATCACCCCCGCCGCCTTCGGCGCGGTATCGCCCTTGTGGATGGTCCAGGCGCGGACTTCCTTCTCGCCCGCCGTGAAGTAGGTCTGCAGGCCGAGGAGGCTGTAGCCGCCGCGGATCAGTCGATCCAAGCCGGCGCTCTCGATGCCCAACGAGGCCAAGAACTCCTTGCGGTCCTCGGGCGGGAGCTCGGCGAGCTCCATCTCGATCTTCGCCGAGAAGGTGACGACCTCCGCGGGCTCGTGGTCAGCGGCGATCGCCGCGCGGAGCGCCGTGACGTGCTTGCCCTCGGCGCCGGTGAGTTCGCTGTCGGTGACGTTGGCCGCGTAGAGAATCGGCTTCAGCGTCAGCAGCTGCAGGCCCTTGAGTCGCTCGCGGTCTTCCGCCGTGAGCGACACGTGCCACAGCGCCTGGCCGTCGGAGAGCGGCTTGTGGGCCTTCTCGAGCGAGCTCACCTCGGCGGCTGCGTCCTTGTCGCCCGTCTTCGCGGCGCGCTTCGCCTTGTCGAGGCGCTTCTCGACCACGCTCAGGTCGGCGAGGGCGAGTTCGAACTCGATTGTCGCGCGGTCGCGCACGGGATCCACCGAGCCGTCGACGTGAATCACGTCGTCGTCATCGAAGCAGCGCACGACGTGCACGATCGCGTCGGTCTCGCGGATGTTCGAGAGGAAGGCATTGCCGCGGCCTTCACCCGTACTCGCACCCTTCACGAGGCCGGCGATGTCCACGAACTGCACGGCGGCGGGGACGGTGCGCTCGGGGTTCACGATCTCGGCGAGCTTCTCGAGCCGGGGATCGGGAACGTTCACGACGCCGACGTTGGGGTCGATGGTGCAGAAGGGATAGTTCGCGGCTTCGGCCTTGGCGGCGGTGAGCGCGTTGAAGAGGCTGGATTTGCCGACGTTGGGGAGGCCGACGATACCGAGGCTGAGCATTTCAGGCTATTAACTGCAGATGTGAGATGTAAGATGTGAGATGTAAGGTAACGGATTGCGGGGATTCGGTCGTGGGCGGGTGGTCTGCCGATCTTACACTCCCGTCATGCATCCTTTCCGAAAGCTTGCGGTGTGGGAGAAGGCGCACGAGCTGACCGTGCGTGTGCATCGGGCGACCGAGGGGACCGCGATGCATCGGTCGCCGGGGTTGAGCTCCCAGTTGCGTCGATCGGTCGCGGCGATTCCGACGAACATCGCCGAGGGGACGGGACATTCTTCCCAGGCGCAGTTCAATCGCTTCCTGGAGATCTCACTCGCCTCCGCCAGCGAGGCGGACTACCAACTCCTGCTCGCGAAGGATCTCGAGCTCATCTCGGCAAAAGAATACGCGCAGCTCGAGGCCCGCCTCTCGGAGGTACGCGCCATGCTGCTCGGCCTCCGCAAGCGTGTTCTCGAGAGGGCCGACGCCGCAAAACGTTCTGCGCGCAAGTCACAGAAGACGTGAGCGCGGAGTTCGGTGTGCGCAGTAAGAAGGGGGGAGGCCAAAGGCCTCCCCCCGTTCTCACATCTTACATCTCACATCTTACATCTGCGGTTAAGCAATAAACCAAGGAGCGAGAACCAGCGACACGACAGACATAAGCTTGATGAGAATATTCATCGCCGGGCCTGACGTATCCTTGAACGGATCGCCGACCGTGTCGCCCACCACGGCCGCCTTGTGCACGTCGGACCCCTTCCCGCCATGCAGTCCGCCTTCGATGGCCTTCTTGGCGTTGTCCCACGCGCCGCCGGCGTTGGCCATGAACAGCGCCATCATCACGCCCGTCACGGTCGCGCCGGCGAGCAGGCCGCCGAGGGCCTTCACGCCGAAGAACTTGCCGACGATCACCGGGAGCAGCACGGACGCGACGCCGGGGATCACCATCTCCTTCAGCGCGGCAGCCGTGGAGATGTCGACGCAGCGCGCCGAATCCGGCTTCACGCCTTCCTTGCCTTCGAGCAGGCCGGGGATCTCGCGGAACTGGCGGCGGACTTCCTCCACCATACCCTGCGCGGCGCGGCCGACGGCGGTCATGGTCTGCGCACCGACGAAGAAGGGCATCACGCCGCCGATGAAGAGGCCGATGACGACCATCGGGTCGACGAGGTTCAGGCCTTCCTGGTTGAGGCCGACGGCGGAGGCGTACGCCGAGAACATCGCCAGCGCGGTGAGCGCGGCGGAGCCGATGGCGAAGCCCTTGCCGATGGCGGCCGTCGTGTTGCCGAGCGCATCGAGGCCGTCGGTGATCTTGCGGACTTCCGGCCCGAGGTGGCTCATCTCGCTGATGCCACCGGCGTTGTCGGCGATCGGACCGTACGCGTCCACCGACATCGTGACGCCGACCGTGGCGAGCATGCCGACGGCGGCGATGGCGACGCCGTAGAGGCCGGCCGAGACGACGGAGACGTACATGGCGCCGCAGATGAGCAGCACCGGGACGATGGTCGACTCCATGCCGACGGCGAGACCGGCGATGATGTTGGTCGCGGGGCCGGTCTTCGACGACTCGGCGATGCGCAGCACGGGGCCGGCCGCCGTGTAGTACTCGGTCACGAGGCCGATCGCGACGCCGGAGACGGTGCCGGCGACGACGGCGTAAAACGGCCCCATCGCGGGCAGCGCGGCCATCGTGGACGGCTCGAACATACCAAGGGGCATCATGCCCGTGAGCACGTACGCGAACACGAGGAACAGGCCGGCGGCGATGAAGGTCACCGCGCGCAGCGCGTTCGCCGGGTTGCCCTTGGCGAGGATGCGCATGAGGAAGATGCCGATCAGCGAGGCGACGAGGCCGGCGGCCGTGTAGGCGACCGGCAGGAGCACCGCCGCGAGGCGTGACTCGTCCGGAATGCGCAGCGAGGTCGCGGCCAGCGCGATCGTCGCGATGATGGCACCGACGTACGACTCGAAGATGTCGGCGCCGAGGCCGGCGACGTCACCGACGTTGTCACCCACGTTGTCGGCGATGGTGGCCGGGTTGCGCGGGTCGTCCTCGGGGATGCCGGCCTCGACCTTGCCCACGAGGTCGGCGCCGACGTCGGCGGCCTTCGTATAGATGCCGCCGCCGACGCGCGCGAAGAGCGCGATCGACGAGGCGCCCATGGCGAAGCCGGAGATGATCTCGCCGAACTCCTTGAAGCCCGCGTCGCCGAACAGCAGCTGCTTCTTCCAGATGAAGATGGCGGTGATGCCGAGGAGGCCGAGGGCCGCGACGGCGAGGCCCATGACGGCGCCGCCGCCGAAGGCGACGCGCAGCGCGGCCGCCTGGCCCGAGGCGCGTGCGGCCTCGGAGGTGCGGACGTTCGCCTTGGTGGCGGAGCTCATGCCCGCCCAGCCGGCGGCGATGGAGCAGAGGCCGCCGATCACGTAGGCGATGCCCGTGCTGGCACCGACCGCGAAGCCGAGCAGCACCGCCACGAGGGCGAGGAAGGGCAGGAGGACCGTGTACTCGCGCTTGAGGAAGGCCATCGCGCCGAGCTGGATCTGCTCGGCGAGATCGCGCATCACCTGCGAGCCCGCGGACTGGCGGACGATGCCCTGGTAGGTCAGGAAGCAGGCGATGAGCCCGACGATCCCGATCGCCAGCGCGTACGTCGTCAGATTCTCGATCATTGTGGGGAGAGTGAGGGTGAAGTGACGCCTAACGGTTGAACGCGTTCATCACGCGTTCGATGCCATCGGTGGTCCAGAGGCGCAGGGCCTCCTCGAAGGTCGGCAGCAGCGCGCGGGTCTCCGCGGCCTCGGCCTTCCCGAACTTGTCCAGCACATAGTCGGCGAGATCGCCGACACGCCGCTGCGGGTCCGTGGGACCCACGCCAACCCGCAGCCGCGCGTACTCCTGGCTCTTGAGATGCTGCTCGACGCTCTTGAGCCCGTTATGGCCACCCGCCGAGCCGCGGGCGCGGAACCGATAGGTCCCGGTGGCCAACTGCACTTCGTCCGAGATGACGAGCAGGTCGGTGGCTGCGGCCCAGAAGGGGCGCCGCAGGTACGGCTTGAGGACCTGCCCCGAGAGGTTCATGAAAGTGAGCGGCCTCACGAGCCGGACCTTCACGTTCCCGACGGAGCCCGAGGCGGTCATCGCCTCGCCGTCCTTGCGCCATCCGTCCAGCCGCCACGCGTCGGCGAGGTGGTCGACCACCCACCAGCCGACGTTGTGGCGTGTCTCGGCGTACTCCTGCCCGGGGTTCCCGAGCCCGAGGATGACTTTCATCGCAGGGCCGTGACCACGGGCAGGCCTGATTCCCGATTACTTCTTCTCGGCCTCGGCCTCGTCGGCCTTCGCCTTGCGGATGAGCTCCGGCTCGGCCGGGGCGTCGGCCGCCGGGGCGGCCTCGGCTTCGACCTTCGGCGCGGCGCAGACGCAGATCGTCGCGCCGGCGTCGGTGAGGAGCTCGACACCCTCGCCGAGCGCGATGTCGCTGACGTGGATCGAGTGGCCGATCGTGAGGCTGCTGACGTCCACGTTGTAGTGCGCCGGGATGTTCGACGGATCCACCGAGATCTCGATCTCGTGGAGGATGTGGTCGAGCAGGCCGCCGCCGACGCGCACGCCTTCCGGCGTGCCGACGAGGTGCACGGGCACCTTCACGGTGACCTTCTCGCCCGCCACGAGTTCCTGGAAGTCGACGTGGATGATCTGCTTCTTGAACGGATGGCGCTGGATCTCGCGGATCAGCGTGCGGGCCATCTTGCCGCCCGCGATCTCGAGCTCGATGACGGTGCTGGTGTACGGCACCTTCTCGAGGAGGAGCTGGAACTGGTGCGCGTCGAGCTCGAGGGCCTGCGGCTCACGCGCGTGGCCGTAGATGACCGCGGGGACCTTGCCGGCGGCGCGCAGCTTGCGGGCGACGCCCTTGCCGGTGGCGGAGCGGGTGGTAGCGGAGAATGAAGCGGTTGCCATGGTGGTGATGTCCTGCTGAGGGTCCTGGTCGCTACGTGGGTTCCCGGCGAAGTCCGGCCCGGCGGCGACCAACGGGGTACTGCAGTCGGGGGCTTACTCGAACAGCGAGGAGACGCTCTGGTCCGAGTGGGTGAAGCGAATCGCCTTGGCCATCAGCTCGCCGATGCCGAGCACGGCGAGCTTGTCGAAGCGCTTCGATTCCGGCAGCTGGATGGAATCGGTGACGGCGACCTCTTCGATTGGCGCCTTGCTGAGGCGCTCCACGGCAGGGCCGGAGAGCAGCGCGTGCGAGGCGCAGACGTAGATGTTGCGGGCGCCGAGGTCCTTGAGGGCCTTCGCGGCCTCGGAGACGGTGCCGGCGGTGTCGATCATGTCGTCGGCGAGCAAGCAGTCCTTGCCTTCGACTTCACCGACGACGTTGACGACTTCGGCCACGTTGGCCGTGGGGCGACGCTTGTCGATGATGGCCAGCGAGGCGTTGAGGCGCTTGGCGAAACCGCGGGCCATCTTGGCAGAGCCCACGTCCGGCGCGACGACGACGGGGTCGACGAGGCCTTTCTTGCGATAGTGCGCCGTGAAGACGGGCGCCGCGTAGAGGTGGTCGACCGGGATATCAAAAAATCCCTGGAGCTGGTGGAAGTGGAAATCCAGTCCAAGGATGCGGTCAGCGCCGGCACGGGCGATCATGTTCGCCATGAGCTTGGCGCCGATGGCCACGCGGGGCTGGTCCTTGCGGTCCTGCCGCGCGTAGCCGTAGTAGGGCATGACGCAGGTGATGCGGGCGGCGGAGGCGCGGCGGGCGGCGTCGATCAGGAGCAGCAGCTCCATGATGTTCTCCGCCGGCGTATTGGTCGGCTGGACGATGAACACGTCCGCGCCGCGGACATTTTCGTCGAGCCGCACGAACACCTCGCCGTCCGCGAAGCGCGAGACGGTCGCCTTGCAGAGCTCAACATCCAGCGACTTCGCAATGCTTTCCGCCAACGGGCGATTGGCATTGCCCGTCAGGATGCGAAAGCCGTGCACTGGGACTGCGAGTCCGTCCATCGGCGGAGAGGTGTAAGAGGCGGAAGGGACAGGAGATACGAGCGCCGCCGAGACTGGCCGGACAGCCTCGAAAGCTAGCCCGACCGGGGGGCGAATGGCAGGGGGGCGGGGCAGGGAGTTATGCTTCCGCACGATGAAAGGCATCCTCCTCGCCGGGGGCTCCGGGACTCGCCTCGCGCCGATGACGCAGGTGGTCTCCAAGCAGCTCCTGCCGCTCTACGACAAGCCGCTGGTCTACTACCCGCTGAGCACCCTCATGCTCGCGGGCATCCGCGAGATCCTCGTCATCGCGACGCCGCGCGACCTACCGCTGTTCCAGGCCCTGCTCGGCGACGGCTCGGGCTGGGGGCTGCGGCTTGACTACGTGGCGCAGGCCAAGCCGGAGGGCTTGGCCCAGGCGTTCGTGCTCGGGCGGGACTTCGTGGGCCGCGATGCGGTCACGTTGGCGCTGGGCGACAACCTGTTCTTCGGGGCCGGCTTCGGCGGGCAACTGCGCCAGGTGGCGGCGCGCGTGGCGACATCGGGCGGCGCGACGATCTTCGGGTATCGCGTCCGCGACCCGGAGCGCTACGGGGTGGCGGAGGTCGGCCCCGACGGGCGCGTGCGCTCGATCGAGGAGAAGCCGGCGCGGCCCAAGTCGTCGCTCGCGGTGACGGGCCTGTACTGCTACGACAACCGCGTGCTCGACATCGCGCGCGACCTCAAGAAGTCAGCGCGCGGCGAGTACGAGATCACCGACGTGAATGCGGCCTACCTCGCCCTCGGTGCGCTGCACCTCGAGACGCTGCAGCGCGGCATGGCGTGGCTGGACACGGGCACCGTGGCGGCGCTGCAGGACGCGGCGCGCTTCGTGGAGGCGATCGAGAGCCGGCAGGGGATGAAGATCGGCTGCCCGGAGGAGGTCGCGTACCGGATGGGCTTCATCGACGCGGCGCAGCTGCAGCGGCTGGCAGAGCCGCTGGCCACGAGTGAGTATGGCGCGTACCTGCGGCGCGTGGCCGCCGAGGCGCCGTGAGCGGCGTCGATCAGCTGGCCGGCCATGAGCCGGGGCGCTACACGCCGAAGGTGATTCTCGTGACGGGCGCGGCGGGCTTCATCGGGGCGAACGCCGTCGCCTGGCTGCTGCGCGAGCACCCGGACGTGCAGGTCGTGGCCTACGACGCGATGACCTACGCGGCGCACCCGCAGAGCCTGGCGATGGCGTCGCGGGGTGCGGCGGCGCGGTTCTTCTTCGTGCGCGGCGACGTGCGCGACGGGGACGTGTTCGCGACGGTGCTCGACGGCGCGGCGCGCGATGCACAGGGGCGCCCGATTCCCGCCGCCGACACGGTGTGGCACCTGGCGGCGGAATCGCACGTGGATCGCTCGATCCTCGGGCCCGGCGTGTTCGTCGATACCAACGTCATCGGCACGCAGCGCGTGCTGGATGCGGTGCGCAGCGCCCGCGATGCCGGTCGGGCGGTGCGGCTCGTGCACATCTCCACGGACGAGGTGTACGGCTCGCTCGGGCCGGGTGATGCCGCGTTCACCGAAGCGCATCCGCTCCTGCCGAGTTCGCCGTATGCGGCGAGCAAGGCGGCGTCGGACCTGCTGGTGCAAGCCTGGGCCCGCACGTACGGCCTCGATGCGGTCATCACGCGCTGCAGCAACAACTACGGGCCGTTCCAGTTTCCCGAGAAGTTGATCCCGCTGATGATCGTACGCGCGATGGCGCAGCAGCCGCTGCCGGTGTACGGCGACGGGCAGCAGGTGCGCGACTGGCTCTACGTCGAGGATCATGTGTCGGCGCTGTGGACGGTGACGCGCAGCGGCGTCGCGGGCGGGCGCGTGTTCAACATCGGGGCGCATGGCGAGCGCGCCAACCTCGACGTCGTGCGCGGCATCCTGCACGCGCTCGACCGTCCGGAGTCGCTGATCCAGCACGTGCAGGATCGCCCGGCGCATGATCGGCGCTACGCCATGGATGCGACCGCGTTGCGCGAGGCGACCGGCTGGGAAGCGCGGGTGCCGTTCCAGCACGGGCTCGAGGCGACCATCCGCTGGTATCGCGAGAACGCGGCTTGGTGGAAGGCGGTGCTGCCCGAGTCGCAGAAGGCCGCCGAGGCACTGTACCTGAAGGGCGCGCGATGACGGTCTTGCTGATTGGCGGTACGGGTATCCTCGGGACGGCGATGCGTGCGACGAGTCCGCAGGGTGTGACCGTGACGGCGCCGGGGCATGCGGGGCTCGATGTCACCGACGCGTCAGCCGTCGAGGCTGCGGTCGCCGCATCGCGACCGACGTGGATCCTCAATGCGGCCGCGTACACCGCGGTGGACGCGGCGGAGTCGCATGAGGCGGACGCCATGCGCCTGAACGCGGACGCGCCGGCGCACATCGGCGCGGCGGCGCGGCGGCACGGCGCGCGCGTGCTGCACGTGAGCACGGACTACGTGTTCGGCGGTGTGGGGACGCGGCCGTGGCGGGAGGATGATCCGGTGGCGCCGCTCTCGGTGTACGGACGCACGAAGCTCGAGGGCGAGCGTCGCTTGCAGGCCAGCGGTGCCGAGGCCGTCATCGTCCGGACGGCGTGGCTCTACGGCGAGACGGGCAAGAGCTTCCCGCGCACGATGTGGGAGCGGGCGACCCAAGGGCTGGCCTCACGCGTCGTGGCCGACCAGCACGGGGCCCCGACTAATGCGCGCGATCTGGCGCAGTGGTGCTGGGCGCTGGTGGCGCGTGATGCGCGCGGCGTGGTCCACGCGAGCAATGCCGGGCAGTGCACGTGGGCGGATGTGGCGGAGCGGGTGTACGCGGCCGCGGGGAAGCCGGGCTTGGTGACGCGCGTGACGAGCGAGGAGTATCTGGTGCCGGCGCCGCGTCCGCGGTACTCGGTGCTCGATGGCACGCGGCTCGAGAGTTTGCTCGGCGCGCCGCGGCGCGCCTGGGAGCCGGCGTTGGATGAGTTCCTGGCTGACCTCAAGCGGCGGAGCGCGGCGTGAACGTACGCGTGGAGACAACGGGGATCCCCGACTTGGTGCTCGCGCACCTGCGCGAGTTCCCGGACCCGCGCGGCGCCTTCCGCGAACTGTTCCGTGCGGAGCATTTCGCGGCCGCCGGGCTGCCGACGACGATTGCGCAGATCAATGGCAGCATCTCGTCGCGCGGCGTGGTGCGCGGGCTGCATTTCCAATGGGAGCCGGCGCAGGCCAAGGCGATGCGCGTGGTGCGCGGCCGCGCGTTCATCGTGGCGGTGGATGTGCGGGCGGGCGCGCCGACGTTCGGGCGCGCGTGGTGGCGCGAGTGCAGCGCCGGCGAACCGTTGTGGGTGTGCGCCCCCGCGGGATTCGCGCGTGGCTTCCAGGCGCTGGAAGACGTGACCGAAGTGGAGTACCTCTGCACGGCGCCGTACAACCCGAAGGCCGAGGGGGGCATCCGCTGGGACGATCCGGCGCTGGGCATCCCGTGGCCGATTCCGGCGGCGGAACTCTCCGACAAAGACCGCGCGGCCCCGACGCTGGCCGAATGGCGCGCGGGGCCGCACGGAACGGTGTTCACGGCCTGAGCTGCCGCTCGCATTGCCCCTGGTGGATTCGAACCACCATTCTCGGATCCAAAGACCGATGTCCTGCCATTGGACGAAGGGGCAGCAGGAGCGCGAAAGTTAATCGAGCAGTTTGACCGGCGCGACGCTGGTGAGGCTGCGGGTGTGGACGAGTCGCGTGTCGGCGGGCAGTGCCGGTTCCTGCGCGAGGCGGCGGTCGAACACACCGAACGCGGTGGATCCCGACCCGCTCATGCGTGCGATCCTCGCGCCGGCGGTGCGGAACGCGTCCACGCACTGCCCGATCGCTGCGTGCCGCGCGACGACGACGGCTTCGAGGTCGTTGACGGCGAGCGGCACGAGCCGATCCCAGCGGTCGAGGTCATCCAGCGTGATCGGTGCCGGCGCGCGCAGCGGTTGCCCTGCCGTTGCATCGGCGTACCAGCTGAACGCGGCCTTTGTTTCGACGCCGAAGGGCGGGAGCGCCAGCAGGATCTCGCGGGCGGGCAGCGGGCGCAGCGCGAGGAGTCGCTCGCCGCGGCCGAAGCCGAGCGCGAAGGGCGCGTCCATCGTGAGAAACGGCACGTCGGCGCCGAGGCGGAGCGCGACCGTGTTCAGCACGTCGGCGGCCAGCGGCTTGGGGGCGAGGGCGTTCAACGCGCGCAGCACGGCGCCTGCGTCGGCACTGCCACCGCCCAGGCCACCGCCGGCGGGAATCCGCTTGTCGATGCTGATGTGAAAGCCGGTCGGCCAACCCGCCGCTTCGGTGAACGCGACCGCCGCGCGGTACGCGAGGTTCTGGTCCTGCGGCAACGCCAAGCCGGGGCAGTGCAGTTCGCGCTGCGTGGTGTCGGTGGCGACGCGCACGGTGTCGGCGAGGTCGATGCGCAGGAACAGCGACTCGAGCTGGTGATAGCCGCTGGCTTCGCGGGCGAGCACGCAGAGGCGCAGGTTCACCTTCGCTTGCGCGTCGACGCTGGCGGCGGTCGCACTCATGCGGAGGTCTCCCCGGATGCCCCGCGGAGATCGCGGAAGTGGAGGTCGAGCCGGGCGAAGTACCAGGCGCCGATCACCGTGATGGGCACGAAGGAGAGGAGATGGAATCCGATCGCCCAGCTCACGGCACTCGCATCGCTCACGGCGTACAGCGCGAGCCCGGCCTTGCCTGCCAGCTCGAACGGCCCGAAGAACCCCGGCGACGAGGGAATCGCCACGCCGATGGCGATGAGTCCCTGCACGAAGAACGCGGCGGAGAGCGGTGCCTCGAGCCCGAGCGCGAGAAAGCCGAGGTAGAAGGCGAGCGCATTGCACACCCAGTGGAGGATGGCCCACCAGAGCACTTCGAGCGCGAGTCGCGGCTGCCGCAGCACGCCGACGCCGGCCGCGAAGCCCTCGAGCAGGCCGCGGACCTTCGGGGCGAGCTTCGGGGCGAGGGCACCGACGAGGCGGTCCGAGACGCCGAAGCACCAGGCGGGCGCATACGCGAGCAGGGCCAGCGCGACGAAGACCGCGCCGAGTGCGAGCGACATCGTCGCTGCGATGCTCCAGGCCGTGGCGCCGAAGATCCTGCCGTCGACGGGAAAGCGCGGATCGAAGGTCGCGGCGACCATCATCGCGAGGACGACGACGCCATCGAACAGCCGATCCACGGCGAGTGAGGCGAACGCACCGGAGAACCGGACCTCGGACCGCTCGCGCGTGAGCGCGAAGGCGCGTGCGAGCTCACCGGCGCGGGCGGGCACCACGTTGTTGACCATCATGCCGATCGCGGTCGCGCGCCACAGCGGGCCCAGCGGCAGTCGCCCCACGCTGGGGGCGAGCAACGCCTGCCAGCGGCGCGCGCGCAGCGGGAAGATCGCGGTGGCGGTCACCGTGCAGGCGATCCACAACGTCACGCTCGACGACGAGAGCACGCCCCAGACTTCGTGGAAGTCCACGTCGCCGAGCGTGTACCAGAGCAGCAGTATGCTGAGCGCAATCCCGAGCAGGGCGCGCCAATCGAGCTTCACGCGGCCTACTCCGCCGCCGCGAGCTGCAGCAGGTCGTAGAGCTCCGCCAGCGTGTCGGCGTCGGGCACCGCGCCGGCGCGCTTGAGCGACTCGCCCAGCGTGAGCGCGCGCTGCAGCGCATCCTTGCCGCGGAAGAGGAGATCCTCGATCGGGATCACGTCGTCTTCCGCACCGACGAGCGGCTCGGCGAAGGTGCTGCTCCCGAGGCCCGCGAGGCCGGAGAGGCCTTGGGACAGCAGGGACTTGAGGGCGGCACCGGAGGGGGCGCTGCCCGTGCCGAGGGTCGGCGCCGCACTCGGTGCGGCCGCGGGGGTGACGAAACGCGGAGCGACGGGCGCAGCGGGCGTCGCGGCGACGGGCGTCGCCGGCTTCTGCGCTGCGAGGGGCGTCACGCCGCGGCTCAGCAGTTCGCTGAGGGACACGAACTGCGGTGCCATGGCCTCCGGCGCCGCATCCGCGGCGGAGAGCAGCATGGCGGCGCGGTCGAGCACGTCGAGCGCCGGCTGCTCCAGCGCCGCGGCGCCGCGCTCGGCGGCCAAGAACAGGTTCGCGATCTCGACCGCGGCAAAGCTCTGCGCCGCGCGGGCGAGGGCGCGCACCGCGCCGCGCAGCTCGCGCCCGAGGCGATCGCGCGTGGCGGCGTCCTGCGCGTGGTTGCCCTCGTGCACGAGGCGACGCAGGTGTTCCGCCTGGCTCACGACCTCAAGGCGGAATCGATGCGCCGCCGTGGTCGGCGGATTGTTGGCCGGCTGGACGGCCTCGCCGTCCATGAGCAGCGACGCGATCGGCACGACATCGTCGCCGTCGGCGTTGCCGCCGGCCAGCGCGCCGGCCGCGAGCGTGAACTCCTGTAGCGCCGGCGAGTCGGCGGGCGGGCGATTGCCGAGGCGCACGGCGTCGCCGCCTTCGAGCAGCACGCGCGCCGCGGTGCGGAAGACGCGTCGGCGCTCGGCCGTGGCGTCTTCGTGGCCGAGTTCGATGGGTTTCGCGACGGCGTCCACGGTGTCGACGACTTCGCCGAGCGGCGGGAGGTCCTTGAGGGCTGCCACGCCGCGCAGGGCGCGCAGCTTGTCCATCACGCGCGTGAAGTGCTCGGCGCCGCCGGGATTCTCGGCGTACTCGAGGAGGGCGGCGGCGGCATCGGCCGTGGCACCGGCGAGGAACTCGCTGGGCGAGCGGCGGGCCGAGGCGCCTTCGCGCTGCGGTGCGACGCGCTCGAGTTCCGCCACGCGTGCGGCGACCCGCGCGTCCTCGGCGGCGCCCCAGGTGCGGACGCCGCGAATCAGGATCTTGGCGTCGTCGATCGCGCTGATGGCGACGCCACGTGTGCCGGCGTCCCAGCCGAGGGAGCCGTCCTTGACCTGCTTGGCGAGGCGTTCGAGGCCGGCGGCGAGCGCGGCGATGCCGGTGACCTTCGCCATCGTGGCGGCGCCGCGCAGCCCCCGCAGGGCGCGGGCAAAGGCGTCGGCGTCCGGAGGGGCGGCGGACGCGCGCGACGCGAGGCCGTCGAGCTGTTCGACGTACTCGCTGGCTTCGAGGGTGAAGAAGTCGAGCAACCCGCCGGTCATCGCAGCTCCTTATTGATGGCGGGTAAAGTGCGATGGCGTCGGGGGGCGGGTCAACGGGGCCGCGCCGCGTCCATCGCGGCGCGCATCGCGCGCACCGCGGCGTCGAGGCCGACGAACACCGCATGGCTGACGATGGCGTGGCCGATGTTGAGCTCTTCGCACTCGGGGATCGCCGCGACGGGGCCGACGTTCTCGAGCGTGAGGCCGTGGCCGGCGTGGACGGCGAGGCCGAGGCCCTTGGCTTCGACCGCCGCCTGCCGCAGGGCGGCGAGATGCGCGGGCACCTCGGGGTGGTGGCAGTAGCGGCCGGTGTGCAGTTCGATGGCCGGCACCTTGAGGTCGGCCGCGCGGGCGATCTGGCGCAGGTCGGGGTCGATGAACAGCGAGGTGCGGATGCCGGCCGCGTGCAGGTTCTCGAGGCAGGTCATCAGGCGCGTCGGATCGGCGAAGAGGTCGAGGCCGCCTTCGGTGGTGATCTCGGCACGGCGCTCCGGCACGAGCGTGACCTGCTTCGGCTTGATGCGCAGCGCGATGAGCGTCATCTCGGGCGTCGCGGCCATCTCGAGGTTCATCGGCGTGCGCAGGGACGTTGCGAGGGCCTCCACGTCTGCGTCTTGGATATGCCGCCGGTCTTCGCGCAGGTGCACCGTGATGCCGTCCGCGCCGGCGTCCTCGCAGATGCGGGCCGCCGCGACGGGATCGGGGTAGGAGGCCCGGCGCGCCTGCCGCAGCGTGGCCACGTGGTCGATGTTGATGTAGAGGCGCTGGTACATGGGCCGGGTTGAACCTTTACGAGAATCGGGAGTGCGAATCGTGAGACGTCTGGGAATCGCAATGCTGCTGGTACTGACGGCGGCCGGCTGCCGCGCGAAGGCCGTGGGCTCGGGCTCCGGTGGCGCCGACTCGGCGCAGATGGCAGTCGTCGAGTTCCTGAATGCCGCGCGCGCCCAGGATCTGCAGGGCATCTCGGCGTACTGGGGCAACGAGGACTCGCCGACCCGGGACCGCGTGGAGCGTCAGGAACTCGAGCGCCGGCTGATGATCATGGCCTGCCACCTGCGCCACGATGAATCTCGCATCGGACCGCCGCAACAGGGAGAGGCTGGGCGCACGGTGTTCAGCGTGCAGCTGACGCGCGGCCCCCGGACGGCGACGCTGCCGTTCACGACCGTGAAGAACCGGCGCAACGGCAAGTGGTACGTGGAGGACCTCGACCTGCGCCCCGCGCGCGAGATCTGCAACGCCGAGCCGGTGTCGCGCCCGCAGGCGCGTCCGTAGCCGCGCCCGCGGTCCCCTAGTACTCCGAGAGTTCGACCAGCACCCCGGCCGTGGACTTGGGGTGCAGGAAGGCGATGCGCTTGCCTTCCGCCCCGATGCGGGGCGTCTCGTCGATGAGCTGGATGCCGTGCGCCTTGCAGCGCGCGAGCATGCCATCGAGGTCGTCCACGGCGAAACAAATGTGATGGATGCCGGGCCCCCGCTTGGCGAGGAACTTCCCGATGGGGGAGTCGGATTTCTCTGGCTGGAGCAGCTCCACGAGCGACTCGCCGGCGGCGACGGCCTTGATGCGCGCGCCGTCGGCGTCATCGAGCGGCGTCTCGGGCATGCCGAGGATATCGCGGTAGAACGGCAGGATGGCGTCGAGCGATTCGACGGCGATGCCGAGATGGGCGATGCGTGTGCCGCGCGGCGTGGGGTTGGTCATTTACGAAGGCGGGTCCGGAGGGGGCGCACTTTCGGGCGATTGCCGCTAACATTACTCAGGCATCCGCGCAGGTGTCAGCGGATGCGGGACCCTAGGGGAGATCCGATGTCGAAGACGGTGAATGTGACCGACGATTCGTTCGCGAACGAAGTCGAGCAGCATAAGGGCCTGGCGGTGGTGGACTTCTGGGCGACGTGGTGCGGCCCCTGCCGCATGATCGCGCCGATCCTCGAGCAGCTCAGCGTGGAGTTCGACGGCCGCGTGAAGGTGACGAAGCTCGACGTGGACGCGAACCAGAAGACGGCGATGCGCTTCCAGGTGCGGTCGATCCCCACGCTGCTGTTCTTCAAGGACGGCAAGCTGGTGGACCAGGTGATCGGCGCGGTGCCGAAGCCGGCCTTGGCGGCGAAGTTCGAGCAGCACGCCGCGTAACGGCATCCCGTCCGGATGCCCCCGGTCCGCGACGCCATACGATATCCCGCCAAGCGGGTCCTGCTGCAACGGACTCGCTTGGCGTACGTGCATCTACGCAACCTCCTGACCGACGCCAAGCGTGACCGGTCGGCGCGTGTGTCGGGGTACGTGGCGGTGTGGATGCCGGAAGAGCTGCTGGTGCTCTACCTCGAAGAGGGCGAGGTGGTGACGGCGACGTCGAGCGCGGATGGGCAGCGCTTCGCACCGATCGCCATCAGCGAAGCGATCGGGCGCGTGCCCACCGCCGCCGAGTACGGCAGCATCTGCTTCCACGAGGCCAGTGACGAGCAGGTGGATTACATGTACGCGACGCAGACCGGGCAGCCGCTCGCGCTGCCGCGCGAACTGGTGCCGGGCGATGCCTCGGCCCTGCTGGCGTACCTCGACGGGACGATGCACGACGGCGCGCTCGAGGTGATCGCCGACGGGGCGGTGAACTACGTGGCGCTCGACGGCGGCCGCCCGACGCGCGGCTACTTCGTGGATCCGCGACCTGGCGATGTCGGCGCCCACCTCCGCACGCTGCTCGAAGGGCGTATCCTCGCCGCGCCCCCGACGGTGCGCCTCTGGGGCAAGCCCGCGGCACTGCCGCACCAAGCCTCTCCGGCGCTCATCCAGGCGTACCGCGAGTTGATCGGCGCGCTGACGGCACGCCTCCGCGAGGCGGGCAAGACGTCGGCCGCGGAGATCACCGAGGGCGCGCGCCGCGCGCTGGTGCTCAAGCATCCGACGCTCGAGCGGTTTTCGCCGAGCCTGCCGACGACCAAGGATCCGGTGACGGACGCGCAGACGCTCACCAAGGCGATCGCGTCGTGGACGGCGGACATCCTCTGGGCGGCCTGCCCGGACGACACGACGCCGGAGCAGTTGCTGCACGACCTCACGGTGTCGCGACGGCACGTGTTCCAGGCGGCGGGGCTGTTCGATGCCCTGCCGTGGAAGGTGAAGTGGTGAGCGCCGCAGGCGCGACCACGCCGGGCACCCTGTACATCGTCTCCACCCCGATCGGGAACCTCGGCGACTTCGCCCCGCGGGCAGCGGAGGTGCTGCGGAGCGTGGATGCCATCCTCGCCGAGGATACGCGGCACACGCGCGCGCTCTGCGAGCGCTTCGAGATCCGCACGCCGCTGGTGGCGTACCACGACCACAACGAAGCGCAGGCGACGCCGGGGTTGGTGCGGCGGATGACCGACGGCGCGTCGTTCGCGCTGGTCAGCGACGCGGGGACGCCGTTGGTCTCGGACCCTGGCACCCGCCTCGTGCGGGCGGCGATCGAGGCGGGCGTGCCGGTCGTGCCGGTGCCGGGCCCTTCGGCGGTGCTGGCCGCGTTGGCCGGGGCCGGACTGCCGACGGACCGCTTCACGTTCTTCGGCTTCCTGCCGCGGAAGGGCGGCGACCGCACCCGCACGCTGGGCGAGCTGCTGGCGCTGCGGCACACCGCCGTGCTCTACGAGGCGCCCAACCGCCTGGCCCAGACGCTGGCCGACTTGGTGGCGGCGGGCGCGGGGGAGCGGGCAACGGTCGTCGCGCGGGAACTGACCAAGCAGTACGAGGAGTTCCGGCGCGGAACGGTCGCGGAGCTCGCTGCGTACTATCACGACCACGAACCGCGAGGGGAGATCGTGCTCGTGCTGGCCGGTGCGCCCGACGATGTGCTACCAGAGGCTGCCTTGGAGGCGCGCGCGGCTGCGCTGCGCGCCGAGGGCAAGGGCGCGCGCGAGATCCAACAGGCGCTGCTGGCGGCGGGCGCCTCGCGCAACGTGGCGTACCGTTTGGCGCACGAGGCCTGATGCGCAGGACGCGGCGGTTCGGGATGGCGCTGCTCGGCGTCGCGCTGCTCGCCGCGACGCCGGCGGTGGCGTCATCGCCGAGTGCCGCGACGACGCGCCTGAGCGTCGCACGGCTGCAGTACGACGGCGACGACTGGTATGCCAATCCGTCGGCATTGCCGAACCTGATCAAGGCGCTGCGCGCGCGGACCACACTCGACGTGGAGCCGCAGGAAGTGCGCCTCACGCTGAGCGATGAGCGCATCTGGGATCATCCGTTCCTGTACCTCACCGGGCACGGGCAGGTACGGTTTACCGACGCCGAGGTGGCGCGGCTGCGGCAGTACTTGCTGCAGGGTGGCTTTCTGCATGCCGACGACAACTACGGCCTCGATGCCGCGTTCCGTCGCGAGATCGCGCGGGTGTTTCCCGACCGCGAGCTCGTGGACGTGCCGCTGGACCATCCGATCTATCGCATCGTCTATGCGTTTCCGCAGGGCGTGCCGAAGATCCACGAGCACGACGGCAAGCCGCCGCGCGGCTACGGCATCTTCATCGGCGATAGGCTCGCGGTGTACTACACGCATGAAGCCGACCTCGGGAACGGCTGGGAGGACGTCGGCACGTACCCTGAGGATCCGCCGGAGCTGCATGAGCAAGCGCTGCGTATGGGCGTGAACCTATACGTGTACGCCGTCACGAGCGGGGTGGGGCGATGAGCGCGCTGCGGGTCGTGCACGACGAAGTGCGCCGGCTGCGCCTGCGTGCGGCGGTGGCGGGCGCCTTGTTGCCGGTGGCAGTGTTCGTCGGCGCGCTCACGACGTTCGCGCGCCTGCTCTCGGACGGCGCGTGGCTGAGCCTGCCACGGGTGCTCCCGCTGTTCGCGTGGCTGGTGGCCTTCGCCGCGGCGGTCGCGTTGGGGCGCTACCTGCAGCGCCGGTTGACGGCGCGCAGCGCGCCGATGGCGGTGGCGTCGGCTATCGAGGTGGAGCAGGGGCTGCGCCGCGGCTCGCTGGTCGGCGTGCTCGAGGTCGAAGGCAGTGGCGTGTTCGCGGACTATGCCATCGCGCAGTCCGATGCGCGCTTGGCGTCCGAGGCCACGCGGCCGGCGCCGAAGCTGCGCCAACGGCTGCAGCGCGCCGCCTTGTTGGCGGGTATCGCCTTTGCTCAGGTGTTCGTGCTCGCGACGAGCTCGTATGCGACGCGGCCGGACGGTTGGCGCGCGTTGCTCAACCCGCTGGATGCCTGGCGCGGCGCGTTGGTGGAGCCGCTGCGCTTTGCCGACATGCCGACGCGCGTGCAGCGCGGCGAGAATCTCGCGCTGGAGATCGCGGCGCCTGGCCGTCGTGACGTGCAGTTCCGCTGGCGCAGCCGCGGCGAGGGCTGGCGCGAGGAAACGTTGCCGGTGGATGCCACGGGCCGGGCCGTGGCAACGCTCGCTGACGTGAGCGCCGAGCTCGCGGTGGTGGTATCCGACGGGCGCGCCGGACGTGATTCCGCGCTCATCGCGGTTGTGGACCGTCCGTTCGTGGGTGACGTCGAGGTGCTGGCGCGTTACCCAGGCTACCTGCGGCGGGGCGACGAGCGCCTCGGCGCGGACGCGCCAATCCGCGTGCCTGCCGGAACGCGGCTCGAACTCGCGGCGCGCGCGTCGACCCCGGTCGCCACGGCATCGCTATCGGTCGACGCCGTCGATGTCGCCCTCCGCGTGGACGGCCAGCGGGTCACGGGAAGCTTCGTACCGCAGCGCTCGGCGCAGTACGCGTGGCGGGTCGAGGGCGCGACCCAGCGCATCGAGGATCTTCCCCCGGCGCTCGATATCGAGGTCGTCGCGGACTCACTGCCGCGCGTGGAGATCCTCACCCCGACGGGCGAGCGCATGGTGGACGCGCAGGACGTGCTGGCGCTGGAGCTGCTCGCGCAGGACGACTACGGGCTGCGCGACGTGGCGCTGCGCCTGCAACGCGTGGGCGAGGATGCACCGTTCGCGACCGTCGCGCTCGATGCCGCCGAGGACGCGATCTGGAGCGGGGTGTACACGTTGCGGCTCGCGCCCGCAGGCCTCGAGCCCGGTCAGACCCTGGAAGTGACGCTCGCCGCGCGTGACGCAGCGCCGGGGAATCGCTTGGCGATCAGCACGCCGCTGCGTCTGCGCGTGCCGACGGCCAACGAAGCGCGCGCGGCGGCCGATGCCGCGGCGGACGCTGCAGTGGCCGCCGCGGATGCCGCCGCGAAGGCGCAGGCCGAGCTCGCCGAGCGCACGGCGCTCGCGGCGCGCCAACGCGGGGACCGTGGCGCCGAGAGCTCGGTGAACGACCCGCGCGCGGCGCAGCAGCAGCCGGGGCAAGCCCAGGGGCAGGCGCCCAACCCGGCGAGCGATCCGAACGCGCCGCGCGAAGCGCTCGGCTACGAGGGCGCGGAGCGGGCGCGCGAGATCGCGCAGGAACAGCAGGCCCTGCGCGAGCAGGTGCAGCGCCTCGAAGATGCCGCGCGCAATCTCGAGGACCGCCTGCGCCAGGCCGGCGCCTTGGATACGAACCTCCAGCGGCAGCTCGCCGAGGCGCAGCGCATGATGCGCGAGGCGATGACGCCCGAGATGCAGGCGGCGATGCAGCAACTCGAGAGCGCGACGCAGCAGCTCGACGGCGCACGGACGCGGCAGTCGCTGCAGCAGCTGGCGCAGCAACAGCAGCGCATGCGCGAGCAGTTGGAGCGCAGCGCCGAGATGCTGCGGCGTGCGGCGCTCGAGGGGCAGATGCAGACGCTGGCCGACCGCGGCAACGAGCTCGCGCAACAGCAGCGGGCCATGGCCGACAGCGCCGCTGCGCGGCCGCCCTCGCGCGACCAGGCGCAGCAGATGCAGCAGCAATCGCAGGACCTCGCGCGGCAGGCGCAGCAGCTCGCCGAGCGCTTGCAGCAGGCGCAGGCCGAGGCGGGTGCGGAGCGCATGCAGCGGGCGGCGGATCAGGCGCAGCAGGCGGCGAACGCCATGCAGGACGCGGCGCAGCAGCAACAGGGACAGCAAGGGCAGCAGGGTCAGCGCGCCGCGCAGGAGGCGGCGGAACGCGCCGCCGATGCCATGCAAGGCGCCGCGCGGGATCTCTCGCAGGCCCGCGAGCAGCAGGTCGGCGAGTGGAAGGCCGAGCTCACGAACGCGCTGGACCGCTCCGTGCAGGAGATGATGCAGCTGGCGCGCGAGCAGGATCAGTTGGCCCAGCAGGCGCGCGAGAACAACGCCGCGCCGGGGCTGCGCGGCCAGCAGTCGGCGCTGCAGCAAGGTGTGCAGACGGCGCAGGAGCGCCTGGCGGAAGAGTCGAAGAAGTCGGCGCTGGTCTCGCAGCGGTCGCAGGAGCTCATGCAGCGCGCGGAGCAGCGGGCGGCCGCGGCGGCGCGCGAAGCGGCGGCGGGGCGCGGCGGCCAGACGGAGCAGGCGATGCGCGAGGCGGCCGACGCGCTGCGGCAGGCGGCGGCACAGCTCACGCGTGACCGCGAGCGCGCAGGCAGCAGCGCGTCGGCGACGGGCGTGGCCGAGATGCTGCGGCAGATGCAGGAGCTCGCGCGGCAGCAGGGCGGCTTGAACGCGCAGATGCAGAGCATCATGCCGTCGATGCAGCAGCAGTCCGGGCAGCAGGGGCAGGCGGAGGCGGCACGGGCGCAGGCGCGGCAGATGGCGCGGGCGCAGCGCGAGGTGGCGCGGCAGCTCGACGAGATCAGCGACGCCGACCCGACCGGCAAGGCGCAGGAGCTCGCGCGCGAGGCGCGAGTGCTCGCCGCCGCGCTGGACCAAGGCGCCTTCGATCCCTCGACCAGGACGCGGCAGGAGCAGTTGCTGCGGCGCATGCTCGACGCGGGACGCTCGCTGGAGAATGACCAGCGGGATGAATCGTCGCGGCGCGAGGCGCGTGCGGCGCGGACCACGGAACGCGTGCGCGCCGAGGGCCCGAGCAGCGGTGCGGCGGCGGAGCGCTACCGCGTGCCGTCGTGGGATGAACTGCGCGGGCTGAGTCCGGAGGACCGGCGCATCGTCATCGAGTACTTCCGGCGCCTGAATGCGGAGCCGCGGCCGTGATGCGACGCGTGCTGGATCTCGTGCAGCCGTGCGTGACGATCGGTGCTGTGCTCGCGATGGCGGCGCTGCCGGTCGCGGCGCAGTCGCGCCCGCTGGGGAACCCGACCGCACCGTTGATCGCACGCGCGATCGACCACGAGAATGGCGGCCGCTACGACCAGGCGCGCGACGCGTGGCTCGAGGTGCTGCGTGCCGGCGCGGCGATTCCCGCGGTGCTCGGCCTCGAGCGCGTGTACACGATGACCAGCGATGAGGACTTGCTCCTGCCGCTGCTCGATTCGTTGGTGCCGCTCACGCCCGCGGACGCGCAGCTGCGCGGCGCGCAGTTGCGCGTGCTGGTGGTGACTGGCCGCGACTCCGCGGCGGCCGTGGCGTTCCAGCAGTGGCGCGACCTGCGTCCCCGCGAGGTGACGCCATACCGCGACTACGCGCGCATCCTGCTCTACAACAGCCGCCCGCAGTCGGCGGACTCGGTGCTGGCCGAAGCGGCCAGCGTGCTCAGCGGTACGCGGGAGCTCTTGCTCGAAGTCGCCCAGCTGCGCGCCGCACTCGGGCGATGGGATGAAGCCGCCGTGGCGTGGCGCGAGACCATGCGCGATCAGGCGTACTATGAAGCGGGCGCGGTATTCTCGCTCTCGCAGGCGCCGCTGGACGCGCGGGACGCGGTGCGCGCCGGCCTGCGCGCCGAGTCGCCGCCGATGGGCGCGTACCAGACGCTGAGCCAACTCGAGCTCGGCTGGGGCGCGCCGCTCGCCGGCTGGCAGGTGATCAAGGACCTGCCGGTGTCCGATACGGTCGTGTACGTGTGGAATCAGTTTGCCGAAGAGGCGGAGCGCGTGCAGGCGTGGTCGGCGGCGCGCGATGCGCTGGTGGCGGTGCACGCGGCGCGGCGCAGTCGCGGGCTGCAGGACCGCGCGGTAGCCGAACGCGGCGCGACGGCAGCGCTCAAGGCGAATGATGCCGAGACGGCGATTCGCCTGGCCCGCGCCGCCCGTGTGCCGACGGAGGCGCCACGCGCCGAGCTGATCGGCATCGAACTCGAAGCCTTGGCGCGTCTCGGGCGTGCGGCGGAGGCCGAGCGGGTGCTCGCCGATGCCGCCCCGCAACTCGGCGGCCAGGCGCGCGGGTTCGCGCGGAGCATCGCGTGGGCGTGGATTCGCGCCGGTGACGTCGCGCGGGCGCGTGCGGTGCTCGCCGACGGCCCGCTGGATGCCGACGACGCGGTGAGTGGCTGGCTCGCGCTGTACGACGGCGACTTGGTGACCGCACGACGCGCGCTGCGCTACGGCGATGTCGCGGCCACCGATGCCGTGGCAGCACTGTCGTTGCTCTCGCGCACGCGCGCGGAGCGCTCGCCGACGGTGGGGGCGGCCTTCTTGGCGTTGGCCCGGCAGGACTCGACGGCGGCCGTGGCGGCGATGCTGCGTGCGGCGGAGGAGCTGAGTGACGCGGCGCCGTTGCTGGTGACGATGGCGGCGCGCGTGGAGATGGCGCGCGGCGCCGACGCGCGGGCGATCCCGCTGTGGACCCGCGTGGTGACGGCGTACGCGCAGTCGCCGGAAGCGGCAGAGGCGCGTCTGGAGTGGGGGCGGGCGCTCAAGCGCCGCGGCGACGTGCGGGCGGCGCGCGAACAATTCGAGACGATGATCATCGATTATCCGGGGTCCGCGCTGGTACCGCAGGCGCGGCGTGAGTTAGACGCGTTGCCGCCGACGCGGGCGGAGGAGTCGGCGTGCTGAATCGACTGCTCGGGTTGGCCCTTTGCCTCGCGCTGCCGTTGCGCGCACAGCATCTGCTCGTGCCGATGGACGACGCGCAGTCGAACCACCTGAAGGCCTATGGGCTCACCTTCGGCGCGCTCACCGACGGCGTGCGCAGCGAGTGGCTGCTCAACTTCCGCGGCGGGAGCTTCCTGCTGCCGGACCTCCCGGGCCTGCGGCGCGCGGCGTTGCTCGCTGGCGTGGCCACGGAGCCCATCGACGATGCGCGCCTCGTGGACATCCGCCGGCAGATCGCCGATGGCAACATGGACGCCGTGCCGCTCGACAAGGCACCGCGCATCGCCGTGTACACGCCGCCGCAGTCCATGCCCTGGGACGACGCCGTCACGCTGGCGCTCACCTACGCAGGCATCCCGTACACCAACATCTTCGACGACGACGTGCTGAGCACGGACCTGTCGCAGTTCGACTGGATCCACCTGCATCACGAGGACTTCACGGGGCAGCAGCACAAGCTCTACCTCGGCTTCCGCGATGCGCCGTGGTTCCAGCAGGCCCGGGACCGCGACCTGCAGATGGCGCGTAAGCACAACCTGCCGGACGTGCCGACGCTCAAGAAGACCGTCGCCGACCGCCTGCGCGGCTTCGTGGACCGCGGCGGCTTCCTCTTCGCCATGTGCGGCGCGACGGAGACCATCGAGCTGGCGATCGCCGCGCTGAACGTGGACATCGCGGGGGGCAGCACCGACGGCACGCCGATGGACGCCGACGCCGACAGCAAGATGGCCTGGGACCGCACCTTCGCGACGGAGAACGCGCGGCTGGAGTTCGGCGCGGGCGTGAATGCGATGAGTGACATCGACGGGCACCAGGTGAACGTGCCGTCGCGGCGGCAGCCGCTGGGGACGTTCACGCTCTTCGGCTTCTCGGCCAAGTTCGATCCCGTGGCGACGATGCTGGTGCAGAACCACCGCAACGTGCTGCGCGACTACTACGGCGTTACGACCTCGTTCACGCGGCGCACGCTCAAGTCCAGCGTTACGGTGCTCGCGCACGAGGAGGGCGCACCATGGGTGAAGTACATCCACGGCGGCTACGGGCGCGGCTCGTTCACGTATCTGGGCGGGCATGATCCCGAGGATCCGCAGCACGCGATCGGGGCGCCGCCCACGGACCTCGCGCTGCATCCCAATTCGCCGGGCTATCGGCTGATCCTCAACAACGTGTTGTTCCCGGCTGCGCGGAAGCGGCCACTCAAGACGTGAGCGGCGAGCCCGGGCGTCTCGCGCCCGGTGCTGCCGCGGCGATTCGTTCTGCCATCCGGCTCGCGGGCGGGCGCGAAGTCTGCTTCGTCTGCACGATCAACGACGCGGGCGTCGTGCAGACGGCGCGCGTGGCGGCCCGCGGTGACGTCTCCAGCGTGCTCGCGCTGCCGGGCTTCGCGAATCGCGGCGAGCTGCTGGTGCACAACCACCCCAGCGGCCTGCTGGAGCCCAGCGACGCGGATCTCGTGGTCGCGGCCAAGATGCACGACGACGGCATCGGCTTCGCGATCGTCGACAATGACGCCGCGCGGCTCTACGTGGTGGTCGAGGTGCCGCGCCCCAAGGAGCCCGCGCATCTCGAACCCGGCGACGTGGCGGGCGCGCTCGGGCCCGAGGGACCGATCGCCGCTAAGCTCGGGCGCTACGAAGACCGCCCCAGCCAGCGCGAGATGGCGCGGTTGATCGCACAGCTCTTCCAGCGCGGCGGCGTGGGGCTCATCGAGGCGGGCACGGGCGTCGGCAAGTCGCTGGGGTATCTCGTGCCGGCGCTGCGCTGGGCCGCTGCGAGCGGCGAGCGCACGGTCGTGAGCACCAACACCATCACGCTGCAGGAGCAGCTCTTCGGCAAGGACCTGCCGTTCCTGAAGGGCGCGCTGAAGGATCAGCAGGTGCGCTTCGCGCTGCTCAAGGGTTGGAAGAACTACCTCTGCCTGCTGCGGCTAGAGCAGGCGCGCGGGCAGGCGCAGGTGCTGTTCGAGGACGACGCCTCCGCCGAGCTCGGCATGCTCGAGGACTGGGCACAGAAGACACAGGACGGCTCGCTGGCCGACCTTCCCGTGGAACCGCGCCACGAGGTGTGGGACGAAGTCGCGGCTGAGGGCGATCTGTGCACGCGGCTCAAGTGCCCGCATTTCGAACAATGCTTCGTGTTCAAGGCACGTCGCGCCGCCGCGCAGGCGGACGTGGTGGTGGTGAACCATCACCTGCTGATGGCGGACATCGCCGTGCGCCGCGCGAGCGGACGCTGGGACGAAGCCGCGGTGCTGCCGGCCTACAAGCGCCTGGTGATCGACGAGGGCCATCACCTCGAGGACGCGGCGGCCGCGCACTTGGGGCAGCAGGTGTCGCGACGCGGCTTGGAGCGCCTGTTCTCGCGGCTCGAGCGCCGCGGCAAGGGATTGCTGCCGGCGCTCGAGAAGAAGCTCGCGTCGGGCAAGGACCTGTACTCGATTGCGAGCCTGGACCTGTTGCGGGCGCGGCTCGTGCCGTCGCTGCAAACGGCGCGCGAGAAGAGCGCACTGCTCTGCGACCTGCTCACCGAGTGGTTGAAGGGCCGCAACGAGAGCATGGTGCGGCTTACCGACCAGTTCGAAGAGGAGTCGGTCTGGCAGGCGGGGCTCACCGTCGCGCTCGATGACCTGCTGGCCGAAGTCGAGTTGCTCGGCGATGGCCTGCGCATGGTGCGCGAGCGCTTGGAGTCGGACGAGGCGAAAGCCGAGGAACTCGCGCCGCTGCTGAACGAAGTGCGCGGCGTGACGCGGCGCCTACAGACGGCGGGCGATGCCTTGCGCGCGGCGCTGCGGCCTGGACGCGAGGGGCAGCCACGCGTGCGCTGGCTCGAACTGCGGGGCGGGGAACGCAACGTGGGTGCGACGGCGGTGCCGCTGGACCTCGCGCCGATCCTGCGTGAGGACCTGTTCCGCCGCGTGGAGACGGCGATCGTGACGAGTGCGACGCTCGCCGTCGGGGACGGCTTCGACTTCATCACGCGGCGGCTCGGGCTTGATGACGAGGAACTCGAGCCGGTGACGGCGTCGTTGGCCTCGCCGTTCGACTACCCGCGGCAGTCGATGCTGCTCATTCCCAGCGACTTCCCGCCGCCGAACACCGACGGCGCGAACCACTTCAAGCGCACGATGGGCGCCGCGCAGGATCTCATCACCGCGGCGAAGGGCGGGGTGTTCGTGCTCTTCACCAGCCACCGCGACGTGCGTGAGGCGGCAACCGTCCTGCGCGCCGCGGGTGTCGAAGGACGATACCCGCTGCTCGTGCACGGGGAGGCCCCGCGCGATGAGTTGCTGCGGCGCTTCCGTGAGCACGGCGACGCGGTGTTGCTGGGGACGGCGAGCTTCTGGGAAGGCGTGGACGTGCCGGGCCGCGCGCTGCGCGGGATGATCATCGCGAAGATCCCGTTCCGCGTGCCGACCGAGCCGATGACCGCCGCGCAGTGCGAGGCGATCGAGGCGGCGGGCGGCGATGCTTTCGCCGAGTACATGATCCCGCACGCGGCCCTGCGGCTCAAGCAAGGCTTCGGGCGGCTCATCCGGACGGCATCCGACCGCGGGGCGGTGATCATCTGCGATCCGCGGGTCGTCACGAAAGGCTACGGTCGGCGTCTCACGGAAGGGCTGCCCCCGGCCACGCGGCTGCAGGGCCCCTGGGCGGTGCTGCGCGATGAGTTGAACGCCTTCTACGAGACACATTCCCCCACCTAGCGGGGTAGATTGCGATGATGACCCGACCCTCCAAGATCGTCTGCGCCGGACGCAACTACCGCGAGCATGCCAAGGAACTCGGCAACGAGGTCCCGACGGCCCCGCTCATCTTCCTCAAGCCGGCGTCGAGCGTCATCGACGGCGGTGCGGCCATCGTGCTGCCCAAGGACGCCGGGCGCGTGGACTTCGAGGGCGAGATCGGCGTGGTGATCGGCACGCGGCTCTCGCGCGCGACGCGCGAGCAGGCCGCCGCCGCGGTGCGCGGCATCGTCGCGGTGAACGACGTCTCGGCGCGCGACTGGCAGAAGGGCGATGGCCAGTGGTGGCGGGCGAAGGGGTCCGACACGTTCTGCCCGATCGGACCGGAGCGGCAGGGAACGGTGAACCTGCACGACCTCACCGTCGTGACGCGCGTGAATGGCGAGGAGTGCCAGCGCGGGGGCGCCAGCGAAATGGTGTTCCCGATCGATGAGCTGTTGAGCTACATCTCGCAGCGCATGACGCTCGAGCCCGGCGACGTGGTGGCGACGGGCACGCCGGCTGGCGTGAAGGCGCTCAAGGCCGGCGATGTGGTCGAGGTGGAAGTGCTGGGGTGGAGCAAGGTGTCGAATCCGGTGGTGGACGAGGCGTGACGAAGCGCCGCGGCATCCAGCTGCTGCCGACGCGGCGCTCGGGCGATGCCCGGGTGTCGGCGACTGCGCTGGTGCTGCAGGTGGTCTTGCTCGCCATCGTCGTGCCGTCGTTCCTGGTGCCGGTGGCCTACGACTGGCTGCGTGACGACTCGGGCCGCGCGATCGTGCCGGAGCAGATTCGGTTCGAGGTGGTGCTGCCGACGGGCGGCGAGCCGAACCGCGAGGCGCCGCGCGACGGCGGCGATGGCCGGGCGGTGGATGAGACGCAGCCGCCGGAGCCGGCCGTGATCCCGCCGCTGGTCGCACCGTCTGGGGTGCCGAGCGGCGTGCCGTCTGCTCCCGCGGATGCGGCGCCGCGCAGCGGGGGCGGCTATGGCGACATCATCGGCGACGGCGGTCCGATTCGCGGCCTCCGGCCGACCTACACCGACCAGCGGCTCTGGGTGACGCCTGGCTCCGTGGTCGCCGCGCCGATCGTGCCGCTGAATCGCGCCGACACGCTCCGCCTGATGCTGGAGCGGGGCATCGAGGCCTATGTCGATGCCATGGGCGATGACGATCAAGGGCGCCGTCCGGGTGATTGGACGTTCAACCTCGGCGGCAAGAAGTGGGGCGTGGACCAAGGCATGATCCGCCTCGGCAACTTCTCGCTGCCCACGCCGGTGCTGGCGTTGCTGCCGCTCAACAACGTGCAGGCAAATCCCATCGCCGCCGAGCGCGCGCGGCGCCTCGACGCGATGCGCAGCGAGATCGTGCAGCAGGCGGCGCGGCAGATGCGCGACGATGAGTTCGACCTCGCGGTGAAGGCGCTGCGCGAGCGTCGTGAGAAGGAGCGGCAGGCGATGCGCGCCGCGCAGGACGCGCAGCGGAACGCGCCGCCGCAGCCCGCAGACCCCGCGCGGCCCTAGCGCGCGTCGTCGCGGTCGGCGTCGTCTTCGCGCGACGCGATGCTGCGCAGGACGAGACCGGCGGGGCCGAGGACCGTGAAATCCTCGCCGTCGTGCAGCTCGAGGTCGGGGACGCCGGGCGCGGGGGCCAGCAACACCAGCGTGCTGCCGCGGCGGATCATCAGGCGCACGAGTATGCGCGTCCCGCGGCGCACGACCACGGGCGCGTCGTCGCCGGCGCGTGCGGTGGGTGCCACGAGGACCAGGTCACCCTCGCGAATCGCATGGCGTGGCGCGTCCTCGGCGTTGGTGCGCACGAAGAACGCATCGTCACTGGGCAGCAGCTGACGGTCGAGCGTGAAATGCTGTTCGGTGACCGGGCGTCCGTCGCCGCCGTATTGCACGAGCGGCACGGGCTGCGTGCCGACGCCGCCGGCGAAGCCTTCGAGCACCACACCGCGCGAGCGGCCCGGGACACGCCGCACGTAGCCTTTCGCGGCGAGTGCGTCGAGCAGCGTCGTGACCGTGCGCGTGGAGGGAATGCGGAAGTGCCGCGCGATCTCGCGCACGCTCGGCTGGAACGTGTGCGTCGCGACGTGATCGATCAGGAAGTGCCAGACCTGCCGTTCGACCGGCGTGAGGGGCGCGCGAGGCCGGTCCATCGTGACGTCTGCGCGCGACGGGCGCTCAGGCGCCCGTGCGCATCCCCTGCAGGTGGGTCACGGCACGGGTGACGCGGGCGAGCGTGCGCTCGCGCCCGAGCAGCGCCATCACTTCGAAGATGCCGGGCGATGCCGCCGAGCCCACGAGCGCGACGCGCAGTGGCTGCAGCAGCTTGCCGGCGCCGACGCCCTTGGCCTCGGCGAGCTGGCGCATCGCCGGCTCCATCGTGGCTTCGTCGAACGGCTCCAATGAACGCAGCGTCTCGCCGCAGGCCTCGAGCAGCGCCTGTGCGGCGGCGGGGTCCTTCCACTGCTTGGCGACGGCGTCCGCCTCGTAGGCGAAATCGTCGGTGAAGTAGGGCGTAGACTGGGCGACGAGTTCGTCCGTCAGACGCGCGCGCACGCGCAGCAACTCGAGCAGCTTGTGATACCAGGCGGTGTTGGCGTCGAGCCACGCGTCCGTCGTGAGGCCGGCCGCCACGAGCGGGCCGCGCAGCAGCGCCGCCGCCTCGGCGATCGGCATCTTCGCGAGGTGCTGGCCGTTCATCCACTCGAGCTTGGCCGGGTCGAACACCGCGGCTTTCTTGAGCAGGCCATCGGCGCTGAAGCCCTCGATGAGCTGCTCGAGCGTCATCACTTCGTCGAAGTCGCCGCCGGGCGACCAGCCGAGCAGCGCGAGGAAGTTGACCATTGCCTGCGGCAGGATGCCCTTGTGCTGGTAGTCGCCGACGGCGGTGGCGCCGTGGCGCTTGGAGAGCTTCTTGCCGTCCGTGCCGTGGATCATCGGCAGGTGCGCGAACTGCGGCAGCGGCGCGCCGAGGGCCTGGTAGAGCAGGATCTGCTTCGGCGTGTTCGAGATGTGGTCGTCGCCGCGCATCACGAGCGTGATGCGCATCGCGATGTCGTCGGAGACCACGGCGTGGTTGTAGATCGGCGTGGCGTCCGAGCGGAGGATGACGAAGTCGTCGATGTCCTTGTTCGGGAAGCTGATGCGGCCGTGGACGAGATCTTCCCAAGCAGTGTCGCCGTCAGGCACGCGGAAGCGCAGCACGAAGGGCGTGCCGGCGGCGACGCGGCGCGCGATTTCGTCCTGCGGGAGCTTGTCGCAGCGGCGGTCGTAGGCGAAGGCACCGCCCGCCGCCTCGGCAGCGGCGCGGCGCTGGGCGATCTCTTCGGTGGTGCAGAAGCAGCGATAGACCTTGCCCGCGTCGAGCAGCTTCTGCGCGTCCGCGCGATGCCGTTCGAGGTTTGCGCCTTGGAAGACGACCTCTTCGTCCCAGTCGAGGCCCAGCCAGCGCATGCCCTCGAAGATGGCGCGCGTGGAGTCGTCGGTGGAGCGGGCCTTGTCCGTATCCTCGACGCGCAGCAAGAACTGGCCGCCGAGCTTGCGGGCGAGGAGCCAATTGAAGAGCGCGGTGCGGGCGCCGCCGACATGCAGATAGCCGGTGGGGCTGGGGGCGAAGCGGAGGCGGGGCGCAGACAAGGGCGAGGCGGGCTGGGTGAACGGGCATCCGGCGAAAACGAAGCCGGCCCGCCCGGAAATGCCTCTCCGAACGGGCCGCGCTCACGGAGACGGAGGGATTCGAACCCTCGATACGGGTTTAACCCCGTATAACGGTTTAGCAAACCGCCGCCTTCAGCCTCTCGGCCACGTCTCCTTTCGGGATGTCCCGAAGTCACGTAATCTCGCCCGCTGACGAGGGTGAATCAAGCGCAGGCGCGGGTGGATTCGCGCGGCTAGCGGAACTGCCGTGGGCCCGGAGGGCGCGGTGCGGGCGGCTCCAGCTGCTTAGGCGCGCGCACCGTGCCGGCTCACCTGCTCGCGCATCGCCGCGACGATCTCCGCATAACGCGCGCCGAACATCGCCGGCTCGAGCAAGAGCGGCGTGCCCGCCTCTGCCTCGCGGAACTTGAAGAGCGGCGACATCACGCGCGGGAAGCGCGCGATATACGCGTCCGGATCCCTCAGCACGAGCGCCACGGCCGGCATCTGACGCGGCCCGCCGCGGCCTGTGGGCGATCCGATGACGGTGGTCTCGCGGATCTCGGCGATCTCCGACCACTTGAAGCGCCCGAGTTCGACGCCGGCGGGGTTGAGGTACAGGCCCTCGCCGTCCATCGCGAAGATCACCGGATTCTTGATGATCCGGTACAGCAGCACGAAGAACATGAACACGCCGATGGCCGCGAAGAAGCCAAAGGCCAGCTTCATGCCGAGCGGCGTCTCGACGGGCGTCGAGAAAGCGTCGCCGCCAGTGTCGAAGCCACCGCCGACCAAGACCTGGTAGAACACGGCCAGCAGGATGACGTCGCCGACCAGGAAGGGGACGTGGACCCAGCGGGGGGCCCGGAGCTCGATGCGGGTCACGCGATCCTGACGGTCTGGGGCGGGGGGCCGAACGGGAGCGGAGGGTACAGGATTCGAACCTGTAAGTCCTTGCGGACGGCGGTTTTCAAGACCGCTGCAATAGCCATTCTGCCAACCCTCCAAGCGATTACGAAGCAACACTTTACCGCGTAATCGCGAGTGTCGTGCGCGCGGGTCACCGGGGACAAATCCGGGGGCGGAACGCCGTGGCGATCCGGGGCCCGCTCGCACTGGCTTCATCCTATATGGGTGTGTGCCCGGCGGCTACCCTCGGCGGGGTGCTGCCATGAACGCCGCGACCATCATCGACGATCCTGAACTCGATGGCGACCGCGACCCGCAGTCGGCGCTCACGCTGGTGGAGGCGGAGTCGCTCGGGTACGTCTCGCACGACCAGCTGCGGACGTTGCATCAGTGTCTCGGGACGCCGGAGCGCGAGGCGCAGCGCACGCGGATCCTGGAGATCGCGCAGGCGCGATACAACCTTGAACGGCGCCGCTGGCCGGTGTGCGCCATTGGTCCGCTGCTGCCGGGTCCGCATGGGCTCCTGATCCCGGTGGAGATCCGCGGCCTTGCGAAGGCGACCCGGGTCCGGGAACAGCTCGAGACGACGGAACAGCTGCGCCCGCTCGCGCGCCACGAGCGCCAGGCGTTGCGCGCGCTCAAGCGGAACGGCGTGCGTCGGGTCGGCAATGATAGCGCGGATACCGCGGCGCTCGAGCGGGCGCGCTTGAAGCGCCTGTCGAAAGCGGCGAAGCGGGCACGCGCCGCGCAGGCCGGGATGGCGCGCGCGCGGGCGCGACAGGCCTCGGCGCAGGAGGGCGCATGCTGACGACGCTCCTGCAGGAGCTCGGCCGCGTGCCGTGGTGGACGCTGCTGCTGGTGCTCAACCTCATCGCCGGGCTGCTCGCGGCGTTCACCCAGGTGCCGGCGATGAACCACCGCCGCGCCGTCGTCCGGTGGAGCGGCTATGCGCTCGGGATGATCGTGTGCGCGATGGTGGGCATGTTCGTGCTGCTCGCCTACGGCGTGATGGTGCAGCTCGAGTCGATGGCGTTCCGCGCGACCGTGGGTGCGCCGCGGCGTAGGATCCATTGATGCGCGCACACGGCTGGAGGATCGCCGGGTTGCTCGTCGCCCTTGCGTGCGTGGTCGGGGTCGTGCACGTCGAGGGGCCACTGGCGCTCGTCGCCGCGATCGCCGCGGTCATCGCGGTTGCGCACGGCCAGGTCCTCGCGCAGGCCCTGCTCGACTCGCTCAATCCGCGGACGGACTCGGAAGCGAAGTATCTGCGCCGCGTGGGGCGCGACATCCTCGAACGGCAGCGTCAGCAGGCGGTGCAGGATGCGGCACGCGCGGAGCGCCGCGCATGACCGGGATCCCGCGCCCCATCGTCCAGACGGAGCGGGCGTGCGTGCTCTGCGGCACGGCGCTCGTGATCACCTTCGATGCGCTCAACCGCCCGCGGCATCGGTGCCCGACGTGCCATGGCACGGTGACGACGCCGATCGACGCGGGCACGGTCGAACGCGTCGCGACGCCGACGCCCGCGTTGGCGAAGTTGGCGCCGAGCCGACAGCAGCTGCAGCGGCTCGTGCTGACCGCGCTGCCGGTGTTCGCGCCCGGTGTGTCGCGACCCGCCGCGGCCGCACGGCATTGCGATCGCTGCGGCACGGCGCTGCCGCGGCAGCACGGACGGGGACGGCCGCGCGTGCGCTGCGCCGATCGGGACGCGTGCGCCGGGCGCACGCGGGGGGCGGCGTGACGGGGCGCGCTGCGGTGCGGATCCTCAACGGCGCGCAGGGCCGCGGTATCGCGCGCGCGCTGGCGGCGGTGACGGCGGGTGTCCTCGCGGACGCACCGCCGATCGCGGCCGACCAAGTCGCATCACCGACGTGCCGGCGGGCCCTGCGCCTACTCGTCTTGGAACGAAGCACCGCTGTTCCCTGTCGGAGCACGCAAGGCGTACGACTCGACCGTCGCTCGCGTGACGGACGAGGTCCGGACCGGGTCGGTTGGCAAGAGCATCAGCCTGCTCTTGCCGCTGCAGATCGAGGGCGTGGCGAATGAATACACGTTCAAGTTCTCGGTCGACTCAGTGTCGGTCCGCCGCGTTCCATAGTCGCGTGCGACACCGTCGCATTCCGCCGATGTTCCAATCCCGTCGATGATGCAGAATTTTCACGTAGCGGCCGACACTCTCCTCAGCTGGGGCGCGCTGATGCGCCCGACCAATCCGGCCGAGTTCTGGGAGATGGCCGGGGCCGTTCTCACGCTCGCGGTGCTGGTGGTCACGGGCTTCGGCCTCAAGGCTATCGCGGTGGCGAAGCAAGACATTCGCTCCGGGCGGAGCGTGAAACCAAGTCGCGCGCAATCGATCTGTGACGTGAGATGCGCGAAGTGCTCTTCCCGATGCACGGCGTGTGGCTTGCGCGGCTCCGCGTCGCGAACATCGAGCTCTTCATCAAGGACGCTACGCACGTCACGTTCGATGAGACGGAGTCGAAGTCGAAGTTGAAGGACGCGACCGCGTGGGTGGGCGCGTTGCCACCGGAACTGAAGCATGAGGCGACCGCCCTAATGAACACGCTTGAATGCTGGGCGATGTGCTTCACGCACGGCCTGGCGGACGCGAAGGTATCTGAGACGCCGTGCGCCCCCGCCTATTGCCAGATGGTCGTCTCGCTGTACCCCTGCACCCTGTATCACCGACACCTCAGCCCGACTATCGGCCCGTATCGCACCTCGTAAACTTGTTTGAGAGTTGGTACGCGCCGAAGACGCAGGCCACGCTCCTCGCCCAGCTCGAACGGGCCAAGAAGCTCGCAACGCTGCCGGACCCAATCGGAACGAAATAGCCGGCTGGCGCGCATAATCACCAGAGGTCGCTCGCCCTCTCCACAACGAGGTACCTATCAAGACGATCGGATTCTAAGGCGCCCTGCGCTGCCGACGGGCCCCGCCAATAGCGGGGCCCGTCGGCGTTTCTGGTCGTGCTGAGTAACGACTCCCCGCGCCGGCGGGCCAGATCTTCCTGCGCGCAACCACGGGTCGGCGACCCCAAGTCGTATAAGCTGTTGTAATACAACGACTTGAGGGTTTGGATAACCGACCAATGTTCATGCACTGGTTTGCGGCCCCCCCCAAGTGCGCGGAAACCTAAGTGCGAGGCTTCGTTGCCATGGCAACAGATTGATTGCAGCGGCGGAACCGCTCGGCAGCATGCTGGGGGACCCAGGCAGGAGAACGAGGATGCCGACGCCGGTCCCACCCCAGGAGTTGAAACACGAGACGGCGCCGGTGAGCGTCCGCCGGTTCCATTATCCGCTGACGTCGCGGCCGCGGGACGTCGCACTCTATTCGCTTGTGCGCGACGCCGTCGGCACGACCCGCCTACGCTGGGATGGCGTTCGGCCGCTCCACCGGATCCCGGCCGAGCATGCTGCGACGTTGCGAGGATGAGCACGGATGGAGGAAGTGATGAAGGCTGACTCGAAGGAGGACCTCCGCGCGCCGCGGCGCCCCGCCCTCGGCTACGCGTTCCTCGACAACAGCGCGCTGTGGCAGCTGCGGCGCGCGGAGATTCGTGACCGCCTCTGGGAGCGCCTCGAGTACCGCGGCATGACGTTGATGCTGACCGAACTCAACGTCCTGCAGGCCTTGGCCGCTGGCCCGGTGCGCGGTCGCGAGCTGTTGGAGATCCTCACCGGCGTCGCGCGGAGCCAGTGGGTCCTGCCTGCACCAGACGCATTCCTGCGCGACGCCATCACGCAGGTGACATCGGCGACGATCTCGCTGTCGGCTGAGCTGTTCGAGCTCCGGCGCGCAGACGCTATCGAAGACTTCGAAGCCGAAGCCCGGCGCGCCAAGGCGTGGACGGCGCGCGCCGACGCCGCCTACCGGGATCACCTGCGGCAACACCAGGCAAGCATCCGTCAGGGACTGAGAGCGCGGGGCGTGCGGCCGACGATCGACCTGCTCCCCGCCTTCAACGCGGACTGGCCATCGATGCGCAACTACGGCGAGCTGCGGCAGCACCTCTGGACGCTCCTCGGTTTCGCCGGCGATGCACCCGACGCGCTGGAGCAGCGCCTGCCGCCGCTGCGCATCGAGCTCGCGGCCCAGGGCGTCGGACTCTTCGAGCATGCAATTGCATACGACGCCGGCAAGCCGACCGAGCGCACCGACTTGCTGCAGCTGTGCTATCTCGGCATGTCGCAGTACGCGCTGCTCGTGACGAACGACCACGGCCAACAGCGCGCAGCGAATACGATCCTCCAGTTACCGGGCTTCGAAGGGATGGCGCTCTCGCTCGACCAGCTGCTCGCTCCCACCGGCGACAAGTTACCTAGGCCATCACAGCAAGGCGCCCAAGGTGCGCGTGATGGCGAGCTATAGCACTCCCGGCGCCCCCTACGACGCAGATACTGGTAGCGGCGCCCAGTCGCATTCGTCGAGTTGCAGCTCGAACTTGCGGACCTCGAGCGTCGGCCGTGCGGATGCGCCGACCACGTGGCCGACGCCGGCGATGGTTTCGCCGACGCTGATGAACTGCGGGTTCTCGCTCCAGTCAGTTGGCAGCTCGATGTCCGCGCAGGCACGGCGCGCAGAAAGGTCTACCACGGTAACGTAGGCGTGCATCGTTGCCTCAATCGCAACGCGCGTCGGATCGGAAATCCCTCCAGGCGGTGCGATCCACTCCTTGTGCACGAACGCTAGCCAACCGTTCCGTAGCACTTCGATGGAGATGAGCGCCGGCATCAGCGTCGAGCGCCCAGAGGTATTGGCCACGGGTCGCAGGGCCGCGTCGAGATCCACGGGGATGGCTCGGCGCGTACGACGAGGCACCACGAAAGAGAATTGCGGTGCAAGCGCCGAGTCAAACACGGAGACAACGTCACTCCACAGCACTGCGGTCACGACATGGGTCGCGGAGACGCCGACGACCGATCGAGGGAAGGACGCGATGCCGAGCTGGTGCCGAAGCAATGAATCCGGAAGCGGCAACGCGGGCCGTAGTGTGCGCGAGCCGGGCTCAAGAATGCCGACCGTGGTGAAGGAATCGGGGGATAGCGAGGCCACGATGAGCCTCGACCCGACCGGCCCCAGAGACGAGACAGACCCGAGGCCGTTCGCGTGCCAGAGGAACTGGCCGTCAGATTGCCGGAACACCGAAACGCGCCGGTTCGTCAGGTCCGTGACCACGAGCGAGTCACGGCCCCACACGCTCATTGCAGTTGGCCCGCGGAACTCGCCGGGACCGTCGCCGCTGCGCCCGAACACGCGAAGGAGCGCGCCGTCAGATGCGAACTCCAGCACGCGACGCTGCACTTGGTCGGTAACAAACGTCCGCCCATCCGGTGCCATATACGCTCGTGAGACTCGAGCAACGTAGATCGTGTCGGACTCAAGCAGCGTGTCCACCGCGGCGACCCGCGCAACCGGCCGCGCAGTTTCGGGGTCAACGTCTGTCTGGCTACAGGCCGCTGCTGACAGGACGGCCAGCAGACATTGCGTCGCGGCTCGCAAGGGAATCCACACAGCGGAAGCGGACATTCTCATAGGCTCGCTTGATGAGGGAGTACGTGCTGATAGGGTCTGCGGCTGAGTCCGATGCTGCAATGACCCCGTTCTCGTAGAGCAGCAGCCGCACGCCGCTCGGCGTCTCGCGCGGCCATGGGCGCGGAAGCACGCCGTCGATTGGCAGGCGCATAGGAGCCGCCGCGCGTTCCTCGCGGACGGACGGCAACCGTCTCCATCGGAATGCCATAGCTGCCGGGGCGCAAGCGCGGAGTTCATCGAACTGCGGCGGCGGTGCCCCGCAACCGAAGCACGTGCCCGGTTCAAGGACAACAACAACCAGCGACGGCGGCGCCGGTTCAGGCAAGTGGAGATCGGCGAACGCGGGGAGGTCCGACCCTTTGCTGCATCCGGCAACGAGAACGACGGCGCAGGTACAGCCAAGCGGACCGAGTGCGCGGAGTAGCCGCGTGACCTGAGTCGGGAACAAGGACAACACTTGCATATAACGGATAAGGGGCGCCGTTTGCGACGAGGGTCTTAGGCGACCCTCGTCGCGGCACGGCCTACATCTGGATGATGATGGGTGAGTTGATGACGCAGTTGCAGACGTTCAGAATGCAACCCTCACAAAAGTCGCCCGGAATCACCTGCAGGGCGTTCGGAGGCGGCAACGGGATCTGCGCCTCTGCCTTGCTCGCCGGCGCTGGCAAGAACAGGCTGACTGCGAACAGCATGTAGAGCGACTTCTTCATGTAACCCTCCTGAGAAGATGAAACTCTCGTCGGCGCGAGCGAATCTCCGCCGACGCGACACGATTGGACGCGGAACCGCACCTGTCAAATCGTGCTAGGTCAATACCGCAGACAACCGTCATCGGAGCGTCACCGGGCGGCCTAGGTGTCGGTTCTAAGGACGTTGTTCACGCTGCATGAGGAAGTGGAGCAGCGGGGGGACGCGGCCGAGCGACCGGTGCGGCCGTTCGACGTTGTAGCAATCTAGGAAGTCGGGTAGCGCCGCGTTGCGGTGGCGGGAGCTGCGGTAGGGCTTCTTGTAGGCCCAGCGGCGGAGCGCGGTCTGGATGAAGCGCTCCGCCTTGCCGTTCGTCTGCGGGCGGTAGGGCTTGGTGCGCAGGTGCCGGATCCCGTGCGCGGCGAGCATCGCCTGCACAGCGTGGCTGGTGTAGGCCTTCGCGTTGTCGGTCATCACGCCGTGGACCGGTATGCCCAACTGTGCAAACCAGCGGTGCGCCGCGTCGAGGAAGCGCGCGCACGCCGCCGCGTCCTGCGTCGGCAGCAGCGCCGCGTACGCGAGGCGCGTCGCGTCGTCGACCGCGACGTGCAGGTGGTCCTGGCCGAGCCCCCGACGGCGGCCGACCTTCGAGCGGTTGCCGTGCGCGCGGTGGCCCGCCGCGACGAAGCGGTCGAGCGCCTTCGTGTCGACGTGCAGGAGCTCGCCCGGCGTCTCGCGCTCGTAGCGCGGCCCGCCGGTTGCGCCGGGCCCCTTCAGCCGGCCTTGGCCCGCGCGCGTCAGGATCCGGCCGACCGTCGAGACCGCGAGCCCGAGTCGCTCCGCGATCTCGGGACCCGTCAGGCGCTTCGCCCGGAGCCGGAGGATTCGCTCGATCTGCGCGGGCTGCGTCGCGCGCGGCGAGCGCCGCGGCCGCGACGAGCGATCGGCCAGCGCAGCCCAGCCGCCGGCCGCGAAGCGCCGCAGCCACTTGTACGCCGTGCTCGTGCTGATGTGGAGGGCGGCGGCGACGGCGCGCACCGGTTCGCCGTCGAGGACCACCCGGCGAACGAGCTCGGCTCGCCCCCAGGCGGTCAATCGCGCATTGTTGTGGATGTTCACTGAGGCCTCTGGCTGAAGGTTGGGTGGCTCGCACCTCCAGCTTCCTCAGTTATGCCTCAGTGAACAACCTCCTTAGAACCGACACCTAGGCCACTCGCTTGCGCGCGTGCGTGGGTAGCCGCATTGTGGTGCGACGGATTACCCGAGGCTAAGCAATGCTTCTCGCGTTTCCTCGCACGCTCGGCGTCGCCCTACTCCTTGGCCTCTCCGTCGTCGCCGCGCGCGACTTAGAGGCCCAGCGCCGCTGCGTGAAGGGCAAGCCCTGCGGCAACACGTGCATCGCGCAGAACAGGACCTGCAGGGTCGGGACGCCCCCGGCGAACCCGACGCCACCGTCGACCTCACGTCCTGCGCCGGCGGCACCGCCGGCGAGCACTGAGGGCGAGGCCAGGGCGTCGGTGCCAGCGACGAGTGGCCCGTGGGTCGCCTCGCGGCGCGGCTCCACCTACTACCGGAATGGCTGCAGCGGCGGGAACTCACTCGCCGCCCAGAACCGGATCTACTTCAGGACCGAGGAGGAAGCCCAGGCCGCGGGCTACCGACGGTCCTCACAGCGAGGGTGCTGATGGCGATGGTCCGCTACATCGATCGAGACGGGGACTCGGGGATTCTCGCCTACGAGCTCGGGCCCCACTGGATCCACGTGCAGTTCAAGGATGGCTCCGTGTACGAGTACACGGACGTCAGCGCCGGCGTGGCGCAGCTGGCGACGATGAAGCGACTGGCCCAGAGCGGCGATGGGCTCAATCGCTTCATCAACCTGTACGTGAAGAAGGGCTACTCGCGGAAGGTGCGGTGACAGATTCGACCGCAGTTGCGCTCCAGCGCCTTGGAGACTCGCTGCAGATCGTGCTGTTAGAACGCAGCGTGTTATCAGCTGGCTTGTCAGCGAGTTGGACGGGTGTCGTCGTCGGCCTTCTGGGCGTGCTCTTTGCGGTACTCGCGATTATCACCGCCTTTGCGTTGTATCGACAGACCAAGGACTTCCACGCTCGTGCCGAGGCGATGGTCGCTGAGTACCGGAATATGGTCGAGCAGGCGTCGGAGGATGCGCGGCTTTCGGTTGCCACCGCGCTCGACAGCCTCAAGGCGGAGGCGGCAACGGTCACGAAGCGACTCGAAGAGACCAGCAGCAGCCAAGCTGCACAGCGGACAGAGCTCGAAGACCGACAGCGGCAGATTGAGCAACGGCGTAAGCAACTCGAGGAGCGTGAGGCAGCTCTCGACGCTGCCAGTAGAGCGCGAGCAATCGAGTTCAACGTTCAGGTGCCGTGGCACGTGAGCAACGCCCGTTCGGCGGCCGCGCTGTCGCAGAAAAGGAACTGGCTGAGCGTCGTTCCTCGAGTCTGTCCCAACTGCGGATGGGTTGAGCAGGGTGCTGGCAATCACCCGGTTTCAGTCAAACCAAAGAATTCATGTCCAGACTGCGGCTACGAGTTCTCGAGGCCTGTGCTTTGACAAACCCGGAACAGCCTTTAACCAAACAAATGCCGAAGGCACAACTCATAGCAAATTCACGACTTAGACTTACGAATATCTCTTGGCGATAGTTGTGTAGTTGATTTTTTACCGCACGTGCGGTAAAATTATGCCCACACGAGTTCACTTCCGGGCATGCGACGCATGAGAGGATGAGATGCAGGAGATCGCACAACTTTATCGCGAAGAAGACGCAGACGAACAGTTGCTCCGGATCTTTGGGGTTGACTCCCAGCCGTTCCTAAACGCAGTCGCAAGCGGCTGGCTGCAATGGGCGAACCGATCTGAGTTCGACGCCCCATCGTTCCCCGGGTCCCTATTGTGGGGCCACACGGTGCGTGCTGAACGCACTCAACTCTCCGAGCGCCGCTGGACCTGCGACTCCACGGACAACTTTCCGACCTGCATAACTCCAGACGGGAAGATGGCGATTGTTGTCGAGACTGGAGACGAGGAGACGGGAAAGGTGGTGCCTGGGCGCCGGCCTCGCACGAAGAGCCAGAAAGGCCCACGTACGATGCAGATGGTGAGAGACAACTCTCAACTGCTTCAAGGCGATCTCTTCAGCGCATTCGCGATGCGCCCGCGCTTGGTGGGTGAAGGACCGCTCCTTTGGGTCCATCTCATCCACCAGCACGGCGGCTTCGTCTACCACGAGATTTCGCTTCCCACGGTGGCCGACTCCGACAGTCGAATCACCGGCTGGAAGTGTCGGATCATCCTGCCTACGTACCGTAGCGGCAGCGCTCTCTCGAAGCTGACGGCACCGACGCCTGCTCCCGACATCCAGGTTCAGGTAAAGCGCCGTGCAGGTTGAGAGTCGGGCGTTCGAACCAGCACGCCTGCTGCTTGCAAGGCGCCGGAGAGGCCTCAAGCGCAGCCAGCTCGCAGTATTGGCGGGCCTAAAGCCCCGAACGTTGGCTGCATACGAACTGAGTGAGCGCGAGCCGTCTGACGATGCTCTTGCTCGCCTTCAGAACGCTCTCGGATTTCCGAGAGAGTTCTTCTTCCGAGGCGCGATTCCTCAGCTCCGCGAAGATGGTGTGGCATTCCGCGCCCTATCCAAGATGACTGCGCCCCAGAGAGAGAAGGCGCTCGCCGCAGGCGAGCTAGCGTCGGAACTGCTCGAGTGGGCGAAGTCGAGATTTGACCTACCTGCTCCTAACGTTCCCGACTTGCGCCTTGAGAAGGATCCAGAGACGGCTGCGCTCGCCTTGAGGGCTGCTTGGGGTATGGGAGACAGACCGATCCCGAATCTCATCAAGCTGCTAGAGGCGCATGGCGTGCGCGTGTTCTCGCTGGTAGAGCATGACCGCGCCCTCGACGGATTCTCATTCTGGCGCGCCGGCGAGCCGTTCATTTTCCTGAACACGCTCAAGTCCGCGGAGAGGTGTCGATTCGACGCGGCCCACGAACTCGGCCATCTAGTGCTGCATCGCCACGGCGGCGGCGTCGGACCGAACGCGGAGCGCGAGGCGATGGAGTTTGCGTCGTCTTTTCTCATGCCAAGCTCGAGCGTACGTTCTCACGTAACCGGACCCGTCTCCATCACAGAGCTTCTGCAGGTGAAGCAGTGGTGGGGAGTTTCGCTCGCTGCTCTCGTGAAGCGCCTCCACGACGTCAAGATCATTAACAACTGGGTCTATCGGGAAACGTTTATGCAGCTCCAAGGCCTCGGATATCGGGACAACGAGCCGAATGGCATTGTTCGTGAGCACTCGCTGATCTGGCCTCAGATATTCGATGAGATGCGAAAGGAAGGCAGCACACGCGCTGACGTCGCCCGACTGCTTGGATGGCCGGTTGAAGAGCTGCAGTCTCTCGTGTTTCAGCTCGTGATCTCGGGACTGTCCGGGGGCAACGCTACTGCGCCGCAGAATTCAAACAGCGACGCGCGATCGGCGCTGAGCATCCTTCACTGACGAGGATTCTCAACTGCAGGCCGTTGCTCCTGCGACCATTCCCAAGACGGCAACTGCGGCCGCCCCCGCGGGTCCCGCCGCAACCGCTCCGGCGGCCGCGCCTCTGGCGACGGGACCCGCGTAGCACACGCCGGTGAGCGCGACGCGCCACCAGCATCGGCGCCCGCGCGCGAGCTGCGTGTCCTGCACGTCGACGAGCGCGCGCGCCGTGCCGAGGACCACCGGCGCGTAGGTCACCGTGAGATCGAGCCCGCGGATCCGCGCCGCCGCCGTCTGCCGCTCGATCGCCGCGAGCCGGAGCTGCTCCTCCGCGCGCCGCGCGAGCTCCTCGAGCGCGACTGCCATCGCCAGGCTGTCCCGCCGCACCGCCGCCCGTGCCTCCGCGATCGCGCGGCGCAGCTTCCGCGGCCGCACGCCGCATCGAGTCGAGCCGGGCATCCTTCTCCGCGAGCTCAACGCGCAGCGAGTCGTTCAGGACCTGCAGCCGGGCCCGGTCGTCCGGATCCGTCGCGCGCACGATCCAGCGCGCGCCGGCGATAACCGAAACGATAACAAGCGCGGAGGCCGCGACCTGGAGCAGCGGGCCGACCCACGTCCGCCAGCTCATGCGGCCACCTGCGTTCCCGGCGCGATGTCCGCGCCGTACCGTGCCCAGACGGCCGCGAGGTCTCCGCGCGCGTAGTCCGTGCGGTCCGCCACCCGCGGCGCGATCGAACAGCGCGCCCACTGGTAGTGCGGCACGTCCGGCAGCGTCGGCCAGTCGCCACCCCAGGCGAGGCCGTGGGGCGTGACGATCGCCGCGACATCCTGCCACCACTGCTCGGGCGCCCCCCAATGTAGCTTTGGGTGGATGAAGTCCACGGCGAGGCCGTAGCCGTGCCAGCTGCGCAAGGCGCTCGAGGCCTTCGTGACGATGCGTTCGGGCGGGCGCACCTCGCGGCCCTGCGCGTACAACCATTCCTGGCGCGCGCGCGAGCGGGAGGTCTCGAAGCGCAAAACCAGCAACCCGGACTCGCGGCACGCGGCTTCCGCGGCCACGATCGCGGCTGCCATGGCCGGCGCGAGCCGCGTCAGCGAGCGGTCGGCTGGAATCGGCCGCCAGACGCGCGGCGCCGCGACCGCGGCACGTGCGGCAGCTGGCGCGGTCATCCGTCGTCGCTCCGGTCCACGAGCGTCTCGCGGTCCGCCGGCGTGTCCGGGATCGCCGGCGCGCGGATCCCCTTCACCGCGGTGCCGATGTGCGGGGCGAGCAGCTTCGCGGATCCACGACCTCCGCCATTGCGCGGGGCAGTGGGCCAGCGATGCGGGCGAGAGCGACCGGGCGATCGGCCAGCTGCTGCGGCACAGCGACCCGCGCATGACCGCGCGCTACACGAAGCAGAAGGATGCCCACGCGGCGAGCGCCGCGGTGGGGCGTGTACTCCAGCAAGCGAGGGGGGCGTGATGCGACCACGAGCAACACCACTGGGGACCCCGGGGACTACGCCGGGGACGAATCCGGGGACGATGCTGCAGGGTTCGGCGTCGATTCGGGGCGATGCGGCATTGACCATCGCCGGACTCGGCGTGATGCCGCATGGAGTTACGGCATCGGTGCGCGGTGGCGTGGCTGGCGCTGCAGAGTCTCAAGACCGCTGCAATAGCCATTCTGCCAACCCTCCGGGGGGCGCCGGAAGATACTGCCGCCAACCGTTACAGCGGAACCGAACGGGAATCCGTAGCATAGGTCTCAAACAGCTTCCAACCACCGCACGGGTCCCCATGGACACCCAACCGCCGCCTCGCACCTCCCAGCCGACCCTGGACGCCATCCGGGCCACCGGCGGCGACGAGTTGGTGCGCGAGCTCTACGGCACGTTCAGCGACTTCGCGGCGGCGCAGGTCGCGTGGCTGGATCGCCTCGCCGCCGCAGACGCCTTCGACGGACTGCATGAGGGTGCCCGCGTGCTGCGCATCAGCGCGCGGCAGGTCGGCGTGCTCGAAGCCGTCGAAGCCTGCGAGCGCTTGGAAGCCGCGGCGCTGGCGCAGGACCGCGGCCGCGTCAGCGCCTCACTCGACGCCCTGCACGACGAGTTGGCCGCGGCGCGTCCCTGGGTGGACGCGCTCGCGGCCGGCTGAGCCCTTACGGGTTCCGCGGCGCGGTCGGCGGGAGCGGGATCGCCTGCTGGGCATCGTTGCCCGGACGCGGCGTGTCAGGCCCCGGCAGGCTCGCCAGCAACTCGCGGAAGCCCATCGTCTCGGCGACCGCGCGCACGCTGCGGAAGATCGAATCCGCCGCGACGACGTTGCCGCTGCGCTGCAGCGCCTCACCCGTGATGATGCCGGTGTTTACGACGAGGCCTGGAATGCCGATCGACGGCATGTCGGTCCACGGCGTGCGGTTGGCCAGTGAGGCCGGCGCCTTGAACTCGCGCCACAACGCGACCGAGCGCTGGACGTCCACCCAGCCTTCGCCCGGGACCTGCACGAAGCCGTCCGTCGGCTGGATGCGACGCGGCCGCAGCTTGCGCGTGTGGCCCTGCATGACGACGTAGTCGCCCAAGCCCAGCTGCTGCGGCAGGTTGCCCGCCGTGCGGCTGAAGTGGATCGCGCGCGTGTCGTTGTCGAGGATCATGCGCAGCACGAGGATGTCCGCGCGCTGCAGCACCTGCGGCTGGATGTCGGCGACGATCTCGCCCTTCTGGAAGCGCTGCGGGGTGCGGATCTCTTGGTACAGCGGCAGGCCATCCGCCTCCTGGTACGTCATCTTGAGCGCAGGACCGTCAGGCTTCGTCCACTGCTGGCCGCGGAAGGCCTCCGGGCCCGACTCGGCGTCGTAGTCGAACACCTCGCGCCGGATCATCTGGCGCGTATACCACTCCGTGTTGAGCAGCGACGTGTTGGCCACCGTCACATCCTTGCGGATGCCGAGCACTTCCTGCGCGTACCAGAGCGGGAACGTGTCGTTGTCGCCGACCGTCACGAGGATGCCGTAGGGCTCCACCGAGTTCAGCATGTCGATCGCGACGTCGGCGGTGTCCGTCTGGCCGGCGCGGGAGGCACTGGTCCAGTTGGCGACGAGCGGAATGAACGCGATGAGCAGGATCGGCGCCCCGAGCGCCCAACCCTTCGAGGTCGGGAGATCATAGCTCTCCTTGCCGACCGTCACGCGCTCGCGGCCGATGACGACGGCAATGCTCTCCCACACGTACACGAGGCCCAGCGCGGCCCACACGGACCACGCCGAGAAGCTCCAGAGATAGAAGTAGTCTCGGTCGCGCACTTCGCGATCGACCATGTCGCCAAGCTCCGGCGCCTGCGAGGCGCCGTACTTGAAGTTCAGGTAGTAGATGAGGCCGATCGTCAGCGTGAGCATCAGCGGCCCGAAGAACGCGAAGCTTCGAGGGTCGCGCCGGTAGTGCACCCAGCCGCCGAGGATGCCGAGCAGCAGGAAAATCGCGGCCAAGCTGCCCTGGAGGCCCGGACGCTCACCCTGCGCATCGCGGATCCACTGCCACTTGAAATACAGCCACCACATGCCGACCTGCGCCGTGAACGGCGCCATGCGCTCCGTGACCGGGGGCTTGGCGTACTGCCCGCGGTTGAAGTTGTACATGAAGGCTTCGTAGGTGCCCTTCGAGAGCGTGCAGTCGAGGCGGAGGCCGTCGCGGCAGGCGGTCGGGTCGCCCTCGTTGATCGGCGGATTATGCGCCGCGCGGATCGGCTGCGTGGCGAAGGGCGTCGCGCCGAGGATGCCGACGGCGACGCAGGTCACCAGCAGCTTCCAGTTCGTGATGATCGACGGCTTGCGCAGCAGCACCGCGATGCCGGCGGCCGGCAGCACGAGCATGCCGGCCATGTGGTTCGCGTAGCCCAGACCGCAGAGGTACGCGACCATGATGAGCAGCTTGTTCGCCCCCGGGGCATCGGGCTCGTCGCACCAGCGCACGATCAACCACGCACTGATGGCCATGCCGACCAGCGAGACGGTGTACACCTTCTCGTTGACCACCGAGTTGCTCCACACCGTGAACGCCGTCGCGCCGATCAGCACGGCCAGCGCGCCGCCGGCGATGCGCTGCCAGCGCTTCTCGAACCAGCCCACGAGCACGCGCTCGGTGATGAGGAACCACATCCCTGCCGAGACCGCCGAGGAGAGCGCCGCGAGCAGGTTGATGCGCATCGCCACGTTCGGCGCGATCGGCAGGATGCTGAACACGCGGCCAATCAGGACGAAGAACGGATTCCCCGGCGGGTGCGGCAGCCCCATCGTGTACGCGGCCGCGATGTACTCGCTCGTGTCCCACATCGCCGTCTCGGGGGCGAGCGTGACGAGATAGAGCAGGAACGTCAGCCCCGCTGCGATGGCGGCGGCGAAGTAGCTGGGGCGGTAGTCGAGGTCGGAGCTCATGGGACGGGCTTGGGGGAAAACGAAAGCTGGGCGCTGGAGCCGTAGGGCGGAAGCCTCGCGGCCGCCGCCCTTGGCCATTGGTCACCGATCTAGTGCCGGAACGTTCGCTGCCCGGTGAACACCATCGCGATGCCGTGCTCATCGGCGGCGGCGATGACCTCATCGTCCCGCACCGATCCCCCAGGCTGCACGATGGCGCGTACCCCGGCCTGCGCCGCTTGGTCCACGCCGTCGCGGAAGGGGAAGAACGCATCGCTGCCGAGGGCGGCGCCGTTGGGATCATGGTTGGCGGCCCGGGCCTTGTGCACGGCGAGGAACGCCGCGTCCACGCGGCTCATCTGACCCGCGCCGATGCCGATGGTCGCGCCGTCGCGCGCGAGCACGATGGCGTTCGACTTCACGCTCGCGACGGCCCGCCAGGCGAACAGCAGGTCCTTGGACTCGGCGCTGGTCGGCGCGCGCTTGGTCACGAGGCGCCAGTTGTGGTCGTCGAGCACCGACGGCGCCCGCTCCTGCACGAGGATGCCGCCGCGCACGCCCTTCACGTCGAGCGCGGTGCCCGTGCTGCGGGCGGCGCCCTCGAGCACGCGCAGGTTCTTCTTGGCCCCGAGGATCTGCAACGCCTCCGCAGAGAACGCCGGAGCGATCAGGCACTCAACGAAGAGCGAGGCAATCGCTTGCGCGGCCGCTTCATCCACCGGAACGCTGAACGCGATGACGCTCCCGAAGGCCGAGACGGGATCGCAGGCCAAGGCCTTCTGGTAGGCCTCGAGCGCCGTCTTGCCCGTCGCGAGCCCGCAGGGCGTGGTGTGCTTGATGATGGCGCAGGCGACTTCCTCGCCGAACGGGTCGATGGCGAGCATGGCGCCTTCGAGGTCGAGCAGGTTGTTGAAGCTCAGCTCCTTGCCGCCGTGCTGCTTGAGGGCCGCGAGGCCGCGGCCTCGCTCCTCCGAATAGAACGCGGCGGCCTGTCCCGGATTCTCGCCATAGCGCAGCGTCTGCACGCGCTCGTAGCCCAAGGCGAGCCGCTCGGGGAAGCGCTCCCCGCGCTGCGAGGCGAACCAGCCACTGATCGCGGCGTCGTAGCTCGCCGTATGCGCGTACACCTTCTCGGCCAGGTCGCGGCGCAGCTCCAGCGCGTCGCCACCGTTCGCGATGGCCGCGAGGACTCGCGTGTAGTCGGCGGGATCCACGACGACCGTCACGCTGGCGAAGTTCTTCGCCGCCGAGCGCAGCATCGATGGGCCGCCGATGTCGATCTGCTCGATCACCTCCTCCGGCGCCAGGCCCGGCTTGGCCGCCGTCTCGCGGAACGGATACAGATTCACGCAGACGAGGTCGATCGGGGCGATCCCATGCTCGGCGATCGCCGCCATGTGCTCCGGCAGGTCGCGGCGCGCGAGCAGTCCGCCGTGCACCACGGGGTGCAGCGTCTTCACGCGCCCATCGAGCATCTCGGGGAAGTGCGTGATCTCGCTGATGTCGCGCACGGGCAGCTGCGCGGCCCGCAGCGCCTTCGCGGTGCCACCGGTGGAGACCAGCGCATAGCCGCCCTCGACGAGGCCACGGGCGAAGTCGACGAGGCCAGTCTTGTCGGAGACGGAAAGCAGGGCAACAGGCATTACGGCAACTCGCGGTCGAAGTCGATATCCGGGACGCCATGCACGCGGCCGTCGGGCCCAAGCGTGAGGGATCCGCTGGTCAAGAGATGGATGCTCCAGGGATACAGCTTGTGCTCGGCGGCGAGCACGCGGGCGCCGAGTGACTCCGGCGTGTCGGTGCTGCGCACGGGCACGGGCCACTGCGCGACGATGGCCCCTTCGTCATAGTGCTCAGAGACGAAGTGCACGGTCGGGCCGCTGACGCGCGCGCCCGCGGCGAGCACCGCCGCGTGCACGCGCGCGCCGTACATGCCGGGGCCGCCGAACGCCGGCAGCAACGCCGGGTGCACGTTGAGCATGCGGCCGTGGAAGCGGCGTACGACGTCGGGCGGGATGAGCTGGAGATAGCCGGCGAGCGCGATGTGCGTGATCGCGTGCTCGCGCAGTAGCCTATCGAGGGTGGCGCCTTCGTCCTTGGGTAGGTGGACCGCCGGGATCGTCCACCCGCGGGCGCGCTCGAGCGCGCCCGCGGCGCGGCGGTCGGACACCACGAGTGCCAGGTCGGCGCTCGCCGCTGCGCCACGTGCGACGAGGTCGTCGCGGATGGCCTGCAGGTTGCTGCCGCTGCCCGAGGCAAGGACGGCGAGGCGGGCGCGTGGGGTCGTCACGGGCGCAACTTAGCTCGCCTCGGCGTCGAGGACGAGCGCGACGGCGTCGTGCAGTGATCGGGCGACGGTCGCCTCGCGCTCCGCACGCGAGATCTCGTCGGACGGCGTATCCACGCCCGGCACGAGAATGCCGCGGCCGCCGAGCGCGAGGGCTGGCGCGACGTCGCGAAAGCGATCGCCGATGAACAGCGAGCGGTTGACGTCGAGGGCGAGGTCGCTCGCGGCGCGGCGATGCAGCAGGGTGCCGGGCTTGCGGCACTCACAGGGGCCGCTGCGCGCGGGTTCGTGCGGGCAGTGATAGCTGCCGTCGAGCGTGACCCCTTCCTCCGCGAGCAGCGCATCGAGGCGGTCGCGCACGGCCGCGTAGTCCTGCTCCGTCAGCAAGCCGCGCGCGATGCCCGACTGGTTCGTGATCACGACCAACGCATAGCCGGCACGCCGCAGGCGTGCGAGCGGTGCCGCAATGTTGGGCAGCAGCCGCACGAGCGCCGGATCGCGCAGGTAGTGCGCATCGTGGATCAAGGTGCCGTCGCGGTCGAGGAACGCGGCGGGGCGCAGCGCGGTCACGGGCGGCGCGGCGGCGCGCCGCGGGCGGTGGTGTCGCGGGCGGTGCTGTCGGCGGGGGCGCGATCGCGCGCGGGGCTCGGACGCGGCGGCGGCGGAGGCTGCACGCGCAACTCCCGCTCCGTGTTCACGCTGCGGCCGTTCAGGCCACGGGCGTCGCGAATGCGGAAGCGGTACAGGCCCGGCGCCAGCGGTGCGGCCAGCGGAGCCGTCCACTGCGTGACCGGCACGACGCGCTTGAAGACGGGGCGGACGATGCTGTCCGCGGCGACCGAATCGGCGGCGACGGAGTCGCGCGTGACGGTATCCCGCGGCTCGGGCCGGGTGTTCTCGACGCGCACGGTGTCGGGCGGGCGCGGCGCAGGCACCGCGATCTCGCCGCGCGTCGGCGCGCTGTCGGCGGCGGCAGCGGTGGAATCGGCGGCGCGGGCCACGGAGTCTCGCGCGGTGGAGTCGCGCGCGGCCGAGCGCATGCGTGCGAGTGAGTCGTAGACCGCGCTGGGCACGAAGGGGCCGCCAAGCGGGATCACCGCGGAATCAGCGCCCACGAGCTCGGCGCTCCGGCCATCCCAGTCCGCGACGATGCCGCGGTCGAGCCGGATGCGGATGGCGGTCGAGTCGATCCACTCCACCTGTTCGAGGCGCGGCGGGAGCGTGTCGCGGCCGTAGGCATACAGTTCCAGTGTCGCCGTATCCGAGAGCGCGACGCGCGCGACGTCGGAGATCTCGCGGAAGGAGATCCTGCGGTCGTTGTTGGCGTCCACCCACGCGCGCACCTCGTAGAGCCCCGACGTCAGCTCGCGCACGCGAAAGCGGCCCAATGAATCCGTGCGCGCGCTCCAGCGGAACAGCGTATCGGCCTGCCGGAAGAGATCGACGCGCGCGTTCGCCGCCGGTCGGCCCGTGGTCCAGTCGAAGAGTACGCCGGACACTTCACCGGTCGGGATTGCCGCGCCGGTGGAGAACACGAAGCTGAACGGTTCGGTAATGCGGTTGCCGCGCAGGTCGGCGAGGCCCGGCAAGAGCGTCACGCGGTAGGCCGTGTTGGGCCGGAAGCCGCCGCGCGGGCGCAGCTCGAGGGCCTCGCGGCGCCACACGACTTCGTCGCGGCCGTCGCTAGGCGACAGCACGAGCAATCCAGCCAGGCCGCCAGCCGCCCCCCCTGCCGCCGCGCCTCCGGGCGCGGCGGTCGGCGCGCTGCGTTCGCTCACGACCTCGTCGAACTGCAGCACGACGGCCGGTACCCGCACACGCACCGCATTCGAGTCCGGCAGGATGCGCTGCAGCACCGGCAGCTCAGCGTCCGGCGGACCGCCCGGCGGCATGCCCTGCGAGGCGCAGCCCCCGATGCCGGCGGCAACGGTGGCGGCGACCAGCAGCGCCAGCCGACGCCGCATCAGGCGCCCAGCTCCGCGAGCTTCTGCGTCATCTGGGCGACGCGATCCGCCCACTCGCGCTCCTTTGCGCGTTCAGCCTCGACCACCGCCGGCGGCGCCTTGGCCGTGAACTTCTCGTTGCTCAGGCGGCCGCGGAGTGCCTCCAACTGCTTGCTGAGGTTCTCGATCTCGCCGCTGAGGCGCGCACGCTCCTTGCCGAGGTCCACCATGCCGGCGAGCGGCAACGTGAGTTCAAGCTTGCTGGCGAGCACGGCGTGTGCCGCGGCGCCGGTGGGCGGGGCATCGGCGGAGACCTCGCAGCGCGCGAGGCGCTGCAGCAGCACGGCGCTGTCCGTGAGCGCCGCGAAGGCTTCGGCGCTCGCGCCGCCGCGCGCGACGAAGGCCTTGATCGGCGCGCCCGGCTGCACGCCGTACTCGCTGCGCAGGCCGCGGATGGCATCGATGGCTTCGCGCACGGCGTCGAAGGCCACGCCGGCGTCGGCACCGGCGCCACGCATGCTCGGCCACGCCGCCACGGCGATGAACGCGCCCGGCGTGCGCGACGGCAGGCGCTGCCAGAGCGCTTCCGTCACGAAGGGCATGATCGGGTGCAGGAGGCGCAGGCCTTGGTCGAACACATGCACCAGTACCCGGCGCGCGGTCTCGCGGTCCGCGCCGGGCTGGGCGAGCCGCGGCTTCACGGCTTCCACGTACCAGTCGGCGAGCTCGTTCCACACGAAGCGGCGCGCCGCCTCGGCGTAGGCGTCCAAGCGCATGCCCTGCTGGCGCTGCTGCTCCGGCCAGTGGTCCGCGGCGGGACGCGCCGGGCCCAGCGCCGCGTCGCCCTCGGCGATGGCGGCGTCGAGGCGGCCGAGGATCCAGCGGTCTTCGAGGCGTAGGGTCGAGGCGTCGATGTCCTCGAAGCGGCCGATGGGTTCATCCCCCACCTGCAGCAGCAGGAAGCGCCCGATGTTCCAGAGCTTGGTGGCGAAGTTGCGGCCGGGCGCGAAGGACTTGTCGAGGTCATTCGGGTCGAGCATGACGTCCACGCCAAGGCCCATGCCTTGGATGAGCGTCCAGCGCAGCGCGTCGGCGCCGTAGCGGTCCACGACGTCGAGCGGATCGATGCCGTTGCCCAGCGACTTGCTCATCTTGCGATGCTGCATGTCGCGCACGGTGCCGTGCAGGTACACGGTGTGGAACGGCGGCTTTCCCTGGAAGGCGTAGCCGCTCATGATCATGCGCGCGACCCAGAAGAACAGGATCTCCGGCGCGGTGACGAGCACGTCGCTGGGGAAGAAGGCCTTGAGGTCCTTCGCGTTCTCATTCGGCCAGCCCATCGTGCTGATGGGCCACAGCCAGGACGAGAACCACGTGTCGAACACGTCTTCGTCCTGCGCGACGATCGCGGCGCCGCACTGGCGGCACGCGGTGGGGTCCTCGCGGTACGCGTCGGCGTGGCCGTTGGCGCAGGTGAACACCGGCACGCGGTGCCCCCACCAGAGCTGCCGCGAGATGTTCCAGTCGCGGATGCCCTCGAGCCAGTTGATGTAGACCTTCTCCCACTTCTCGGGGAGCAAGCGGATGGTGCCATCCTTCACCGCCTGCAGCGCGGGTGCGGCGAGCGGGGCCATCTTCACGAACCACTGATCGCTCAGCCGCGGCTCGACGACCGTCTCGCAGCGGTAGCACTTGCGGATCGAGTTGGCATGCTTTTCGATCTTCACGAGATGCCCGCTGGCTTCCAGCGCCTTCACGATCTCCTTGCGCGCGGCGAAGCGATCCAAGCCCGCGTACGCTGCCGGCACGCGGCCCTGGGCCTCGGCGACTTCGCCCATCTTGCCGTGCATGTCGATGACCACCGGCATGCCGAGCCCGTGGCGCTTGCCGACCTCGAAGTCGTTGGCGTCGTGGGCGGGCGTGATCTTGAGCGCGCCGGTGCCGAAGTCCTTCTCGACGTAGCTGTCGGCGATGACCGGCATGCGGATGCCCGTCACGGGCAGGAGCACATCCTTGCCCACGAAGGCGGCGTAGCGCTCGTCGTCGGGGTGCACGGCGATAGCCACGTCGGCGAGTATGGTCTCGGGCCGCGTGGTCGCGATCGTGATGCCGTTGGACGGATCGTCGGCGAAGGCGTAGCGCACGTGGTGCAGCGCGCCTTCGGAGTCGTGGAACTCCGCTTCCTCATCGGAGAGGGAGGTGAGGCAGCGCGGGCACCAGTGGATGACGCGATGGCCGCGGTAGACCAGGCCCTGCTCGTACAGCCGCACGAAGGCTTCGCGCACGGCCCGCGAGCGGTCGGGGTCGAACGTGTACGCCGTGCGCGAGAAGTCGGCGGAGGCGCCGATGTTGCGCAGCTGCTTCAGGATGATGCCGCCCGTCTCCTCCACGAACTGCTCGGTGCGCTTCACGAAGGCGTCGCGTCCCAGGTCGAAGCGCGTCTTGCCGTCCTTGGCGAGCAGCTTCTCCACGACGTTCTGCGTAGCGATGCCGGCGTGGTCGGTGCCGGGGAGCCAGAGCGCCTCGTCGCCGGCCATGCGGCGCCAGCGGATGAGCACGTCCTGCACGGTGTTGTTGAGCCCGTGGCCCACGTGCAGCACCGCCGTCACGTTGGGCGGCGGGATGAGCACGGTGAACGGATCGCGGTCGCCGCCCAGGCGCGTGGTGCGGCCGGCGTCGGCGCGGAACAGGCCGGCCTCGTCCCAGGCGCGGCTCAGCGCAGGTTCGGTGGCGGCGAAATCGAAGTGGGTCGGGAACTCGGCAGACTGGTCGGGCGTCTCGGGCATCTATAAAAGATAGTCCGAGCCCGAACGGCGCCCAACGGCGCGCCAATCAGCGCCGCGGGCGAACCTGCAGCTGCTGCCGCACCCGCGTGACCCCGGGGACGCCGCGGGCCAGGGTGACCGCGTGCGCGACTTCGCGCGCCGCCCGGACGCGGCCGTACAGGATTACGTCGCCGTCGTCGTCCGCCTCGATCTCGATGGCCCGCTCGGCCAGGATCGGGTCGTTGCTGAACGCCTCGAGCACGCGCTCGCCGATCCGGTCCTCGTCGCCCTCGTCGAGCTCGTCGTCGGGGAAGTCGTCGCCGAAATCCTCGTCGAGCGGATCCTCGGCCTCGGCGTACTCGTCGGCGTCCTCGTAATCATCGTGCGCCGCGTCGGCCGGCACGGGTCGCGCGGCCCGCCGCTCGTCCCACTGGTCCTTGAGTTCGAGCGCGAGGTCCACCACGGGGCCCCACTGCTTGCCGGCGAAGGACGCGAGGCCGCGCAGGCGGCGGCCCAAGCCGCGGAGGGAGGGTCTGCGCCCGCTGTACTTCTCGGACACGAGCACGCCGGCGGTGACGCCGATGGCCGCACCGGCCAGCAGCCAGAGCAGCCAACGATCGCCCTTGGATTCGGCTTCGACTTCGATCACGCGCATGGCGGAACACCGGAGAGTGAATGCGTGGCGATGGTTCTATGCCCCGGCTAAGTTGCACTCATGCACACACCACCGTCCACTCCCGCCGTCTCCCGGGCGCCGGCGCTGTCTTGGCGCGCGATTCTCCTTTGGCTGGCCTTCGCCGCGACGTTGGTGACGGGGTTGGTCTTGGCGGTGCGGTTCGGCGGCGGCGTGCCGGCGCTGATCGATGGGGGCCTGCGATGAGTGCCGTGGGGGAGATGCTCGTCCTCACGCTGCCGGACGGCAAGACCCGCGAGGTCGCGCCGGGGACGCTGGGCCGCGAGGTCGTCGCGAGCATCGGGCCCGGCCTGCTGAAGGCGGCGATCGCCATCGCCATCGACGGCGAGGTGCAGGACCTGATGACGCCCATCCGCAAGGGCGGTGCGTTCGTCGTCATCACCGAGAAGGATCCGCGCGCCCTCGACGTGCTGCGGCACTCCGGCGCGCACATCCTCGCGACCGCGGTGCGTCGTCTGCGCCCCGAGGCCAAGATCGGCTTCGGTCCCGCCATCGACGACGGCTTCTACTACGACTTCGAGGTCGCGAAGCCGTTCACGCCCGACGACCTCGCGGCCTTCGAGGCCGAGATGCACAAGGTGATCGCCGAGAAGTACGCCTTCGTGCGCGCCGAGGTGACGCAGGACGAGGCCCGGAAGGTCTTCGCGGACGATCCCCTCAAGCTCGAGCGCCTCGACGACTTCACCGACCCCTCGGAAGTCATCTCGACGTACACGGACGGGCCGTTCACGGACCTGTGCCGCGGTCCGCACGTCCCGGACACCTCGTACCTCAAGCACTTCAAGCTGCTGAGCGCGGCCGGTGCCTATTGGCGCGGCGACGAGAAGCGGCAGATGCTCCAGCGCATCTACGCGACGGCGTTCTTCAAGAAGGACGAGCTCGAGAAGCACCTGCACAACCTCGAGGAGGCCAAGAAACGCGACCACCGCGTCCTCGGCCGCCAGCTCGACCTCTTCCAGTTCTTCCCGCAGGCGCCGGGCGCCGCGTTCTGGACGCCCAAGGGCACGACGCTCTACAACACGCTCGAGGCCTTTGTGCGGGAGCGCCAGCGCGAGGACTTCCTCGAGGTCAAGACGCCGCTGCTCTACACCAAGAAGCTCTGGGAGCAGTCGGGGCACTGGGGCAAGTACCGCGAGAACATGTTCCTCGTGCACGACAAGGAAGCCGCCGAGGCGGGTGCGACGCCCGACGAAGCGCTGTCGATGTCGCTGAAGCCGATGAACTGCCCGTCGCACCACCTGTACTTCGGCGCGAGCAAGCATTCGTACCGCGAGCTCCCCAAGCGCTACGTGACCTTCGACGTGCTGCACCGCAACGAGCTGTCGGGCGCGCTCTCGGGCCTCACCCGCGTGCGGCAGTTCTCGCAGGACGACTGCCACGTGTACCTGCGCGAGGACCAGATCGCGAGCGAGGTGCAGTTCCTGCTCGACTTCATCCTCGGGCACTACGAGACCTTCGGGCTCACGGCCACGCTCAAGTTCGCGACGCGGCCGGAGCAGCGCATCGGATCGGACGACCTGTGGGACCGCGCCGAGGCGGGCTTGAAGGCCGCGCTGGAGAACTCCGGGCGTCCGTATGAGCTCAAGGAAGGCGACGGTGCCTTCTATGGCCCCAAGATCGACTTCGACGTCACGGATTCGATTGGCCGCGCCTGGCAGTTGGGCACCATCCAGCTCGACTACAACGCGCCGGAGCGGTTCGACCTGTCGTACACGGGCGAGGACAATGCGGCCCACCGACCGGTGGTCATCCACCGCGCGGTCTGCGGCAGCTTCGAGCGCTTCATCGCCATTCTCATCGAGCACTTCGCCGGTGCCTTCCCGGTGTGGCTCGCGCCCGAGCAGGTGCGCGTGCTGCCGATCTCCGACGAGGTCGCGGGGTATGCAGAAGAGGTGACGGCGAAACTCAAGGCCGCCGGCATCCGTGCTGTCTGCGACACCCGCAGCGACACGCTCAACTATCGGATCCGGGACGGCGAGCTCATGAAGGTTCCGTACATGGCGGTCTGCGGCAAGCGCGAGGCGGAGGCGGGGCAGGTGGCCATCCGCGTGCGCGGCGCCGGCAAGAAGCAGGAGATCGTCAGCGTCGCCGACTTCCAGGCGCGACTGCTCGACGAGATCCGCACGCGCGCGCTCACGCCGTCGAGCGCGGGCGAGGCCTGATGCGCGCACTCGCGCTGGCCCTGCTGGTCGCGACGGCCTCGTCGCTCGAGGCCCAGCGTGCGCGCCCGCCGCTGAATGCGGGGCGCGTGGCCGGCGAGTTGGCCGTCGGAACGTACGCCGGCATCGGCGGCTTCCTCGTCGGCCGCTTTGTCGGTGAACGGATGGCCGACATCCTCGGCGCCGAACGCGACGCGACGATGCGCGCCGTGGGGCTCACGAGCGGGGTCGCGGTCGCGGGACTGGCGACCGCCGGGTCCGTGTACGGCATCGGCAACATCGGGGACCAGACCGGCGACTTCAGCGCCACCTATCTCGGCACCGGCGTCGGGTTTGCCGCTGGTTGGGCCTTGTCCAGGGCGCTGCTCGGACCGTCCGAGCGTCCGCGCGAGGGCATGAGCACGGCGGCGCGCTGGGCGACCGCCAACGTGATCGCGTTGCTGCCGAGCATCGGCGCGACGGTGGGCTTCAACTCCTCACGGCGCTACAAGTAGTCGCTGCATGGGGCCCCATCCCGGTTAGATTTCCGGGATGACTTCTCCTGACCGCACCCCCGTCATCGTCGGCGCCGCGCGTACGCCGATCGGCCGCTTCCTGGGCGGCCTCGCGCCCCTCACCGCGCCGGAACTCGGGGCCCTCGCCATTCGCGAAGCCGTGAAGCGCGCCGGCATCGACGCCTCGCGAATCGGCGAGGTCATCATGGGCAACGTGCTGCAGGGCGGGGTGGGGCAAGCCCCCGCGCGGCAGGCCATGATCAAGGCGGGGATTCCCGGCACGGTGCCGGCGGTGACGATCAACAAGGTCTGCGGCTCCGGCCTGCAGGCGGTGATGCAGGCGGCGCAGGCCATCCGCGCCGGCGACGAGCAGCTCTTGGTCGCGGGCGGCATGGAATCGATGAGCAACGCGCCGCACCTCGTGCGCGGCATGCGCAACGGCGTGAAGTTCGGCGCCCAGACCATGCAGGACCTGCTCATCACCGACGGGCTCTGGTGCTCGTTCTACGATCGCCACATGGGCGGCCACGCCGAGTACACGGCGAAGAAGGCCGGCATCACGCGGGCGCGGCAGGACCAGTTCGCGCTGGAGTCGCACCAGAAGGCCGTGGCGGCCATCGAGGCGGGCCGGTTCAAGGCGGAGATCGTGCCGGTGGAGATCGCCGGCAAGAAGCCGGTGGTGATTGATACGGACGAGTCGCCGCGCAAGGACACCTCGCTCGACGCGCTGGCTAAGCTGAAGCCGGCGTTCCCGAAGGACGCGCCGAAGGACATGAAGCCGGAGGAGCTCACCGTCACGGCCGGCAACGCGCCGGGCCTGAACGACGGCGCGGCCGCGGTGGTGGTGGCCAGCGAGGCGTACGCGAAGGCACACGGGCTGCCGATCCTCGCGCGCATCACGGGCTACGCGTCGGGCGGCGGCGATCCGCAGGATCTGTTCTTCGCGCCGATTGTCGCGGTGCAGAACCTGATGGCGAAGACGGGCGCGAAGATCTCCGACTACGACCTCATCGAGGCGAACGAGGCCTTTGCGTCGCAGTCGCTGGCGGACGGCGATGGGCTCGGCTGGGACTGGAACCGCGTGAACGTCAACGGCGGTGCGATTGCGCTGGGCCATCCGATCGGCGCGAGCGGCGCGCGGGTGCTCGTGACGCTGCTGCATGCGCTCGAGGCGCAGGGCAAGCGGACGGGCATGGCGACGCTGTGCTTGGGCGGCGGCAACGCCGTCGCGCTCTCGGTGGAGAAGGTCTGAGATGGCGACGGCTGCGGAGAAGTTCGCCGTCATCGGCGCGGGCCAGATGGGCAACGGCATCGCCCACGTCTGCGCGACCAGCGGCTTTGACGTGGTGCTGATCGATGTCTCGGCCGACGCGCTCGCGAAGGGCAAGGCGACGATCGAGAAGAACTTGGACCGCCAAGTGAAGAAGGGCGCGCTCGACGCCGAGGCGGCCAGGGCGGCGATGGCGCGGATCCAGACCAGCACGTCGCTCGACGCGGTGAAGGACGCGACGATCTGCGTCGAAGCGGCCACCGAGCGGAAGGACCTCAAGTTCCAGATCTTCCGCGACCTGGATCACCTCGCGCCCGCCGCTGCGATCCTCGCGACGAACACCAGCTCGATCTCCATCACGGAGATCGCCGCGGTGACGAAGCGCCCGGAGCTGGTCATCGGCATGCACTTCATGAACCCGGTGCCGGTGATGCAACTCGTCGAGGTGATTCGCGGTCTCGCGACCTCCGACGCGACCAACACGAAGACCATCGAGCTCTCGAAGGCGTTGGGCAAGATTCCCGTCGAGGCCAACGACTTCCCGGGCTTCATTGCGAACCGCATCCTCATGCCGATGATCAACGAAGCCTGCTACGCCGTGATGGAAGGCGTCGGCACGCCGGAGGCGGTGGATCAGGTGATGAAGCTCGGCATGAACCATCCGATGGGTCCGCTGACGCTCGCCGACTTCATCGGCCTCGACACCTGCGTGGCGATCCTCGAGGTGTTGCACGAGGGCCTCGGCGACCCGAAGTACCGGCCCTGCCCGCTGCTCAAGAAGTACGTCGCGGCCGGCTGGTATGGTCGCAAGAGCGGCCGTGGCTTCTACACCTACGCGAGCTGACGCATGACGACGTGGACCGGAACGCCGCTGAGCTACCAGGGCATCGTGGCGATGACTGAGGAACAGCAGGCGATCGTCGAGACGGCGAAGGCCTTTGCCGCCGAGCACGTGCGGCCTTTCGCCGCGCAGTGGGACCGCGATGCGCACTTCGAACCGTCGCTGGTCGGCAAGCTCGGGGAGCTCGGCTTCCTCGGCATGCTGCTCCCCGAGGAGTTCGGCGGGCTCGGCCTCGACGCGAAGAGCTACCTGCTCGCGCTCGAGGAGATCGCCGCGGCTGACGCGAGCGTGGCGGTGATGATGTCGGTGCACAACTCGCTGCCGACACAGATGTTGAACACGCACGGCACGCCCGAGCAGAAGCGGCGCTTCCTCACGCCGCTGGCCAAGGGCGAGCTGCTGGGCGCGTTTGCGCTGTCCGAGGCCGACGCCGGGTCCGACGCTTCGGCGATCCGCTGCCAGGCCGTGCGCGATGGCAATGACTGGATCGTGAACGGCTCAAAGGCCTGGATCACCAGCGGCACGCATGCCGGCGTCATCATCGCGATGATCCGCACCGATACTCCGGAAGCGCGGCGGAAGTCCAAGGGCATCTCGGCGTTCATCCTGACCCCGGACCTGCCCGGCTTCCACGTGGGCAAGAAGGAAGACAAGATGGGCATGCGGGCGTCGCCGACGGTGACGTTGACCTTCGACAACATGCGCGTGCCCGCCGACCGCATGCTGGGCGCCGAGGGCATGGGCTTCATCTACGCGATGCAGTCGTTGGTGCACGGGAGGCTCGGCATCGCCGCGCAGGCGATCGGCATCGCGCGCGCGGCCTTCGAGGCCGCCGTGGCCTACGCCAACGAGCGCAAGCAGTTCGGCACGCCCATCGCGGAGTTCCAGGGCGTGCAGTTCAAGCTCGCCGACATGGCGACGCGGATCACCGCGGCGCGCGCGATGTTGCACGAGACCGCGACGGCGAAGGACGCGGGGGCGGAGGTCGACGCGCAGGCCTCGATGTGCAAGCTGTTCGCCTCCGAGACGGCGATGTGGGTGACCACGCAGGCCATCCAGATCTTCGGGGGCTATGGATACGTGAAGGAGTATCCGGTGGAGAAGTATTTCCGGGATGCGAAGGTCACGGAGATATATGAGGGGACGTCGGAAGTGCAGCGGATCGTGATTGGCAGGGCGGTGTCAGCGGGGGCGTGAACGACGCAACAGCAGATGTGAGATGTAAGATGTGAGATGTAAGTGGGTGACCGACTCTCAGCTCTTATCTCGCCTTTGCCGTTTGCAGTGGCAGCAGTCTTACATCTCATATCTCACATCTTACATCTGCATTTATGAAGATTTTCGATACGATCGCGAAGCTCGGCCATGAGCAACTGGTGCTGTGCGCCGAAGAATCCGCCGGCTACCGCGGCATCATCGCCATCCACGACACCACCCTCGGCCCCGCGCTCGGCGGCACGCGCTTCTGGAACTACGCGTCCGACGAGGAGGCGATCATCGACGCGTTGCGCCTCGCGCGCGGCATGACCTACAAGAACGCGGTCGCCGGCCTCAACCTCGGCGGCGGCAAGTCGGTCATCATCGGCGACAACCGCACGACGAACCGCGAGATGATCTTCCGCGCCCACGGGCGCTTCGTGGAGTCGCTCGGCGGCCGCTACGTGACGGCCGAGGACGTGGGCACGAGCACCAGCGACATGGATTTCGTGCACATGGAGACGGAGTATGTCGCCGGCCTCGCCAACAAGTCGGGCGACCCGTCGCCGGTGACGGCGCGCGGCGTGTTCCGGTCCATCGAGGCCTCGGCCAAGCAGCGCTGGGGCTCGTCCTCGCTCGAGGGCAAGACGGTGCTGGTGCAGGGCCTCGGCAACGTCGGCACGTACCTGTGCCGTGAGCTGCATGCGGTGGGCGCGAAGCTCATCGTGACGGATATCCGTCCGGAGCGCGTGAAGAAGATCGTCGAGGAGTTCGGCGCCAAGGCCGTGGAGGGCGATGCCATCTACGCCGAGAAGGCCGACATCTTCGCGCCCTGCGCGCTCGGCGCGATCATCAACGATGAGACGGTGCCGAAGCTCAAGGTCGAGATCGTCTGCGGCGGCGCGAACAACCAGCTGCTCGAGCCGGAGAAGCACGGCGAGGCGCTGGAGAAGCGCGGCATCTTCTACACGCCGGACTTCGTGGCGAACGCCGGTGGCGTGATCAACGTGTACGGCGAAGTGGCCGGTTGGTCGCGCGAGCGCGCGCTGCGCAAGGCCGACGAGATCTACGACACGGTGCTCGGCGTCTACAAGATCGCCAAGGACCACGGCATGCTGACGTATCTCGCGGCGGACAAGCTCGCCGAGCAGCGCATCGCGGCCGTGCACGGCATGATGCGCACCTGGCCGCAGTGGCCGCGGAAGAGCTGAGGCATGGCTGAGCGCATCCCGATCGCCTCGGACCACGCAGGGTACGAGCTCAAGCAGCACCTGAGCCGTGCGTTGCGGGAGCTCGGGTATGAGGTGGAGGACCTCGGCACGAACTCGCCGGCCTCCACGGATTACCCGGACTACGCGCACCCGCTCGCCGAGAAGGTGGAGAGCGGCGAAGTGAAGCGCGGCGTGCTGCTCTGCGGCACGGGGCTCGGGATGAGCTACGCGGCGAACCGCCACCCCGGCGTGCGCGCCGCGGTGGCCTGGGCGCCGGAGATCGCCGCGCTCGCGCGGCAGCACAACGATGCGAATGTCCTCGTCCTGCCCGCGCGCTTCGTGAGCGAGGAGGATGGGGTGCAGATCCTGAAGACTTGGTTGGAGACGCCGTTCGAGGGCGGACGCCACCAGAAGCGCGTGGACAAGATCGAGGCCTCGGGCCACGAACACTCGGGGGACAAGTGAAGCCGGGCTGGAATACCTGGGACCGTCGCCTGCCGGGGCAGCAGTTGCTCGGCACCGACCCGGAGATCGCCGCGCTCATCGCCGAGGAGACCAAGCGGCAGAGCAATCACCTGGAGCTGATTGCCAGCGAGAACTTCGTGTCGCCGGCGGTGCTTGAGGCGATGGGGTCTTCGCTGACGAACAAGTACGCCGAAGGCCTGCCGGGCAAGCGGTACTACGGTGGCTGCGAAGTGGTGGACAAGGTGGAGCAGCTGGCGATCGATCGCGCCAAGCAGCTGTTCGGCGCCGACCACGCCAACGTGCAGCCGCACTCCGGTGCGACGGCGAACGCGGCGGTGTATCTCGCGTTCCTCAAGCCCGGCGATACGGTGCTGGGCCTCGACCTCTCGCAGGGCGGGCACCTCACGCACGGCTCGCCGGTGAACTTCTCGGGCCTCAACTACCGCGCCGTGCACTATGGCGTGGATGACAACGGGCTCATCGACTACGCGCGCATGCGCGAGATCGCGCGCAAGGAGAAGCCGAAGCTGATCATCGCCGGCTACTCCGCGTATTCGCGTGTGCTGGATTACCAGCAGTTCGCCGATGCCGCGAAGGAAGTGGGCGCGATCTTCATGGTGGACATGGCCCACTTCGCCGGCCTCGCGGCGGCGGGGGTGTATCCGAACCCCGTACCATTCGCCGACGTCGTCACGACCACGACGCACAAGACGCTGCGCGGGCCGCGTGGCGGCCTCATCCTCTGCAAGGCCGAGCACGCGAAGGCCGTCGACAAGGCGATGTTCCCCGGCACGCAGGGCGGACCGCTGGAGCATGTGATTGCGGCGAAGGCCGTCGCTTTCCTCGAGGCGCTGCGTCCGGAGTTCAAGGATTACTGCGTGCAGGTGGTCAAGAACGCGCAGGCAATGGCGGCGCAGCTGGTGCTGCATGGCGTGCACGTAGTGTCGGGCGGCACGGACAATCATCTGATGCTGTGCGACCTGCGCACGAAGGGCGCGACGCTCACGGGCAAGCTGGCGGAGAACGCGCTCGACAAGGCTGGCATCACGGTGAACAAGAACACCGTGCCGAAGGAGACGCAGTCGCCGTTCGTGACCAGCGGCATCCGCATCGGCACGCCGGCGGTGACGACCCGCGGCATGCGCGAGCCGGAGATGGTGCGCATCGCGGGGTTGATCGACCGCGTGCTCTCGGCGCCGGAAGACGGCGCCGTGCTCGAGGCCGTGAAGCGCGAGGTGCATGCGATGACGGCCGAGTTCCCGCTGTATCTCTGAGTGCCGATGCCCGAACTCGCGTTCCGTGACGGGGTCTTCGACCGGATTCGCCTCCGCGAGTCGCGGTACGACGAGCGCGCGTATCTGTTCGTGCTCGCGGCGCTCGAGCTCGTGCAGCAGAAGCTGCCCGAGCGTCGGCACCTGACGGGGCGCGAGCTGGCGCACGGCTGCCGCGAGTTGGCGTTGATGCGCTACGGCGTGTTGGCGCGCACGGTGCTGGAGCACTGGGGCATGCGGACGACGGCGGACATCGGGGAAGTCGTGTTCGCGCTCGTGGACACCGGCCTGCTGATGAGCCAGCCGCAGGACACCAAGGACGAGTTCGCCGACGTGTTCGACTTCCACGAGGCGTTCGATCGCGCCTATCCGTGGACGACCCCGGCCGACGCCTGAGCCGAGCCGCGTGAGCACCGCCGTGATGCCGGTACGCGTGACGACGGCTGCGCAGGCGGCGGCACGCGATGCGGCGGCCATCGCCGCCGGAACGCCGAGCTACTCCCTGATGCACCGCGCGGGCACGAGCGCCGCGCACGCGATTCTCGCGCACGTCGCCGAGGTCCGTAGCGCCGGTGCCGTGGTCTTCTGCGGGGGCGGCAACAACGGTGGGGACGGGTGGGTGGTCGCCGGGGAACTCGCGCGCGCGGGCTGTCCGGTGAGCGTGGTCGAGGTGGCGGCGCCGTCGACGGACGACGCGACGCGCGCCAAGGCCGAGGCGCTCCCGGCCCTGGCGGGGCATGCCGAGCCGCGGCACCCGGCGGTGGTCGTCGACGCGTTGCTCGGCACGGGTGCGACCGGCGCGCTCCGCGACGCACTGCTGCCGCACGTCGACGCGATCGCGGCGACGCGCGCGGCGGGTGCGACCGTGGTCGCGCTGGATCTGCCGAGTGGTATCGACGCGACGACCGGTGCGGGTGGACGCTGCGTGCGCGCCGACATCACGCTGGCCTTCGGCACCCTCAAGCGCGGCCATCTGCTCCGGCGCGACGAGTGCGGCGCGATTGTCTGCCTCGACATCGGCCTCGGACCGCACGCCGCCCTTGATGATGGGGCGCCGACGCTCGTGGATGCCGCGTACGTGCGCGACGCAGTGCCGCCCATTCCCGCCGATGCGCACAAGGGTGTGCGACGCCGACTCGGCATCGTCGGCGGCGGCGAGGGCATGGCGGGCGCGCCGATGCTCGCCGCCCGCGGTGCGATGCGCTCGGGCGTCGGCATGGTGCAGCTCTTGGTGGCGCCCAGCAACGTGCCCGTCGTGCAGGCCGCGCTCCCCGAGACGATGGCGGGGCGCTGGCCGGTCACCGCCGAGGACCAGGATCGCGTCCTGCACTGGACGCATTGCCTGCTGCTCGGCCCTGGACTCGGCCGGACGGCGATGACGCGCGCGCTGGTCGAACGCCTGCTCGTGGAGTGGAAGGGCCCTGTGGTGCTCGACGCGGATGCACTCAACGTGTTCGAGGGCGAGCCGCGCATGCTCGGGAGCTTGCTGGGGGCGCGGCCGGCGATCGTCACGCCGCACCCGGTCGAGGCGGCGCGCCTGTTGCGGCGCGACGGTGCGAGCGTGAGCGCGGAGCGGTTCGCCGTCGGCGCCGAACTCGCGAAGCAGCTCGGGGCGACGGTCATCCTCAAGGGTGTGCCGACGGTGATCAGCGCGCCCGATGGTCGCGTTGCGGTGAGCGCGAGCGGCAGCCCGGCGCTGGGTACCGCGGGCAGTGGCGATGTGCTCGCGGGCATCGTCGCAACGTTGCTGGCGCAAACGGGCGATCCGTTCGCCTCCGCGTGCTCCGCCGCGTGGGTGCATGGGCGTGCCGGCGAGATTGCCGTGTCGGAAGGCTCGGTGCGCGGCACCTCGCTGGAGGACATCGTCGAGGCGCTGCGGCGTGCGTGGCGGCTGGACGAGCCCGCGCATCACGCGGCCGTGCTCACGACCTTGCCGGCCGTCGGCTCGGTGCGATGAACGACCATCTCGCGATGGGTCCGGGCCGCGAGTTCGATGCGGTGCGCGCGCTGCTCGCGCAGTGGGGCCCCGCGGCGCGCGGGGTCGGCGACGATGCCGCCGTGCTCGATGTGCCCGTCGGCGAGAAGCTGGTCGTCAGCACGGACTCGACGGTGGAGGAGGTGCATTTTCGCCGTGCCTGGCTCAGTGCCGAGGAGATCGGTTGGCGCGCGACGCAGGCCGCGCTGAGCGATCTCGCGGCGATGGGGGCGGCGCCGCTCGGCGTGCTGCTCGCGTTGACGGTGCCGCGGGATTGGCGTGCGGCGCTCCCCGAACTGGCGGCAGGCATCGGCGCGGCGACGGGCGCCGCGGGCGCGCCCATCGTCGGCGGCGACGTGACGGACGGCGACCGACTCGCGCTGGCCATCACGGTGCTCGGGCATGCGCGACGCCCGCTCTCACGGGCGGGAGCGCGACCGGGCGATGTGCTGTATGTGACCGGTGTGCTCGGTGGCCCGGGGGCTGCGCTCGACGCGTGGATGGCGGGCCGTGAGCCGGGAGATGTCGCGCGCGCGCGATTCGCGCGACCGGAGGCGCGTATCGCGGCCGGTCAGTGGCTCGCTGCGCACGGTGCGACCGCCGCACTGGATCTCTCGGACGGGCTGGCCGGCGATGTGGCGCACCTCGCCGCGGCGAGCGGCGTGGCCTGTGTGCTGGAGCTCGATGCCGTCCCGTGTCTCGCCGGCGTACGCGTGGACGCGGCGCTGCAGAGTGGGGAGGAGTATGAGTTGCTGGTCGCAGCGCCCGCCATGGACGCCGCGGCCTTCGCGGCCGCGCATGCAGGGCTGCGGCTGACGGCCGTCGGTCGTGTCGAGGCGCTCTCGCCCGTCGGCGCGGCGGGCGCGGTCCGCGCCGAACGCGGCGGCGCGCCGGTCGCGCTGCCGCGCGCCCACGACCACTTCGCGCGATGAGCGCGCCGGGTTCTCCCGCATGATCCGCGCCTTCGTCGTCCTCATCGGGACCGTGCTGGCCACGCTGGTCTTCGGTGGTTGGGTGCTGCTGTCGGCCCTGTTCCGGGTGCGTGATCGCGTGGGCTCGCCTTACGACCTGGCGCCGCGGCTGTGGGCGCGCTGCATCCTCTGGATGAGCGGCGTGCAGCTGGTGCAGCACGGCACGGAGCACAAGACGGGCGAGCGGCACATCTTCGTCGTCAACCACGTCGCCAACTACGACGTGCTCGCCGTCGCCGCCACGCTGCGCTGGATCAAGTTCGTGGCGAAGGTGGAGCTGTTCAAGATTCCGCTCTTCGGCAAGGCGATGCTCGCGGCCGGCATGATCCCCATCGAGCGCGCGAACCGGAAGGCGGCGTTCGGCTCCTACTCGCTGGCCACGAAGCGCATCCAGGCCGGTGCCTCCGTGGCCGTGTATCCCGAGGGCACGCGCGGCAACGCGTATCCGCTGCGGCCGTTCAAGAAGGGGCCGTTCGTGCTGGCGATCCAGTCGCAGGCCCCGATCGTCCCCGTGGTCGTGTACGGGCAGCTCGCGGTGAACCCGAAGGGGAAGTTCCACGTGCGGCCGGGGACCATCCATGTGCACTTCCTGCCGCCGATCGACACCACCGGCATGACCTACGACGACCGCGATCGCCTCGCGGACCAGACCCATGCCGCGATGGCGGCGTGTCTGCGGCAGGAGTACCAGGTTCACTAGATTACCCGTGGCCGCATGGCGGACCACGGTCCCGCCGCCGTAGCCCCGACCTCACGTCTCCACACTCCCGACATATGTCTACGATCATCGCCGTCCAGGCCCGCGAAATCCTCGACTCGCGCGGCAATCCCACCGTCGAAGCCGAGGTCGTCCTCGAGGACGGTACCTACGGCCGTGCGGCGGCGCCGAGTGGCGCGTCGACGGGCGAGCACGAGGCCAACGAGCTCCGGGACGGCGACGCCAAGCGCTACCTGGGCAAGGGCGTGCGCAAGGCCGTGCAGAACGTCGGCAAGTTCATCGAGCCCGAACTGATCGGCATGGACGTCGTCGACCAGATGGGCATCGACCGCGCGATGCTCGCGCTCGACGGCACGAAGAACAAGGCGAAGCTCGGGGCCAACGCGATGCTCGCGGTCTCGATGGCGGCGGCGCGTGCGGCGGCGGCGAGCGTGGACCTGCCGTTGCATCGCTACCTCGGCGGGCCGCTGGCCCGCACGATGCCGGTGCCGCTCATGAACATCCTGAACGGCGGGGCGCACGCCACCAACACGGTGGACTTCCAGGAGTACATGATCGTGCCGGTCGGCGCGACCTCGTTCAGCGAGGCGCTGCGCATGGGCACGGAGGTGTTCCACTCGCTCAAGAAGGTGCTGGTGAAGCGGAAGCTCTCGACGGGGGTGGGCGACGAGGGTGGATTCGCGCCGGACCTGAAGAGCGACGAAGCCGCGCTTGACGTGGTGATGGAAGCCATCGAGGCCGCCGGCTACCAGCCGGGCACGCAGATCGCGCTGGCGCTGGACTGCGCGGCGAGCGAGCTCTACACCAAGGGCAAGTACACGTTCAAGAAGAGCGGCGCCGGCACGAAGACCGCCGACGAGATGGTCGAGCTCTACGCCAAGTGGCTGCGGAAGTATCCGATCGTCTCGATCGAGGATGGCCTGGCCGAAGGCGATTGGGAGGGCTGGGGTCGCCTCACCGAGGCGCTCGGCGACCGCGTGCAGCTGGTCGGTGACGACCTGTTCGTCACGAACGTCGAGTTCCTGGCGCGCGGCATCGAGGAGGACGTGGCGAACGCGATTCTCGTCAAGGTCAACCAGATCGGGACGCTGACCGAGACGCTGGAGACCATCGAGATGGCCGACCGCAATGGCTACCGCTCGATCATCTCGCACCGCTCGGGCGAGACGGAGGACACCTTCATCGCCGACCTGGCGGTGGCGACGAATGCCGGTCAGATCAAGACGGGTTCGGCGAGCCGGACGGATCGCGTGGCGAAGTACAACCAGCTGCTGCGCATCGAGCAGGAGCTCGGGCTGCACGCCGAGTATCCCGGCGGCGGGATCTACGGGATCGAGTAAGCGGACGCGACGCGCCCATGGCCGCTCGCAAACGCGCCAGTACCGCAGCCGGTGGTTCGCCCGCGCCGCGCACGCCCGGATGGATCGCCATCCGCGTCGGGCTCGGCGCGTTGGCGCTCGGGGTCATCAGCTTCGCGGTGCAGGGCGGGGAGTACGGCACGCTGGACCTGCTGGACCAGAAGCAGCGCCTCGCCAGCGCGCGGGCCGAGGTGGATTCGTTGCAGCGGCGTGTGGATTCGCTGCGCGCGTACAAGCGACTCGTCGAGACGGACCCGGCGACCCAGGAGCGAATCGCGCGCGAGGAGTTCGGCATGGTGAAGCCGGGCGAGGTGCTCTACCGGTTCGCCGAGCCGCAGTAGCGGTCGGTAGGGCGTTCAGAATGGGACGCACCTTGAAATCCGGCCCGTTGCCGACTACTCTTCCTTCACTACCGCGGGGTGGAGCAGCCTGGTAGCTCGTCGGGCTCATAACCCGAAGGTCGCGGGTTCAAATCCCGCCCCCGCTATGGCAGGATCCGAGGCACCCTCCCTGGAGGGTGCCTCGCTGTTTCTGGCTCTTGGAACGAGGGGTCGGAGGCTGTTATCTTGCAAAGCTTCGGAACATGGCTGGGTAGCTCAGCTGGTTAGAGCACGGCACTCATAATGCCGGGGTCGCGGGTTCGAGTCCCGCCCCAGCTATCACAGAGTCCCCCGGTGGCCGTATCGGCTGCCGGGGGACTCTGCTTCTCGCCGTGAACCCGGATTCCTCTGCGACGTTCACGGCGATGTCAGCGGCGCGTTGCGCTTACCTTTCCGGGGTTGTCCTCCGTACGCCCCGTACTCCTGTCCGTGACCGACCCGAGCAACCACGCCACTGCCCGCCGCTTCTGGCGAGACCCCGTCGGCGTCCTCCTGGGACGCCTCGGCCTCGCCGTCGCCGTGTACACCGCGATCCGCCTCACGTTCTTCCTCGACCACCGCGGCGTCTTCGCGCAGGCGTCGGCGGGGGATGTCGCCGGGGCCTTCCTGCACGGCCTGCGCTTCGATCTCTCGGCGATTGCGTACACGAACATCCCGTTCATCCTGCTGTCGCTGGCGCCCGCCGCGTGGCTCGCGCGGCGCTGGTACCAGTGGATGCTGCGCGGCTTGTTCGTGGTGGCGAACGGTGCGGCGACGATCGTCATGGTGGGCGACGTGGGCTACTATCCGTTCACCGGCACGCGCGTCACGATGGATGTCTTCGCACTGACCGGGGAAGCGACGGCGCAGGCGGACCAGTTGTTCGTGAACTTCGCAGGACTCACGCTGATCGGCGTGGGATTGCTCGCGGCCCTGCTGGTGTTCTATCCGCGCCCGGCGGTTGAGGCACCGGCACCCGTGCCGCGCTGGCGACGCATCGCCACGTCGTTCGCGGTGATCTTCGCTACGGTGGTTGCCGCGCGCGGTGGATTCCAGAAGAAGCCGCTGAACCCGATTCATGCCTTCGAAGGCGGCAGCCACGAGATCGGCGTGCTCACGCTCAACTCGGCGTTCACGCTGCTGCAATCTCCCCGCGACCGCGCGCTCGAGCCCGTGGCGTACTTCGAGAGCGCCGCAGCGGTGGACTCGCTGCTCCCGCTGGCCTACGGCCTGACCGACGCCGCTGCAGCGCCGCGGAAGCAGAACATCGTGCTGCTGATCCTCGAGAGCTACGCCACGGAGTTCTGGGGCGGCAGCGACCGCGAGCATCCGGAGCTGACGCCGTTCCTCGACTCCCTCAAGCAGCACGGGACGTTCTACACCGAGAGCTTCGCCAACGGGCGGCGCTCGATGGACGCGTTGCCAAGCATCTTGTTGGGGATGCCGCTGTACCGCGGGCAGAGCATCGCGGTGAGTCGCTACCAGAGCAATCAGTGGGTCGGGCTCGGCCATTTCCTCGGGGAGGCGGGCTACCACACGGCCTTCTTCCACGGGGCGGTGAAGGGCACGATGTACTTCGACGCGATCGCCGCGCTGTCGGGCATCGAGGATTTCTATCCGCTCGAGCGTTTCCCCGAGGAGGTGCAGCAGGAGGCCTTCGACGGCCACTGGGGGCTCTTCGACGAGGAAGCGCTGCAGTTCGCGGTCCGGCACGTGGGCACGTTCCGTGAGCCCTGGTTCGCGACGATGTTCACGATCAGCACGCACCACCCGTACCGCCTGCCGCCCAAGTACGCGGACTCGCTGCCGAAGGGGTCGCGGGAGATCCACGCCAGCGTGGCGTACACCGACTTGGCGGTGCGCCGCTTCTTCGAGGTGGCGCGCACGCAGCCGTGGTTCGAGAACACGCTGTTCGTGATCACGGGCGACCACACGCCGCCGTCACGCTCGGCGCGCTACGACACGCCGCTCGGCCGCTACATGGTGCCCACGCTGCTGTACCATCCGGGCGGCACGCTGCCGCCGCTGGACACGGCGCGCGTGGTGCAGCACGTCGATCTCTTCCCGACCATCCTCGACTACGCCGGCGTGCATCCGGAGCGCGTGCCGCGCTTCGGCCACTCGCTGTTCGCGGCGCAGGAGGGCGAGGCGGTGCTGACGACGGACGAGGTGTACTGGCTCGTGAGGCGCGACGGCGTGCTCGAGCGGCGGCCGGATGGAAGTGAGCGGATGCTGGCCTACCGGCGCGAGCGCACGGGCGAGGAGGGCGCCGGCGTTGCGAGCGATCGCCAGGCCGAGGCGTCGCGGCGGCTGCTGGCGTACGTGCAGCACTACACGATGTCGTTGATCAACAACTCGTTCTACCGCGACGGCGTGCGTCGCACCGCGACCGATGACTGACGGCGGCGCATCGATGCGCCGCTGGTTCTGGGGCCTGACGCTCGCCGTGCTGGTCACGCGGGTCGCGGCGATCCTCGTGCTGCGCACGTACCTCGGGGATGCGGGCACATACGAGCACGATGAGATCGCGCGCGGGCTCGTCGAGGGCCGCGGGTTCACGTTCCGGTTCTTCGCGGACGTTCCGCACCCCTCCGGCCACCAGGCGCCGGCGCTGCCGTTCCTGCTGGCGCTCGGATACTGGACGTTCGGCGCGGGGGCACCCGCGGGCATCGCGATGGCGCAGGTGGTGCTGGCGCTCCTCGTCACCGCGGGCGCGATGGCGCTGGGCCGGATCGCGTGGCAGTGGTGGGGGCTGCGCGGCATGCAGCTGGCGATGGGTGCCTTCCTGCTGTACCCGGCGTTCGCGTACATGCCGACGCGCGTGCAGACGGTGAACTGGACCGTCGCATTCCTGTTGCTGTTGCTGGCTGGATTCGTGGCGATGTCGGAGCGGCGTGGCGGTGCGGGGGTGGCGCTGGGCACCGGTGTCGCCGCCGGACTTGGCGCGCTCGGCGAGCCGACGCTGGCGGCACCGTTCGGGCTGTGCTGGCTCGCGCTGGTGTGGATGCGCCGCGATCGCCTGCCCCTGGCGGTGATGGTTGCCGTGGGCTTCTGGGTGGTGGTCCTGCCGTGGTCGCTGCGGAACCAGCGCGTGCTCGGGCAGTTCGGACCGAAGAGTTCGTTCGCGTATGTCGCGTGGCAGGGCAATCACATCGGCGCCTCCGGTACGGACAAGCGACCGGTGGCGGATTCGACGGCGCGAGCGCTTGCGTGGCGCATCGGGGGCCCCGACCTGGAGGCGCAGCTCGCCGCCGCGCGCGCGCAAGCGGTGACGGTGGATGCCGACATGACCGCGGCGGACAGCGCGGCCGTGCGCGCACTCCCCGATGAGCGGGCGCGGATGCAGTGGTTCAGCCAGCGCCTGCGCGCAGACCTCGCGGCGGATCCGATGGCGTACCTCCGGGTCTCGGCGACGCGGGCGCGGATGCTGCTGTGGTTTGACGAGACGAATCCGCGGGCCTTCGTGGCCGCGTACCGCGTGCCCTACGTGCTGCTGCTCGCCATTGCCCTGGGCGGGCTGTTGCGGTGGCGCCGGTCATGGCGTCCGGGGTATGTGATGTGGTGGGCCGCCGTCGCCGGACTCTCGGCGGTGTACGTGCTCGTGATCATGTCGGCGCGCTTCCGCCTGCCGCTCGAAGCCCTGTTCGTCCTTCCGGCCGCCGGGTTCCTCCTCCAGCTTACAGCATGGCGATCCTCCGCAACCCGCTCCACGACGAACAAGCCAACCTAGCCACCATCTCGCTGGTGGTGCTGGCGGCCGTCGCGATCGTGGCGGCGCTCGCCTTCACGCGGCCGGTGCTGGTGCCGTTGGTCGTGGCGCTGATCGTCTACTATCTCGTCTCGCCGGTCGCCGACTTCCTCGAACTCAAGCTGCGCTTCACGCGCTGGCTCTCGACGCTGGTGGTGATGCTGCTCGTCGGGGCGGTGCTCTCGCTGCTCGGGCTGCTGTTCCTGACCTCGGCGCGCGGATTGCTGGGCTCGGCGGACGTGTACCAGGTGAAGCTGCTCGATGTGGTGACGACGGTGACCGAGTGGCTCGATGCGCGTGGCCTCACGCTGAGCCGCGACGCGATCGTGACGGCGGTCAGCGAGCTGCCGACGCAACGGGCGATGCAGGCGGGGGCCGGGCTGGCCGTGAGCCTGGTGCAGAACGGCACATTGGTGCTGCTCTTCGTGATCTTCCTGCTGCTCGGGCGCACGCGGCAGCTCATCAAGCATCCGGTGTTCCGGCAGATCGACCGCGACATCCGTCGGTATCTCGTCTTGAAGACGCTCATCTCGCTGGCGACCGGCGTGATGTTCTGGGTGATCCTCACGTCCTTCGGCATCGAACTGGCGCTGGTGTTCGGCGTCGTGACCTTCGTGCTGAACTTCATCCCGAGCATCGGGAGCATCGTGGCGACGCTGCTGCCGATCCCCGTGGCGCTGGTCCAGTACGAGACCCTGGGACCGGTCATCGCGCTCGTCGTCTTGATGACGCTCGTGCAGCTCATCATCGGCAACGGCATCGATCCGCTGCTCATGGGCCAGAACCTCAACCTGAGCCCGGTGACGATCCTCGCGGCCCTCGTCTTCTGGGGCCTGATCTGGGGCGTGGTCGGCATGCTGCTCGCGGCGCCGCTCACGGCGATCCTGCGCATCATCCTCGCGCAGTTCGAGACGACGCGCCCGATGAGCGAACTCCTCGCCGGGCGATTGCCGGAAGGGGATGCGGGCATGACGGTCGAGCATCCGACGCCGCCACAGGCCCCGCAAGCGCCGCGCAACGCGGCCTAGCGCGCGGCGCCAGGCGCGATTATTCCTTCGGCACAGCCGCCAGGGGTACTTCGCGTCCGCGAAGTTGAGAAACACTCTTGGAACCTGACCCGGTTTAGACCGGCGTAGGGAGTGCGGCGAGTGTCGTGACCGATTCCCGGCCATGCCACCCGCTCATCGGTGGCGTGGCCGTCGTGTTTCCGCGACGCCCCATGCCCCGGTGAGGCCCAGCACTTCGGCGTTCTCTTTTTCACTCCGAGGACTCCGCTGATGTTCCGTTCCGCCGTTGTTCCCGCTGTCACCTTCCTGCTCGCCGCGCTGCCGCTCGGCGCGCAGCAGACGCCAGGCCGCGATAGCAGCGCGGCACGCGATACGCTCGAGACTTTCGTCGTCCGCGCCGTCCGCGCCGGCGGTGCCGCGGCGACTTCGCAAACGCTGCTCGACCGCAAGACCATCGAACGCAGTTACGTGGGTCAGGACGCGCCGCTCGCGTTGCTTGGCGCCACCGGCATCACCGCGGCGTCGGACGCGGGCACCTTCTCCGGCTACAGCTCGATCCGCCTGCGCGGCGTGGACCAGACGCGGCTCAGCATCTCGGTCGACGGCGTGCCGCTGAACGATCCGGAGGACCAGGTCCTCTACTTCTCGAACGTGCCGGACTTCATGAACTCGATGCACTCGGTGCGCGTGCAGCGCGGCGTGGGGTCGAGTGCGTTCGGCACCGCGGCCTTCGCCGGCTCGCTGGATTTCGAGTCGCTGCCGCTGCTGGCCACGCCGAAGTTCCGGGAGCTGCAGGTGACCGGCGGTTCGTGGGGGACGCGTCGCACGAGCCTCGAGGCCGCGTCGGGGCCGGTCGGTGCGGCAGGGCGCCTGGCGGCGTACGCGCGGCTCTCCGCGCAGGAGACCGACGGATTCCGCGAGCACTCCGGCAACCGCGCCGCGTCGGGCTTCGTCTCGCTCGGCTGGTTCGGCGATCGCGATGCGCTCAAGTTCACGGGCTTCGCCGGCCGCTCGCGCATGCAGCTCGCGTACTACGCGCCCAGCGAAGCCGAGCTGGCGGTGAATCCGCGCGCGAACCCGATGGGCGAGGACGAACGCGACAACTTCCGTCAGGAGATGCTGAGCCTGCAGTACACGCGGGTGCTGCGTCCGGGGCTCACGCTCACCACCACGGGCTACCGCAACAGCGCCGGCGGCTGGTACGACGTGAATGTCGGCGATCCGACGCTCTGGCGCTTCAATCTCGATCACGTGTGGTACGGTGCGCTGTCCACGCTGCAGTGGGCGGGCGAACGCAGCACGCTCACGGCGGGCGCGCACGTCAGCGACTACGCGCGCGATCACTTCCTCAACGTGACGCCCGACTACCGCAGCAGGGTCTACGACAACACGGGCCACAAGCAGGAGCAGAGCGCGTTCGTGAAGGGCAGCATCACGCGCGGGCGCGTGGATTGGCATGCCGACCTGCAGCTGCGTCGCGCAGCCTTCCGCTATGCCGCCAGCGCCGGCACAACGTTCGGCGAGCCCAGTGTGGACTGGCTGTTCGTGAATCCCAAGATCGGCGTCACGTGGCGGCTGCAGCCGTCGGTTGAACTCTTCGCCTCGCTGGGGCAGGCGAGCCGCGAGCCGACGCGCAGCGACATGTTCGCCGGTGCGGACGACCTCGACGATGCCGCGGCCGCCGAACTCCTGCCGCTAACGCGCGTGAAGCCGGAACGCCTCACCGATCTCGAGCTCGGTGCCCGGGCGCGCCGCGGGCGCCTCCAGGCCAGCGTCAACGCCTTCGCGATGCAGTTCCGCAACGAGATCGCCGCCATCGGCCAGGTCGCCGTGACAGGCAGCCAGATCCGGAAGAACGTGCCGCGCTCCTCACGCGTCGGCGTCGAGGCGGAACTGGGCTGGCAGGCGCACGAAACCCTGTTGCTCACGGGCAACGCGACGTGGATGCGGGCGCGCATCGCCGAGTATACGGACGAGGCCTCGGGTACGACGTTCCGTGACGTGCCGCCGGTGCTCACGCCGGCGCTGATCGCCAACGCGCAGGCCGCGTGGACGCCGCGCCGCGACCTAGAGCTCTCGCTCAGTGCCAGGCACGTGGCGGAATCGCAGCTTGCCAACGACGGCAACGCGGCGCTCGTGACCCCGGCGTTCACGCTCGCCGACCTCGGCGCCGCATATACGCTGCGCGGCACCACGCTGCGCCTGCAGGTGCAGAACCTGTTCGATGCCACCGCGTACGCCGCTGGTTACACGGACGGCAGCGTCCGCTACTTCTTCCCGGTCGCGGCGCGGACGGTGATGGCGACGGTGTCCCTGCGCTTCTAGGTTTGCAGCATGACGCGACGCAGCCTGCAACAGGAACTCAAGCAGTCCAAGCCCTTTGATACGCCTGCGGACGAGGCCGTGGTGGCGCTCATGCGCACCGCGGCCCTCGTCCGCCGGGCCATCGCGCGGCGCGTCGAACCCTATGGGATCTCGCTCGCGCAGTACAACGTGCTGCGCATCCTGCGCGGGGCGGGGGACACGGGCTTGCCGACGCTGGCGGTGCGCGACCGTCTCATCGAGGAAGCGCCGGGCATCACCCGCGTGATGGACAAACTCGAAGAAGCAGGACACGTCGCGCGGCGTCGCGCCCCAGGCGATCGGCGCGTCGTGCATTGCGTCATCACGGAGCAGGGCCTGCGCCTGCTCACGGCGATGGACACGCTCGTGAAGGAGACGGCGCGGTTGATCAGCGCCGGTCTTCCCGCGGAACGCGATCAGCAGGCGCTGATCGCGCTGCTGTCGGACGTCAGGGCCGGGCTGGACGAGACGCGCTGACCTCGCGCATTACGTAGATCTCGTCGCCTTCCATCACGGCGTCGACGGCATCCATACCCTCGACGACCACGCCGAACACCGTGTAGGCACCGACCAGGCGCGCATTGTCGCGCAGGTTGACGAACCACTGCAGGTCGCCGGTGGAGTGGCCGCGGGTGCTCATGCCCACCGTGCCACGCGGATGTGCCACGGTGCCGAGTTCGTCGACGATGAAGCGGCCGCTGCCGGAGTACTCGTTGTCGTGCGGGCTACCGCCCTGGATGACGAAGTTGGGCTCCACGCGATGCCAGGCCGTGCCGTTGTAGCGGCCGGCGCGCACGTGGGCGAGCACGCGGGCCGCCTGAATCGGCGCGAGGTCGCCGCGCAGCTCGACGGTGAAGCCGTTGCCCCCATGCAACCGCGACATCGTCACTTCGACCAGTCGACGGTCGCCGAGCGCGAGTGCAACGACATCCCAGGGTAGGGAGTCGGGCCGACCGGGTTGCCAGGCTTCGCGTGGGGGCTGCCCGAGGACGGCACGCAGCGCGTTGCGGATGTCGCGCTCGGAGGCCCAGTTCCGCTCCACGCGGCGCGCGAGCTCGACGGACGCCGCGTGCGTGGCCGCCGTGTCCGTGGTGCCCTTCAGTGCTTCCGCGGCGGCGAGTGCGACCTGCGGGGTGCTGAAGCCGAGGAACCGCAGGTAGCGCTGATCGGCCGCATGCCCGACGACGGACGAGAGGCCGCGGATGGCCGCCTCCCTCACGTTGCCGTCGCGGTCGCCGGCGAGCGAGGTCAGGAGGCTCGAGTCGCGCAACACCGTCGCCGCTCGCGCGGCGGCACGCCGGAGTCCTGGCTGTGCGTGCCGGGAGAATCTCTCCGCGATCGGCCGCGCCTCCTCCGGGGCGACGCGCGACAACGTCACGACCGCATCCGCGGCGAGCTGCCACGACGGCGCCGGCGGACGGCGGTTGGCCACATTCGTCGAGCCCTCACGCGCGATGGCGACGAGTCGCGTCCGGAGCGCGTCGTGTCCGACACAGCTTGCGCGCATGCCGCCGAGCACGATGGCCCGCTGGCGCACCTGCGCGGCGGAGTCCGCGAGCGCGGCCAGTAGCGGATCGCAGGCGCCGTCGCGACCGCCGAGGGCGCGATAGCGGCCGGCCCACTCCGGTTCCGCCCAGGTCGGGAAGGGACGCGCGGCATCCGGCTGCCCGAGCGTGCTCCGAGCGGCGAAGGTCGAGTCCCGAAGGCGGGCGCGGGCGCGACGGGCGATGTGGGCGATGCGGGCGTCCGGGTGCGCTTCTCCGCGGGAGAGCGCGATGGCCGTCGAATCGCGGCGGTCTTCCGCGCTGAGTATTTCGTAGAGCAGCAAGGAGTCCGCCCGACTCAGTGCCGGCGTCGGTGCCTGGGCGTCGAGGAGGGCCGGAGCCGTGAGCAGGGCCAGGGCGGGAACGAGCGCGGTCGCGAGCGGCGGGAGTCGCATGCGCTGATGCTACGCCTCCCGCGTGGCCGCGGAAACCCCCGGTCGGTAGAATTCCTTCCTATGCTGCTGCTCAAGTTTCTCCAAACCATGTTCAAGGCGCTGAACTCGGACGGCACGCCCGGCCAGGTCGGCATGGGCATGGCGATCGGGCTCTGCTTCGGGCTCACGCCGCTGGTCTCCCTGCACAACCTGCTCGTGCTCGCCGTGGCGATGCTCACGACCGTGTCCTTTCCCGGCGTGTTCCTCGGGTGGGCGCTCGCGACGCCGCTGGGATTCGCGCTCGATCCGCTCTTCGACCGCATCGGCATGGCGCTGCTCTCGCAGGAGAGTCTCGCGCCGTTCTTCACCTGGGTGGTGAACACGCCGGTCGTCGCGCTGTCGCGTCTCAACAACACCATCGTCCTCGGCAGCCTCGTCAGCTGGATGGTGGTGTTGCTGCCGAGCTTCTTCCTGTTCCGCGTGTTGGTGGATCGCTATCGCGCGCACGTGCTGGCCTACGTGCAGAAGTTCAAGATCGTGCAGGCAATCCAGGGCTCGAAGCTCTGGGACCTGTACCGCACGCTGTGGCCGTCCGCATGAGGTACATTCGCTGGAAGGCCCTGCTGCCCTTGAGCGTGCTGCTCGGGCTGATCGTCGTCTGGGGTGTGTTCTTCGCCGATTGGACGTTGAAGAAGCTCGTCGAGGCGGGCGGCACGGCGGCCGTCGGGGCCAAGGTGGAACTCGCCGATGCCAAGCTCGGCATTCTCGACGGCCACGTCACGCTCGAAGGCCTGCAGGTCACGAACCCCAACGCGCCGATGACCAACTTGGTCGAGGTCGAGGGCTTGGTCTTCGACGTCGGCATCCTGCCGGCGTTGGAAAAGAAGGTAGTGGTCGACACCGTGGCGGCGCGCGGCATCCGCTTCAACACGCCGCGGCAGGTGTCGGGCGCCCTGCCGCCGAAGGCTGCGGGCGAGGATGAGCCGGAGTCGTCGTCGCAGGTGATCGAGCGCTTCAAGAGCCAGATCAAGGTGCCGCCGCTAGAGCTCTCGACGCTCACCAAGTCGGTGGATGTCGGCGCGATCAGTGCCGACTCCCTGGCCACATTGCGCGCGGCACGCTACGTCGTGGCCTATGCAGACACGGCGCGCGACAAGCTGCTCGCCGACCTTCAGGCGGCGGATCCGAGGCCGACGCTCGACTCCGCCGAGGCGCTCGCGCGGCGCCTGCAGTCCGCGAACCTGCGGACGCTGGGGCTCGCCGGCGCGCGGCAGGCCGTCACCGACGTGCGGCGCACGCTGCGCGAACTCGGGCAGATCGACGATCGCCTGAAGGCCTTCGAAGCCGAGACGCGCGGCAACGCCGCCGGCCTGCAGGACAAGCTCGCGGCGATTCCCGCGGCGAAGACGGCCGACTACGCCTACGCCCGCTCGTTGCTCAAGCTGCCGAGCTTCGAGGTGCCGAGCATCGGGCCACAGTTGTTCAGCGATCTCATCGCCGAGCAGATGGGCGGCGTGCTGTACTGGGTGGACCGCGCCGAGGCGTACATCCCGCCAGGCCTGCAGCGGCGCACGCAACCGGGGCCACCGCGCGTGCGCGCGTCTGGCACGGACGTGTTGTTCCCCAAGGAGAATGTGTATCCGCAGTTCCTGATGCGGCTCGCGCAGCTCTCGCTCACGCTGGGCGGCGAGGGCGCGAGTGCGGGCAACTACGCCGCGAAGATCGTCGGGCTCACCTCGCAGCCGGCGGTGTATGGCGCACCCACGACCTTCGCCGTGTCGCGGACGGAGGGGCAGCGGGGGCCGTCGGATATCCGCATCGACGGGTTCTTCGATCATCGCCGTGCGCCCGTGCGCGACACGCTGGCCGCGCGCTTCGCCGGCATCACGTTGCCGGATTTCCCGTTGGGCGGGCTCGGCGGTCAGGTGATCTTGGGCACGGGTATCTCGCAGCTGGCCCTCGAACGCAACGGCGAGGAGCTGCGCGGCCGCTGGCTGTGGCGTGCGCCGAAGGTTACTTGGCAGCGCGACTCGACCCGGGCGCGGCCGACCGACGCGCGCGCCGCGATGGTCGAGGATGCGTTGTGGCGTGCGCTCGCGCGCATCGACTCCGTGGAAATCGATGCACAGATTCGCGGCACGCTACGTGCCCCGACCCTCGCGGTGCGCACCAACATCGCCGAAGCGGTGTCGAACGCCCTCAAGGCCCAGCTGAATGAAGAAGTCCGGCGCGCCGAGCAGCAGGTGCGGGCACGCGTGGACGAGCTGGTGGACCGTCAGGTGGCCGAGGCGCGTGCGAAAGCCGACGAGGCGCGTGCTCAGGTGATGGCGCGGCTCGACGCAGAGCGGGCGCGGCTGGAGGCGCAGAAGGCGGCGCTCGAGGCCCGGCTGCGCGAGTTGACGCGGATTCCCGGCATCGGCTAGTTAGAGCGCAGTCCGTCGTCTCCAACGGGGAGGTCGTCATGCTGTGGGCGCGAGCGATACTGGTGGCGGGTGTGATGGGCGCGATGGCGGCGCCGGCGCTGGACGCCCAGGCGCGACGACAGCCCCCGGCAGCCGCGGCGGCATCGGGCGTCAGCGGCACGTGGGAGATGGCGACGCCGGCTGGCGGGACGGTCACCCTCGTGCTGACGCAGCAGGGGCAGCGCGTGACGGGCACCTTGAGCGGCAACGGCCTGCAGTTCGAAGTCGAGGCGCAGCTCGGCGACGACGGCGGGTTCTATGGAACGGCGCGCGGCCGCGACGGAACGCTGTTCATCGGCGGAGAAGTGGACGGGGCGCAGCTCGGACTCGCGCTAGCCGAGATGACGGCGGCGGGGGTGCCGGACATGCGGACGGCGCAGGAGCTGCGTATGTCGCGCGCGGGGGCCGCGGGGGCCGCGGGGGCCGCGGGGGCCGCGGGAGCGGCGGGGGCGGCAGCGGCCGCGCCGTCAGCGGGTGCTGGCGCCGCAGGGTCAGGCAACGCAGGTGGCGGCAACGCGGGTGCGGTTGGCGGGTCCACCTCGCTCGCCGCGACGCCGCAGGACCAGCAGATCGCGCAGCTGCTCGTGTCGAGCCCGTGGTGCTGGATGCAATACTCGCAGATCTCGGGCGCCACGACGACCGAGCGCGTCGTCTTCGGGCGCGACGGCCGCGTCTCGCAGGGAACCGGCCGCGAGGCGGCGTCGAACAACCAGTACGGCTCGTACTACGGTCGCAGCTCCGGCGGCCAACAGGGATACTGGCGCGTCGAGAACGGCAACCTGATGCTGTCCGAGGACGGTCGGCAGTACGGCGGCACGCCGCTGCAGATCACGCGCAACAGCAACGGCTATCCGATCATCACGGCCAACGGCCGCGAATACAACCAGTGCAATTGAGAGGGCTTCGCTAGGATGGGTCTCGGACGTTCCATGCTCCTCGCCGCGGCGCGGAGCGATGCGCTGAACCGCTTTGCCACGCGCAGCGCCGCCGTGCGCCGTGCGACGCGCGCCTTCATGCCGGGGGAGTCGATGGACGACGGCCTCGCGGCGGGCGCGCGCATTGCGGCGACTGGCCGCCGGTTGCTCTATACGCGCCTCGGCGAGGCGCTCACGGACATCCGCGAGGCGGATGCGGTGCGCGATCACTACCTCGGCTTGTTCGACGCCATCAAGGCGCGCGGGCTCGATGCCGAGGTCAGCGTGAAGCCCACGCAGCTGGGCTTCGACCAGTCGTTGGAGAAGTGCCGCGAGCACTGCCTCGTGCTCGCCCGAAAGGCGGAGGAGACCGGCTCGGCGCTGTGGCTGGATATGGAAGACTCGACGACGGTGGACCGCACGATCGAGCTGTATCGGGCGATCCGCAGCGTGCATCGGCGCGCGGGCCTCGCCGTGCAGGCGTATCTCTACCGCACGCCGAAGGACGTCGAGGCGCTGATCGCCGTGACGCCGACGCTCCGGTTGGTGAAGGGCGCGTACGCAGAGCCGGCCAGTGTCGCCTTCCCGAAGAAGGCCGACACCGACCGCGCCTACGAGGCGATCGCCGGGCAGATGCTCGAGGCCGCCGCGCGCGGTGCCTGCCTGCCGATCTTCGGCACGCACGATGTCCCGTTGCTGCGCCGCATCATCGCGAAAGCCCGCGCGCTCGGCGTGCAGCCGAGGCAGTACGAGATCCACATGCTCTACGGCATCCGCGACGGCGAACAGCAGCGGCTCCGCGCCGAAGGCGAGACGATCGCGACGCTCATCTCCTACGGCGAGGCCTGGTACCGCTGGTACATGCGCCGGCTCGCGGAGCGGCCGGCGAACGTGGGCTTCGTCGTGCGCTCGATGTTCGGCTGACGGCCGCGCGCGCCGCTACGGAAACACGAAGGTGCGATAGCTGAGCTTGCGGTCGGCGACGGCCTTCACGATGTCCGTCGTCGTGATGATGCCGACGAGTCGGCCATCCTCGACGACCGGCAGGCGGTGGATGCGCTCCGCCTGCATCAGCTCCGCCGCACGGCTGGCTGGCGTCTCCGGCGACACGGTCGTCAGCGGACCGCGCGTCATCGCTTCCTCGACGGTGTGATCATCGAGGATCCCGTGCTCCATCCCCCCACTCACGGCCTCTGGGTCGGCGGGGAGCGCCGCGATGAACTCGAGCAGGTCACGCGCACTGACCATGCCCAGGGGCTTCCCGGCATGGACGACCGGCGCGCCGCTCACGTGTTCGGTGGCGAGGATTTCCGCCGCCTCGCGGATGCTGGTGTTGGGCGCGAGCGTGAGCAGCTCGCGCGTCATGAGATCCTTGACCTTGAGCATCGTTCCTCCTGAGGGCCTGTGTCTCAAGGTGCGGCGGGGACCGCCGCGCGGACATCGGGCAGGGGCAGGACGTGCTGTAGGGGATTCTCCGCCGTGGTGCTTGCGCGGCGAGGTTGGAGGATATTACCGTATCGGAGTACGCTCTTGAGGCGTCCATCCCCCAGCCCGAGGATTCGGAATGTCGCGGTCCCTCCCCGCCGTCCGTTCACCGCGTGGGCGCGCGCTTGCCGCCGTCACGCTCGTTGCGTCCCTCGCCGCCTGCGGCGGTGAGGCGCCGGCTCCCGCTGCGACCGCCGCCGGCGGATCCGCGGTCCAGTTCACGGAAGCCAACTGGAAGCCGAAGACGGAAGCCGATATCCCCAACGACTCGATGGGCGCGTCCGTTCGCCGCGGGCTCTACCTGCTGCGCTTCACGCCGGAGTCGCTGCCCCAGTACGCCACCTCGGGGCTGCGTTGCACCTCCTGCCACCAGAACGACGGCTTGAAGCTCGAGGCCGCGCCGCTGACCGGCTCGCATGCGCGCTTCCCCAAGTACATGCCGCGCACGGGGACGACGATCACGCTGGCCGATCGCGTCAACTACTGCTTCACGCGCTCGCTGGCTGGCAACGTGTTGCCGGTGGACAGCCGCGAGATGACGGACCTGCTCGCGTACATGCAGTTCATCTCGCAGGACGTGCCCACTGGGTACAAGCTTGCCGGCCATGACGGCCTGATCTCGATGCCCGATACGCTGGAGGGCGACGTGGCGCGCGGCCAGGCGCTCTACACCGAGAAGACCTGCGTGGCCTGCCACGGTGCGGACGGGGCGGGGATGGGCGTGCTGCCGCCGCTCTGGGGGGCGAGGTCGTATTCGATCGGCGCGTCGATGTCGCGCATCGAGCGCGCGGCGAGCTTCATCTACCACAACATGCCGCAGACGGCGCCCGGATCGCTGACGCACCAGGAGGCCTTCGATCTCGCGGCCTTCATCAACAGCAAGCCGCGTCCGGACTCGCCCTCGAAGGAGCTCGACTGGCCCTTGGGCGGTGTGCCGGCGGATGTGCCCTACGACACGCGCTCGGGGCACAAGGCGTATCGTCCGCCGCCGCTGCTTCCGCGCGCCACGCCGGAACGTGCCGTCGTCCCCGTGCCGCCGCGTGCGGCCAGCATCCGCGGCACGCGCTGAGCCGTGCATTCGTCGCACACCCCCATCACCAGGTGCCACGCATGACACGGAAACTCAGCCGTCGCGAGATGCTGGCCGGCACGGCGACCGCGCTCGGGGCCTCGGCGCTCGGGGCGACGGCGCTTGGTGCCGCCGGAGCCGACGCCGCGTCGACGGCCGCCGCACAGGACGCCGCCGTCACCGTGCCGGCGGATCCCACCAAGTTGCAGGGCTTGCCGACCTCGCCACTCGGCGCGCGCTCGCCGTTCGTGAAGCCGGTGCGCGGGCCGCAGACGGGCATGACCGTCGGAAGCTCGCTCACGCCGCTGCAGGACCTCACCGGCCCGATCACCCCGGCCGACCTGCACTTCGAGCGTCATCACGCGGGCATCCCGGTGATCGACCCGGCCAAGCATCGCTTGATGATCCACGGCCTCGTCGAGCGCGAGGTCGTCCTCACATTGGACGAGTTCAAGCGCCTGCCGCAGGTCACGCGCACGTATTTCATCGAGTGCTCGGGGAATGGCCGGAACGCCTTCCGCGATCCGAAGCCGGACATGACGGCGCAAAAGGTCGCCGGGATGATCTCGACCTCGGAATGGACCGGCGTCCCGCTGTCCACGTTGTTCCGCGAGGTGGGGGCGAAGCCCGAGGCGACATGGTTCCTCGCCGAAGGCGGCGACGCCTGCCTGATGACGCGCTCGGTGCCGATGGCGAAGGCCTGGGACGACGCGCTCGTCGTGTGGGCGCAGAACGGCGAGCCGCTGCGGCCGGCGCAGGGCTATCCGCTGCGCCTGGTGCTGCCCGGCTGGGAAGGCAACATCAACGTGAAGTGGCTGCGCCGCCTCGAGCTCGGCACGCGCCCGTGGCGCACGCGCTGGGAAACGGCCAAGTACACGGATCCGATGCCCGGCGGCAAGGCACGCGAGTTCACGTTCGAGAACGATGTGAAGTCGATCATCACGACGCCGTCTCATCCGGCGCGGATCGCGGCGCGCGGGTGGCACTCAGTGCAGGGCCTGGCGTGGAGCGGCCGCGGCCGCGTGACACGCGTCGAGGTGAGTGCGGACGGCGGGCGCAGCTGGCAGGATGCTGAGCTCATGGGACTCTCGCTGCCGAAGGCGGCCGTGCGCTTCCAGTGGATGTTCGAGTGGAAAGGCGGGGAGCACGTGCTCCTTTCGCGCGCCACGGACGAGGCGGGTTACGTGCAGCCGACGCGCGCGGCGCTGCTGGAGGCGCGCGGGCTGGGGACGGACTACCACTTCAACCAGATCGTGGGGTGGAAGGTCGCGCGCGATGGCGCGGTGACCTTCCATGGACTCACATGAAGCGTCTCGTGTGGGTCATCGCGCTGGCCGCGTGCGGCGGCGAGTCCGCTGTGCCGGCGGCTGCGCCGTCGGCGGAGTCGTCTCCCCCCGTGCGTGAGTATCGTGCCGGGCAGTTCGGGGTCGGCAGCGCCGCGACGACCGCGCAGCTCGCGGCGTGGAATACCGACATCGGTCCCGAGGGCGCCGAACTGCCCGACGGTCGCGGCAACGCCCGCGACGGGGCGCGCATCTACGCGCAGCAGTGCGCGGCCTGTCACGGCGCGGAAGGGCAGGGGCTGGAGCCGCTGTACCCGTTGCTCATCAGCCGCGACCCGCGCGGTGAGGGGTTCGACTTCGCCTCCGACCCCAAGATCCCGCGCAGCATCGGCAACTACTGGGCGCATGCGACCACGCTCTACGACTACATCCGGCGCGCGATGCCGCTGTACACGCCGGGATCCTTGAGCTCCGACGAGACCTATGCGGTGGTGGCGTACCTGCTCGCTGCCAACCGCGTGATTCCCGATACCGCGACGCTCGACGCCGCGGCGCTGCGCGCGGTGCAGATGCCGGCGCGCGACAAGTTCGTTCCCGATGACCGTTCTCCTTCGAGGCCCTGACATGACATCTCCCGTTCCCGCCACGCGCAGCGGCATGCCCGCGTGGGCATCGCTGGGCATCATCTTCGGTCTGGTCGGCGCCGCGAGCATCCTGCTCTTCGGCCCGATCGGTGTCTCGGGCACGTATCCGCGCCTGATCGGCGAAGCGGCGCGCGCCGTGGATCCCGCGTACGCCGCGTCGAATCCCTATCTCGTGAAGATGGGGTCGCTGTTCCGCGCTGAGACGTTCCTGGTGCTCGGGCTCGTCATCGGCGGCTTCCTCGGCGCGCGGCGTGACCGCGTGCCGGCGCCGAAGGTCGAGTTGCCGCATCCGGGGCATGAGACCAACGCGAAGCGCTACACGGAGGCCTTCCTTGCGGGCTTCCTGATTCTCTTCGGCGCGCGCTTGGCCGGCGGCTGCACCAGCGGGCTGATCATCTCCGGCATGACGCAGTTGAGCATCGCCGGCTTCGTCTTCGCGGCCGGCGTGTTCGCGACCGGCATCGGCACGGCGAAGTTCATGCAGGCCATCCGCATGGGAGGGAACTGACCATGGAGAACCTCTTCGGCCTCCTCGTCGGCATCGCGATGGGCTTCCTGATCCAGCGCGTCCGCGCCTCCAGCCCGGTCGTCATCCTGCAGAACCTGCGCCTGGAGAACCTCGGCATCATCAAGTTCATGGCGACGACCATCGCCGTGGGCATGATCACGGTGTACACGCTCAACCTGTTCATCCCGGACCTGCTGCACTTCGACATCAAGCCGACATACCTCGTCGGCGTGCTCGTCGGTGGCCTGATCTTCGGCGTCGGCTTCGGGCTCGGCGGCTATTGCCCCGGTACCTGCGTGGTGGGCATTGGCGAAGGCCGCCGCGACGCCTGGTTCGCGCTCGCCGGCGGTATCGTCGGCGCGCTGGTGTTCACGCTGGTCTACGAATCGCTGATCGCGCCGCTCGTCGCGCTGATGGACTTCGGCAAGATCACCGTGCAGGACGTGCTGCACGTGCCGGCGATCGCCGCGGCGCTGGTGATCGGGACGATCTTCCTCGTCGTCGTGAAGCTGCTGCCGACGCAGGTCAAGCGCGCGTGACCGCAAAGCGCGCCGCGGTGCGGCAGGCCACGCCTGAACTGCTCGAGCGCGTGGCCGGTCGCTTCCGCGCCCTCGCAGAGCCGGCGCGGCTCGCCGTCCTCCACGCCCTGGAGGACGGCGAGCGCACGGTGAGCGAACTCGTGGAGCTCACGGGGTTGGCGCAGGGCAACCTGAGCAAGCACCTGCAGCAACTGTACGCCGCAGGCTTCGTGACGCGGCGACGCGATGGGTTGTTCGTCCAGTACGCGCTTGCCGACGATGGCGTGCTGCAACTCTGCGCGCTGATGTGCGACCGGCTGGACGAGGACGTGGAAGCGGCGCGCGCGGTGCTAGCGGGGGCCAAGCGGCGCTAGGCGCGCCGTCGTTCAGCCCGGCGGAATCTGTCCCTGGACGCTGCCGATTGGCATCGCGTCCCAGAGCCCGCGGTCGCAGCGGAAGGCGATCTCGCGGGCAAGTGCGTAGATGCGGCCGGCGTCCGCGCTGTCCAACGGGGACGTGACCGGCGGTGTGCGACGGTCGGCCGTGACCGCGCGAAATCCGTCCTGAGCCTCACCGCCGGGCAGGAAGCGGACGCGCACGCTTTCGTGGGCGCCGGTCGTGCCCGCGCCGCGCCCGGCGTCCACCACGACATCCCGCGGCACGTAGTTGCGCTCCAGGGCGATCGTGATGGTGCGCTGCGATTCGATCAGCACGACGCGCCAGCGAATGCGCAGGCTGCCCTCGCGCGCGAACGGAAACAGTTCGCGCCCCGGATAACTCACGTCGCGCTGCTCGTCCGCCCGCTGACGCCGGCAGTCGAGGCGCTCGCCCTCCGCAGGCTCGAACAGGATGGGCGCGACAGGGACGATGGCGCGCGCCCCGCTCTGGGCTCGCGCCTCGGGCGACGTGAGCAAGAGCGCGAGGAGCACGCAGGGCGCGGACAGGCGGGCACGCATGCCTAGATACTACCCCGCTGGATTGCCTCGCGCCGCGCCAGCCGCGAGCTTCCGGCCATGGATCCCATCACGCACACGATGACCGGCGCGGTGCTCGCCCGCGCCGGGGGCGATCGCTACACGCCGCTGGCGACGGCCGCACTCATCCTCGGCGCCAACGCGCCGGATATCGACATCTACACGGTCTGGACAGAGTCCAGTTTCGGGAGCATCGCGTTCCGCCGCGGATGGACCCACGGCCCGATCTTCCTCGCGCTGCTGCCGGTGGTCATCACGGGGCTGCTCCTGTTCTGGGATCGCGCGGTGCGCCGCCGTCGCGACCCGTCGCTCGCACCGGTACGCCCAGGATGGCTCTTCGCACTGGCGCTGCTTGGGACGCTGTCCCACCCGCTGCTCGACTGGCTCAACACCTATGGCATCCGCTTCCTGATGCCATTCAGCGGCACGTGGTTCGCGGGCGACTCGGTGTTCATCATCGATCCGTACTGGTGGGCGTTGCTGGGGACGACGCTATGGTTGGCCAAGCGCGGCCGGCCGCTGCCGACGGTGCGGTTTGCCGCCGCGGTCGCGTTCGCGTATCCCGCGCTGCTCGTGGCGCTGAGCGCCGCCGGGCACCGCATCGCACGGGCCGAGGCGGTGGTGCAGGGCATCACCGATGTGACGGACATCGTCTACCAACCGCAGCCCGCGCGTCCGCTGGCCGCGGAGCTGATTGCGGTCACTCCGGAGGCGTATCACGTCGGGCACTTCACGTGGACCGGCCCGTTGCGCGCAGTCTTCGGCGACACCGCCATCGCGCGCGGGCCGTGGGACGATCCGCGGGTGCGCGGCGCCATGCAGGACCCCGACGTGCGCGACTACCTCGTGTGGGCGCGGTACGCGTGGGTCCGAATCGACACGACCGCCGCGGGCGTGCCCGCGGCGGTCGTGTTCGGCGATGCCCGGTTCCCGGAGGGTGGGCTCGCCGGGGGGCTCGGCGGGTTGCGCGTGCCTATTCCTGGAGGGTGATGTTCCCGTCGGCGCCGAGCACGTAGGTCTTCGTCACGACGCGCCCGTCCTTGTAGCGCGTCGCGAGCCGCGCGGTGTTCCAGTCGTGCGGGACGTGAATCGTGGTCGTTGCCACCGTCTCGCCGCCCTTCACTTCATCGATCGTCAGCGTCTTGCCATCGGACGTCGTGACGCCGCGCTGGATGAGCGTCGTTCCGTCAGCGCGCACGACGCGCGAGCTCGAGAACGGGTTCGATCCCGTCCAGAACTCGATGGTGTTCGCGAAAATCCCGTCGACGACCAACGCACCTCCGTAGACAGGTATCAGGAGATAGAAGATGATCTCTGGTACGAATCGCTGACTCGACACCCCTTTATTCACGGTGTACAGCTTCTGCGTGAGCCGGAAGGGGCCGAAGCACCCCGTCGACGCAACGAGCCCGGCGGCAACGGTGGCGAGCACAACACGGCGGCGCAACATGGCGAGACGCATGACGAGCTCCTGTTGAAGGGAAGTCCGACTGCGCCCCAACCTACGTCGCGGTGCGAGGTTTCCGCGAGGGCCGCGCGGGGACACGCCGGTCGGCGGCGCCGAGCGCGATCGTGAGAAGGATTCCGCACCAGGTCACGAGCCGGAGGAGCGCGCGCAGCGCGTCCCCCCAGTCGCCATCGACGACGCCGTCGCGAACCGCGGCGATCGCCGTCATTGGCGGCAGAATGAGCCCCAGCGCACCGCGAACGATCGTCGGCAGGCGCTCCCCGAGCAGCGGCACCGAGAACGTGAGAATCAGCACCAGCAGCATCGCCTCGGCCGTCTGCTGGATCCCCAGCGCGCCGAAGGCGAGGAGCAGCAGCGTCAGCACGATCGCGGTGAGTGCGAGGTGCGCGGCGAGCCCAAGCGTGCCGTGCCACGGCACACCCGGTCCCTGCAGGATACGACTGACGACGCTGATCACGAACGCCCATGTGCCGGCGAGTGCGAACAATGGCAGCGTGTTGGCCGCCCAGCGGGCCAGCGCCCAGTCAGCACCCGAGCCTCCTTGAAGCGCCAGCCACGGCTCGGCGTCATCGCTGCGGCCGGCGTCGCGCCCGAACATCACGGCCGCGAGCGTGACGCCGAGGTTCACGAGGACGTTCGCCTGCGTGCTCCACGCCATGTCCGCGCCGAGTCGCTCGAGCGGCACGCACAGGAACAGCGTGAGCGCCGCGAGAGCCAGCAGTCCGCCGCGGCCCGGTGCCTCGATGCGCCAGCGCGCGACGTGCCACTGCAGGGGCACCGTGCCCCGAGGCTTAGGCATGCGCATGGCCTGCCGTCGCGAGGAACACCGCCTCGAGCGAACTCCCGATGGCGAGCAGCGTGCTTGCCGATTCGCTGGCGACCACACGTCCCTCGTGCATCACCACGATCCACTCGGCGATGCGCTGGAGTTCGTCCAGATGGTGCGAGCTCACGACGATGAGCCGTCCGGGGCGCCGGGCGGCGAGCAAGCCGCTGCGAAGCGCGGTCATGGCGAGCGGGTCGAGGCCGTTCGTGGGCTCGTCGAGCAGGAGCAGGTCGGGATCTCCGATGAGCGCGGCGGCGAGTTCGACGCGGCGGCGTTGGCCGAGCGAGAGCGCGGCGAGCGGGCGCTCGCCGAGGTCCGAGATGCAGAGTGCGCGCCGGATCTCGCCTTCGCTGGCGGTCTCGGCCGGGGACCCGGCTGCGCGGCGCAGCCCGTCGAGAAATGCGTCGACCCGGAGATACTGCGGCAATCGCGCGCCGTCGGGAATGCTTCCGACGCCGACCGCGACGCGATGCGCGATGGCACTCCGGCCGCCCACGAGCACGCTGCCGGAACTCGGGGCGAGCATGCCGGCCATCACGCGCAGCAGCGTGGTCTTGCCGGCCCCGTTGGCCCCGACGAGACCGACGATGCCATCGCCCAGCGCGAGATCGACGCCACGGAGCGCGGCGGTGCCGTCGGCGAACACGACATGCAGATCCTGGCACACGAGTTGGTCATGAATCATGGCGGCGTCGACTCCACGGGCTGCGATGGCCGCGGCGTCATGCGGTCGATGACGTAGCGCGCGTCGTCTTCGCGCAGCCGGTACACACGTCCGCGCACCAGGAAGAGCTGTGCCGACTCGGCGGCGTCCCACAGTCGGCCGATGGGGCGTGCGTCACGGTCGAGCAGTTCGACGTGCATCGCATCGTCGAGGTCCCCGGTGAGCACGAGCAGGCGGCCGTCCTCGCTGGCGCTGAGGGCGCGGGCCGAGGGACCGTAATCGCCGACATCGAGGGCCCGACGCAGCGCCTCCGGCATCGTGGCCGACATCTCGCGCAGTCGCCGGCGGCTGCGTTCGGGCACGCGATACCTGGGATGGTCCGGACGGGCGGTGGAGTCGAGGCGATGCCCGTCCTTGCCGAGCGTGAACACCGTGCCGCGCAGCGCGTCGAGCAGGCGGAGCGTGTCGCGGAGAGCGGCGACCATGGGAATGCGAAACGCCGCGCCGGCCTCGCCCGCCGCGTGGCGGGCCAGCAGCGTGTCGATCGCCGTCGGCGCGACGCGCCAGATCCACCAGCCGGGACCATCGTCGCTGTGCAGGAATGCCGTGACCAGCACGGCACGGTCCAGGGCCGTGACGGCTGCGTATTGCGCGCCCTGTCGCGACGACGGCAGCACGACGCGGGCGATCCGCGTGCCGTCGGGCCGCCAGAAATCCACGCGGTGCTGGGGCGGATCGAGGACGGCGATGCCGTGGTCGGTCATGCCGATGCCGGCGCCGCGGGCGATGAACTCGGGCGCCCCCACGACGTCGCTGCCGAAGCGATGGACCAGCCGGCCAGCGACGAGCACCGACACGGCGTGGGGATGGGCGAGCACCAGCGTGTCGCCGCGGGCGTCGAGCGCGAGGATGCGCCCGCCCTCGAGCGCGTCGCCGTCGAGCGTTGCGACAGGCTCCCATTCGGTGGCGAGCGAGGCATCGAAGGGGGCGAGTCGCCCTCTCATGGTGGCGTCCGCTGCCGGGGCGGGACGCGTCAGGTACGACGCGCCCCACCCGACCAGCAGCAGGCCGCCCAGCGCGGGAAGGATGCGATGGACGGCGCCTCGCACTAGAACACCCGGACGGTGACGTTCACCCCGCCGCAGGCGAGGTACATCCCCGTGCAGACGATGCCGACGGCCACTTTCTCGAGCCAGTTGGAGTCGGCGAGTGCCCGGTCACAGTCCCGCGTGACGCGGTCGACGCAGTCTCCCACGGAGTCGGCCATCGCCGGGGATGCCGTGGAGAGGGAGAGGGTGAGAGCGCCGAGCGCGATCAACGTTGTCTTTCGCATGCTGCCTCCCGAGTTGGGGTGAGCCGCGAACCTACGGAGCACGGGCGCCGGAGCATCATCGAATCCTTGCCCGTGGCGTCATCGCAGCGTCATCGGCCGGCGAGTGCTCAGGCTTCGAACGCGCACGCGAGGTACTTGAGGGCGCAGAGGAACTCGACACCCATGTACTCGAAGAAGTTGTTCACATCATCGCGCGCGAGGTCGCACCAGATCGTGGTGAACTTGACGCAGTCGACGAACTCCTTCCAACCGTCCTCGGCCGCTGCGCTGCGTGGGGCGGCGGTGAGCAGGAGCAGGCCGGTGAGGACGGGGAGCATGAAGCGACGCATGGCAAACCTCCGGATGGGGTGAGCCGCGAAGCTGGTGTGGCGGCTGTCCGGAGCCGCCATCGGGGCATTGCGTAGGGAGGCATCGTCACCCGCGACGGTGCGCCGGGTCACATCGGACCCGCCGGTCCTACTCCTCAGGTACGTGACGGTACCGTCGGATTCGTGACACGGTATTGCCCCAGTCGGGTAAAGAGGCGCATATTCGCAAATCCTCACCCCACGAGGCAGTCTGATGGAGCATCCGGAGCTCGTCCTGGCATATCTCGACCCGATGTCCGGGTCGCTGATCCTGCAAGCCGTCATCGCCGGCGTATTGGGCGGCATCGTGACGATGAAGCGTGCCGGCCTGACCGTGCGCGACGCCTTTTCCCGGGCCTGGAAGCGCATCAAGGGATGACGCACGATCCCTCGCGGATCGGCAGTTCGTTCCGGGATCCGAGCGGCTTTCTCTTTCGCCGCGATGGGGTGCTCCTGCGCCAGGTGCAGGAGCGGTATCGCCCCCACTACGAGCAACTGAAGTCCAGCGGTCTCTATGCCGCCCTCACGGCGGAGGGGCTGCTCGTGCCGCACGAGGAGCGGCCCCTGCGCGAGGCGGCGGCCCCGGGGGCCGCCTTCGTCCTGCAGCCGGAACTGCTGCCGTTCATCTCGCTGCCTTATGAATGGTGCTTTGCGCAGCGGCAAGCGGCGGCACTGCTCACGCTGCGCGTGCAGGAGATGGCACTCGCGCACGGCATGACGCTCAAGGATGCCAGCGCCTTCAACGTGCAGTTCCGCGGCGTGCAGCCCGTGCTCATTGATACCCTCTCGTTCGAGCGCTACGACGAGGGCAGGCCGTGGGTGGCGTACCGACAGTTTTGCCAGCACTTCCTCGCGCCGCTGGTCCTGCAGGCCCGGCTCGACGTGCGGCTCGGCGCTCTGCTGCGGCAGTACCTCGACGGCATCCCGCTCGACCTGGCCTCGACGCTGCTCCCGCGGCGCAGCTGGATGAGCCCGGCGGTGCTCATGCACATTCATCTCCATGCCCAGAGCATCGCCAAGCACGCGGCCACGGAGGGCGCGCGCTCCGGCACCCGCCCGGGCGCAGCTCCCGCGACGGCGCGCGTCAGCAAGATCGGGTTGGAGGGGCTGCTCGCGTCGCTGAAGGGCGCCGTCTCGAGCCTCAGGTGGCAGGCGGGGACCGAATGGGGCGCGTACGAGGAGACGCACAACTATGACGCGGCCGGTCGGGCGTCGAAGCAGGGGCTCGTCGCCGACTTCGTGCGTGCGGCCAACGCCCAGCGCGTGATCGACCTCGGCGCCAACGCCGGCGAGTATTCCCGCGTGGCCCGCGATGCCGGCGCGACGCTGGTGGTGGCGGCCGACGGCGACCCGATGGCCGTGGAGCGCGGGTTCCGTCGCCTGCGCGAGGCCGGCGAGTCCGGCGTGCATCCGTTGCTGGTCGACCTGACGAATCCCGCCCCTGCGCAAGGCTGGGATCACGCGGAGTGGCCCGCGCTGGCGGAGCGCGGACCGTTCGACGCGGTGCTCGCCTTGGCGCTCGTGCATCACCTGGCGATCGGCAACAACGTACCGCTCGGTGGCGTGGCGCAGTTGTTGGCACACCTTGGCACGCAGGTGATCATCGAGTGGGTGCCGAAGCCGGACCCGCAAGTGCAACGGCTGCTCTCGGCGCGCGAGGACATTTTCGACGGCTATACGGAGGAAGGCCTCGTCGCCGCGTTCGCCGCGGTGGGCCTGCACCCGCGCCAGCGAGTGGCGGTGGGGACGTCGGGGCGCACGCTCTTCCGGTTCGCCGCGTGAACACGCCACGCCTGCCCCTGCCGCGCGGGCGTGACCTGCTGATCGGCCTCTCGCTGGCCAACCTCTGGTTCATCCGGCTCTGGGGCGAGGTCCTCGCCGTGGCGGGGCCCGATGCGTACTTCAGCAGCATCCACAACGCGGACATCTACGCGTTGATGCTGAACGTGGCGCTGCTCGGGGGCGCGCTCGCGTTCGGCGCGACGTGGCTGCGCCGGCGCGGCGCCATCGGCCGCCGTGTGATGGTGACGGGATTCACCGTCGTGCTGCTTGCGCAGCTCAACCATCTCGGACCGGAGCTGAACCCCGGGGTGCTCTCGCTAGTGGACCTCTGGAAGAGCGGCAAGCACCTCGACGTCATCCTGCCGCTCGTCGTGGTGGTGACTCTGGTGACCGCCTGCGTGCGCTGGCCGCAGCGCGCCCTGCGCCTCGCGGTGGGCTTCGTGCTGGTGCTTTCGCCGTTCGTCGCAGTGACCTTCGGTCGCGCCGCGCTGATCCTGCTGCAGGTCAATCCCAGCGAGGCGTTGGCGTCGAAGGCTCCATCGGTCGATGCAGACGTGCCGCGGCGCGCGGGACCGCGCGTCGTGCTGGTGGTCATGGACGCGATGGGACGGCGGCACGCCATCGACGCACGGCCGGATTCCATCGAGATGCCGGCCTTGGACCGCCTGCGCGCCGAGGGGCTCGATGCCACGCAGGTGACGCAGATCGGGCGGCAGACGAAGATCTCCGTGCCGGGCATGCTGAGCGGCCTGGAGGTGGAGGCATCGGAGCCGGAGGGTGCGGACGAGTTGATCCTGACGCTCGAGGACGGCCGTACCGTGCCGTGGAGCGAGACGGACAACCTGATCGACGAGGCGCAGTCGCTTGGTGGCGTGGGCGTGATCGCCGGCTGGTATCACCCGTATTGCCGCATCTTCGAGCACTCCGACGCCTGCGAGACGTATCCGGCTCGCACGGTGGGCTCGCGGGCCCGCGACACGGGATTCTGGCGCGCGGTCGCCGAGCAGCAGTTGGCGCTGGTGCCGTACCTGAGCCTATGGCTGCGCCAGGTCGAGATCGTCGAGACGCAGCGCGAAGACCTCGCCCAGGCCGCGGTGCTCGGCGAGCGCGGCTTCGTGTTCCTGCACGTGATCGCACCGCACACGCCGTGGATCTGGGACCATGAGGAGCAGGACTACACGCTCACCGAGTTCAGTCCCGACGGCATGTTCTTCAATCTGGAGCTCGCCGACGTCATGCTCGGCGAGATCCGGGAGGCGATGGAGCGCGCGGGGCAGTGGGACAGCACCGCCGTCATCGTGACGTCCGACCACGTGGCGCAGTATCGGCCGCGCTGGATCGAAGAGCCGGAAGACACGCGCGTGCCGTTCATCGTGAAGCTGGCGGGCGCGCGCGGCGGCCTGTCGTATGCGCGCGCCCTGGATGGCATCGTCGTGCACGAACTCGCATCCGCGCTCCTCCGCGACGAGATCCCGGACTACGCGAGCCTCGTGGCGTGGCTCGACGCGCACGCCGCGCCCCGAGACAGCACTCAGTAGCCGAGCCCGAGCCGGAACTCGACGCGATTCGCATCGCGCGCGGCGTCTTCCTGATACTGCGTGACGCCGAGGCCAAGGCGCGCCAAGCGCCCGAGTCGGAACGTGACGCCGGCCGAGAGATAGCCGAACTGCTCGCCGTCGAGTCCGGGATAGTAGAACGTGTCGCCGTTGTCGAGCAGCATCGACGCGTCCATCGTCGAACTCCCGGCGCCCATCCAGAAGCCCATCGACTTGTCGAAATGGAAGACGGCTTCGACGCCGACATCCGCCATGCCGATGGTGACGCTCCGCGTCGCGCTGTTCGGCTTCTGCGAGTAGTCCGCCGTCCACATCTGGTAGCTGATGTGCGGCCCGACGAGCAGCACGAGCTCGTCCCAGCGCCAGCCGAGCCCCAGCATCCCGCCGAAACCGACGCCGAACTTGGGATCGTCGTCCGCCCCGATGTCCGGCCACACCTGCGGCGTGAGGTACAGGTTATAGCCGAGGAAGAATGCCGAACCCGAGGCATCCGTCGAGGGTTGGGGCTTGTCGGGGCCGGGCTTGTCTTGGGCCCCGAGCGTGCCTGCCGCGAATCCCACTGCGGCAAGCAGCATCAGCACGCGTCGCATACGGACCTCCATCGGGAGGTAAGGGTGACCGAAGGTTGGGCACGCCGCCGCCGCATCGCATTCAGGCAATGCTGGAGTTCATGTCAGTGATTCGCTGGTTGTTCGCGGCGTCTCCCTTGTCGCGGAATCCCTGCAACCGCACTCGGAATTGCGGTCGCTTTGTGTGCGGAATTCGGGTGGAAGCCGGAAACCTGAACGCGGTCTCGCGGGTTCGTCCTACGTTGCTCAACACGCAGGCTTTTCACTGCAATCCCGATCTTTGGAGACCGTGATGTCCGATAGCGCGAAGTCCGGGGGCAAGTGCCCCGTGATGCATGGCAGCCCCAGCGCCGTGAAGGCCGGTGGGCGCTCGAACCGCGACTGGTGGCCCAACCAGCTCAACATCGGGATCCTGCACCAGAACCCGCCCGCCGGCGATCCGATGGGCGCGGCGTTCGACTACGCCAAGGAGTTTGCGACGCTCGACCTCGACGCCGTGGTCGCCGATCTCAAGGCGCTGATGACGGACTCGCAGGACTGGTGGCCGGCCGACTACGGCCACTACGGCCCGCTGATGATCCGCATGGCCTGGCATTCGGCGGGCACCTACCGCACGGCCGACGGCCGCGGTGGCGCGGGCAACGGCACGCAGCGCTTTGCGCCGCTCAACTCGTGGCCGGACAACGGCAACCTCGACAAGGCCCGCCGCCTGCTGTGGCCGATTAAGCAGAAGTACGGCAAGAAGCTCTCCTGGGCGGATCTCATGATCCTCGCCGGCAACGTCGCGCTGGAGTCGATGGGCTTCAAGACCTTCGGCTTCGCCGGCGGTCGTGCGGACGTGTGGGAGCCCGAGCAGGACATCTATTGGGGCCCAGAGGCGGACATGCTGGGCGACAAGCGCTACTCCGGGGACCGTGAGCTCGAGAACCCGCTCGCCGCGGTGCAGATGGGTCTCATCTACGTGAATCCCGAAGGCCCGAACGGCAAGCCGGATCCGCTGGCCTCGGCGCGCGACATCCGTGAGACCTTCCGCCGCATGGCGATGAACGACGAAGAGACCGTCGCGCTCACCGCCGGCGGCCACACCTTTGGCAAGATGCACGGCGCGGGCGATCCGGCGCTCGTGGGCAAGGAGCCGGAAGGCGCGTCGATGGAAGAGCAGGGACTCGGCTGGAAGAACGCCCTCGGCACGGGCAAGGGCGAGTTCACCACGACCTCGGGCCTCGAGGGCGCATGGACGCCGACGCCGACGCAGTGGGACAACAGCTACTTCGAGACGCTGTTCAAGTGGGAGTGGGAGCTGGTGAAGTCGCCGGCTGGCGCTTGGATCTGGGAGCCGAAGGACAAGGAGGCCGCCCGCACCGTGCCCGACGCGCACGTGAAGGGCAAGTTCGTGCTGCCGGCGATGTCCACGGCCGACATGGCGATGCGTGAGGATCCGGCGTATCGCAAGATCTCCGAGCGCTTCCATAAGCACCCCGAGCAACTGGCCGACGCCTTCGCGCGCGCCTGGTTCAAGCTCACGCACCGCGACATGGGTCCGCGCGCGCGCTACCTCGGCAAGCTGGTGCCGAGCGAAGTGCTGAGCTGGCAGGATCCGGTGCCCGCCGTGGATCACCCGCTCGTGGACGCCAAGGACATCGCGGCCCTCAAGGCCACGCTGCTCAAGAGCGGCCTGAGCATCAGCGAGCTGGTGAGCACCGCATGGGCCTCGGCGTCGACGTTCCGTGGCAGCGACAAGCGCGGCGGTGCCAACGGCGCCCGCATCCGCCTCGCGCCGCAGAAGGATTGGGAAGTCAACGAGCCGCGCCAGCTGACGCGCGTGCTCGCCGTGCTCGAGAAGATCCAGGCCGAGTTCAACGCCGCGCAGAAGGGCGGCAAGAAGGTGTCCCTGGCCGACCTGATCGTGCTGGGCGGCGTCGCCGCCATCGAGGAAGCGGCGCGCAAGGGCGGTCTCAACATCACCGTGCCGTTCACGCCGGGCCGCAGCGATGCCACGCAGGAGCAGACGGACGTCGAGAGCTTCGCCTGGCTGGAGCCGCAGGCCGACGGCTTCCGCAACTGGCAGAAGACGCGCTTCAGCGTCAGCGCCGAGGAGATGCTGCTCGACAAGGCGCAGCTGCTCACGCTCACCGCGCCGGAGATGACGGCGTTGGTCGGTGGTCTCCGCGTGCTCGGTGCCAACCACGGCGGCAGCAAGCACGGCGTGCTCACCACGCGTCCCGAGACGCTCACGAATGATTTCTTCGTGAACCTCCTCGACATGGGCGTGGAGTGGAAGTCCGTGTCTGAGGCGCAGGAGCTGTTCGAGGCCCGCGATCGCAAGACGGGCGCCGTGAAGTGGACGGGGACGCGCAACGACCTCGTGTTCGGCTCGCACTCGCAGCTGCGTGCGCTGGCCGAAGCCTTTGCGGAGTCGGATGCGCAGGAGCGCTTCGCCAAGACCTTTGTGGCCGCGTGGACAAAGGTGATGGACGCCGATCGCTTCGATCTCGCGAAGTAAGCGAAGCGGGGAACGTGACGAGGGCCGCCTCCGTGATGCGGGGGCGGCCCTCGTCACGTTCTGGGATGCCGTTCAGCTCTCGGAGCGCGGAATCCGCGGGCCGACCTTAGCGACCCTCTCCCGCCACATCGATGACCACCGAGCCACGCTTGCGCCCGGTGTCTACATACCGGTGCGCCGCCGGCAGCTCCTCGAACGCGAACCACCGGTCAATGACGGGGCGGAGTGTGCCGCTTGCCGCGAGCTCTGCGATCCGCTGCACATCGCTGGCGCGCTCGCTGACGGGCCCGGCAATCACGCTATAGTTGCCGAGCGACTGCCAGGGCGCGGAGAGGATTGCCGGGAGGTCGGCGAGCACCGCGAGCAGGCGACCGCCCGGACGCAGCGCCAGGCGACTGCGGGCGAAGGGCGCGGTGCCGACTGCATCGACGATGATGTCATAGCGTGGCCCGCCCAGCGTGAAGTCTTCGCGCGAGTAGTCGATCACGTGCCGCGCGCCGAGCGATCGCACGAGCTCCGCGTTGGCGCCACTGCACACCGCCGTGACCGCTGCGCCCTCAGCGACCGCGAGCTGGATGGCGGCGACACCGACCGCACCAGACGCGCCGTTCACCAGCACCTGCTCGCCCGGCGCCAGGCGCCCGCGTCGGTAGAAGTCGAGCATGGTCGTCGCGCCGAAGGGAAGCGACGCCGCCTCTGCGAAGCTCAAGCTCGCCGGCTTCAGCGCGAGCGCTGCCGTCTCGCGGACCACGAGCAGCTCGGCGTGCGCCCCAAGGTTCGCGCTCATGCCGAACACTTCGTCGCCCAGCGCGAATCGCGTCACGCCCGCCCCGACGCCAATCACCTCGCCGGCGAATTCGGAGCCCAGCACCGGCTGACGCGGTGCCTGGCCTCCGAGGGCAAGGCGCATCACCTGTCTGAAGCCGCGGGGCACATTGAGGCCACGGATACGGCAGTCTGCCGAGGTCACCGTGCAGGCGCGCACACGCACGAGCAGGCTGCCGGGCTTCGGTACGGGGTAGGGCAGCTCACGCAGAGCCAGGACATCTGGCGAGCCGTACTTGGTCACGACAAACGCGCGCATGCGGGTCCTACGCAGGCGCGCGTCTGTGGGATTCGCCATCCGGAACCGCGTCAGGCGCCGTCTTTTCGTAGGGTCACGGCCACACCGACCATCCAGATCGACTGCACCAGCACGATGAGCCCGTAACGATGGATGTCGAGCGGCAGCAGGTTGAACAGCGCGCCGAACGTGCCGATGGCGCCGATGACGAGTCCAAACGTGGCGAGCCCCCGCGGAAAGGCGCCCGCCGTGCGCATCGCCGCCGACCAGCTCAGGATCGCGACGCCGGTGAAGATCACGGAGATCTGCGCGAACACCTGGTTGTAGGTGTGCGAGAGGTACCACTGCTGCATCACGCCCGGCTTGTCGGCCGCTGCGACCTCGACGAGGATCTCCGCGAGGCGCGGCGCGACGAGCCCGCTCATCGCCGCCGCGATGATGATCGCGAACGCCGACAGTGCGTAGGACGCGAAGCCGAGTCCCGCCAGCGCGGGGCGGTCGCGGAGGCGCCAGCTCAGGATGCCCATCGCGGTCAACAGCAGCGGCTGCGCGAGAAGCGCCAGCAGGTGTGTGCCGCAGGCAATCACGTTGCCCCCGCCTGCCTCGGCGTCGGCGAGTACCGACGATCCCGTCGGATGAAAGGCCATCGTCAGGAGTGAGGCGACGATGCCGGCGTAGATCATCGTGCTGGCGTGGCGGCTGGCGGTCATTCGGGAGTCCTCGAGATGCATGGATGAGCGTCTAGTTCTGGCGTCGGCAGGTCGCAGCCGGCCGTAGCTCCGACTCGGGTCGGATCGCCTGCACGTTGAGCAACTGCACGGTCGCCGGTTCGGTGGGTGCGAGCGTGATACCCACCAGCAGATCGCCACGCGCGCAACGCATCCGCCAGCGGCCGCGCAGCGCGTTCTCCACCACGAAGGGCCCCTCGTTACGGCACTCACCGCCCGCCTCACGCACGCGCGTCGCGATCAGCGCCTGCCGCCGCTCCGCCGATTCATCGCGGAACAGGTTCATCGCCGCCAACGAGTCGGCTAGGGGCGTGGACCACTGCTGCACCAGGCGCGTGACCTGCGCGCGGCGCGTCTCGAGCACCGGCGCCGGCTGCAGCTCGCGCCGCACTAGGCCACCCGTCTCACGCAGCATCGTAATGGCCTGCTCCACGATCGGCGTCCACGGCGTGTAGGTCAGGCTGCCCAAGGCGATGATGCCCACGCCTTCCTCCGGCAACCAGCGCATGATGGAGCCGTAGCCCGGCAGGCCACCGGTGTGCGACACATTCACGCGGATATCGCAGTTCTCGCTCACGCGGAGACCATAACCATAGCCGCCCGCATTCGACGCGATGGACCCGGCGTTCACGAAGGTCGAGAGCCCGCTGTAGCGCTGGATCTGCTGCATCTCGCGCCTCGAACTGCGTGACAGCGGTCCGGCATCAGCGCCATCACGCGAGGGCCAAGCGTCCAGCATGAACGCCACCCAGCGCGAGAGATCCGCCGGCGTCGTCAGCATACCGCCCATCACGCCAAATGCCCCGTCGGGCAGCGGCGGCTCAAGCTTCCAGCTGCCGTCCTCCAGGCGATATCCATACGCCAGCCGCTCTGCCGGCACATCGGCGGATTCCAAATACGTGTGCCGCATGCCCAACGGCAGCAGGATGCGCTCACGCAGGTACTGCGCGTACGGCATGCCAGCCACGTTGCGCACGACGCGCCCGAGGATCGCGAAGCCGTAGTTCGAGTACTCGTAGGCCGTGCCAGGCGTCGTCGAGAAGGGAATCCCGCTGCGCATCATGGCGCTGAAGGCCTCCTCGCTGGCATCCAGCTGCTGGTCACCCCAAGGATTGTCCTCGGGGAAGCCCGCGGAATGCGTGAGCAAGTGCCGGATCGTGATCTTCGGTGCATCGCCGCTCGCGTAGCGCAGGCTTCCCAGCTCGGGCACGTAGCGCTCGGCGGGGTCATCCAGCGAGAGCTTGCCGGCATCGCGCAGCTGCAGGATGGCCACGGCCGCGAAGCTCTTGCTCATCGAGGCAATGCGGAACACCGTCGCCGTGTCCGTCGCGGCACGCTGCTCCACGTTGCGAAGCCCACCGGCGACCACGTGTTCGAGGCGGCCATCAATCACGATGCCATAGGCCCAGCCCGGCACGCGCTGCTGCTCGGCGAAGCGCCGCATGAGCGAGTCGATGCGCGGGATCGCCGTGCGCAGCTTTTCGCGCCGCGCAGGGTCCGCAAAGCGCGCAGGCGGCGCGATGGAACTCATCGCGCCGCCCGGGAGGGACGTCTGGGACTGCGCCGCGCTCAGCCGCGCGGTGGAGAGTTCGGCGACGCCGAGCCCGAGGAGGAGCAATAGTGGATGCTTGCGCATCCCCTATTGTGTACGTCCGTGGAGCAGGTAGGGAAGGGTCCACTCACGCCAGTCGTTGGCGCGGCGGGCGTTCCGCTCCGTCCAGCGCGCGGCAACCGCCGTGCGCAGCTCCGTCGCCCGCGGCTCGCCAAGTCGCTCGGCGGCGCGCTCAAGCGCCGGGAGCGCATCGGCGGACAGCGTGGCGTGATACGCGATGTCGAAGTCCAATCCGCGTTCGGCGCGGCGCACATTGGTCTCCACGACCCAGCGCTCGGGGTTCGCGAGGTTCAGCAGGCCCAGCCAGACGGCCGAGATCGCCAGCACGCCACGCGCAAAGCGCAGCCGCTCACCGCGCAGCACCGTGAACGCGAACCAGCCGAGCACGGCCGCGACCCACACGAGCACGGCCAGCGCCATCACGCGGTCTTCCGTGAGTCCGTAGAAGCCCAAGTACAGCGACAGGCGCATGAGGGCCGAGACGAGCACCGCGGCGACGAGTGCAATCAGAATGCCGCCCAGCGTGCGGAAGCTGCGGCGCGCTGACTCCGCGCCGCGCACGAGCAAATCGTCGGTCACCAAGAGCACGGCCAAGACCATGCCGGCGATCACGATCAACTCGAAGAATCCGTTGCGCGCATACTCCGCGACCGTCACGCCAGAGGTCGCGGCGACGTAGGCCGCGCCGCCGAACATCGCACGCACCTGCAGGCCGATCCACGCGCTGAGTAGCAGCGTGAGACCGCCGAGCGCGGGGAGGAAGGTCGAGAGCGGAAGTTCCCACGTCTTCCGGAAGCGAGTGCCGTCAATCGCCAGCGGCACGAGGGAGCCACGCAGTGCGCCGGCCGAGATCCACGCCGTGGCCAGCGTCACGCCGATGTGCTCGGCCAGCGTGGTATCGAGCAGCGCGCCGGCTTCGTCGAGGAAGCCGGCGAACAGCGGATCTGCCGAGGCCAACAGGCCGGTGACCATGAGCAGCACGGGCAGTGCGACGATCGCGCCGATGCCAAAGGTCTTGTAGTTGCCCTTCACCTGCTCGCCGAGCGCGCTGGCGTTGGCGTCGCGCATCAGCAGCGTCGGCGTGCCGCCGGCCAGGCTGGCCACGGCCGCCACGCCACCGATCAGCGCATCGCGCGGTTCGAGCTGCGCGACGGAGCGGCCCAGCGCACGCCAGGCCACCAGCAGCAGCGTGATGAACAGCGCGAATCCATTCAGGGCATAGAGTATGGGCGCCTCGCGCAGCACGAGCAGGAGAACCAGTGCGGCCGCGGCGCCGATGATGAGTGTCCGCTCACGCTCGCGCTGCAATAGAAGCGCGGCGCCCAGCGCCACGAGGCACCACACGGCGAAACCGGCGCGCGGTTGGTGCGCGCGGAAGAGATAGTCCGCGAGCAAGCCGAGCGCGAGCGCGGTCGGCAGGATGAGGCGGGCGAGTGCGGGGGTCATACGCGCTGTGGCTCCTTGACGCCGCCGAAGCGGCGGTCGCGTGAGGCGAAGTCGGCGAACACGAGGTCGAGATGCTCGCTGGTCAGGTCGGGGAAGTTCACGTCGAGGAAGGCGAGCTCGGCGTACGCGCTCTCCCAGAGCAGGAAATCGCTGAGCCGCCGCTCGCCGCCGGTGCGGAGCAGGAGGTCGACATCGGGCAGGCGTTCGTCGCCGCGCTCGATGGCGGCGCGGCTCGAGTAGTCCACCGCGACGCGCAGATGCATGCGCGTGCCGTGGGCGGTGCGCGCTTCCGCCATCTCGAAGGCGGCGACGAGCTCCGCCGGCAGGCGATCGCGACGGCCGAAGATCGTGAGGCGGATGCCGTTGCGCACCAGCGCGTCGACCTGGCGATCCAGATGCGAGGCGAAGAGGTCGAAGAGAAAGCCGACTTCCTCGCGCGGGCGCTTCCAGTTGTCGCTGGAGAACGCGTAGAGCGTGAGATGCTGCACGCCGGCGCGGACGCAGTGCGCGACGACTTCCTTCACCGTATGCGCGCCGCGGACATGCCCCATCCAGCGTGGGCGGCCGAGGCGCGACGCCCAGCGGCCATTGCCGTCCATGATGATGGCGAGATGGCCGGGAACCTTGCGTGCCTTGCTCATGCGCCTCCCACGCGCTTGATCAGCGCTTCCATGTGCCCGAGATAGCGCTCGAGTGCCTTGCGGCCCGCGGCCGTCAGGCGGTACTCGGTGCGCGGGATGCGGCCATCGAAGCCCTTCTTGCAGGCGATGTAGCCCGCTTCCTCGAGCTTGCGCGCGTGCACCGAGACATTGCCGTCCGAGGCGTCGAGCATGGCCTTGAGGTCGTTGAAGGTCAGCGACTCGTGCACGGCGAGGGCGCTCACGATCGCCAGGCGTAGGCGCTCGTGAATGACCTTGTCGAGCGCGATGGGAATCGAGGAATCACCGTCCACGGCGGTCAACGTCGTACCCTCCTCGCGCGGCGCCTTGGCCCGCGCCCGTACCGCACTGCCGTCACGCTTAGCCACCGTGCCTCCGTGCGATCAGCAGGCCGAAACCGACCTGCAGTCCTCCGAAGCCGAGCGCCATCATCAGGTCGCCGTCGAGGGCGGGGATGAAGAGCGCAACGGCGCCGAGGATGATGAAGCCGAGCCCCATGATGGGCACGGCGCGAATGGAAAACGCCCCGGCGGTCGTGATGCCGAGGCCGTAGAGCAAGAGCCACATCCCGGGCAGCACGCGCTCGGCGATGCGCGGGTCGATGCCGGGCACCGAGACGTCCGCCAGCGCGAGCGTGAGCACCGCGCCCACCAAGAGCGCCGGCAGCAGGCTGAGCAGGAACTTCCGCGCCGGCACGTTGAGCAGCGCGCGGCGTTCGTCGCCGGCGTCGACCACGCGGCGACGCATCTTCCGCCACATCAGGGCGCCGCTCAGCGAGGCGGCCGCCGCGGCTGCGGCGAGCCACATCGCCAACCAGCGCTCGGGTGTCGGCTGTCGGTCGGCGAGGAAGGCGGTCGCGAAGGCAATCACGCCCGCGACCACCAGACCCCAGCCGGGCACGTCGGTGAACGACGCCGCGCCTTCCATGGTCCGGCGGATGAACGAGAGGTCCTGCAGCGCCTTGTCGTGAAGGGCGGGGGGCTGGCTCATCGCGCGGCCTCCCGCGTGCTTGTCCGGGCGCGCTCAAGCTCGGCGGCCGCGATGGCGGCGTCGGCGTTGCGGAGCAGGAGCTCTTCCTCGCTGCGCACGCCTGGGGGCAGCACGCGGTCGGCGATTTGTGCCAGCGTCAGCGTGAGGCCGCCGGCGATGCCGCCGAAGAGTCCGGTGAAGATCGCGTCGTCGGTGATGTCGCTCCACGGGAGCAGCCCCTCGCCGCCGAGGAGTCGCAGGGTCTGCAGGGCCAGCGGCACGAAGAGGCCGATGCCGACCGCCGAGCCCAGCGTGAAGGGCAGGCGCCGGATCTCGGCGAGTCGGCGGCCGGTGAAGCGGAGGCCCACGGCGATGGAGAACGCGGTCCCGCAGATGCCGCCCCAGACGCCGATGCGGATGGCCATGCCCACGCCATCGAGGAATCCGATGCCCTCGGGCGAGAAGCCGAGGAAGAGGCGGGCGGTCATCAAGGCGAGGCTCGCCGTGAAGAAGCCGGCGCCCCAGAGGACGGCGTTCTGGGCGGCGGCGCGGAGTCGTTTGCGGAACGGGATCGAGGGCATCGGCACGCGGGGGCGGGGAGTCCGTCAAGCACTTTGTACTACAAAGTGCAGCGTCCCGCCCGGCGTGTCAAGGCAGCCGATACACCGACACCACGGTCTCCCCGAAATCCAGCCGCTTCGCCCCAGGCGGCAACGAGTGCCCCCGCTCGTGCTCACAGACCAGGATCGGCGCGAAGCGCTTCGCCTGCCAGGACTCGATCACGCGGTCGAGCATGCGCGAGCCATAGGGCGGATCCACGAAAACGACGTCATACGCGCCTTCGTCCAGCACCGCGGCGAAGGGCAGGGCGTCCTTCTTGAAGACGCGCGTGCGCTCGCGGAGCTTGAGCTTGATGATGTTCGACTTGAGCGCGCTTAGGGATGTCGGACGCGTCTCGACGAAATCGCAGCGCCGCGCCCCGCGCGAGATCGCCTCGAGACCGAGGGCGCCCGTGCCCGCAAAGAGGTCGAGGCAGGACTTGCCCTCGAGCTCGCCCGCCAGATGCTCCATCAGCCCCGCCCGCACGTGCTCCGCCGTCGGCCGCACCCGGAAGTCTGCAGGGGACGTGAGGTCACGATTCGCGAACTTGCCGCCGACGATGCGCATGGGTGGAACCTAGCGGGTCCACGGCCCAGATTGCCCGCATGAGCCTGCGCACCCCGCCCGCCAACCTCCCGGAAATCGAAGCCCTGCTCGGGGAGATCGCGCGCGCCCCGCAGGAGGTCTCGGGCGACTACCTGGGTCGCCTGGTGGCCTTGCTGCGGCCCGGCCGCGTGCAGGGCGCGGCGGAGGCGGCCGCGCCATTCGAAGGCTTCATCGCGCTGCTCGACGAGCGCCCCGCGATGGCCGAGGCCCTGTCGGCGCACCTGCGCCAGGTGCTGCTCTCGCGCATGCACCGCACCTTGTATGCCGAGTCGGGCATCCTCACGAGCACGGGCTTCCTCACGGGCTTCTGGCAGCGGCTGCTGGGCCGTCTGCTGCCCCCGGCCGTGGACCACGACTTCCTGCGGGACTTGGTCGCCGAGGTGTTCGACGAGCCGCACGACGGCGAGTGGATCGCGCAGGTGCCGTACGAGACCTGGGACCATCTCCTCGAGCGCTTGGGCTGTTTCGGCGAGGCCTTTGCCCCGGTGCGTCGCCATATCCGGCAGGAGTTGTTGGAGGCCATGCGTCTCGTCGGCCACCGGCTGGCGGCACTCGGCATGGATCCCGCCTTGGTGCGCTACGCGCCGGCGCTCGCGCGGCACGAGTCGCCGTTCCTCGCGCAGAGCGATGAAGTGAAGGACCTCATCGCGCTGCAGGCGAATCCCGCCACCGCGCCGGCGTACGACGGGCACCTCGAGGTACTCCTCGGCCACTGCACCGACTTCGTGGCGCAGATCCGCCGCAAGTCGCACGAGACGGGCGTGGGCGTCACGCTGGTGTTCGTGCTCGCGCGCATCGAACAGCTGGTGGCGCGCATGCGCCTGCTCCGACTCCTCGCCGTGCCCGACGCCAAGGAGACGGCGACGGGGACGCGGACGCGGGCCGTCCAGTTCATGGCCACGCTGATCCGCGCCGAGAACCGGCGCAATCGCTTCGGGGAGATCTTCGACGGCACCACGCAGCTCCTCGCGCGCCGCGTGACGGAACACGCCAGCAAGTCCGGCGAGCACTACGTCACCGAGACGCGCGCCGAGTACAAGGAGATGTTCCGCGCGGCGGCGGGCGCAGGGCTCATCGTCGCGGTGATGGCGCTGACCAAGATCCTCACGTCCAAGCTCGGGCTGCCCGGCTTCTGGCAGGCCGTGGCGTTCTCGCTCATCTATGGATTGGGCTTCGTGCTCGTGCACGTGCTGCACCTCACGATCGCCACCAAGCAGCCGGCCATGACCGCGGCGACGATTGCTGCCGCGCTGGACGGGACGCCGGACAAGGACGCACGGTTGGACCGCATCGCCGGGCTGGCGGCGCAGGTCAGCCGCACGCAGTGGGTGAGCATCGCCGGCAACGTGGCCATCGGCTTCCTCACCTCACTGGCCATCGCGATGGTCGGCGCGGAGTTCCTCGACTGGAATCCGATCGGACAGGCGAAGGCCGAGCACCTGCTGCACGAGCTGCATCCGTGGCGGAGCCTCGCCCTGTTCCACGCGGGAATCGCCGGCGTGTATCTGTTCATGAGCGGCCTGATCAGCGGCTACTACGACAACCAGTCGCTCTTCCACCGCGTGCCGGAGCGCATCCGCCGGGTGAAGTGGATGAAGCGCCTCTTGGGTGCGAAGCGCGTGGACAAGATCGCGCGCTACGTCGAGTACAACCTTGGCGCGCTGGCCGGCAACTTCCTCTTCGGCTGCATGCTTGGCGCCACCGGGACGGTGGGGGCGTTCTTCGGCTTGCCCGTCGACATCCGCCACGTGTCGTTCTCGTCGGCGAACCTCGCGTACGCGCTCACGGCGCTCGACTTCCAGGTGGGCTGGCAGGTGATCGTCGTGAGTGCGGCCGGCGTGTTGCTGATCGCGCTCGTGAACCTCGTGGTGAGCTTCATCCTCGCGCTGCGGGTCGCGCTCAAGTCGCGCGGGATCGGTGCCGAGGGAACGGCCGGCCTGACGCGGCGCGTGTACGAGCGGTTCCGGGCATCACCGCGGGAGTTCTTGTTGCCGCCGCGGGCACGCGAGGGCGGGGCACCCTAGCGGGTCCTCGGGGCGCCCCGCATATTCGCGTCGGTCGTCGCCAGCCGTCGCCCCTCCTCCGCCCCTGATGCCCGCCTCATCCGTCGCTGCTGGCTCGTCCGATCGACAGCGTGAGGGGGCGCTCCTGCGCCTGTCGACGGGAATCGCGGCGGCGGACTCCGAGGCGGCGATTTGCCGGGCCGTCGTGGACGGCCTGCACGATGCCGCGCTCGGATTCGACTTCGTCGCCGTGCTGCTGGTCGATCGCGCAACGGGCGACCGCGTGGTGGCTGCCTCGCGGGGGTCCTCGGACACGCCGGTCGGATTGCGCGTCCCACCGGGCTCCGGCCTGAGCGAGCTGCCGCTGCTTGATGGGCGCCTGCACTACACCCCGCAGGTCACCACGGACACGCGCTACCTGCCGACGCGCAACGAGGGGTCGGAAGTGGACGTGCCCCTGCTCGTGAACAAACAGTTGGTCGGCGTGCTGGTCGTGGAGAGCAACCGGCACCACGCCTTCGGGACCGACGACTTCGAAGTATTGCGGGCCGCCGCGCACCAGACGGGCATCGCCATCGGCCGCGAACGCCTGCTGCGTGACGAGCGCCGCCGCGCCGACGAGCAGGAGGCCCTGCGGGCGACCATTGCCGACCTCTCGGCGCGGCTCGAGCTCGCCGACCTGCTGCAGGCCGTGCTGGAACGCGCGATCCAACTGCTGAAGGTCAGCCACGGCGAACTGGCGATCTTTGACCGCGATCGCGATGAGCTCGAGATCGTCGCGAGTTACCATCCCGGGCGGCGCGACACCACGGGCACACGCATGAAGGTCGGCGAAGGCGCGATGGGGCACGTCGCGCTCACGCGCGAACCGTACATCATCCCGGATTACCAGGCGTGGGTCTCGCGCTCGGAGCAGTATGCGCAGGCGGACTTCCACGGCGTGATGGTCGCGCCGCTGCTGATGGGGCGGCAGTTGGTCGGCGCCATCGCGTTCATGGACCAGGACGCCGCGCGCCGCTTCGGCGCCGACGATCTCCGCCTGCTCGACCTCTTCGCCCCTCAGGCGGCGGTGGCGATCGAGAATGCCCGCCTCTTCTCCGCGGAGCGGCGGCGGGCGGAGGAACAGCAGGCACTGCTCGACACCATGCAGGACCTCGCCGGGCAACTCGAGCTCTCGCGCGTGCTGCAGCGCGTGCTCGACCGCGCTGTAGGCTTGCTCCACGTCACCGGTGGCGAGCTCGCCACCTTTGATGACGCGACCGGCGACCTCGTGATCGTCGCCAGCCACAACATGGGGGCGAACGCCGTCGGGACTCGCATTGCCCTGGGCGAGGGCGCGATGGGCCGGGTGGCGCAGACCCGCGAGCCCCTCATCATCCCGCGCTACCAGGAGTGGGAGGGACGGTCCGCGCAGTATGGGCAGACGACCGTACAATCCGTGATCGCCGCGCCGCTGCTCATCGGGAACCGACTCCTCGGCGTGATCGCCAGCGTGCATTCGGATCCCGGTCGCAACATCGGCGAGCCCGACCTACGCCTCCTCGAGCTGTTCGCACCGCAGGCGGCCATCGCGATCGAGAATGCGCGCCTCTTCACGCAAGCCCAGCATCAACAGCAGTACTTCAGCGATCTCGTCGCCAACAGCCCCGTGGCGATCGTGACGCTGGATCGCGCGCACAACGTGGTCAGCTGCAATCCCGCCTTCGTGGAGCTCTACGGCTACAGCGAGGCGGAAGTCATCGGGCGTCAGCTCGATGAACTCATCACGTCCGAGCAGGACCGCGCCGAAGCCATCAAGTACACCGACGAGGCCTTGGCGAGCCGGCCGGTGCGGGCGATCGCCCGGCGTACGCGCAAGGACGGCAGCCTCGTCGACGTCGAGGTGCTGGGGGTGCCGGTCGTCGTGGACGGGGAGCTGGTGGGGCTTATGGCGCTCTACCATGACGTCACTGCGCTGCTGAAGGCGCGGCGCGACGCCGAAGCCGCCAACTCGGCCAAGAGCGACTTCCTGGCGAACATGAGCCACGAGCTGCGCACGCCGTTGAATGCGATCATCGGCTACAGCGAGATGCTGGAAGAGGACGCCGTCGACCGCGGCGCCGCCGACGCCGTCACGGACCTGCGCCGCATCCACGCTGCCGGCCACCACCTGCTGGCGCTCATCAATGACGTGCTGGATCTCTCGAAGATCGAGGCCGGCAAGATGGAGCTGCACCTCGAGACCTTCGACCTCCGGCCGGCCATCGACGCCGTCGCGTCCACGGTCGGGCCGCTGGTGGAGAAGAACGGCAATCGCCTGGTGCTCGACCTCGCTCCGACCCTCGGCGAGATGCACGCCGATGTCACCCGCGTACGCCAAGTGCTGTTCAACTTGCTGTCGAACGCCAGCAAGTTCACCGAGCGCGGCACCATCACGCTCTCCGGCGCACGCCAGAACGTCGCGGGGCGCGACTGGATCGAGCTGCAGGTGCGCGATACCGGGATCGGGATGACGCCCGAGCAGCTCGGGCGCCTCTTCAACGCCTTCGCGCAGGCGGAGTCCTCGACGGCCAAGAAGTACGGCGGCACCGGGCTCGGCTTGGTCATCAGCCGCATGTTCTGCGAGATGATGGGCGGCACCATCCACGTCGAGAGCACCGCAGGGGTCGGGACCACGTTCCATGTCCGTTTGCCGGCGATGGTGGAAGATCCGGCCGCGGCGCCGGTCCCGGTGGTGGCGCACGAGGGCACGGGCGACGCGGGCACCGTCCTCGTGGTCGACGACGACGCCGCGACCCGCGACTTGCTCGTGCGCACGCTCGCCCGCGAAGGGTACCGCGTGCTGCAAGCCGCGGATGGCAGCACCGGACTTGCCCTCGCCCGCAGCCACCGGCCAGACGTGATCACGCTCGATGTCGTCATGCCGGGGCTCGACGGCTGGGAGCTGCTGTCCGCGCTCAAGGAAGATCCCGAGATCGCGGGCATTCCCGTCGTGATGCTGACCATCACCGATGATCGCAACCTGGGCTTCGCGCTTGGCGCGTCCGAGTACCTGACCAAGCCGCTCGAGCGCGACAAGCTCACCGCCGTGCTGGCGCGCTACCGCAAGACGTCGGGTGCGCGGGTACTGGTCGTGGAGGACGATGCCGACACGCGCGCCATGGTGCGGCGCTCGCTGGAGAAGGACGGATGGTCCATCGCGGAGGCGTCGAACGGCCGCGTCGGGCTTGAGCAGGTCCACGCCATGCGCCCGTCCCTCGTGCTTCTCGATCTCATGATGCCCGAGATGGACGGGTTCCAGTTCCTCGAGGCGCTGCGCGCCGACGCCGCCAACGCCAACATCGAGGTCGTGGTCATGACGGCCAAGGTGCTGACCGCCGAGGACCGGCGGCTACTCGCCGGGGGTGTGCAGCGCGTGCTGGAGAAGGGCGAGCACAACGAGGCCTCGTTCCTCGCGGCGATCCGCGCACACATCGCGGCCTAGCGTCGCTTCGCGACGCGCGGGCATCAGGTCGGCTTGTACACGGCCATGCCCGCTGCCGCCATCGCCAGCAGCGGCAGCATGAGCAGCAGCGGACGCGTCGCCGCGCGCATGCGATAGGGAAGTGCGGCGGCGACCGCGAACACCGTCCACAGCCCAAGCTTCACCCACAGCCACAGCGGGAACCCGCTGCCATGCGCAAAGCCGATGCGCGCCAGCAGCCCGAAACCGCCGAGCAGGATGAGGAACACGCCGAAGCCGTGCATGCCGATCAACAGCTTGCGGGCGGCGTTCTCCGCCTTCATGCCGCCGTTGAGCGCGTGCACGGTCATGCCGCCCAGCGCCGTGAGGGTGAGGGCGATGCCAAGCACATGCACGAGCTTGTAGAACGCGTACGGCAGCATCGCCCTGGCTCCTGGGGATTAGAAGAAGAACGCGAAGCGCCCGCCGCTCGACCCGAGCGAGCTGAAGCGCTGGTTCACGATGGTGTTGTAGATAGACCCAAAGGTATAGCGCACGCCGATGTTCGCGCGGATGCGGAAGCCCGTCTGCAGCGCTTGGCGCTGGAGGAGGATCTCCTCCTCGGTGTTGCCGGCCGCCGGAAGGTAGATCTGGTCGCGCACGCGGGCGGCTTCGCCGTTGACGTTCAGCGAGAAGCCGCGGCCGAGGCGCAGGTCGGCGTTCGTCGTGAAGGTCAGCGCGTGGCGGTTGAAGTCGTGCAGGTAGTTCAGCCAGTCCAGCGACATGTTCAGCGTGCCCCACTGCTGCCGCGAGACCACCGAGGCCGTCAGTTGCTGCGAGTAGCGCAGCTCGGAGGTTTCGTCGAAGACCGTCTCGCGCTGATAGTCGTAGTAGTTGGGGCCCACGTTGTAGAGGAGGGTCAGCTGGCGACGCGTCTGCTCCGTCCACGGGAAGTAGTTGTACTCGATGGCGGGCTGGAGGCGGATCGCCGCGTCCTGGTTGAGGAAGTCCGAATAGCCGGCGCCGACCTTCATGCCGGCCGACCAGTGGCTGGACAGCGACTTCACGATCAGCGAGTTCAGGTTGTACGTGCGCTGCTCGTTGGTGACCGTGAACGCGGGACGCGTGGTGGTGGCGGGAATCTTGAACTTCTGCTCGTTAATGTTGCCGCTCACCGAGAAGTTGAGCTTCCAGTCGGCGGTGCTGCGATTGGCGGAGAGCGAGAGGGATCCGATGACGCGCTGCTGCCGGTCTTCCGCGTTGACGTTTCCGTTGAAGTTCGTGCTGTACGTCCAGAGGTTCCACGGATCGCGCAGGCTGGCGGCACTCGGGCTTTGGCCCCGCTGGCCGTTGGCCGGCGCGGCGTAGGCCACCTGCACCCGCGCGGCGATGGGCGACCGCGCCACATAGCGCGTGAGGCCGAGCTTGAGCACCCGCGCCAGTTCGCGGCGCATGCGGTCGTCCGCGTCGTTCGGCAGCGTGTTCAGCGTGAGCGTGTCGCTCATGCCCTGGAAGCGGTTGCGGCCGATGAACGTGATGGTGTATTCGATGCCGCCGCCGCCGTTCGTGAGCGCCTGCGCGAGCACCAGCACATCGGCGTCGAAGCGGTCGCGCATCCAGTTCACGAAGTTGATCTCTTCGGTGAGGAAGGCGCGGTCGCAGCCGCGGGCGCGTCCTTGACAGTCCAAGAAGACGCGGATGGCCTGGGACTGCAGGGTGGACGAGTCCGGTCCGGCAGCAGGACGCCGGCCGGCGCCGGGCGGCGGGCCCATCGGGCGGGTCGGGGCTTGGGCGGCGAGACTGACGGGCAACACGACGGCCGCGGCCAGGCGGGCGCGGCGAAGGGTGGCGAGCATCGGTGGCGAAGGCTGTGGAGGACTGCGAAGGTGGGACCCACAGCCGCTCTCAACGCCGGAGCCCGTCCGGCGGTGCCCAGCCCGTTGGCCTACCGCAGGTCGATCGCGTGCGAGGTGATGTCGCCGTCCTCGGACTCGATGCGCAACCGGTACCGGGCCGGGCCCGCGAAGTTCAGCCGGAAGAAGCCTTCTCGCTCCGCGCCCGCCGCGAAGTCCGTGAACGCCAACGCCTCGGGACAGAGGACTTCCGTGAGCTGCATCCATTCCTCGCCGCCCCAGAGGTCCACGTACACGACAAGGCTCTCGCCGCAGTGCTGCAGCGCGACGGCACGGCGGCCGGTATTGCGCACCACGAAGGCGACGTCGGTCGGGCCCGGTTCAACGAAGGTGACCGTGCTGGGGACCTCGATGCGGATGCTGCGCAGCGGATCGAGGGGGTCGTCGGCGCAGCCGGCGAGGAGCAGGGCGCTGAGGAGGACGGAGACGAGTGTGCGGGGCATCATGGGAGCGTTGGGGGGACGCCGCATGATATGCCCCGGGGACGGCCGATGGGAAGCGCTTGGCGGGCTGGCCTACGGCGCCCACTCGTACACGCGCATCCAGTCGTCGCTGGGCAGCGCGAGGAACCCGAAGACTGCGCCCGCTATGGTACCATAGCCCGCGCCGAGTATTCCGATGAAGAAGGCCATGCCGGCGCCATCAGCCGCGCCGAGCAGCGCGAACGCGCCGAATCCCATCACGGCGCCAAAACCAGCGCCACGTCCCGCACCCCTGAGGCGGTTTGCGCCGGTACTGAGGTCCACGCTGCGAATGTCCGAGCGCAGCCGCCGCGCCGCCGGGCGATTCCGATTGGTCTCGACTACGAGCGTGTCGCCGAGGCGACCCATGAAGCGTCCGACGACTTCCGGCTGCCCTCCACCGCCCGTACGCACGCGCACCCGGGCGCCCCAGGGAATGTCCAGCCATGGCGCCGCGTCCATCGTATCCGTTCGCGCCGTCGCGGCGATGCTGCCGCCCTCCGTGGTGCTGTCGCGGCTTGCGTCACGGCTTGCGTCACGGCTTGCGTCGCGGCTTGCGTCGCGGCTTGCGTCGCGCGGCAACGACGCAGCCGCCGAACCGTCGGCAGACCGAGCAAGGTCAAAGTGAAGCACCGGCTCTGGGAACGCACGGCTCGCGCCGGTCATGACGTCGAGCGGCATGGAGATCAGCGCGTACGGGCCGAAGATCAGGTTCCAATAGAACGCCGCCGCGGTCTCCGTCGGATACACGGCGAGCGTCTCGGCGGCCATGCCCGGACGCGTGACCGTCAGGACGTGGGGCGACTTACGCGCGAGCTTCGTGGTGATTGGGGTGACGCCGATCGAATCGTTGTCCACCACGACCGTCGCGCCCGTGGGGTTGCTGGTGACCACGATGCCCTGCGTGGTACCGCTAGTGAGCGTCGCACAACCGGGCAACAGCACGACAGCGGCGACTGACAATCCATGCATGCACATGCGTCGGAGGACGACGCGCGCTGACCTGCGTGCTCGGGAGGGATGACTGGCATGGATGGGCACGTGGGGCACAGGGGGAAATCCTCGGCGCCGCGGACGAATCCGCAATAGGCCGCTCGCTACGAGCCCTAGGTCGTTTGCTGGCCCAGACCGTGACATATTGGGAAGGATGCGCATCGCTCGGCTCCTCCTGACCCTGGCGTTCATCGCCCCAGCCCTCGGCGCCCAGTCGCCAGGGGCCGAGTCGTTCGTGCGTCAGACGCTGCAGGTGATGCCCTTCTACCACGAGACGGACCGCCGCGAAGGCTTGCGCCTTGCTGGCGAAATGCGCGGCGCCCTGCTGCGCTTGGCGGACCGACGGCAGCTCAATGTGGTGGACTCCGACTCCGCGGTGCGCATCCTCGCGGTGGGGGGCCTGCAGCGTCCGGAGCTCGCGCGCGCCCAGGAAGTCGGATGGGTGACGCGCATCTCCCGTGCTGACGAAGTACTCCGAGCTTACGTCCGCTCCCGGGGTGACACGTTGGTCGTGCGCGCGGAACTCAGCCTCGTGCGCGATCCGCGCATGCGCGAACCACTGCCCACGGTCCGCGGGGTGGGTCGCGAAGCCACGGCGACAGCCCTCGCCCGCGCGGTCGTGCAGGCCCGCGCCCAGATGGACCTGCTGCGCAGCTGCGAGAACCATGCGCGCGAAGGGCGGTTCGATGCCGCCGCGCGCGCGGCGACGCAGGCCATCGCGCGCTCCCCCAATGCGGTGCTCGCCCGCACCTGCCTCATGCGCGTCGCCGCGACGCAGTCGGTGCCGGCGGATTCCGTGATCCGGCTGGCCGAGTGGATCATGGCGCGGGACTCGGTGAGCATCATCGCGACCACTCTGCGGGCGCAGGCCATCACGGCCATCGCACGCGCCGCTCGCGGGGATGCCGCCGCCGCACGCAGCCGCGCCGTCGCGGCGTGGGGTCGCGTGCTCGCGCTGCGGCCCGATTCCGCGGATCTGGGCGCCGAGGCTGTCGAGTCGTTCCTCACGCTCTCGCGCCCACGCGATGCGCTGGCCGCGCTGGATAGCGTGGACCATCTGAACCCGTCGGAGATTCGGTATCCCCGCCTGCGCTTCCGCGCGCTGCACACCTTGGCGCGCTGGCCGGAGGCCGCGGCGCTCGGCGACTCGCTCGAGCGCGTGGATGTGGGGTTCGCCGGAGATCCCAACTACGCGCTCCGGTATATAGAAGCGCTGGCCATGCGCGGGGATACCATCCGCGCCGTGGCCAAGAGCGCGCGCTCCGTCACCGAGCATCCGGAGGACGGGCGACTCTACGTCCAGTACGTCGAGTTGATCTCGGGCGAGAACGCCGCGGCGCTCACCCGCGGCCTGGCGCGCTTCCCGTCGCTGGCCCCGCTCCGCGTCGTGGCGGCGCAGCGCGCCCGCGCGCGCGGCGACGCCGGCGCGGAGCGCAGTGCACTCTCGCAGGCGCTGGTCGCCGACGCCACGCTCGGCCCCGCGTATCTGCGGCTCGCGGAGCTCTGGTACCAGGAGGGGCGGCCCGACAGCGCGCTGGTCGTCTTGGCGCAGGCACCGCGCAGCGGCGAGGGCACGATGATGCTGCGCACCTACCTCGTCGGACGCGGCCTCGAGGCGTTGCGCAGCGCGGTGGACAGCGTGCCGGACACCTACACGCATGCCGTGGCCTTCCTCGCCTTGGCCGACAGCGTCGATTCCGGCGAGGACTCGCGCAGCCTCTTGGTCGCGGCCACGCTGCAGCAGGCGCGGGCGCACCTCGTGGTGGGCGCGTCTGGTCGTCAGTGCGATCCGATTCGCGTCGCGGATTCCGATCTCGCGCTGGCCAGCCGGTTCTTGGAGCGCGGGGTCGGGCAGGGCAGCGCGGCGACCGAACTGCACGAGGCGCACGCGGGGCTGCGTTCAGCCGTCGATGAGGCCGCACGCGTGCTCTGTTCGTCCGCGGGCTAGCGCCCGCCGCCCACCGGGAAACCTGTTGGGGGTCTCCGGCGTATCAGGGGGCACACACCCTCCCTGAGGATCCCGGATGCGCTTCTCTGCCGTACGCCAGTCGCTTGCCACGCTCGCCATCGCTGCCGCTCTCCCGCTTGCTGCGCAGGCACAACAGGACGAGTACCTCCTCGGCGGCGGCCCCCGCGACTTCGGTGGCTTCGGCGGCCCGCTCTACCGCGTGACCGGCGTGGCTGGCGAGACCATGTCCCTGGGCGGTGGCGGTGGCGCGTTCCTCGTCAACCGCCGCTTCGCCATCGGCGGCATGGGTGTCGGGGGCACCACGAACGTGGATGCGATCATCGGCGGGCTGCCCGTGCGCGGCGAGATGGATTTCGGCTACGGTGGCCTGACGCTTGAGGTCATCACGCGGCCGTCCAAGCTGGTGCACGCGACCTACGGCGTGATGCTGGGCGGCGGTGGCGTGTCGGTGTGGCCCGATGACCGGCGCCCGCGCAATGTCTCGGATGAGACCGAGACCTTCGGCGTGGCGGAACCGCAGATCGGTCTCGAGATGAATGTCATCCGCTGGATGCGCATCGGCGTGACGGGCGGCTATCGCTTCGTGTTCGGCGCCGAGGATGCGCGGCTGGTGAACGACAACTTGAGCGGCGCCAGCGGCTCGCTGGTCTTCCGCTTCGGCAAGTTCTAGACGCGCATCACGGCAGCGCCATGCGAAGGCGCGCCCGGCCACCCGTCGCGGTGAAGAAGCCGGGCGCGTCGGCGTTGGAGAATCCGATCTGCGCCGGCAGCGGGACTTCCGTTTCACCACGCGCCGCCGCCGCATCGAAGAACGCCATCTCCGCCGGGCTCAGCAACCGGAACGGCGAGAGGATGACCGTGACCACCCGGAACTCGCGCGGAGCCGTGGCGTGTGATGGCACGCGCGGGCCGTGCGCCGTCACGTAATCACTGATCGTGAACGGCGTCACCGGGAACACCGCCCCCGTCGTCAGCGCCGAGAATGCAGTAGTTGTCGGGAGAATCATGCCGGGCGGCACCGAGTCGGGCGGCAGCAGGCCCATCGCGTAGAGATCGAAGGGGTCGAAGTACGCAGGCGCCGGCAGCGGCAACTGCGTGACGCGCGCGGTGCCGTTGCCGAGGTCCGTCAGTTGAATGGGAAAGTCGCCGCCGACCCCGCCGGCCATGGAGAACCCCATGAGGCCGCCGGCCATCGTGGACATCGGCCAGTGCGGGCGCCCGGACGCGAGCGCGGGATGCGTGCCGAAGTTGATCCAGCGATGGCCGATCTCGTGCAGCGTCGCCTTCTCGGCGGCGTCGAAGTACGAGTCGATCGGATACGAGATCGCCCCGAGGACGCGCGGACCCGTGCCCCAGGTCGACGAGAAGTCGAAGACCGAGTGCCCGAGGCCGGTGATGTCGTTGCGGATCGACTGGTAGTTGCGGTTGTTCGCCGTCGAGACGTTGGCGATGACCGCGATGAAGTCGAAGTCGGAGGACCCGAGGCGCGCGATGGCTCGCGCCACGACGTTCGGCGTGGCGTTCACGGAGACTTCGTCGTGGCGCAGGTTCAGGAGGTGCGCCGAGCGCTGGGCATCGGCCCCGAGCGCCGTGATGCTCACGTCCGGATGCGCCGCTTCGCGGAAGTTGACCGTGAAGTTGACGCGGCGCAGCCGCAGGCCCCCCGCGTCAAATTCGTCGAAGAATCCAATGAACGAACGCAGGCTGCGGGGGCGATACCCCGCGATCAGCTCGGCGTGCGGCACGGCGATGGTGAAGGCGCCGAAGCCCAGCGGGTACATCGGACGTACTTCGTTGAGGCGCGTGACGTAGTCCATGCGCTGCACGTTCGCGGGCCGCCGGACGATGATGCGCAGGGGTCGCGGGACGGCGATCTCGACCGCCCGCGGCAGGGCCATCTGGTAGCTGTCGGGAAGTCCATCTGGCAGGAAGAACACCACGCTGCGCCGCACGCTGTCCGGCCGCGCGATCAATGACGCCGTGACGACGACCGAGTCGCCCGACGGTGCGGCAGGCGCGGTGTACCGTCCGGGCGCGGTAATGCGGCCGACGACGTCGTTGCCGCCGACCACGCCGTTCACGGACCAGACGTAGGCGGCGGGGTTGCCGTTCATGAGGGTCTGCGTCCCGCCGGGGATGACGCCCGCGTGTGCCGGCATGAAGACGAGGGTATCGTCCCCGGTCGGCGGCGACACCTCCAGCAACGCGTCCGCGCAGCCGCTCGCAACGAGCAGCAGGAGGTTCAGCGCGAGAAAGCGGCGGGAGCGCATATGTGTCGTCGATACGATTTGCGGGCGTATCGCGCAAGAGTGCCTAGGGCGGCGACCCTGGCTAAGTTCCTGCCATGCGCATCCGCATCCTCGCCCTCGCCGCCGCCGGCACCCTCACCCTGGGCGGCGGTCTCCTGTTCGCCAGCCTCGACAAGGAAACCCGCGGCCTCCTGGCGTCGCTCCCCACGGACCGCGACGTGCTGCTCTGGAAGCAGGACCAGCGCACTGCCGCCTTCCGCGCGATGGATCGCCTGCCGATCCTCGCCAAGGCCGCGCACATCTCGCCCTCGCCGACACCGCTCGCGCTGCCGATGGGTGAGCCGCTGGAGATTCCCGGCATCGATGCGTTCATGGCCGACCAGCGCAGCGCCGGCATCGTCATCCTGCAGGACGGCAAGGTCCGCTTCGAGCGCTACGGCCTCGACTTCGACGCCGAGGGCCGCTGGACCAGCTTCTCGGTCGCGAAGAGCTTCACGTCCACGCTCGTCGGCGCGGCCATCCAGGACGGCTTCATCACGAGCCTCGACGATACCGTGAGCCGTTACATCCCCGACCTTCGCGGCTCGGCCTACGACGCCGTCACCATCCGCCAACTGCTCACCATGAGCTCGGGCGTGCGGTGGAACGAGGACTACGAGGATCCCAACGCCGACGTCGCGCAGTTCAACAAGGAGAAGCCCGAGGGCGGCATGGACGCCACGGTGAGCTACATGCGCCGCTTGCCGCGCGCGCATCCGGCGGGCACGGTGTGGCAGTACAATACCGGCGAGACGAATCTCATCGGCGTGCTCGTGTCGTCGGCCACCGGCAAGTCGTTGAGCGAGTACCTGCAAGAGAAGATCTGGCATCCCGCCGGCATGGAAGCCGAGGCCACTTGGCTGCTCGGCGGTTCGGGGCACGAGATCGCCGGCTGCTGCATCCAGGCCGCGACGCGCGACTTCGCGCGCATGGGACTGCTCGTGCTCGCCAACGGCAGGGTGGGTGACCGGCAACTCGTGCCGGAGACGTGGTTCGCCGAGGCGACCACCAAGCGGATGGAGATCGGGGAGCCAGGCCGCGGGTACGGCTACCAGTGGTGGACGTACGACGACGGTGCCGTCGCCGCGCGCGGCATCTTCGGGCAGGGCATCTTCATCGACCCCGCGCGGCGCTTGGTCATCGCCATGAACGCCAACTGGCCGCGGGCGACGATCGGGCCGCAGGCGCCGGCGCGTGAAGCGTTCTACCAACAGGTGCGGGCGCTAATCGACGCGGAAGGCGGGTCCCGCCAACCGGCGCCGTAGCATGCGCGCGCTCTTGGTGGCGCTGCTCCTCAGCGTCGTCGCTCTGCCGGCCGCTGCGCAGCGCAGCGGCGCGCGCAAGGCCGTCTTCATCATCCTCGACGGCATCCCAGCCGACGTGATCGAGCGCGTGGAGACTCCGGCGCTCGACGCCATCGCCGCCGCGGGCGGCTACGCGCGCGCCTGGGTCGGCGGCGAACTCGGTGGCCCCACGCAGACGCCGACGATCTCGGCCCCCGGGTACATGAGCCTCATCACCGGCACCTGGGCCAACAAGCACAACGTGTGGAACAACAGTCGGCAGAATCCAAACTATGCCTACTGGAACCTGTTTCGCATCGTCGAGACCGTCGAGCCCGCGCGTCGGACGGCGCTATTCTCGACATGGACGGACAATCGCACGGTGCTCATCGGCATCGGCAAGCCACAGGCGGGCGCCTTCCAACTCGATCACGTGGCGGACGGTTACGAGTTGGACACCATCGCGTATCCGCATGACCGCCGGTCACAGTACATCCGCGCCATCGATGCGCGCGTGACCGACGAGACGGCCGCGCACATCGCCGGTGTGGGGCCGGATCTCTCGTGGGTCTACCTGCAGTACACAGACGACGCCGCGCATGCGAACGGCGACCGCGAGGCATCGGACGCGGCGGTGCGCGAGGCGGACGCGCATGTAGGGCGCATCTGGGCCGCGGTGCAGCGGCGGCAGGCGCTCGGCGAACAGTGGATGATCGTCGTGACGACCGACCACGGCCGCGACGCCGCGACGGGCAAGGGGCATGGGGGGCAGAGCGAGCGCGAGCGCCGAACGTGGATCGTGACGAATCAGCCGGAGCTGACGGAGCGGTTCACGAGCGGAGCGGCGGCGGTGGTGGACATTGCGCCGTCGATCCTGCAGTTCATGGGTGTCGCGGTGCCGGCGGATGTGGCGGCGCGGATGGATGGGGTGTCGTTCCTTGCTTCGCTGCTCAGGACACCGGAAGAGTAATCTCGACCGCCACGGTATCCGGCACGCTGTTGGGCGGCGCCACGCGAGCGCGCACGAACACGCTGTCCCCCACACTCGGCTCACCCGGCGCGAGCGGGACCTGATTCGCGCGGATCCACAGCGACACGCTATCGCTCTCGCCCCGGCTGTACCGGGTGAGACGCAGCGCAAAGCGGCCGTCGGCGCCCGTGCGGTCGTAGGGCGTGTTGAACTGCGAACCGTCAAGGCTTGGCCGCGGACCGACGCTCACGTTGACCAGCGGCGCTCCATCGCTCCCGAGCACGCGCCCGATGATGACCGTGCAGCCGAAGTTGCCGAACCCGGACGTCGCCTGCACGCAGCGCGTGGTGTCCACGGGCTCCGTGGGTGCGCAGGCCAGCAACATGGTGAAGGCGGTCCAACGCAGCAGTCGCATGTGGACTCCGGTGCGAGTGGTCCTCGAATGCTATAAGTTGGCGTCGGGCGTACGCAACCGCTTCCCGGAGCGCGCAGTGACGACGACCATCCTCGTGCACGGCTGGAGCGACACCGGCCGCTCGTTCAAGGCCATGAAGGCCTTCCTGTCGAAGCGCGGCATCGCGGACGTCGAGGACATTTATTTCGGCGAGTACGAGTCTCGCGAAGACGCGCTCACCTTCGACGACATCGTGGACGGCTTTCACGAGCGCATGATGGAGCGCGGGTTCATCGGTGCCGATGGCCGGGCCAAGCAGTCCGTCAACGTCGTCGTGCACTCCACGGGCGGCCTGGTGCTGCGGCACTGGATCTGGCGCTACTATCTCCGCGACGCGCGCATCGGCGACTGCCCCGTGAAGCGGCTCGTCATGCTGGCCCCCGCCAACTTCGGCTCGCCCTTGGCGCATCGCGGCAAGTCGTTCTTCGGTGCGCTCGCCAAGGGCCGCAAGGAACTCGGCAACTTCCTCGAGACCGGTCGCACGCTGCTCGACGGGCTCGAACTCGCGAGTCCATATCAGTGGCGGCTCGCCGAGCGCGACACGCTGGGGCAGGGCAGCCACTTCACGCCGACGGGCATCCAGCTGACGATCCTCACGGGCGTCGAGCCCTACGGCGACCTTCGGCGCATGGTCTCCAAGCCGGGTACCGACGGGACCATCGTGATCGCCGGCGCGCCGCTGAATTCCATCTTGCTCCGCGTCACGCCCACACGATACGCGGGCGATGACCCCTCGACGCCGCCGTACCGATGGAGCGGCCACACGTCGACGCACGACTTCGCGTTCGGGGTGCTCCCCGGACTGGACCACGGGTCGATCGTCTCGTCGTTCGATGCGACGGGCAAGCAGACGTCACTGGTCAGCGGACTCGTGCTCAAGGCCTTGCAGACCAAGTCCGCGCGGGAGTTCGCGGCGCTCAAGGCCGAGGTCGCCCAGGTCACGGCGGACACGTATCGCGCGACGGGGTACCCGCAGTACCAGCAGTTCCTCGTGCGCGTGCGGGACGATCACGACGTGCCGGTGCGCGACTTCACGCTTGCCTTCGGCCTCGCGAAGGTCTCGCGGCTGCAGGGAGCCGGCTGGCGCAGCGGGTCGGGGGAGACGGCGAAGGAGCGCACGTACGGCGCGCGCGTACAGGAGGAGATGGTACGCGAAGCGCACGCCAACCGCAGCGATGCGGCGTATCGACGCTTCCTCGTCAATCCTGCCGCGGTGCAGCGGCTGATCGCCGACGCGTCGACGGACATCGGCGAGGATGTGGCGCTGACCATGCGGGTCTACGTGCCGCCGGTGGATGGAGGCATCCGCTACGCGAACGAGCAGTTGCAGGCGGTGGCGCTGGCGTACTCCAATCCGAAGGCCACGGCCGGGGCGCCGACGCTGTTGTATCCGAACACGACGACCCTGGTCGATATCGGGGTGGACCGGAAGACCGACTACGTGTGGATCGAGCGGACGGTGCGGACGCGCTGACGTCCTACTCGGCGCGCAGCGTCAAGCCGGGGTCGACCTCCGCCGCGCGGCGAGATGGAATCCAAGTCGCCAGCGCCGCGACGGTCAGCAGCAGTGCCGCGACCACAGCGCCGACCGCCAGCGGCAGCGTCGCCGACATGCGCATCTCGCCCTGCGCGATCAGCACCTGCAGCGCGGCCAGCGTGATGGGAAGCCCGATCGCCAACGCGATCATCGCCGACTTCATGCCAGACGCGAGGAACATGCGCGCGACCTGCAGGGGCTCGGCGCCTACCGCGATCCGCACCCCGATCTCGCGGGTGCGCTGCCGCACCGACAGCGCGATCACGCCGTAGAGCCCGAGTGATGCGAGCAGCAGCGCAAGCACGGCGCCGAGGGCTGCTCCGAGCGAGAGCCGCTGCGTGAACTGGCGCTCGTCTGCATCGCGCTGCTCAAGGGTCCGGATGGCAGAGATCGGCAACTGCGGCGCTTCAGCCATCACGAAGCGCTGAAGCGCCGGGAGGTACGCCTCCGCCGGCCCGCGCGTGCGGACCAGCACTTGGTTCGTGGACCACGCCATGCCGTGCGCCGTGTAGATCCGGAACGGTCCTTTCCCCGCCACCTGGCTGCCCGCCGGCGGCATGTCCGGCACGGTCACGCGGGAATCGTACACCCCGACGACGGTCATCAAGAGCTGCTCTTCACTCGCGCCGCTGGCCGGTGGCAGCGCAGTGCGCTGCCCGATCGGATTGGCGTCGCCGTACAGCGCCTGTGCGAGATCGACGCCGATCACGACGGGAAGGTCGGTCGAGTTGCTGTCGGCCAGCAAGACGTCACGCCCGAGCACGATCGGCACATCGAGCAGGTCGAACCACCCCGGTGCGGCGCCCGTGAGATGCATGTTCCCGCGGACCTCGAACTCCTGTGCGGCCGGCACGACCGCGCGGACCTCCGGACGCGCGGCGATCCGCGGGATGAGCTGCGTCACCTGGAGGGGACCGAGTTCGACCAGCGCTGGATCGCCGCTAGGGTTGAACGTCGCCTCGATGACCTCGCGGCTCGTCTCGACGGCCATCGGGCGATGGTTGGCGCGCACGGTGTGCAGCATGACGAGCAGGCCCACCAGCAGCGGCTGCGAGAGCGCGATTTGTGCGACGACCAGGGCCCGCTGGAGTCGCGAGCGTCGCGTGGCGCCGTGCCCAGAGTCGCGGAGCGCACCCGCCAGCCCGCGCGTCGCGTGCAGCGCGGGCGAGAGGCCGAATAGGATGCCCGTCGCCATCGCGAGCACAAAGACGAACGCGAAGGTCTGCAGGTCGGGGGAGAGGTCTGCCCCGATCACCACGCGCGCGCTGACGAACGAGAGGAGCCAGAACGCCCCGATTGCGCCGGCCGCCGCGCCCACCAGCGAGGCGATCGTCGACTCGGTGGCGAGTTGTCGGATGATGCGCTGGCGCGTGGCGCCAAGGGCGAGGCGCACGGCAATCTCTTGGCGTCGCGAGACCGCAGCCGCGACCATGAGCGCGCTGACGTTCATCCAGCCGACCAGCAGGATGAGCAGGCCAAGGGCCGCGAGCAGCGAGATGACGAGCAGCAGCTCCTCGCCTTCGTCCCATGGTGGCACGGCGCCGAGGTGTCGCACGTCCGCCCTCCGCGCCATGCCGACCCGGTCCGCCGAGTCGGGGAGCGTGATCGTCGCGACCTGCTCGGCCACGGCAGCGGCCTGCGCGAAGCTCGCGCCCGGTGCGAGTCGCGCCAGCACGCGCAGGGCAGGGTCGTCGTCGAACCAGCGGGCCGGCGCCGCGGTGAGGGTGCTGCGCGCGCTGAGCGGGATGAAGAGCATCGGCTCCACGTCGTCGCGCATCGCACCGCGAAAGCGGCGCGGCGCGATGCCGACGATCTCCACGGGCACCTTATTGACGAGCAGCCGCCGTCCCAGCGCCGCCTCGGGCGATCCGAACATCCGTTCCGCGTGGATCGCGGCCATCACGGCGCTCAGGTCGGCGCTGCCGTCGTCGCGCTGGAACAGGTCACGCCCACCGATGAGGGGGACGCCCAGCGTCGTGAAGAAGTTCGGGGCGACGAAGGTGATGGGGACGTTCTGCGCGCCGGCGCTGTCTCCGGCGGCGACGATCGCGTCGTCCTCGATCCACGCCGTGACGGAGGCAAACACCTCGCGGCGCGCGGAGAGTTGGTCGAGCTGCGTCCCCGTGAGATCCGTCAGCTTCCACGCGGCGGTCCTTGTGGGCCGTTCCTGGATCCAGACGAGGGCGTGTGCGGGGTCCTGCGGGACCTGCGGCGCCGGCCGCAGGAACATGGCCTGAAAGAACGAGAAGATCAGGGTATTGGCGCCGGTGGCGAGGGCGATGACCGCAAGCGTGATCGCGGTCGTGGCCTTGTGGCGCGAGAGATAGCGTAGGGCGAACCGCATGTCGCTGCCGAGCGACTGCAGCAGCGCGGCGGGGGGCGTCGGCATATGGGGCAGACGTATGCGCGGCCTGTTGGGTTTCAGCCGGACGGCGGGCTGCAGGACGGCTCAGGCGTCGGTCAGCAGGGCATCGAGAAAGCGCCACTCGAGGAGGCCGAGGCCTCCGACATACGCGCCCTCGAGGAGCAGGAGGCCGAGACCGTACGCAGAGGCCTGCGCGGCGAGGACGGCGCTGGCGATGACGCAGAACACCGCCCAGGCCAGGTTGGCGCCGATGAGGAGCTGCAGGAGCGCTCGGGGGCGGACGGCGCGTCGGGCGAGCGACAGCGAGAACGCACCATACGCGAGATTCGCGGCGCCCAGCGCGATGACGAAGCTCTCCGGCATCGCGTAGAGCCTGCTGAGCCACGGGGAGAGCGCGAGGACCAGGACGCCGACCGCCAAGCCGCCCAAGCAGTCGATCCAGAGCAGGGAACTCGCCTTGCGCAGGTAGGGAATCTGTCGGTGTGTGGACGTCATTGCGCGCGACTCACTGCAACGCGGAGCCGTCAAACGGAACCGTGATGCTCAAGCTGAGCGGTATGGCATGCTGTCGAAAGACGAAACAGCTCGGCGCGGATTCGCCGTCGGCCGGCGGTATGCAGGTGCGGCGCGTGCTGTGGCCGTAGAGGGCGTATAGGGGCGCTTCGACTTGGATGCGGAGACGCCCCCCAGCCTGGTCGAAGAACGAGACGCCACTGAACAGCGATGAGGCCGGCGTCAGCACTTCGAACCTCCAGTTCGGCACGGCAAGGCGGTGCGGCAGCTCTTCGAGGACGATATGGCTGAAGGCGTCGGCCAGTTCCGCCGCGGTGCTGGCCGAGGCGATGGGGCAGCGAAAGAAGACAGTCACCCGCGTATTCGCAGTTTGCACGTTCAGCGCCACGAATCCTGACGGTGGATTGGCCGAACAGGGCTGTGACCAGCTCGTGCGCCGCGGCGCTTGGGTCCCCGACGTCACCACGCTCCAGGAGAGCGGGTTGGCAGCTGTCCAGTCCTCGACGGCGGCCAGCGCCATGCGATACTCGTCGTCCGGAGAGACGGGGTCGCTGCAGCTGGCGATGAGCAACGCCATCGAGCAAGCGATGAGGCGCCGAGCAAGAACGGTGACTGTCCGGCTGGATCGCATGCGCAACAATACCTTCGCGGTATGCGCCGTCGTCACGTGAGAACGACCCAGCACCAAGAGTCCGCAATCAGCTAGAGCTCGTGGCCACGCTTCGCGAGTCGGTACTTGAAGCCACCGTACATGCCCGGGACCGGGAACCATAAGGCGCCATCTGCTGTGGACGTCCCACCACTGCACCCACACCGTGTTGATCGGCAGCGATCGTCGTTCGCCTGGCGCCTGCCGCGGTCGAGGTTACTCGGAGGACTCGCGGACGGTGATGAGCTTGAACATGCCGAGATGCATGTGCGCGGGCGCCGCCTCGGCGTCACGGAAGTTGCACACGAGCAGATACCGCTCGCCGGCCTGCAAGTTGATGAGGAGCTGGCCGGGCGTAGTGACGCCGGGTTCGGCCGTGAGGATTCCGCTGGGCTGGTCGCGGAGCGCACTCCAGGAACTGTCAGCGCGATCGAGGCGGAGGATTTCCTGAATATCGGCATTCGGCCGCAGGCGCACGACGATGACTTCGTGCGCGACCTTGCCACCGTTCGCGAGGCCGAAGGCGGTGGCTCCAGCCGGGAGACTGTCGGGCGCAGTGAAGGCATACTCGTTAGCCTGCACGACGACGGGGTTTGGGGCCTTTGCCGTCGTGCACGCGGACACCGTGAGCGTCGTAACGGCGACAAGGAGGGAGAGCACGCGTCTGGGTGTCATCGTAGGAGGAAGCGGCGATTTGTGTTGCTCAGGTGAATGTGTGCTTCTGCTGCAGCCTTCCCAGGTAAGAAGGGTTGGGCGGTGCGTTCGCAACCAACCCTAGGCCATCACGGACGCCCCGCGAAGCTCACCTACGACCTGCGGCACTCGGCGGCACGCGTCGTCAGGCCGCCGCGGCCACCAGTGCCACGCGCCCCTTGTCCCGCGCGCCGTCCGGATGATTGAGGAAGGACTCGTGCACGACCCGAAATCCGGACGACGTGAGCAGTGCGGTCACCTGCGCCGGCGGCAACGAATCGTAGAAGAATGTGTGCCCGAACATCACATCGGTAAATGCGGGATGCTCGGACCCGCCGACGGTGAGGGCGAAGCGCCCGCCGAGGGGTAGCGTCGCGCGCACCCGCCGAATGATGTGTGCGTGCTGCTCGCGGGGGACGTGAAAGAGGGAGTCCCACGCGACGACCGCGGCGACGTGGCTGATGGCCGGGAAGTCCTCTAGGGTGCCGAGTAGCCACCGGTGTGCCGGGAGGGCCTGCCGTGCGCGGGCCAGCATCGCAGGCGACTGATCGACGCCAACAATCCGGAATCCTGCGTCCGCGAAGTAGGCGGCAATGGGCTGGCCCGTGCCGCACCCGAGGTCGAGCACCGTGGAACCGGGCGGAAGATCTTCGACGAGCATAGGCAACACCGCGGCCTCACCCGGCGAGAGTGCCACCCGGTGTCGCGCCCACTGCTCGGCGATTGCGTTGTACGACTCGAGGTTCATGTCGGCCTCACGTCCAAGCTAAGCTGCACAGCGGCCCACGGCAGCCGGCGACGTCGAATGCCTTAGCGGCGCGGCGGCCAAACCACCGGGAGCTTCGTCTGCTCGGAGAGCATCCGCACGTACTCGGCCATCGGTGGCAAGCCGACGCTCGCACGCCGCCCGTCAATCCCGGTGCGGTGCGGGCGCCTCACGGTACTTCCTGTACTTCCCCAGTAGCATGCCGAGCCCAACCACCAGCGGGAACACGAATCGCTGCACCAGCGGCGGAACGTCGAGCATCGTGTACTCGTTTCGGTATGGCCGCATCAGTAACGCGGCATCGAAGAGGCCTGGCCGCCCCCCGCCGCGCCGCCGCGAGGACTCGAAGATCTCCGTTCGACATGTGTCTGTTGTGAGAATGCATCACCGCGCTCATGGGCAGCAAGCGTCGTGAAATCGCATCTATCGGCGAAGCGAGTCGGGCAGCGCCACGCGATAGACTTCGGAAGTGGTTGCAGAGCTAAGATACAGCCAGCCCGCGCGCCGCGCGGGGGCGATGCGCCAAACATCCTTTGCACCAGCGATGACATAGTTGCCCTTCAGCGCGCCAAGCTGGTCCAGGACGAGTACCCGTGCGTCGAGATCCGGCGGATTGCGCAGCAATACCCAGACAAGTGCGTCGTCGAACCGGATGTCCGCGAAGAACGACAGCTGATGGAAGCGCAGGGTGCCTGCAGCCTCCCGATTGCGAGTCCGGTAGTCCTCGAGAATCGGCGTTGAGAGGGAATCGGGCAGGCGGAAGGTCGCGACGACGCTGCCATCCCGGTGGTACGCGGCCACTTCCGGAATCGCGCCGAACGCGAGCCAGAAGACGGAGTCCGGAGACATCGCGGCAAGCACGTCATTGCCGTAGTAGTCGGGAACCTCAAGCCGTTCCGCCTGCGCGCGGAACGCGTCGAGATTGTACTGGCGCGTGAAGGGCACGCGCGGTCGGCCGGTGCGATGGGACAGCGTCCCGTTGGGGGCGAGCACGCGGAGGAGCGTGCTGTCGGCGCCGGCGGTCGGCAGCAGCATCCCGCCGTCCGGATTGAAGGCGAAGCGCCCGAGATGCGCGCCGATGGGGGCGGGCCGCGACTCCAACACGGTGCCATCCACAAGGAAGCGCTCGACGCGACCGTTGCCGGCGTTGAGCGTCACGAGCGTGTCGCCGCTCAGCCGCAGGCCCAGCGGCTGCTCGAGCTCGCCTGGACCTTTGCCGGGTCCGCCAATGCGCCGCACTCTGGCTCCTGACGAGGAGTCAATGACGACGATGGCGGACGGCGTGTACTCCAAGACCGCAAGCTCACCGGACGGTAGCAGCACGATGTCCGCGGGACGGAAGAAGGCGCCATCATCGGCGGATGCGAGCGTGTCCGCGATCAGCGAGTGCGGTGTACGCTCGATCACGGGGACTTCGGCCGCGCAACCCACGATGCCGCAGACGCACAGGACTCGAAGCGCTCGCTGCAGCTGTGTCACGTACCATGTCCTCGCGCTCAGCTGCACGCGGCTTGGGCGCGAGGTGTTGGTGGTGGAGCGCTCGGGGCCACCGACGCTGCCCATGCTCAGAAGAACAGACGGAGTCGGATACCGGAGGCAGCAGTGCCGATCTCGGAACCCGTGGCCACCGGATCGGGGCCACCCAGCGGGGCTGAACTCTCACGCCGCAGCGCCAGCAGTTCCACGCCGATGTTCCCGCCAACGCTTACTCGTTGGGTGGGAAACCACTCCAAGCCGAGGCCGGCAGTGGCGCCAATCCGCTGAGTGGCGAGTGACGATCCCCCAAAGTCACTCTTCGTCCATTCCGCCTTCATGCCGACCAGCAGATACGGGGCAACGCTGCCATCGGTGGCGCCCAGGTATCGCTTGATCGCGGGCCGCATGACGAACATGCGAGTGCCCGTTCCGTCGATGTCGGACAGTCGCCCACCACCGTCAAGGATCAAGTCCGTTCGGGTGCCGACACGAAGGCCAACGCCGATCAACAAGCTCGACCCCATCTCGGTCACGATGGAGCGGTCTGCTCTGCCGTCAACGCTCGGCGTGGCCTGGGCTTGTGCCATCGGTGCGGCAACCAGACTTGCAAGCCCAGCTGCGAAAGCCAGTGGTCCGAGACGCGCGAAGCGCATATGAGGCCTCATCGTGGGGGTGGAATCTCCGGTGCGGCAAAACGTGTGCTGCTGCTTTGAACGCTTCAATAGAACCTTGGGGTGGGGCGGTCGCCAGACCGCGCCGTCCCCGCTCGCCCTAGGGCGAGCGCCCCACCCCCGCTACCGCTCCGCGCTTATTGGCAGCAAGCGGCGTTATGCCGTGCGCGCGCGATCTCACGGGCGCTGCCTCCGCGCCTCGCGCTCGCGCCGCTCAGCTCTCTCGCGCACCTCACGGAGCATGGCTTGGTGCTGGCGGGTGCGGGGGTCGGCGTCGCGCAGCGATTGGACCGTGACCGGAAGCGGGATGGTGAAGCGGCCTAGGTGGAGGCGTCCCGGCGTGAGGCCGAAGCGCGCGTCTCCGCTCCCGATGGTCCAATCACTGGCGCCATCCGCGGCGCGCTCACGCGCGAGGGCTTCGGTGAACGCGCGGGCGAGGTGATCACGCAGAGGCTGGAGCGAATCCGATTCGCTGATCGGAGGCACCCCGAGCCGAGCATCGCGCGACGGCATGAAGGGGTTGTCGAATAGGCTGTAGGGCCGCTCAGCAGCGGGCGCGGGCGCAGCGGTCGCGGTTCCGGAGGGCGCGGCATCGGCGTCGAGTACGCCCGTCGTGCTCGAATCAACCGCGGGCGCACGAGCGGTCCCGCCTCGCGCATCGCCAGCAGTCGTTGGGTCGCCAAGTCCTGAGTCGCGAGGGCGCTCGATGGGGATGTAGATAAGTCGTCGAGTGGTCTCCGCCGCGCGAGGGCTGCGTACGGGCTGGATTGGAGCGGGCGATGGCTGCCAGAGGACGAGGACAGCCAACGTCGCCTGTACGAGGAGCGCGACGGCTCCGGCGACGAGCGAGGGCAGGCGGTGGCGCCGGTGGGGACGGAGCGCGCGGAACCTCATCCCCTATTCGTACCGCGGCGCCCGGCAGACGGTTGCCTGCGCTACGAGGATGCCCCACAACTGTATCCGCACCGCATTCATCGGCGGCAAGCGTCGTTATGCTGCGCGCATTCACATACTAAGTGCACAGCTTATCGCACGCCCAGATGTGGGTGAGGTGACCTGGGGCAGGCTAGGCTTCAGTTCTCCTCCAAGAGAAAGGACGCCATGACCTACACCCAGATCACCCACGAAGAAAGGTACGCCATTTCCGCGCTGCGGAAGCTGGGGTACTCCAGCGCGGCGATTGCGCGCGAGCTCGGACGCGCCCCGAGCACCATCAGTCGCGAGGTGCGTCGCAATGCGTGGCGCACGCTTGGCCGCACGTACTGGGTCGACCGCGCGCAGTCCTATACGAACGAGCGCCGGCGCACGTCGCGCCGGAATACGCAGTTCACGGCGGACGAATGGGCCTTCGTCGAATACTGGATCCGCCAGGACTGGAGCCCGGAGCAGATCGTGGGCTTCCACGCGCGCTTCGGCATCCGCACGCCGAGCCACGAGTCGATCTATCGGTACATCCACGCCGATCGCGAGCGCGGCGGGACGTTGTACACCCACCTGCGCGTGATGACGAAGAACCTGCGGAAGCGCTACGGCACCTACGACAGCCGCGGACGCCTCGCGGGGAAGCGGCACATCTCGACGCGGCCGCCGGGCGCGGAGCATCGCTCGCGCTTCGGACACTGGGAGGGCGACACGGTGATGGGAAGCACGACGGACACCGCATGCATCCTGACGCTCGTCGAGCGGAAGTCCGGCTTCATCGCGATCGGGCAGCTCGACTCGCGCCAGGCGCCGGAGACGAACGCCCGCCTCCGTCAGCTCATCCTGGCGCAACCGCGGCCGGTGCGGACCATCACGCTCGACAACGGGACCGAGTTCCACTCCTACGAGAAGCTCGAGGCGGTCGTCGACGCCAAGTGCTACTTCGCCACGCCGCATCACTCGTGGGAGCGTGGCAGCAACGAGAATGCCAACGGATTGATCCGGCAGTACCTGCCGAAGCGACGTTCGATGAGGGGGCTCACGCAGCGCGACTGCCAGCGCATTGCGGACAAGCTCAACCGTCGACCACGCAAGCGACTCGGCTTCAGAACGCCGGCGGAAGTCTATGCGGCCTAACCCTCACCGGTGCACTTCAAAGTTGACTCTACACAGCGCAGGACACGAACTCAGCCGACGCCCTCTCGGCGCAAACGGACGAAGGAGCGCGAACAGATGAACGCCATACTGCTGAACCCTACAAAGGCCGACGCTGCATCGTGCCAGTGATACAGATCAAGCGGACCGACGCGGACGAGCAAGAGATAGGCAAACGCGAGGTTGGCCAGCGCCCACGCAACGTTCACGCGCGGCGACGACATCCCTCGAAACGGCGGAGACGCGAAAGGGCTCTGCAATGGCTTGCCAGCAATGCCGGCCGTGAGATGAGGCAGCGCGTTCGCGACGAACGCTGCGCCGAAGAAGTGCGCGATGTAAATCGACCACGGCATCGCAAGTTCCGTTCTTGTGGTTGCGCAAGACGACGCCAGTAGCGTCTGATGAATTCAAGCAATCAATGCAACAGCTTCGTCGAAGACTTCCGCGGGAGTGCGGAAGTCGAGCGTCTTGCGAGGCCGCCCATTGAGCTGAGCGGCGACGGCATCGAGCTGCCGCTGCGTAACGTTGGCGAGACTCGCGCCCGTGGGGAAGTACTGCCGTAAGAGGCCGTTCGTGTTCTCGTTGGTGCCGCGCTGCCACGGACTGTACGGATCGCAGAAGTAGACCTGCACGCCGGTGGCGACGGTGAAGCGCTGGTGGTGCGCGAGTTCCTTGCCGCGATCCCACGTGAGCGAGCGCGTGACGTGCAGCGGCAGGCGCCGCATCTGGCGGATGAGCGCGGGCACCACGCGGCTCGGCTCCTTGCTGGCGACCTTCACCAGGATGGCGAAGCGCGACGTGCGCTCGACGAGCGTGGCGATGTGCGTGTTGTCGCCGCCGGCGAGGAGGTCGCCCTCCCAGTGGCCGGGGACCGCGCGGTCCTCCACCTCGGCCGGGCGCGCACTGATGGAGATGGCGTCGACGATCTGCCCGCGGCCTTGGCCCTTGCGCGTGGACGCGCGCGAGCGCCGCACGACGCGTCCCGTGCGCAGGTGCTTCAGCAGTTCCTTCTTCAGCACGCCGCGCGCCTGGACGTACAGCGAGCGGTAGATCGTCTCGTGCGACACGTGCAGCTCCGGCTCGTGCGGGTAGGTGTTGCGGAGCCACGCGCTGATCTGTTCCGGTGACCAGCGCCGCTTGAGCTTCGCTGCAATGAGATAGCGCAGTCGCGGCCGGGACGCGAGGCGGCAGGCCTTCGGCCGGCGCGCGGACTTCCACGCGACCGCGTCGGCCCGGACGGCCCGATACTTCGTCGGGCCCCCATGACGTGCGACCTCACGACTGATGGTCGATGCCGCACGGCCCAAGGCGCGGCCGATCGCTCGGTAGGATTCGCCGGCGGCGAGCCCGCGCGAGATGCGCTCTCGTTCGTCGAGCGAGAGCGCCAACGCGGAGCGCGCACGCAGGCGTGGCGAGATGCCCCCTTGCTTGCGAATCACGCCGTGGAGGGCGCCGGGATCCTTGGCGAGGTCACGGGCGATCTCGCGGACCGAGTCGCCGGCGCGATAGCGCGCCCAGAGTTCAGCGCGCTGCTGCCACGTGTAGCCGTGCGGGCTGGGGATGAACATCGCAACTACCTCCATATAGAAGGAACTATGGAAGGTGTTGCATCGACCCTCTGAATCCAGTCTGCATAACGTGTGCTTCTGCTGCAGACACTCCATAAAATGCGACCGCGAAGCGGGCGCTACAATAGCGTGGCTGTCAGCCAGCAAGCTTCGTTATGCCGGCCCTGTCCCGCGCGCTATTCGCCAGGCATCGGAGTAGCCACCAGCACCGCGGTTACCACCAGCACGAGCACTCCCGCCGCGAGCTCCACGAGTGAAGAGCGTCGAAGCGCCGTACTACCTGATGACTGCCCCAGCGACGGAAGCACACGCCGCCAATTGTATGCGCCCGTCCCAGCAACAACGACGAGAAGCGCAAGCTTAAGCAGAAGCGTGCGCCCGTACACGCTTTGCCAAAGCGCGGCCGCACTACCGAGGTTGACCCATGCAGTCGCGAGACCCGTGACCGCAAGCAGCGAGGCAAAGATGAGAGCCGTGGGACTGAACGCACGCACAAGTGCGGCGACTCGCGCATCTGCGCTGCTTGCGTGCTCTGTGCTCACTCGACCCGCAGCAGGGACCGCTACGAACGTCAGCAGCGCCAGGCTCCCGAGCCATCCACCGGCGCCGACCACATGGACAAACTGCGTCGCAATCGCCAGCATCGGCTGCGCCGCAGCTGCTGGATGGCCAGACCACGGTTGCGCCACAGTGAATGCGAACACTGCGCCAGCGAGTGCCGCCCAACTGGCAATGGTGTTCCCTCGTAGTCGAGGTGCGATCCAAGTCACTGTGAGGGCACTGACTAGCGCCACCCACCACGTGCGTCCCCAACCCGCGCGAAACAGGAGTGCGGAGAGCGACTCGCCCGACGGTGCAACGTCACCACCGAACACCGCAGCGTGCTGCGCGCCGAGTCTCGCCAACGTTGCGAGCAGTGCCACCAACCCGAGTGCGTCGATCCACCGCGGAAGCGTGGAGTCGATGGCATCCCGCAACTCCCGAGCATCCGGCCCTGCATAACGACGCAATACCACGAATCGCAATGCGAGCGTGCCCAGTAGCAGAACCGTGCAGGCGGACAGTACCGCCCGAATTGCCACGAAGGCCGGAGACTCGACCCCGAAGACGCTCTCCATCATCGAGCGGTCAGCTCACGATGCGAGGATGGCGGCGCTGCGGAGCGTGCCGCGAGGACCTCGAACGTGAACGTGCCACGCACTGGATGGCCGTCATCACCCGTGACTTGCCACCGCACCGTGTAACGACCTGGCGCGAGAGCTCCCACAATGTTCGCGATCACGGTCTTGTCATCGTCCTGGGCGAACTGAAGCGGATCCAAGCGGATGGCCATCTCGCCGTGGTGCAACGTTACGCGGGTGAGCGAGAGATCAAGTGATTCATTAAACGTGAGCGCAACTTCGCGTGGCGCTTCTGCGGAGCGACTGTCGGCGGCTGGCGTCGACTTGAGCAGGCGAGGATGGGCGCTCGCGGCGCTCAGCGGGATGGCGAGGGCAAGTACAGCGATGAAGGCAAGCGAACGAAGGGAATTGCGCATAGGGGAGCAGGAGTGGGTGAAGGCGCTTTACTCTGTGTAAAATATTACTGTCGGCTGGCCGCGCCGCAAGGGGCACAGCCCTTCGTCGCCTTCCGGTGCAGGCATTACGGCGCTGAGCGACGCGCGGCCTCGTGCGGGCATCCATCGCCCCCAAACGACCAGCCGCGGCAGAAGAGATGCGTGAGTGGGTTCGCCTCCGGATGGTCGCAATGCGCTGGCCCGTGGGCTGCGTGCTGGCCCGGGTCGCTGAGTGGATGCAACACCATCACGCCGGAACTCCAAGCAAGGAGCAATGCCACCGATGCCGCAATGAGCGAACGCGTGGACGTGTGTGATACCACCAGTGCATCCTCGCCGGCAAGACGCCGAATGCGGCGCGGCAACAAATCGGCGCGCTGAAATCCCACTGTCGCGGCAACGGGAGTCGATGCCCCCCCGCCGAGCTTGAGCACAGCTGAGGCGAGCGGCAACGCGAGGCACAGCGCCACTTCATCGTCAGCCGTGATCTCCACCTCGTCCTCCAAGTCAGCGGCGACTCGGCGAAGGACGGGAAGCCAAAACAGCAACGAGGCCAGCGAGCGAAGTGCGAACAGACGCAGCGGATCGCGTCGCCGCAGGTGCACGGCTTCGTGCGCGAGCACGGCGGTGAGCTCGTCAGGTGTAAGTCGCTCGCTGAGGTCGGTCGCAACGACGACCCGTGGCCGAACCCAACCCGTCGTAAAGGCAGGCATCGGTAGTCCACGCACGGCCCACACTTGCTCGATGCGAAGTCCTGCCGCGAGCGCGGCACGTCCCATCGCAGAGTCTGGGCTCACGCGCGCTTGTGGAAGGTCGCGCATGACGCGTCCGTGTCGCCACAGCACCCGCCCCCGCTCCAATACAACGAACACGACGCCCGCGTAGAGCAGCCAATGCGCAATGTCGTGCACGGGCTCAAGAAATTGGTGCAACGCGACCAAGCACAGCATCGCGAGATGATGTTGCTCGGCCGAGAGCCACGGTACCGCGCCGAGCACGTGATGTCCGACGACTGGCGTGACGCCGAGGAGCAGCAGGGCGACAATTGCGAAGAGCAAGAGGCGCCGGCGTCGCTCCTCCCGGCGTATGACAGGGGGGCGGACGCCGGCGCTCGCCGACGCCATCGCGTTAACCGTCCTGCTCGCGAAGCTTGCGACGAATCAGGCGTGCGAGTTCGGCTAGCTGCTCGGGATCGCGTTCGGCGAGCACGTCGACGATCGACGCCGTCACCGCTTCGGCACCGAGCGAGAGGATACCCTCCACCGCCCGCCGCGAAGCTTGCGAGACAAACTCCGGCTCGTCCACGCGCGCCGTGAAATGCAGCAACCCATCCACGCGCCCGCGCGACAGAAACCCCTTGCGCACGAGGCGATTGAGCACCGTCGTACTCGTCAGGGGTGAAACAGGATGCTCAGCCCGCAGACGGTCGTGAATCTCTCGCGCACTCAGTGGCCGCGCGGCGTCCCAGCACAGTCGCATCAGTCGGGATTCGAGCTCACCTAAGACGGTGCCAACCCCGCTCCCTGAGAGATTCATCGTCTCCGGGAGCCGGGGTGACTTGGGAGAAAGGATACGACGCTTGCGAGGTGACATACTCTGACTCTAGGGGCGAGAGGGTCGGTGCGGCAACCGCGATGACTCAGGGCATCGGCGGATCACTGGGCCGGCGGGCACGGCTAGCCGTGTGCGTCAGGCGCACGACCCATCGCGCGCCACGGCGCTCAAGAATCGCTGTGCCGCGCCCAACCACGTCAGCCTTGCCGTTGGGCAGGTCCGCGCTCAGCGCGTAGCGAAACGTGGCCCACGCAAGATTGCCGGACACGCGCGCTTCAATTTCGAAGGGCCGATACCGGAAGTTGCTGAACTCCTTGAGTTCCGGCGCGAGGTGATTGTCGCGATAGTCCGTCCACCCGCGATTGATGCCGGAGCCCTCAATGACCAGGAGGCTGTCACCGGCGTAGATCGAATCGAGGGCCGCGAGGTCGCCGCGCTCCGCGGCAGCGAAGAGCGCCTGGATCGCCTGAATCACGGACGCGACCTCAGCGCTCGGCGTCGCTTGGTGGCCAGCGTGTGCGTGGTCCTGCGCGTTGGCGCGGCCTGCGAGTGCAACGGTCATCGCGACGGCAACGGCGAGGCGGCGAGAGATACCAGACATTAGGGCGAGGAGGTTGGAGAAAAGGGGAAGGAACGACGAACCTGTCAATAGAGTCTACTCTGTGTGAACTGCAGTCGGCAAGTGCCAAAGGATGCAGGGTGGAGAAGAGGGGCTTTACAGAACGTAAAACACGGGCCTAGCTTTCGGTTAGGCGCCGTTCTTAGCCCGATGGCCCATTCTTCTCGTGTCAAGCGAACTATTACCGTGACTCAACCGCGTCAAAACTTCCACGTCTCGCGCCGGAGCTTCCTCGAGGCTGGTGCACTCCTCGGCGCTGCGGCTGCGCTACCCGAACCGCTCCGCGCGGGCGTTGCCACAGCACCTTCTCTGAACCCCGGTCTACCCGCGCTTGCTCCTGCGCCCGGCGGCGTGCGCGAGTACGACCTCACTATCGCCGAAACCATTGTGCGACTCGATGGGCGGAACGCCCGCGCGACGACGATCAATGGGACCGTGCCCGGGCCTGTGCTGCGATTCCGCGAGGGCGAAGAAGCCGTCATCAGGGTGCGGAACACGCTGTCGGAAGACACTTCCATCCACTGGCACGGCATCATTTTGCCGCCCGAGATGGATGGCGTGCCGGGCTTAAGCTTCCCGGGCATTCGACCCGGCGAGACCTTTGAGTACCGATTCGCGGTGAAGCAGGCTGGCACTTATTGGTATCACAGCCACTCGGGGTTGCAGGAGCAGCTCGGCCACTACGGCGCATTGATCATCGAGCCGGCCGAGCGCAGCGGCCCCGCTTATGACCGCGAGCACGCGCTGGTGCTGTCCGACTGGACCTTCGAGAACCCGTACCGCGTCCTCTCGCGGCTCAAGAAGCAGCCGGACGCGTACAACTATCAGCGCCGGACGGTGGCCGACTTCTTCCGAGACGTCGCGCGCGACGGATTCTCGGCCACCATCAGTGATCGCTGGATGTGGGCCGGAATGCGGATGAATCCGACGGACATCGCGGACGTCACTGGCGCGACGTACAGCTACCTGCTGAACGGCCGCACCGCCGAGGAGCCTTGGACGGCGCAGTTCGCGCCGGGAGAACGCGTTCTGCTTCGCGTGATCAACGCGGCGGCGGGTTCGTACTTCGATGTACGCGTACCGGGCCTACCGATGACCGTCGTGCAAGTGAGCGGGCAGCCAGTGGAGCCCGTGGAGACTGAGGAGTTCCGCATCGCGATTGCAGAAACGTATGACGTGATTGTGCAGCTCCCCGACGACCGGGCCTACGCCGTGTACGCCGAGGCGATGGATCGCAGCGGCTTCACCGCAGCGACGTTGGCGCCTCGCGCCGGAGTGCTCGCCGACCTTCCGTCGCGTCGGCGCCGTCCGCTGCTCACGATGGCCGATATGGGGATGGATCACTCCGCGATGGGTGGGATGGACGGGATGGACCACGCCGAGATGGGACACGACATGCCGCCCAGCGCTCCGGCGACAGCCGCAGCCGATGACGAGCACGCGGGGCACGAGATGTCGGAGATGGGCGATGCCGCAGCGTTGCGAGCACCTGGGACGCTACCACCGGAGACGCCGCACGGCACCGACACGCACGGCAACGGCAACGCGATGGTCCCGATGAGCACGAAGAGTCGACTCGCCGAGCCGGGTGCGGGCCTGGGCGAGGATGGCCGTCGCGTGTTGCTGTACTCGCAGCTGCGATCCGCGGCTCCCTACGCGGAGTTTCGCGCGCCGACGCGCGAAATCGAGATTCATCTCACGGGCAATATGGAGCGCTTCACGTGGGCCATCGACGGTGTGCCCTATGATGAAGCGGAGCCCATCGAGTTCACCTACGGCGAGCGGATTCGCTTGACGATGGTGAACGACACGATGATGAACCACCCGATGCACTTGCACGGGATGTGGATGGAGTTGGAGAACGGACAGGGCGACCGTAGCCCGCGGATCCACACCATCAACGTGAAGCCGGCGGAGCGCGTGTCGCTGTTGGTCACGGCGGACGCCCCTGGGCGATGGGCGTTTCATTGCCATGTGCTCTACCATATGGAGGTCGGGATGTTTCGTGAAGTGCGCGTGAGTGCGCCGACCGGCCACGAGGGGCATGGCGATGCCGAGTGAACGTCGAGGCCGGCGGACGTCGCTGCTGCTGGCGGGACTTCTCAGCGCGAGCACGGTGCTCTTTTCGTCGGCTGGCCGCGTCCACGCACAAGGGCGCGATAGCGTACCGCACGATGCCTCCCACGGAATGAGGTGGGGGCGAGAGACCTTCGTGCTGACGGAAGTGCTGGAGTACGACGCGGCCGGTGCTGCACGTCCCCTGCTTTTCGATGTGCTCGCGTGGACCGGCGGAGCGAGCCGCCGCCTGTGGTTCAAGGCCGACGGCAGCGCCGCGACCAGTGGGCGCGCGACGCACGGCGAGTACCAAGTGCTCTATGGCCGGATGCTCACGCCGTGGTGGGACGTGCAGTTGGGCGCCCGCGCCGACGTGCGCACGGCACCGGGCGCGAGCGCGTCGCGAGCGGGCGCCTTGGTCGGTCTGCAGGGATTGGCGCCGGGCTGGTTCGAGCTCGAGCCGTCGCTGTTCGTCACGACGGACGGCAATCTCTCCTTCGATCTGACCGCCTCGTACGACCTCTTCCTGACGCAACGGCTCGTGCTGCAGCCGCGCCTGGAGTCCACCCTGTCACTCAAGGACGACGACGCGTTCGGCGTCGGGCGAGGGTTGAGCAGTACTTCGTTCGGGTTGCGTACACGGTTCGAGATTCGGCGTGAGTTCGCGCCGTATCTCGGCGTGGTCTGGGAGCGTGGCTATGGGCGGAGCGCGGAGTTGGCGCGGCTTGCTGGTGAATCGGCCAGCGAGACGCTGATCGTCGCGGGGCTGCGGTTGTGGAGGTAGGGCGGACCTGGGAGTGACGTGTTTTCGCGACACCTGACGGGACGGGCCGCGGCTCGCGTGGCGCCGGGCACGCAGGAGAAGCGAAGGGTTGTCTCGGTTTGTGCATTCATCAGGCTGTGTGCGGCGAACAGTAGACGCCGCCCGGCGGCACCTATTCAAAGGAGGTAACGTGTTGAGTTCGAACGAAGGCCAGCGGAGATCCGCGGATCAGGTCAGTCAGAGGAAGCAGTCCCCGGGACGCCGATTCGCTCGGCGCACGTGGCTGGCGGCGGCGCTAGGTGTCGGTTCTAAGGACGTTGTTCACGCTGCATGAGGAAGTGGAGCAGCGGCGGGACGCGGCCGAGCGACCGGTGCGGCCGTTCGACGTTGTAGCAATCTAGGAAGTCGGGCAGCGCCGCGTTGCGGTGCGCCGAGGTCCGGTATGGCTTCTTGTAGGCCCAGCGGCGGAGCGCGGTCTGGATGAAGCGCTCCGCCTTGCCGTTCGTCTGCGGGCGGTAGGGCTTGGTGCGCAGGTGCCGGATCCCGTGCGCGGCCAGCGCGGCCTGCACCGCGTGGCTCGTGTACGCCTTGGCGTTGTCGGTCATCACACCGGTGACGGCGATGCCCAGCTGCGCAAACCAGCGGCGCGCCGCCTCGAGGAAGCGGGTGCACGCCGCCGCGTCCTGTGTCGGCAGCAGCGCCGCGTACGCGAGCCGCGTCGCGTCGTCGACCGCGACGTGGAGATGGTCCTGCCCGAGCCCCCGACGGCGGCCGACCTTCGAGCGGTTGCCGTGCGCGCGATGGCCCGCCGTGACGAAGCGATCGAGGGCCTTCGTGTCGACATGCACGAGCTCGCCGGGCGTCTCGCGCTGGTAGCGCGGCCCGCCCGTCGCCCCCGGGCCCTTCAGCCGGCCCTGGCCCGCGCGCGTGAGGACCCGGCCCACGGTCGAGACCGCGAGCCCGAGCCGCTCCGCGATCTCCGGCCCGGTGAGCCGCGTCGCGCGCAGGCGGAGAATCCGCTCGATGAGCGCCGGCCGCGTGGCGGTCGGCGAGCGATGCGGGCGCGAGGAGCGGTCGGCCAGCGCCGCCCAGCCCCCGGCCGCGAAGCGGCGCAGCCACTTGTAAGCCGTGCTCGGGCTGATGTGGAGGGCCGCGGCGACGGCGCGCACCGGCTCGCCGTCGAGGACCACCCGGCGGACGAGCTCGGCTCGCCCCCAGGCGGTCAATCGCGCATTGTTGTGGATGTTCACTGAGGCCTCTGGCTGAAGGTTGGGTGGCTCGCACCTCCAGCTTCCTCAGTTATGCCTCAGTGAACAACCTCTTTAGAACCGACAGCTAGGCGGCGCTTCGCTGGCCGCCACGGCGTGGTGGTCTCGGCGGTCCGGCGAGGAGTCCGTCACAACGCCGGTGCTGGTGGCCCTCCACGCGTCGAGTGCCTGCCAGTGCTGCCATCTCTGGGCTCGCCGGATGGAGGAGGCGGGGTTTCGCATCGAGACGACCTTCGCGCAGGACATCGGTGCCGTCAAGCGCGAGTTCGGCGTTCCGACGGCGCTGCAGTCGTGCCACACCGCGCTCGTCGAGGGATATGTGGTCGAGGGGCACGTGCCAGCGTCGGCGCTCGTCCGCTTGCTGACCGAGCGTCCATCGGTCAAGGGGCTCGCGGTGCCTGGAATGCCGGGCGGATCACCGGGAATGGAAAGCGCTCCGGCCGAGCCCTTCGACGTGATCGCGTTCACGACTGAGGGCGCGACGCACGTCTTCGCCTGAGCGTAGAGCCTGGTTGCCGACGCCGGAGGACGGAGGGGATGACTCGCCGTCGCACCGGCGGCGTATCGTCCTGTTGGTCGGACTGATGCTGGCGATCACGACGTTGCACTACGCCATCCCGACGGCAACACACGCGCAGCACCAGCTGCATATCGCGGCGCGCAAGCTCTACTTCTTGCCGGTGGGGGTCGCAGCGGCCTGGTTTGGCCTCCGGGGCTCGATCCGCGCGACCGCCGTGATGAGCACGATGCTGGCGCTGCACGCCCTGCTACGCTGGCCGTCCGACACCATGGAGCGCGCCAACCAGCTCGCCGAGTTCGTGACGTTGTGGATCGTCGGAGCCGTGGTGGGCCTCCTCTTCGACCGCGAGCGCGGGCTCCTTGACGAGATCGCGAAGGCGCATGCGGCGGCGGTCACGGGGCTGGTGGCGGCGCTCGACTTGCGCGAGCACGACACCGGGACGCACTCGCTGCGCGTCCGCGCGTACACGCTGCTCTTGTCCCGTCGGCTCGGGCTCGACGCCGCGCGGCGCGAGGCCGTTGGACTCGGTGCGCTGCTGCACGACGTGGGGAAGATTGCCGTGCCGGACGGGATCCTGCTCAAGAGCGGACCCCTGACGTCCGCTGAGCAGGCCGTCATGCGGGAGCATCCGGCCGCGGGGTATCGCATCTTGTGTCGCGTCGGCATCCCGGCGGAGGCGGCCGAGTGCGTCCTAACGCACCACGAACGATACGACGGTCGCGGCTATCCGCAGGGGCTCAGCGGCGACGCGATTCCTGTCGGCGCGCGGATCTTCGCCGTGGTCGATGCGTACGATGCCCTGACGTCGGTCCGTCCGTACCGTGGTGCCGTGTCGCACGCAGAGGCGGTCTCGACGATTCGAGCGGGTGCAGGGACACAGTTCGATCCGCGTGTCGTTGCGGCGATGATGGATCTTGGTGAAGCGGCCATTCGGCGGACTCGACGCCAGGCCGAGTCGGAACTCCCAACGTGAGGCCATTTTGATCTCGACGGGAACGGAAGGAGGAAAGCGCGAGGGTTCGACGTATGTTCCGGCGCTGGGCCTGCGGGTCCTGACGCCGCTGTACGACCGTGCTGTCGCATTGACGACGCGCGAGCGCCGCTTCCGCGGCGCGCTGATTGCGCAGGCCGTGACGCGACCGGAGCTGGACATCCTTGATCTCGGCTGCGGCACGGGCTCGTTGACGATTGGAATCAAGCGAAGGGAGCCGAGCACTCGCATCGTCGGCGTGGATGGCGATCCCGAGGTCCTCCGGATCGCCACGCGCAAAGCCGCCGCGGCCGAGGTCTTGCTCGCGTTCGACTGCGCACTCGCACACGAGCTGCCGTATGCAGGTGCGTCGTTCGATCGGGTTGTCTCGAGCTTATTCTTCCACCATCTCACCTGGCAGAGCAAGCAGCAGGCAGCGGCGGAAGCGTACCGCGTGTTGCGCCCCGGGGGCGAGTTGCACGTGGCCGACTGGGGGCGCCCGAGCGGTCCCACGATGCGTGCACTGTTTCTCATCGTCCAGGCGCTGGATGGTGTGGCGACCACGCGCGACAACGTCGCGGGTCGGTTGCCGGAGCTGTTCGTGGCGGCTGGATTCGAGCAGGTCGTTCAAGAGGGACACGTGGACACGTCGTTGGGGACAATCGCGCTCTACAGAGCTCGGCGGCCCGAGTAGCGCCGGGTTCGGCGACGGCGCCCTCGATGAAGCCGGATTGCGCCATCAGACGGAACTCGTCAATCGCCGTCAGGGTTGTCTGAACATCGCAGTCACGCTTCTTCTTCCTTGGCGCTGATGAAGCTCACCATTGCCATGTTTGCGCGAGCCACTGCGTCCACCAACACCGGGCGCTCGGCGATGAAGCGGTTTGCGGCGACCCTGCTGATGCTCGCGTATGCGGCCATCCAGGTCGCGATTCCTGTGCTCGATGCCCAGACCGATCACGCAGAGCGCATCGTAGCTCACTGGCAGGACGCGAGCGAGACCAACTGTCCGTCGCTACACGACCCCGCGGTGTGCCAAGTC